>CAZIAL010000004.1:86448-90421 GCA_964536965.1 uncultured Bacteriovoracaceae bacterium
ATCTGTCGAATGTTGTGTTGCCCCGTCGTCGAATCTTCGACGAGGCTATCCGCGAAATTCGAGCCCATCGGGTCCGTCGTCGCCGAAGTATTCGTCGTTACCGTAGAGCGTGTCTTCGTCCAGGCCGCGTTGCCGAAGTCTTCCGAATAGAGCGCGAGGTTCGTCGAGTTCTCGTCGAAGCGAATTCCCCGAGCCGCTTTCGTGATCGGATCGTAATCATAGCGGGGTCCGTTGTACCGAACCGCGGTCGTCGTCGCCAAATAGGTGCTCGGCGAAAGGTTCTGTTCGAACTGGACTCCCCAGAAAAGAACGCCGTCCGTGGTCGCTCCGACGGTGTTAATTCGGCTACTCGCGGTGTTCGGATCGTTGTCATCCATGAAAATCGCGCAATCGACGTTCGTCTGCGTATCGCTCATGGCGGTGAGAGAAATTCGGTACCAGTCGTCTCCGACGGCGGTAATGGATTTATTCAGATAAGTAATGCCTGCTCCCCAGACATGATGAGACCCGGCGGTGCCTTGGCGGAGATCGAAGTAAACGAGAGCGGCGTTCGCCGCGCCGCTTGTCTCGATTTCGACCGCCGCGAAGTTGTATCCGTCCGCCTTCGCGTAAACCGAACAGGTGTAAGGCAGGGACAAGGCTGGCTTGCTAATGTACTGGTAGACATCCCGAGAGTAATTTCCCACATCCAGTGGGATCATCTTATCGGCGGTCTCCGTTCCGTCTGGAGCGGTAGCGACATCGGCGGAGACCGAAACCTGCTGGAGCGTCCACTCGGTGGTATTATCGATCGCCTCGGAATAGAGATGGAAATTATGCGGAGCAAAGCGGAGTTTTCCATCCCGACCATGGTGCGTGGCTGCGAGAGTGCTACCCGAGCGAGTAAAGGTGAAAGTCTGGTTCCCGACGATGGGCACGATGGTTTCGCGCGTGAAGTCCATGGCGAACGACAGCGCGGTCGAATCGGTCAGGGTAAAGTTTATCGTCGAAGTGGCTCCCGCTGTTCCGCCGCCACTGGCAGCGGTGTAGGGCGTGGCCGTGTGGGTATACGGACCCGGAACGAACTGGAAGAGGGGGGTGTAATTTCCGGTCGAGTCTTGGAGCGTCGCATAAGGAGCTCCATTCTCCGTGCGGCCGTAGATAATCGTCCCGGAGATCGCGGCGACCACGCTGCCGACGGCGCTCGGGTACGTTACATTGGTTCGGAAGTTCAGGTATCGCGAAGGGAGGGTCGCGAGATCAAGGGTCGCGCCGTCCGTGAGAGTCTGGATGTCCGCGTCGGTCAGTGCATCGACCACGGTGATCGAAGAGACTTCTGGATACGGAGCGATGATCGTGAAGTCGGCCGAAGTATAGCTGCCCGAGTTCCCCGCGACGTCCGAGATCGCGGCCATGACTTTCGCCTGGGCCGACGGGTCGTTCACTACCGTCCAGCTGTGGGTGCCATCGTTCGCGGTTTGGTCGACGATCGTCTGGAACGCGCCGCCGCCGACGTTATAATCGAGGTCGACTAGCATCCCCGTCAGCCCGGACCCGCCGTCCGAGGCGGTCCAGGTGATGTCTTTCGCTTCGCCCACGGCCCAGGTGCTTCCGCCCGCGGGAGCGGTCACGGTAATCGTGGGCGCGACGGTATCTTTCTGGAAGGCGCGGGAGGCCTGGGGGGCCGCGTTTCCGGCGGCATCGCTCATATCCGCGAGGAGCGTCGTCGCGCCTTGGCCGGCGGCGGAGAAATCCGCGTTCGCGGACCAGGTTCCGGCCGCGCAGGTCGTGGATCCGGTGGCTCCACCCGAGAAGGTGATGGTTTGCCCGTTATCGGCGGCGGAGCAAGTGCCCGCGACGGGGAAGGCGGAATGGTTGGTGGAATTCATCCAGGCGTTCGCCGCGGGAGAGGTAATCGCGAGGGTCGGTGCGGAGGTGTCCTTCACGTAGTTCCGCTGGACGGTCGCCGAGGTGTTTCCGGCCGCATCGTCGGTTGCGATATCGAACCAGTGGGTACCCTGTCCGAGGGCCGAGACGTCGACGGTGATGGAGAAAGCTCCTGCGGTGCAGGTATCGGATCCGGCGACGGGCGCCGAGAGAGTGACTGTGCGGCCGTTATCGGAGCAGGTGCCTTGGAAGTTAAAGGCGGCCATGTTTCCGGAAGTGATGAAGGCGCCTGCGGCCGGAGTGGTAAAGGCCAGGGTAGGCGCGGAGGTGTCTTTCGTGAAGTTTCGCGAGACCTGGGTCGCGGGGTTACCCGCGGCGTCGCTATGGTCGACGTCGATGGTGACGGCGCCCTGTCCCGCGGTGGTGAAATCGAGGTTGGCGCTCCAGGCACCCGCGGTACAGGTGACGGTGGCGGAAGCATCGCCCGAGATGACGACGTCTTCTCCGTTCGCACCGCAGGTACCCGTGACGGCGAAGGCGGTGACGTTCGAGGAATTAATATAACTTCCCGCCGCTGGGGTCGAGATCGCAAGCGCAGGGGCGGTCGCATCCTTATTAAAGGTGCGGGAGACCTGGGTCGCGGCATTGCCGGCGACGTCGGTCATATCGAGATCGACGGTGAAATCCCCTTCCGCGAGACCCGAAATATTGGCCGTGATCGTAAAGGCTCCGGCCGTGCAAGTCGCGTTCGCCGTGTAAGCCCCAGTCAGATAGACGACCCGACCATTGTCCGAACACGTTCCGCTGACCTGAAAGGCCGCAGTTCCCGCGGCATTCACCACGCTCGCCGCAGCCGGCGAAGTGATTGCGAGGGTCGGTGCGGTTTTGTCGAGGTTGAATGAGCGAGAATCCGAAGCAGGGTTTCCGGCCGCGTCGAGATGCTGGACGGTGAGCGAGTAGGCGCCGTCGGTCGCGGTGGTGAAGTCGTAGTTAATGGACCAAGTTCCGCCGGCGCAGGTGGTGCTGAGATTCGCTCCGCTTGGGCGAGAGAGGGAAACATCCTCTCCGTTGTCAGAGCAGGTTCCGCTGACGGGAAACGCGGCTTGGTTGGCGATATTCGCATAGGTGCCCGCCGCCGGACTGGTGATGGCGACGGTTGGTGCGGCAACGTCTTTGACGAAGGTGCCGGAGTCTTGGGTGGCGGGGTTACCCGCCGCGTCCGAATGATTCACGTTGATCGTGACGTTTCCGGCGGCGGCGGCGGTGAAGTCTAAGTTGGCCGACCAGGCACCCGCGGTACAGGTGACGGTGGCGGCGGCATCTCCCGTGATGACGACGTCGCGGGTGTTCTCCGAGCAGGTACCGCTGACGGCGAAGGAGGCCATCGTTGACGAGTTCATGTAACTCATGTCCGCGGGACTGACGCCAGCGACGGTCGGAAGGACGGTATCTTTAATAAACGTACGCGAAGCCTGGGTAGCAGAGTTGCCGACGGCATCCGAGTGATCGACGTTAATGGTGGCGTTGCCCTGGCCGGCGGCGGTGAAGTCTAAGTTGGCCGACCAGGCACCCGCGGTACAGGTAACCGTTGCCGAGGCAGCGCCCGAGATGACGACGTCACGCGTATTCTCCGAGCAGGTGCCGGTGACGGCGAAGGCGGCGACGTTCGCGGCGTTAATATAAGAGTTCGCCGCCGGCGTGGAGATCGCCACGGTCGGTACGCCGACGTCTTTGTTAAAGTTTCGGTTCTGGGTCGTGGCCGGATTGCCGGCCACATCGCTATGGTTGACCGCAATCGAAACGGCGCCGTCGGATGCGGCCGTGAAATCTAAGTTGGCCGACCAGGCACCCGCCGTACAGGTCACGGTAGCCGAAGCATCGCCCGAGATGACGACATCACGCGTATTCTCCGAGCAAGTGCCGGTGACGGCGTAAGCGGCGAAGTTCGCGGCCGTGATGTTCGATCCATCGGCCGGGGTGGAGATGGCAAGCGTTGGGATCCCCGTATCTTTAATAAACGTACGCGAGGCCTGGACGGCGGGGTTTCCACCCGCATCCGAGTGATCGACGTTAATGGTGGCGTTGCCCTGGCCGGCGGCGGTGAAGT
>CAZIAL010000004.1:90521-91690 GCA_964536965.1 uncultured Bacteriovoracaceae bacterium
GTTCGCCGCCGGCGTGGAGATCGCCACGGTCGGTACGCCGACGTCTTTGTTAAAGCTACGATTCTGGGTGATGGCCGGGTTTCCGAGCGCGTCACTATGGTTCACCGCAATCGAAACGGCGCCATCAGCCGCCAACGTGAAATCGAGGTTGGCGGTCCAGGCGCCGGCCGTACAGGTCACGGTGGCCGAGGCATCGCCCGTGATGACGACGTCGCGCGTATTCTCCGAGCAGGTTCCATCGACCGTGAACGAGGCAACGTTTCCGGCGTTCACCGCCGAGCCGGCGGCTGGGTTTGCGATCGTAAGCGTCGGGATGCCCGTGTCCTTGTTAAACGTCCGCGAGGCTTGGACGGCGCTGTTTCCGGCCGCATCCGTATGGTCGACATCGATCGTGACCGGACCGTCGGAGGCGGAAGTAAAATCAAGGCTCGCGCTCCAGGCGCCGGCCGTACACACGACCGTGGCCGAAGCATCGCCCGAGATGACGACGTTACGCGTATTCTCCGAGCAGGTGCCGTCCACGGCAAAGGTCGCGAAGTTCACCGTATAGATGCCGGCCCCGGCGGCTGGGTTACTGATCGCAAGGGTCGGAACGACGGTATCTTTCGTAAAGTTTCGGGACGCCTGGACGGCGTTGTTTCCGCCGGCATCACTGTGGTTCACGTTGATCGTGACGACGCCCTGGGCGGCGGCCGTGAAATCGAGGTTCGCACTCCAGGCTCCGGCGGTACAGGTGACGGTGGCCGAGGCAGCGCCCGAGATGACGACGTCACGCGTATTCTCCGAGCAAGAGCCATCGACGGCAAAGGAGGAGACGTTACTCGTATTGATGTAGGCCAGCGCGGCTGGATTATCGATATCCACGGTCGGGACGCCGGAGTCTTTGTTAAAGCTACGGTTCTGGGTGATGGCCACGTTTCCGGCCGCATCGTTATGATTTACGGCAATCGAAACGGCGCCGTCGGAAGCGGCCGAGAAGTCTAGGTTGGCAGACCACGCTCCGGCGGTACAGCTGACGGTCGCCGAGGCATCGCCCGTGATGACGACGTCACGCGTATTCTCCGAGCAAGTGCCATCGACCGTAAACGAGGCCATGTTTCCGGCCGTGACGTTTGCCCCGGCGGCTGGGTTACTGATCGCAAGGGTCGGAACGACGGTATCTTTCGTAA
>CAZIAL010000004.1:91790-130262 GCA_964536965.1 uncultured Bacteriovoracaceae bacterium
TCGAAACGGCGCCGTCGGAAGCGGCCGAGAAGTCTAGGTTGGCAGACCACGCTCCCGCGGTACAGCTGACGGTCGCCGAGGCATCGCCCGTGATGACGACGTCGCGCGTATTCTCCGAGCAGGTGCCATCGACCGTAAACGAGGCGACGGAGGCTAGGTTAATGGTCGAGCCGGCGGCCGGATTCGAGATCGCCAGGGTCGGTGGGGTCACGTCTTTGGTAAACGAGCGGTTCTGGGTCGTGGCCGGATTCCCGGCCGCATCCGCGTGATTCACGGCGATCGAGACGGCGCCCGCGGCGGCGGCGGTGAAGTCTAAGTTCGCAGTCCACGCTCCCGCGGTACAGGCGACCGTGGCCGCGGCATCGCCCGTGATGACGACGTCGCGCGTATTCTCCGAGCAGGTGCCATCGACGGTAAACGAGGCGACGTTCGCGGCGTTCACCGCGGAGCCGGCGGCCGGGTTACTGATAGCGAGGGTCGGCAGCACCGTGTCTTTTACGAAGTTACGCGAGGCCTGGACGGCGTTGTTTCCGCCGGCATCACTGTGGTTCACGTTGATCGTGACGGTGCCCTGGGCGGCGGCGGTGAAGTCTAAGTTCGCACTCCAGGCTCCGGCGGTACAGGTGACGGTGGCCGAGGCATCGCCCGAGATGACGACGTTACGCGTATTCTCCGAGCAGGCGCCATCGACGGTGAACGCGGCGACGTTGGCGGCGTTAATATAGGTATTGGCCGCGGGATTGGCGATCGTGACGGTGGGGAGGCCCGTATCTTTCACGAACGCGCGGGTCACTTGGGGGGCCGGGTTTCCGGCCGCATCGCTGTGGTCGACGGCGATGGAGACGGCGCCATCGGCGGCGGCGGTGAAGTCTAAGTTGGCCGACCAGGCTCCGGCGGTACAGGCGACCGTGGCCGCGGCATCGCCCGAGATCACGACGTTACGCGTATTCTCCGAGCAGGTTCCATCGACGGTGAAGGCGGCGACCGAGCCGGCGCCGATGATGGAGCCCGCGGCCGGGTTACTGATCGCAAGCGTCGGCGCGAGGGTATCTTTCGTAAACGAGCGGTTGTCCTGGGGAGCGTTGTTTCCGGCCGCATCGTTATGGTTCACCAGAATCGTGACGACGCCCTGGGCGGCGGCGGTGAAGTTCAGGTTGGCACTCCATGCACCCGCGGTACAGACGACGGTAGCCGTCGCATCGCCGGTGATGACGACGTTACGCGTATTCTCCGAGCAGGTGCCATCGACGGCAAACGCGGCTTGGTTGGCGAGATTCACGAACGTGCCGGCGGCCGGGTTCGAGATCGCCACCGTTGGCGCCGCCGTATCTTTGGTAAAGGCGCGCGACGCCTGTACGGCCGCGTTTCCGGCCGCATCCGTGTGGTTGGCGAATACGGTGACGGTGCCATCCGCCGCGGCCGAGAAATCGAGGTTCGCGCTCCAGGCTCCGCCCGAGCAAAGCACCGTGGCGGAAGCCGCACCCGAGATCACGACGTTCCGGCCCGTCTCCGAGCAGGTTCCCGTGACGGCGACCGCCGCGATTCCCGAAGATCCAAGCAGCGTGCCTGCGGGCGGGTTGGCGAAGGCCACCGTCGGCACGGCCGAATCGAGCGTGACGGGAGCCGCGGCCACGCGCAGCGAAACGTTTCCGGCGGCATCGCGGAGCCAGAACGAAAGTTCCTTTGGACCATCTACCGCCGCGACCGTGTAGGCCGCGGGCAGGGCGCCGGCGGTCCAGGTGCAGTTCGCGAGGTTGGTGTCGTTTTCCTGGATGCAGTAGTGCGAGTAGGGAAGATTCGTGACCGCGCCGTAAGAGAGGGCATACGAAGTGGAATTCGTGGGATTCGAATTGGTCACGGTCGCCGAGGCGAGAATCGGAGGAGTGCGATCGATGACGACGGTATTCGAGCTGATGACGGTCGAGGTACCGAACGAGTTCCGGAAATAGGCGGAGAGTTCGAGCATCCCGTCGGGGGCGGAATCGAGATATTGGAGGGGAAGGGCGCCGCTCTTCCAGATGCAGGTCCCGGAGTCGGTGGAGTTCTCGAGCAGGCAGTACTGGTCGTAGGTACCGACGAGGAGACCCCAGTCGAGGTCGAGGGGGTTCCCGCGGGTGGGCGTCGAGTTCAGGATGGTGAGGGAGGTCATGGCCGGCGCGGAGGTCGCGATGCCGTCGGTGGCCGTGCTGGCCGCACGGCGAAGGGCGGTGATCTGCGAACCGCAACCGCTCAGGGTGATTGCGAGCAGAAGACCCGCGACTTGAGTCACGCGCGCAGCTGTCCCGACAATGTTTGGAAGAAAGAGTCCTAACCGCAAAACGTACCTCAATGACTCGGAAAAATTTAAATAGTGATCGACTTGTTTAATGATCGGATAGATCGCTTTCGAAAAAAACTGCGCCGTTTTGGACACAGGTTCCAGCGCGTAAATATGCGACCTGAGGAGGTGAGGATCTCCTAAGGAAGCGCAAGGATTTCGAATGACCGCGCCGTTTGAATCTTGACGGTCGAATCCGCCAAATTTCTCCTCCATACTTATGGGATGAAAGCGAATGGCTACGCCCTCTCCGACCCGGGATTGAAACGATCCGCGAACGAAGATTTTTTCCTGATGGACGAGGAGATCGGCCTCTTCGTCGTCTGCGACGGAGTCGGTGGACATGTCGCCGGGGGCACGGCGAGCGATATGGCCGGACGAATGATTCGTCAGGTGATGAACGACGGACGCACCATCCTTCAGAAATACAATGCGGATCGATCGCTGAAAAACCGCGCGATCGTCGCGGGACTGCTCCAGAAGGCGATCCAGACCGCGAACGAACAGATTTATCGCATGGCCGAAGTCGATGTCGTGAAGCGCGGGATGTGTACGACCGTCGCCGCGCTGGTCGTGCTCGACGATTACGCGATTCTCGCCCACGTCGGAGATTCCCGAGTCTATCTCCACCGCACCAATCAGGTTCACCAGCTCACCGAAGACCATAAGTACGCCATCGAGATGGTGAAGCGCGGAATGATGAAGCCGGAGGATGCCGCGAAATCCCCCCAGGCGAACGTGCTCACGCGTGCCGTCGGCATTCAGCCTTCCGTGCAGGTCGATACGCTCCAGCTCGAGCTCGCGGCCGGCGACATGTTCCTGATCTGCTCGGACGGCCTGCATAACTACGCCGACCGGAACGAACTGAAGAATCGGTTCGCCGGAGCCGATCCGAAGGCGCTCCCGAACCAGCTCGTCGAGTTCGCGAAGTCCCAGGGCGGCGCCGACAATGTGACCGTCATCTGCGTGAAACTCGAAATGGAAAAGACGGCGAAGGACGACGTCGTCGATGCGCTGAAAAAGACCGAAATTTTTGGAAAAATTCCGATGTTCCGTTACCTCGGTTACACCGAGATGACGAAGGTTCTCGCGATCGCGCATCTGAAACAGTTTCCCGCCGGGGCCTCCGTCGTAAAGCAGGGGGATCCCAGCGACGAAATGTACATCATCGCCGCCGGGGAAACCGACGTGCTGAAGAACGGCGTGAAGATCGCCGAGCGGAAGAAAGGCGACTTCTTCGGCGAGATGGGTATTTTCGACAACGCTCCCCGATCGGCTACCGTCAACGCGAGAAACGCCGTGACCGCGATCACGCTCCACCGTCGGGATCTGCTGGAGCTCCTGCGCCAGGAATCGCAGATCGCGGTGAAACTCCTCTGGGCGCTGAACCGCGAGCTGAACGAGCGAATTCGAAAGGCCTCCGAAGACGTCGCGAATCGCGCCGGCGCTCCGAAAGTCGAAACCGCCGAGACGGCCGAAGTGCTCCCCTTTAACTTCGAAGTCACCCGCTATTAAGTCACCCGCTACCAAGGCGGGTTCGGGTCATTGCCGGGCCGTCTCCGAGGGTCTTTCCCAGAAGTCCGTGCGAAACCCTTCGCAGTCGTCATCGGTGGCGACCAGGAATTCGGCGAACCCGAGCTCCGGCTCGTTATCGTACCGCAGGTCTCCGGCGATCCACGGTCCGGAGCTCCCATCATCGCCGATGTCCGAAAGAAAGGGCAGTCGCGCGAAATTCAGGAACCGCCGGTATCGGCAGCTCTTTTCGGCGAGCCGAAAATGGAGGTCCTTTTCCAGGTCCGACTGGGCGGACCAGGCGACGCGGGCGGATGGCCGCAGGAGTGGAAGGGCGGTTTCGGCGGTGCGATTCCGTCCGCGCGCGACCGCGCAGATTTCCGGCGCGATCCAGTGGGGCAGGAGGCTGACGCCCGCGAGGCGGGTCGTCCAATGGCTTTCGGTTTCCGTGCGAACCCAGACGCGCCAGCAAGCCGGATTCCCTGGAAACGGCGAGCTCTCCACGTCGACGAGGCGTTCCTGAGTGAGTCCCGTCTTTCGCCACGCCTCGACGGCTTCCGAACGAGCCCATCGCGAAGCTCCGAAAAAGGTCAGAACGGTCATCATTGCGAGCGCGATGCCCATCCCCGCCTTCCGTTGCCAGACGAGCCCGAAACAAATCGCGGCGCCGCCGACGCTGAGAAAGAGGGCGGCCGGAGTTCCAAGCCAGGAAACTCGCCAGACGAGGAACTGGAAGCCGGCGAAGACGAGAATCCAGAGGGTGCGACCTCGATTCGACTGCATCGTCAGATAGGCGACCGGAATCAGCGCGATCCAGAGGAGGGGTTCGAGGATGAAGAGCGTATCGCCGTAAAACCATCCGTTCGAGAACGGCGTGATCGGATGGACTCCGTAGCTGTTCATCCCATCGGCGAGAAAGTGCAGTACGCCCGCGCCGGCGCCCACCGCGAGCGCCGCGGGATCCCGCCAGGGACGTTTGAAAATGAGGTTCACGACGATCCCGACGAAAAGACCGAGCGGGATGGCCCAGGCGAAGCTGTGGGTATACCCCCGATGATGGACGATGTAAGAGAGGTCGTCGAGGTTCGGCCAGAATCTCTGGAGAACGTCGCAGTCGGGAATGTTGTTCCCCACCACGGCGGCCCAGAAAGTCGCGCGAGTCCGGAATCTCTCGGGCAGGAGTCGGTAGTTTACGATCCCGATGAGCGTGTGGGTAACGTTATCCATTCCGACTTAATAGTCGGCGCGATACACCGCTCGGGTCAAGATCCGAGCCACTGTTCCGCTGGCTCCGGAATAGTCCGTTCGCGAGAGATAGATCTCGAGATCGCCGCTCGCGAGCCGATGCGCCTGCATCCCTTGCACGCCGCTGGCCGAAGAAATGCGGACGAAGGTATCGATATCGAAGCCGCGTCCGTTATCGGCGACCGACCAGCGACTGCCGCCTTGGAGGCGGATGTTCTGGCCGATGGCCCCGGTATCGCGGTCGATCCAGAGCGGTAGCGAAACGGAAGTGTCGAGGCCCGCGGAACGCGCGTTCGCGCAGACGTTGCGGGACTGCACGCGAGTGCGGGTGCCGTAACGAGCGCGGCGTCCGCGACCCCGCTGGACGAAATCGTAATCGATCGTGGTATCGGTCGCCGACGAGCTCGCGATCATGCCTTGCTGGCCGGTCGATTCGGCGAACTGCTGGACCTCGATCAGTCGCAGGCAACCGCCCTCGCCATCGACGATGACGTCGGCGAGGTTTTGCGCGGCAATCGGGCGACCCTGGGGCTGCGGGATCGAATTCGCGCAGTAACCGCCGGATGGAAAGGTGACGGGACCGACCGGCATTCCCGGAAAAGGCGAGTAACCGGGCTGCGGATAGACCGGCTGGACGGGCATGACCGGACCGGCGGCCGCCTTTTTCGATTTGCCGCATCCAGAGAGGAGGACGCAAACCGAGATGATCGCGAATGCCGCGAAAAGGGCCGAAAACATCGAATTTTTGGTCGAAGTGGAGCGGTTCATGCGCGCTTAATAACACGATGCGTTAAATTTTGGCAAGTCATTCCTATCGTCCCGTATTTAAAGAAAGGCTTGCTCGGCCCGCGAGGAAGTCATAACGGGAAAGGATGAAAAATCTTCCGTTGTTCTTAGGGGTTATGGCTCTCCTCTCCACGTTTCCTGCCCAGGCTGAAGAAGGTTGGAAGAACGAATCTCAAGCCGGGATCGTCCAAACGTCCGGAAACACCGAGACGACCACGCTCAGCCTCGGTCAGGCGACGTCGTACGAGTTCACCGCCAATGTCGTGAAGATCAACGGCAGCTACCTCTATCAGAAGAGCAATAACATCATCTCGGGGAAGAACTGGCGCCTCGGCGTTCGTTACGAGCGCGAACTCTCGGAGAAGGTCTCGCTCTTCCTCGCCCAGAGCGCGGAAGGGGATCGTTTCGCCGGAGTTCGCCAGCGGTACAACACCGACCTAGGCGCGAAGTATTTCGTTCGCAAGGAAGACAGCTTTCGGTGGTTCTTCGAAGGCGGTTCTCGCTTCACGAAGGAAAACCTTCTGTTCCGCTCCCAGAACAAGCACTTCGGTCGCGCCTTCACCGAACTCGAGAAAAAGCTGAACGAATCCGTTTCGGCGAGGTACTGGCTCGAATATCTCCCGAACTTCACGATCACCGACGACTGGCTGCTGAATACCGAGCTGAGCGTTTCCGCGGCCCTTTCGACGATGTTCTCCGTAAAGACCGGGTATCTAATCCGTTATGACAACCAAGTGAACGCTCCCGGCCTTGAAAAGACGGATCGTACGCTCACCACCTCGCTCGTCGCGAAGTTTTAAGGAGTTCCGATGCTGAAAGAATTTAAAGCGTTTCTCATGCGTGGCAACATCCTCGATCTCGCCGTGGGCGTGATCTTGGCTGGCGCCTTCACGAAAGTCGTCACCTCCCTGACCTCGGACGTGATCATGCCGATCGTCGGCCAGGCCGCGGGAAAAATGGACTTCGACAATATCTTCATCAACCTCTCCGGCGGGGATTACAACACGTTGGCCGAGGCGAAAGCCGCGGGAGCCGCGACGATTAACATCGGCGTGTTCCTGAATCAGGTCATCGATTTCGTCATCATCGCTTTCGCGATTTATATGCTGCTCAAGCTCGTGAACCGGGCGATGGGCCGCAGTACGATTATCGAGCCGCCGAAAACCTGAGTTGAAGCACTATCGGAATTGAAAAAAGAAGGGCAGCTCCGCGCGGAGCTGCCCTTCTTTTTTCGGAAGCCCTGACTGGCTGCGGCCACTCCCGGGGAATCCTAGAGCGTTTCCCCTTCGGAGCATTCCGATTTCTTTAAACGATAGGCGTCGGGAGCGACCACGGCGATATTGTCGATCTCGCCGTCGACGATTGCCGAAAGGTCGGGCTTTCCGGACGAATCGACTACCGCCAGGTTCACGCTCTCGAGCGCTTCCCAGGTGTAGAGAATCAGGTGAGAGAAGTCGTTCTCTCCTCTTTTGCTATCGACCCGAATATCGAAGCCCTTTGCTCCCGGACTTAGGAAAAACATCGCGCCCGTCTTGAATCGATCCTGACAGACGAAGCTTTCCCCTTCATAGGCGCACTGGTAACTCGCCGACATCTCGGTCACTCCCTGGGTCGCATGCTGAAAGCGAAGGGTGAAATGAGCATCCGCCGTTCGTGCCTGTTCGGACGAAGCCGGGTTCTCCGTGACCACGAGTCGCGCCTTCTCGACGAAAGTCGGAAGGGTCTGTGAAGGCATCTTCAGATCGAAAAACGAGCCGTCGAGCACCGAAGCTTTACGATAATAAATCTCGGAGCCCTGTTCGATCCCTTCCAGGAATTCGATCATTCCGAGAGGGGCGCCCTGGGAGTTGGCTTGGGTGACGTAGTTGCGCTCGTAACACTGGGTGCTCGGGGCCGCATTCGCGGCGCTCGTCGCAAGCAAGCAAAGTAAGGAAAAGATTCGTTTATTTTTCGACATGGGATTCTCCGTGGGTTCCATTTTTACTGCGTGAAACGTTATGGAGCAGACCTATATCAAAAAATAACGCGATGCGTCAACACTAAATTTCCTACACGATGCGAGCCGCGTGCGCGCGATCTACTTGGCTTTCTTCGACTTCACGAAATGCGCCGAAATGTAGCAGGCGACCGGGGCTTTGGCGTCATCCACCGCGCCACAGACGATCTCTTTCGCGTAGACGAGCGGTTTCGCGCCTTTGCCTTGCGGCTTGATCACCTCGACTCCCGCTTTCTTCAGCACGGCGGTCATGGATTTCACCTTCGCCGCATCGAGCGTAAACGGATCGCACTTCGTGCCCTGGCAAGCGACCGTTTCGGTGCGATACACCATCTCGTGGTCGAGCATGAATTTAGGATGGCCCGCTTCGGTCACGTCGTTCGGAATTCCTTTAAAAGGTTCCTTTTTGCTGCCGCCTTCTTTCATCAGATCGGAAAGTTTGCGGGCTTCGGCGCCTTCGATTTTCACGTTGAGAATCGGCTTCTCCGCCGCGAACGCGAGGGACGGGATTAAAACCAGAAGGGCGCATAAAATTTTCTTTTTCATGGGTTTAAGGATGAACCACAAACGATTCGGAGGGAAGATAGAACTGGTATGAAAGACGTCTGGCAGCCCGAACAATATGCGAAATTCGAATCCGAGCGATCGCGTCCGTTTTACGACCTGCTCGACGGCGTCGGAACCTTGTCGAAATCTCCGCACGTCGTGGATCTCGGATGCGGGAGCGGTGAACTGACGCGGGAATTACATCGACGTGTGAAGGCTATGGGAACGCTGGGGGTCGACAATTCGGAAGCCATGCTCGCGAAAGCGCGGAGCGGGACGAATCCGGAATCCTCCGAAGGAGGACGACTGGATTTTCTGAATGCGGATCTCGCGGAGTTCTGCGCGGCTCCGGAACGCGCGGACAAATTTGATCTCGTTTTCTCGAACGCCGCCCTCCAGTGGTGCGGGGGTCACTCGCGAATTCTGGAGAGCATTTTCACTCTCCTGCGGCCAAGCGGCCGGCTCGCCGTCCAGGTACCGGCGAACCAGGATTATCCGACCCACCGTCTTTTTTCGGAGATGATCCGCGAGTCGAAGTGGGCGGCGAGTTTTCCCGCTGCGGAAACGCCGCCGGATGTTCTCCGCCCGGAGCGCTACGCGGAGGAACTTTTCCGCATCGGTTTCTCCGAACCGCGGGTACGGCTTGAAGTGTATGGTCACGTTTTTCCGGATCGCGAGTTCGTACTGGAATGGGTGAAAGGGACTTTGCTCGGATTCGCGCGCGCGCGTCTTTCCCCCGAAGCCTATTCGGAATTTCTCGCCGAGTATCGCGAACGTTTGCTCCGGGAGCTCGCGAACGCGCGTCCGTTCTTCTATCCGTTTAAACGAATCCTCTTCTGGGCATTCCGTCCGGGCACTGCGGACTAGATGAAAATTCCCAGGCTCTGACAGTGTTTTACCCAGCGATGATCCGGATCGATCGTCCGCGGCATGCCTTGGATGTCGGAGAGGGGGGCCTCGACCACGCGGCCGGAGCGATAGACCACGGCCGAACCCCATTTCTTTTCCATCGCAAGCTGGGCGGCCTTAATTCCCATCGCGGCGGTGAGAAAACGATCGGTTGTCGTCGGCGCGCGGGACCGCTGGAGATGTCCGAGTACCACATGCCGGGCTTCCCACGGCGTCGCGGTTTCGATCCAGCGCGCGACCTGCTCGGCGATCCCGCCGAAACGAACCGTATGGACGACGCCTTTCACGCCGGTGAAGACCGCCTCTTCGCCCTGGGCCTTCGCGGCTTCGGAAACGACGACGACCATCCCGCGAATTCCTTCCGCTCGGCGCTTGGTCAGGAACGCCGCGAGGCTATCCCGAGAGAAGGGACGCTCCGGAATCAGAATCGCGTCGGCGTAACTCGCGAGGCCTCCGCCGAGCGCGATCCATCCGGCGGTGCGGCCCATGGTCTCGACGACCATCACCCGTTTATGCGCGCTCGCCGTCGTCCGAAGCGCATCGACCGCGTCCGCGACGACCGTGCAGGCCGTATCGTAACCGAAAGTGATTTCGGTGCCCTGGAGATCGTTGTCGATCGTCTTCGGAACGCCGATGATCGGCAGATTCGGGGCGATCTTTTTCAATCCGATGAACGTGCCGTCTCCGCCCGCGGCGATCAGTCCGTCGAGTCTCAGTTTCGCGAACTGCGACTGGAACTCCGCTTCGCGGCCCTCGAGTTGCGTGCGATTCGAAGTGCCCAGGAACGTTCCGGCGACGGCGTGGATGCCGTTGATTTCGTTCCATCGGATTTCGGTGACCTGTCCGCTGAAGACGCCGTCGAACCCATCTCGGATTCCGAGCACTTCGTGCCCGTTCTGGATCAGGGTTCGCGAGGCCGATTCGATGATTCCGTTCAGTCCGGGGGCGTCGCCGCCGCCCGTGAGTAGTCCGATGCGCATAGAGGAATCACACCCCAAAGCGCCGGAATTTGCATTTTATTTTTAGCGAAGTCCGGCCGTCGTCGGGACTTTACCGAGCGACTTTCAGCTTTCCGCTCGCGGATCGCGCCAGCGGGCTCGTCTCGACGTAATAGTTCCAGTCGCCGTCGTAGGCGCGCATCGACCCGTGATCGACCTCGAAGACGCGTTTCGCGACCGCCGCGAGGAAGTGACGATCGTGGGAAACCATAGCGACGGTCCCGTCGAAATTCTTGATCGCTTCGAGCAGGACTTCGCGGGACTTGATGTCCAAATGGTTGGTCGGTTCGTCGAGCACGAGAAAGTTCACGGGCGTCGCGAGAATCGTCGCGAGCACGACGCGCGATTTTTCGCCGCCGGACAGGACGCCGATTTTCTTTTCGGCGTCGTCGCCGCTGAAAAGAAACGCGCCGAGAAGGTTCCGGACCCAGCCGATCGTCGCTTCGGGAACGCGGTCGTAGATTTCCTGGAAGATCGTCTTGTTCGGGTTCAGGACATCGAGCGAGCTCTGCGAGAAGTAGCCGATCTTCACGTTCGCGCCGATCGTGCAGACTCCCGAAGTCGGTTCAGTCTGTCCGCACATGATCTTCAGCAACGTCGATTTCCCGGCGCCGTTCACTCCGACGACGGCGATTTTATCCAGACGCTGGATATTGCCCGCGAGATTCTGGAAGACGCTTCGCTCTTTCCCGTCCGCGCTCTTCCAGATTTTTCCGAGGTTCGAAAAACGAATCACGTCGTTCCCGCTCCGCGGAGGCGGCGCGAAATCGAAGCTCATCAGCCGATCTTCGGCGGGGATCTCGATCCGCTCGATTTTGTCGAGTTTCTTCACCCGCGACTGCACCTGCGCGGCGTGCGAGGCGCGGGCCGCGAAACGGGCGATGAACTCTTCTTCCTTGGCGAGCATATCCTGCTGCTTCTGGTGGGCGGCGAGGAGCTGTTCTTTTCGGATCTCGCGCTCGCGCAGATAGAAGTCGTAGTTGCCGCTGTAGGTGGTGATCGTCTTGTTCGCGACTTCCACGATCCGTTTCACGATCCGGTTCATGAACTCCCGGTCGTGGGAGGTCATGACGATCGCGCCCTTGAAGTTCATCATCCATTCCTCAAGCCAGATGATGGATTCGAGGTCGAGATGGTTGGTCGGTTCGTCGACGAGTAGAACGTCGGGATTCAGGGCGAGGATCTTCGCGAGCTCGATCCGCATTTTCCAGCCGCCGCTGAACGTTTCGACCGGACGGTCGTAATCGTCCGGGCCGATGCCGAGTCCGGTCAGGATCGCCTGGGCGCGCGACTCGAGGTCGTATCCGCCACGCGACTCGAACTCCATTTGGACTTCGCCGTAACGTTCGACGGTTTTCATCATCTCGTCGTCGTCCATCGGGTTCTCGGCCGAACCTTCGAGTTTTTTCTCGAGCTCGGCGAGCTCTTTCGCGAGAACGGAAATCTTTCCCGCGCCCGCCTTTACTTCTTCGAGGGCGGAACGGCCGCGCATTTCGGCGACGTCCTGCGAGAAGTAGCCGATGACCAAGCGGTCGGCGATGTTGATCGTTCCGCTATCCACGCCCTCTTCGCCGACGATGATCCGGAAGATCGTGGATTTACCCGCACCGTTCGGGCCGACGAGGCCGATCTTGTCGCCCGGGCGAACCTGGAAACTCGCGTTCTGATAGAGGACGCGGGTGCCGTACTGTTTGGAAATATTCGTTAAATGGATCATCGGGCCCGAATCGTAACAGAGAGCATTCGCTAGCTCCACCTCCGCCTGAATCGGCTCTGAAATAATACTTGATTAAAAGAGTACGGTTATGATAGAACCCGCCCATGATGGATATTACCCTTCGATTTCCTACGGTTTTAGCTCTTTCGCTCTTCGCGCTTTCCGGACTGAAGTCGGTTTTCGCCGCGGACGAAGCTCCGGCCGCGATGATGATTTGCGTGAATGCGAAGGCGGTTTCGCCCTATACCGCGATCGAAGTGCAGGCTGGCGTGCGAAACGAATGGCCGAGTTTGAATATCGTTCCTTTCCGGACGGGTAGAGAGACTTTCGAAGAGATCCAGGGCGTGAGCGTCCAGTATCCTCCTGCGCAGACCGGACTCGATGCCGACGCTTCCGAAGCCGTCGTGAAGGGCTACGACCAGGGCTCCCTTTTCGCGAATTCGGAACTCGTGATCGACTTCGAGAGTGGTCGGAAGAGTGCGATCCAGTCGCGACTGATTTCTTACGTCGAAGCCGACGTGCAGGTCGGTAAAACCGTTTATTCGGCCACGCTCGACCTCGACGAGGACTCGATTTCGGTGAATTCCAGCGCCCTGAACGACGACGGCCTCATCGACATGAAGTGCGTGACGATCGAGAACGACTAGTCCGAAGCGCCGACGCCGCGGAGCGTTTCGCTCGTCTCCCGCGCGAGCCGCTTAAACAAATCAGCTTTTTCCGTTCAAGCCAGAGATGCGGGTGCTCCGCTTGCCCACGCGCGTGGCACACCGTATGCTCGGGAGCATCTTCATGCTGCTCCAGGAATCTCTTCGTGAAATCCTCCGATCGCGTTTTGGACTCGTCGAGTTTCGCTCCCGACAGGGCGCGATCTGCGAGGCCGTCGCCACGGGCCAGGACGCTCTCGTCGTCATGCCCACCGGGGCGGGGAAGAGTCTTTGTTATCAGCTGCCGGGGATTGCGCGCGGGGGAACGACGCTCGTCATTAGCCCGCTCGTCGCACTCATCGAAGACCAAGTCCAGCGGCTGAAGCAGCGGGGTCTCCGGGCGGGTCGCATTCATTCGGGCCGCGCACGCGAGGAGTCTCGCGAGACATTCGGCGCGTATCTCCGCGGCGAGCTCGAGTTTCTTTTCATCGCTCCCGAGCGGCTCGCGGTTCCGGGCTTCGCCGAGATGCTCCGAAAACACCCACCCAGTCTCGTCGCGGTCGACGAAGCCCACTGTATCAGCCAGTGGGGCCACGATTTTCGCCCGGACTACCGGCTGGTGGGCGAGCGCCTCCAGGGACTCGTGCGGGGAGGAGAAAAAGTTCCGGTGGTCGCGCTGACCGCCACCGCCACGGCCGATGTCCAGGACGATATCTGCGTCCAGCTCCGCCTCCAGAATCCGGAACGATTCATCCACGGGTTCCGCCGCGAGAATCTCGCGATTCGCGCGATCGAAGCGCTGCCTTCGGCGCGGATCGATCGCATCGCGGAAATTCTGCGCGAGCCCGGCCGGGTGCCGGCGATCGTTTACGCGCCGACGCGGAAGAAGGCCGAGGAGATCGCCTCCGAAATCGGTCGTTCGGTAGGCTGCGCGGCCTATCATGCGGGGATGGTCGCCACGAGTCGGGAGAAAGTGCAGAGCGAATTTCTCGAGGGCGCGCTCGACGTGATCGTCGCCACGGTCGCGTTCGGCATGGGAATCGACAAAGCCAACGTGCGCACCGTCTTCCACGCGGCGCTCCCCGGCAGCCTCGAAGGATACTACCAGGAAATCGGCCGCGCCGGTCGCGACGGACTCCCTTCGGAAGCGATCCTCCTGCATGGATACTCGGACCGAAAGACCCACGAGTTCTTTCTCGACCGAGATCATCCGGAATCCGCGATTTTGGCGAAGATCTGGGCGGAGGTCCCCGAGCGCGGATCGATCGCGAAAGCGGATCTGGCGGCGGAGGTCGTGACCTCGCGCGGGAAAACTCCGATCGACGCGGAAACTTTCGAAAAGGCCATCGAGAAACTTTGGCTCCATGCCGGGATCGGAGTCGATCCCGAAGAGAACATCACGCGCGGACGAGAGGATTGGCGGAAGCCCTACGAGGCGCTTCGCTCGCACCGGCTCGCGCAGCTCGATGCGATCCAGGCCTACACGAATTCCACCGGTTGCCGGATGCTCCGACTGATCGCGCATTTCGGCGACCGAAGCGATGCCGAGCGAGCCTGCGGGATCTGCGATCGGTGCGCCCCTTCGGAGAACGTGCGCCTCCTCGACGAGCGAGAGCAGTCGATCGCGAAACTCATTCTCGTCTCACTTGCCGGCCGCGACGGGCTGGCGACGGGCCGTATCTTCGAAGAGGTCGCGTCGCACGAGTCGAAACTGGGGCGCTCCGGGTTCGAACGAATTCTGGCGGCGCTCGCGCGGGCTCGGATCGTCGACGTTTCACAGACCGAGTTCGAGAAGGACGGAAAGAAGATTTCGTTCCGAAAAGTGAATCTCTTGCCGGCGGGCCGAGACGCCACGGCGAAAACTCTGGGCGAAATCGAGATCGAAGGCGGTTCGACCGGGGAGGCCGCGCGAGTGCGGAAGCGATCTTCGTCGCGTCCGGCGGCTCCGAGGTCGTCGGGGGTGAATCGCACCGCCCAGATGCTCGGGCGATCGGACGGCGGGGATCCGGCCGCACCGAGCGAGCTTCCGAAACTTTTTACGGAACTGCGAAATTGGCGCCTGACTGAAGCTCGCAAACGAGGAATTCCCGCTTTCCGAATTCTGAGCGACCGCGTCCTTTTCGCGGTTTGCGAGGTGCTTCCCAAGGACGAAGCCGCCCTGCTGGGCGTCCCCGGCATGGGACCGAAACTGGTGAGCCAGTACGGGGCCGATCTGGTAGACCTGGTTGTTCACCACGGGTGAGAGACGGCCGAAAATCCCTGATTTGACAGAGTCCCGTTTTCCGTCAGAACATGGCTCGGGGAGTTTGTGAGATGAAACTGAATCGGCTGTGGGTCGGGATCTTGGTTCTCTCGGCCTGTGCGAGTTCACCGGAATTCCCAGAAGAACTCGGAAGTGGAAATTTTTTCGAGCAGGGGAGTGAGCGCTCTCCCGCCGATGAGGCGCAGGAAGCGCGAGAGTTTTTGGGGCACGCGCCCGGCATCGACGCGCTTTCGGACTGGAATGCGCAATCAGACGAAGTTCTCGCGGACTTGTTCGAAACGCATAATGAGAAACGGAAACTGAAACGCGATCTTCGTCGCGCGCTCCGAATTTCGTTACGCTGTGGGAATAAGAGATGCGAAGCCGATCTGGGCGAGACCCGGAAGTCGTGCCCCCTCGACTGCGGCCGACTGACTCTGCCGGGCACGCGCGAGAGTATTTCCGCCTATAATATGGGCACCCAATGCGCGGAAGTGCGCCAGGTTTGGGAGCCCAAAAATATCGAAGAGATGCGCTCCATCCTGCGTAGCCTCCACGCGAAAGGCGCGAAAAAAATTCGTTTTGTGGGGACCCGGCACTCCGCGAGTTCCGTTATTTGCTCGAATGAACATTCCGTTCTGACGACCGGCCTAAACCGAATTATCGGGATCGACGATCGAAACCCCGCGGCACCTGCCCTGGAAGTAGAAGCGGGAGCATTGCTCGGAGATGTTTGGGATTATGTGGGAGCGCGTGGTTACTCGCTGGGGCTAGGATTTCCTTTTCTTCGCATGGCCACGATCGGCGGGATGATTTCCACCGGTTCGCACGGCAGTTCGCACCAGCGTTTCGGAGTTTCGTCCCAGAACGTCGAATCGCTTACGCTCCTTCTCGCCGACGGAAGCGAACGAACTCTGACCCCCGCGGACGGAGATTTTTTTCGCGCGGCGGTCGTCAGCCTGGGAAACCTGGGAGTGGTGAGCCGATTTCGAATCCGGCTGGAAAAGGATTTTAATTTACGCGCGACGGTCGCCGATTTTTCCACCGCCGATTTCATCGACCGACAGAAACGAGTTGTGAACTGGGGGCCGCGTTGTGATTTCGACACCTTCGCGTGGTTTTTCGGAACCGAAAAGGCGATTAAGATCTGCTGGAATAAGACCACCGATCGCGCTGATCCCGGGGCCGAAAACGTCATGCTCGTCCACGACGTTTCCGGACTTCGCGGAAAAGCGGCGAAATTTCTGCTCCATTACGGAAAAGTCTACCCTTGGATGAACCGCGTAGTGACCAGCCTTCGCTACAAGCAGGTCATGAAGGATTCGCTTTTCGTGAAGAGGGGAGGCGGCTCTAAGGAGGTGCGCGCCCATACCGTCGTAGGCCCATCCGCTAAATTGTTGCTGAGCCGACATCTCGAAGGCACGAATCCGCTTTTCAACATTCACGATATTTCATTCGCGATTCCCGACGAGCATGTTTTCGGAGCGCTGGAATATGTCGATACTTTCGCGAACGCGAAAAATCTCTCGATGCCGATGACCGGAGTCATGCTGCGGTTTACCGAATCGGATGGAAGCAGCTTTCTGTCCCATGTCGAGCAAAGTGGACCGGGGCGTAAGTTCGTCATGGCCGATTTTTTCGAGTACCGCTACTTCAACATGCCGCTGGAATACCAAAACGAGTTGAACAAGCTGCGAATCGAGTTCTTTAAAACCTTGATCACTCGGTTTCGTGCGGTCCCCCATCCAGCGAAGAACGACGACTGGATTTTTCGACACGCGATCGATGCCGGGGTCTATTCCTCGAAAAACTACCGCCGCTACTTCTCGGTGCGGGACGAGCTGGATCCGAAGCGGATCTTCATCAACCCCTACTTCGAAGAGTTCCGCAAAGCGGCGGACTAGAGGAATTCACGAAGATTGTCGTTGACGCGACGAGTTAAATTGGTTACAGCTCCGTCCATGAAAACCGTCGCCCTCGCCCTCGTTGCCTTCGCCGTCACCACTTCCCACGCGCACGCCGCCCGGGTGGAAAACACCCGGACCGCGGGAAAAGTGGAAATCGCCCGGGTTGTGCGGGTCATTCCGCTCGTGGCGAAAAGCGATCTCCGCGTGGCGGTCGCGGTGCAGGATCTTGGCGGAAGCACCGATGTCTCACCGACCCAAGCGGCGTTCTTCACTCTCTATGCGAAAGGCGAGATGTTCAGCACCGACGCCACTTTCGAACTCGGGGCGGTCTATAACGTCCTGAGCGCCCGCCGTGTTTCCGGTGGGAGGTACAGCGTCGATGTCGAAGCCGTCGATTTCGATACGGGGATGCCGGTACGCAAAACCCTGCGCATCGATGCCCGCAAAGCGGTGATGGATATTCAGTCCGTGCGCTGCGAAGAATTTGACTGCGAAGCTTCGGAAGCCTTCAAGTCGACGATCGAAGTCTCGTCAGACTAAGTTCGAGGCGATTCCGCTTCCGTAAAAATTTTTCGGTCCAGGAGAAATGGGCCGAATGGGACCACCGACGCCACGAAGGCGAAAAGGAGTCGGCGTCTCGCCCAGCCGGCTTCTTGCGAGATGACGGTGACGGCCACCACGAATGCCATGAAGAGCAGACCATGCGCCATTCCCACGACCCGCACCCACTCGGGACGACCGTAGACATACTTCATCGGCATCGCGACGAAGAGTAGCAGGAGCATCGATGCCCCTTCGACAAAGCCCAGCCATCGGAGGGATCGCACGAGTTTCGTTTCCATGTCTGGGTCTTAACATATTTCTATCGAGCGGCGGAGTATCCGCGAATTGCGCGCTTTAGGGATGAAACCCGACACCCAGGGGCCCCGGGAGGAATGCCCCATTTCGGCATGGCGCGCCCCTTGTAATGTTTGCGCACAGGAGTATTGGGATATGGATCACCTCTTCGTAGAACCATCGCTCGGCGTGACCGACGCCCTCGAAAGTCCCCATCTGGACGACCCTCACGACGTTCGCCCCCTTCTGAGAGCGGCAGGATCCTTCGCGAGGATCGAGGATAAGTTCCTCGTTCCGCAGGCCCAGCATCTGGCGCTGATCGACCAGGTTTCCAGCCGACTTCCGCTCTCTCCATTCTCCGGGAAGTCATTCACCGAAATCGAATCGGTCTACTATGACTCGGATCGTCTGGTGAGCTTTACCGATCACTTTAACGCCGGTCACTCGAAGTTCAAGCTGCGCACCCGACGCTATGCCCCCGACGGCGTCTACGGAGAAGAGGTCTATCATCTCGAGCTGAAGACGAAGAAAGCCGACGGCATTTCCCGGAAGTCGCGCTTTAAAGTCGCGGCGTACGAAGTCTCCCGTCTTTCGATGGGATTGCCGCTTCACTTTTCTCCGGCGGTCGTGGAGCTGAACTCGGAGATGGAGACGCGAGTGCTCGCGCAGCGCCTCCGTCATGTGAATGAACTCGTGGGAAATCATGTCCTTCGCCCCATGGTCCGCGTGAATTACCACCGAATCGCCTTCGAAGAGGAAGATCTTCGCGTGACGATCGACCAGCATGTGCGATTCGAATCCCGCCGAGAACTGGACCTGGTCCGGGCCGTCGCGATGAATCGTAGCGCGCACGACGGCGCCGAAGCGATGCGTGACCGATTCGAAAGCGGAAAGTTCTCTTTGCTCGAAGTGAAACATTCCGGAACGATTCCGGGATGGCTGCGCTCCTTTCTGGCACAGCGCGAGATCGATGAGGTGAGCTTCTCGAAATATTGCTTCGCGATCTCGAGCCTCGCCGAGCCGACCCGCCAAGGTTACCTGTCATGACCCCGATCGATCCGAATTCCCTGCAGTCGATGCAGAACCTCGCCGCGAACGCCGGGCGGCCGATTCATTTCGAAGTCGCCCTTCCGCTGATCATGCACGCGCTCGGCATGGGGATTTTCCTGATGATCTGCTCGATGACCGCCCAGCTGTTGTTATCGGGTCCCGCGACGCCCGAGCGTCCGGCGGAAACCCCGGCGGAACTGGTCCAGAGTTCGGCGCATGTCTTGTTCATGTGTATCGCGATCTGTTGCCTGATCATCGTCGTCGATAACAACCTTGCTCGCGCCTTTACGCTCGGAGCGGCGATCGCCCTCATTCGCTTTAAGACCAAGCTCGGCGAGAAGACCTCGAGCACGGCGCTCCTTTTCGGCATTCTCTGCGGCATGTCCGCTGGAATCGCCATGTCCGATATCGGGTGGTTGCTGGCGATCCTCTACGGGATCGTGCAGTTCGCGCTCGTCACCGGCGTCGCCTTATTCGAGCGCCACCAAGCTCGGCGGCTTCGCGCGAGCGTCCTGCCATTTCCCGACGCGAAGGAAGTCGTGAAGAATACGGACCTCTGGGTGGTCTCGGCTCCGACCCCGACCCAGTAGCCGCTCGCCGAAGTTTAGTGGCGACGACCGGGCTCCCATGGATTAAAAGGGGAGGCATGAAGTTCGGCGTGTTCGACTCCGGAATCGGCGGGGTCACGGTATTGCAGGCGTTAAGGAAGGAATTTCCCGAGGTCCATTTCGTTTATTTCGGGGACACGCTGCACGTTCCTTACGGCACGAAGAGCGCCAGCCAGATCCGTCATCTCTCGACGTCCGCGGCCGAGCGAATTCGAGCGCACGGCGTGGACGCGCTCATCGTGGCTTGCAACACGGCCTCGAGCTTGGCGCTCCCGGAAATCGAGTCCGCGCTCGGGTCGACTCCCGTCTATGGAATGGTCGAGGCGGGGGTTCGCGCGGTTCTCAAGGCCGCGGAGGAAAGTGATTGCCGCGCTCCCCCCGGACCCGTCGTGGTTTTCGGGACGCGGGCTACGATTCGCAGTGGCGTGTACGGAAAATATTTTCGCGAGGCGTTTAGCGTCGAGAGTAGTGACGGGCGAAGGCGGGAAGTTTTCGAGCAGGCTTGTCCACTCCTGGTTCCACTGATCGAAGAGGGGTGGGTCCAGCACCCGGTTCTCGATGCCACCCTCCAGGAGTATGTCGCACGATTCCGGGACGGCGCGCCGGGGATCGCTCTCCTGGCGTGCACGCATTATCCTTGGATTCGCGCGGCCTTCGAGCGCGCGCTCCCCGGCTGGAAAGTCATCGATTCCGCCGACGCCGTGGCCAGCCGTCTCCGCGAGGAGAGTTCGAAGCTTCGGATCGGATCTCGGGGGACCGAGTTTTCACCTGCGAGCGCGCCCGCGGAGCCCGTCGAGTGGTACTTCTCCGATCCAGAAGTCGCGCCTTTCATATTCGAGGGCGATGAATCGCGGCCCGTGATTCGGGTTTTCTAGAGGGATCCGGTCCGACGGGCGGCTCTGCCGTCCAAGCGGCAATTCGACTCTAAACACCTGTAGTTACAGAAAATGAAAGGAAAAGACGAAAAATAATGACGCAGCGCGTATTGTCGTGCTAGTTTCCGCCTGTTTGGGCCAACCGTTCCAGCGCATGACCGAAATTTCGTAAAGGAAGTTTAGATAATGAAAAAATTAGGATTGATCTTGGCGGGCGCACTTCCATTCCTCTCGGGTTGTCTCTTCACTTACCAAGTGAGCCAATACGATTTCGATGTCGTCGGAGAAATTCCTTCGCGGTCGAATCAGCGAGTCACTCTCTGCGCGGAAATAAAATACATCGATGCCGCGACCTGGGGTGGCGAACCTCGGACCGCGGTAAAGGAAATTTGCGAAACGGACGTGACCGATTCGAAAGGGCGTTTCACCGTGAATTTCTCCGGGAAGGCCGCGGACTGGTCGGACACCATCGGAGCCGTGATGGATATGAATTCTTCCGCCCATATCGAAGGCGTAAAATTTTACATCGCGAAAAGCGGCAACTCACCCGAGCGCGCGCCCGTTTCGATGGACGTCTCGCGACTTCGGCAGCTGGATCGCTTGGTCGATGGCACCGTTGGCCTGAAGTTTTAGTTCCGAAATAAGATGGCGGAGAGGGTGGGATTTGAACCCACGTTACCATTTCTGGTAAACACGCTTTCGAAGCGTGCGGTTTCAGCCGCTCACCCACCTCTCCGCGATTTGGAAGTGTTTTACGGTTAGCATACCGATTCATTGGATCAACGAAAAAAGGCCCCCGCGATTCGCGGGGGCCTTTTTATTTAGGCTTAAAATGATCGAGATCAGTTCCCGGCGAAGCTCAGGCCGTCTTTGGCCTGGGCCAGTTCGACGGCGAAGGCCATCGCGAGCTTCAGGTAGCTCAGCCCATGTCCAGGATCCAGGCCCGTGGTCGTATCCCGCGAGGTATGGATGTTCGGGTTGTAACCGCCGAACGACGTTTCGAATGGAAAGGCCGAAGCGAAGCCGTTCCGTGTCCAGCTCGCGTGGTCGGAACATGCGTAGCCACAGCGGTCTTCCTGCCACGGCATCTTCACGTATTCATCGGTGAGTTTCTGCGTGAACGTCGTCAGGTCGCGGTTCGTATGGTCGGTGATGAACGTGATCCGCGGCGTGGAGCCCGGGTACATGGTCATGTCCAGCTGGAGTACGCCGACGACGGTCGAGCCTTTTTTACGGTACTGGGCGGCGATGTCCTGGCTGCCGAGCAGGCCTTTTTCTTCGCCGGCATAACCCATGAACTGGATCGTGCGGTTTGGCTTGAAGCCGGACTCGACGACGTGGCGGAAAGCTTCCAGCACCGTCGCGGTCCCGGAAGCGTTATCGTCCGCGCCTGGCGCGTGCGTATCGCCACCGAAGCCGGTGATCGAATCGATATGTCCGCCGATCACGACGATTTCGTCGCGATTCGGTCCGTTGCCGGCGATGGTCGCGATGACCGAAGGCTGGCGGAATTTATGGGCGACGAGATCGACTTCGATATCGGGGTGGCCCTTGGCGATATGTTCGTACTGGCTCTTGATCCAGTTCGCGGATTCGACGCCGGTCGCGGAGTCGTAGTAGCGGTTCTTGTACGAGGAAAGTTTCGTCACGATCGCGAGAAGTTCGCCCTCGTCCGCGCGTTTGATCATGGGCGTGACCGTCGCTTGTTCTTTCGGTTCGAGGGCCGCGAGATTCAGCAGCGGCTGGAACGTGACTTCCGCGGCGTCCGGAAAGTCGGTGACATCCATGTATCCACCGCAGCGGCCTTCGGCATGCGCGGCGTGCGAGAGCGCTTCCATTTCGGACGGCGACGCCCATTTCTGAACTCCGTCACCGGTTTCGATCAGTCGATGTCCGGCCGGGGCGGCGAGGGCTCCGGAGGAAAGAAGCGAGGCGCCGATCAGGGCGGCAAGCGGGGAGAAAAGGGCGGGGCGAATCATTCGGCGGATGTTCATGAGCGTTCCTTTGCGGCAGACTTCGATTTCAGTGAAACAGGGACGAAAGACTTAAGAACCTGAACTTATCAGGAATTATAAGGAGGTCACGGCTGTGCGCGTTAACTTCTTGACGCTCGGGAGGAGAGTGTTTGAGACTCAATCTCATTTTTATGGATTCGCGCCCAACCGTTCGCATATACAAGGATGGTTCATCAGGGGAAGGGAACGCATAGAGGACCGTCCAACATGAGTCAGAAGTTTCTCGGAGAAATGCGCAGCGGTGCGAAGGGCGTGATCGTTCGGACCGCAGGCCCCGTCGAACTCCGAAATCGTCTTCTTGAGATGGGTTTTCTCGAAGGCGCGACCGTCGAGTTATTGCACGAGGCGCCCTTCGGCGGCGATCCCATCGCCGTGCGGGTCCGCGGTACCTTGCTGGCGCTTCGCCGGAGCGAGGCGAATCATATCGAAATTCTGATCGAAGGAAGTGCGACGTGAGCGAGCCGGTCGTCACCCCGCGTTTCGCCCTCGCCGGAAATCCGAACTCGGGAAAGACCGCGCTCTTTAACGCCATCACCGGCAGTCGTCAGAAGGTGGGGAACTATCCGGGCGTCACGGTGGAGAAAAAAGAAGGACTCATTTCGCGCTCGAGCGGAGAAACGGTCCGAATTCTCGATCTCCCGGGAACTTACTCCCTCGATGCGAAAACTCCCGACGAGGAGGTCGCGCGGGATGTGCTCCTCGGAAAGATCGAGGGGGAGGAAACGCCGGACATCGTGCTAGCGGTCGTCGATGCGACCGCGCTCGAACGAAGTCTCGGCCTCGTGCTCGAGCTGAAAGCGCTCGGACGCCCGGTCGTGCTCGCGCTGAACATGATGGATCTCGCGAAAGCCCGGGGCGCCGAGATCGATCTCGCCGTCCTCTCCGCCGAACTGGGAATTCCCGTGATTCCGACGGTCGCGGTGAAGCGCGAAGGGATCGAGTCTCTGCTCGATCGCGCAAGTCTCGCCGTGCGCGAGTCCGCCCAGGCGGCGCCCGCGAAGTCGCGGTCGAAGCCCCTATGGAAGGTTTCCACGCCGGAAGAAGTCCGGGCGCGTTTCGCGAGGGTGGACGCCATTCTCGCGAAGGCGGTTCGCAAGTCGGCGCGTCCGCTCCTCTGGTCGGAGCGACTGGATCGCGTGGTCGTCCATCCCGTCTGGGGTTCGCTGATCTTGCTGACCTTGCTGACCCTCATTTTCCAAGCGATCTTCGCTTGGGCTTCGGTTCCCGCCGACCTGATCGAAACCGGCATCGGCGCGCTCGGCGAAACCGCGGGAAAGATGCTGCCCGAAAGCGTCCTGCGCAGTCTTCTCGTCGAAGGCGTGATCGCCGGAGTGGGTTCCGTGCTCGTTTTCCTCCCGCAGATCATTCTGCTCTTCGCGTTCGTGCTTTTGCTCGAAGACACGGGCTATATGGCGCGGGCCGCGTTCCTGATGGACCGGGTAATGGGCAAAGTCGGTCTCCACGGGCGGGCGTTCATCCCGCTGCTTTCTTCGTTCGCCTGCGCGATTCCGGGAATCATGGCCACGCGAACGATCGAAAATCGACGCGATCGTCTCACGACGATTCTCGTGGCGCCGCTGATTACCTGCTCCGCCCGTCTCCCGGTCTACACTCTGCTGATTGCCGCCTTCATCCCGAACGACCCCGTTTTCGGTCCTTTTCGATTACAGGGGCTCGTCATGCTGGGACTTTATCTCGGGGGCGTGATCGCCGCGCTCGGGATGGCGTGGGTCTTTAAGCGCACGCTGCTGAAGGGAGTGAAGCCGCCGCTGCTCCTCGAGCTTCCGACCTATAAGATGCCGTCGTGGCGCAACCTGTTCTTCGGACTTCGCGAACGCGCCTGGGTTTTCATCCGTCGCGCGGGAACCGTGATCCTCGCGATCACGATCGTGCTTTGGTTCCTCGCGAGTTACCCGAAGGCGCCGGAAGGCGCGACGGAGCCGGCGATCCATTACTCTTACGCCGGAAAACTCGGGCATGCGATCGAACCCGTGATCGCGCCGCTCGGCTTCGACTGGCGGATCGGCATCGCTTTCGTTCCGGGCTTCGCCGCACGCGAAGTGATGGTCAGCGCGCTCGCCACCGTTTACGCCATCGAAGCGGCCGACGAGGACGCTACGGCCACGGCACTGAGCGATATCCTGAAGTCCCAGTGGACGGTCGCGACGGCGCTCTCGCTGATGGTCTGGTATATTATCGCCCTCCAGTGTCTTTCCACGCTCGCGGTCGCGCGAAGAGAGACGAACTCGTGGCGGTGGCCGCTCTTTATGCTCGCGTATATGACGGGGCTGGCTTACGTCGCTTCGTTTGCGACCTACCAGATCGCGCTCTGGGCGGGTTTAGGCTGATGGGCGAGCCGAGCGCATCCCGAATCTTCGCCGACCTTCTCGCGTACCTGGCGGTCGCCTGGGCGGCGGTCTATCTTCTCCGCCATTTCTTTCGGAAGTACCTTGCTCCGAGTCTGGCGGCCTTTCTCCTCCGGCGTGGCCAGGTCGCCTGGGCGATGCGCCTGCGCCCGGCTCCCGCAGGCAAAGCCTGCGGCGGCAGCTGCGACTGTAAATAGCTAAAATTATTAATGATTTCATCTATGCGGTAAAACTTGAGCAATTTAGTGCATTACAATTGCAGCGTGTAATCTTTTCCGGTATAACTCAGTGCGTTATAAGTGTGTCACCGATGACTCCGTCCTCGGTCTCTTCTTCGTGTGGGTACAAAAGATTATGCGTCACCAAAAACAGATTTCGAAATCCGCGGTCCTCGGCCTCTCGCTCCTCCTCGGAACCACGAGTGCCTTCGGACAAGATGGCAGCGCGGACATCTACTCCTTCGGGGGCTCTTGCCCTTCGCAGGGCGCCTGGACCCAAGCGGCGCTGAAAGAAACCCGCCGCATTTCCGGAATCATCGAGAATCTGAAAAATAATCCGGACTGCACCGGGATCGTGAACGTCGTTCAGCAGCTGAAGACCGCGGAAGAAGCGCTCGGCGCGCAGGATGTGAAAGGCGTCGGCGACAAGGCCGAGTCTCTCCCGAGCGAGATCGATGCGATTCGCCGGATGATGGTTTCCGGAAACACCGGCGCGACCCTGCGCGACCTCCTCTTCAAGAAGACTCTGACCGCGGCCGCCCAGGGCAGCCGCGAGGTGGATCTGTCCGCGGCGGCGGCGGTGAATCCTACGGCCGCGATCAGCGCGATCTATCAGCGCACGAAACGCGCGACCAACTACGGTCTGAACGCGATCGAGCAGGTATTCAACGTCCTTCCGTCCTATGACAAATGCCTGCTCGGCCATCCGGACGAGGGTATGCTTCTCGTTTCCGCGGCCGTGAAGGTCGGCGCGGCATTCGCCTCGAGCGGCGGTGGCGTAGCCCACAGTCTCGGCAGCGCGCTCGGAGGTCTCGTGAAGATGATGCGCGACCGAAAGTTCACGCTCGCGCTCCAGTCGGCGAAGCAAAAAGAATTCTGGATGTCGATCTCCTGCATTCTCGAGACGACCGCGAAGAATACCTGCGACATCGACAACTATCTCGACCAGCTCGACTGGTCCCGACAGGAATATAAAAAGTCGATGCTGAAAGTTTCGACCGGTTCCGCGGATCCGCAGAACGACAACCCGCTCGAAGGGTATTACATCCTGATTCGCGATCTCCCGCTGATCTCCCAGTGGCTGAACAAGGTGAAGTTCGGCGTGGAACCGAAAAACGAATCCGACGCCGAAAACCAGGTTTCGGCCATGGAAGACGTCATCGAATTCCAGAAGATCATGAAACGCGCTCCATCGCAGTTCAACCAGGCGATGCGCGAAATGATGGCCTATCCCTCGGAAGACGCGCGCCGGCTGGCCGTTCTCGACGCCCTGATCAAGATCGAAAGCACGCTGACGAAATCACGCGGCGCCCGCTTCGTCCTCCAGGCGAAGAACGACGACGTTCTTCCCTATTACCTCGTCGGACTTCCAGGCATCCCGGACGAAATGACCGGCACGACCGTGAACATCGACTGGGTGAAGTGGATGCGGATGAAAGGCCCGAATAACGGCCTCCAGGGCTTCTTCGACGATCCGATCGCACTTTCGAAGACGATCGAAATGCGACTGAAGGACTTGCTCGTCGCCGCCGAAGGGAACGCCCAGGCTTTCTTCCGGAATCGTCTCCTGATCGATCCGTCGAACCTCGTGGTGATGACCCTGAACGGGCAGAACAATAGCGTGAAGGAAGCCCTCTTCCACACGATCCGCTATCTGATCCGTCTCGAGAAACGCCTCGACCGCGATACCGATACCGATATGACGTTGCTGCCGACGGTGGTCGAGACGCGCGAGCGCCTGATGAAGATCGTCGCCGCTTACGACGGAATTTCGGCGTTCGGCCGCGGCTACCAGGCCGGCGACGTGAAGACCTTCTCGAAGAACAAGGACTACGAAGCCGTCATCCTGAAGCTGATCGACACGGCTTATGACGAACTCGAAGTTCTGTATCTTTCGGACGCGTTCCTCAGCGGACGTCTCTATAGCATGATCGATTACGATTTCTCGATGCGAGTCCGTCGCGGCAGCGGCCTGGACAAACACCAGGCCGATCTCCTCGCGATCACCCAAGAGCATATGGTCGAGCGCCTGGTCCAGCTCCATGGGCTGAATCCGAATGATTCGATCGACGACCTGGCGAACGCGAAAGACATCAATCGCGGCAACCTCTACACGTTGGAAGAGATCTTCTCGACGCCGATTTTCCTCATGCTCGAGGAGCTGAACGAAATCGTGCACGGACGGAGCGCGAGCTCGGAAGCGCTGAAGAAAGTGACCCGCGCCCGTTACGAGGCCGACCGGGCGAAAGAGATGGCGACCTACTACCCAGATATGTGGTCCCAGTTCATCGGCTGGCTGAATTCCGGCCGCACGGTGAAGAAAAAGGATCCGGATCTCTATCACCGCACGACCAATCCGAACAAGGTCTGGGGTACGGACGACCAGCATGGGACCGCCGCCCAGGTTCGCGCGCGGGTCTGTATCCAGACCCTCGCCTTCCAGAATCGCGGAAAATTCTACGATCTCTGTAAGGACGCCGTGCTGAAGAGCTACTTCGCGGTGGACGAGCTGAATCCCCAGCTGAACGCGCGTTACGCCGACTACTGGCCGACCTCCTGGCAAAAATCCACGGGTGCCGTGAACGCCGAGGCCTGGAACAAGTCGAACGTGATTCTGCACAAAGACAAGAAGCGGACGGCGAATCGGGTCTGCGCTCTGAACAACCGCAACCTGCGAAACTTCGTGCATCATCTCCAGGATCGCGATCGCCGGACGTCGGCGACGTCGTTCCGGGAGACGTTGGATAGCATTCCGAAGCCGGACCCTAAGCCGGAGCCGGAGAAGGCTCCCCAGAGCTCGATCCCTACGGACGAACTCGGGCCACTCGGTGGAATGTCGTCGAATACGACGCTGCCTTCGCAAGAAGGCGAAACCCTGCCGAGCTCGAATATGAGTCTGCCCCTGCCGTCGACGAATTCGACGGACGCGGGCAACCCGCCGGTTCGCCTCCCGCCGCAGGAATAAGCATCGCGACGGTATAAATTTCGCGAGGACCCGGAACCTGATTGGTTTCCGGGTCTTTCGCGTTCAGCGTTCGATCTAACGGCAGGTGTACTGGAGACCTAACGGCAGGTGTACTGGAGGTAGAGGCGTTTAGTGACTCGGAGGCATGGATCTCCGAAGATCCAGTCCGCGGCATACAACGAGCATCGGGTTTTGCCGACGCAACTCGCTCGGGCTACCGTGGCCGAGCTGCGGGCGTGACACCCGCTGATGGAGTACGCTCCACAGCTGCCGTTCGGCGTGCCATAACTTGCGAATTCGATCGCGTGAATCGTTTGCCCGGAAGGGCACGAAGGCGCGGCGGAGGTATTCTGCGATACCTGCAGGCATTTCCGAGTTTCGGCAGGTTCCGGAGCGGGCGGAGGGGCGGTAGGCGGCGGGGTCGCCGCGGCCCCGCAACTGTACTGAACGGCGAGTTTTTTCGACCGGCCTACGCAAGGATCACCGAAGGTCCGGTCGATCACGAAGATGGAGCAATCGGTCTTGCCGAGGCAGCGGTCGCCCACGGCTTTCGTCGAAGTCGAAGCATGACAGGAACTATCGACCGAAAAATTCCCGCAGGTCCCTTTCGGAGTGCCGTAGCTTGCGAACTGGATTCCCGTGATCGTTTGTCCGGCAGGACAGCTCGCCCGACCATAGCTGTTCTGGGCGACATCGATGCACCCCGCGGAGCTCGTCGGTGGAGGGCTGAAAGTCGGGGACGGCGTCGGCATCACGGTCGGCTTAGGGGTAGGAGTCGGGGACGGCGCGGGAGCTGGATTTTGCGAGGTCAGGAGGAAGTCGTCCAGGCTGGCTTGTTCGGTGCCGAAACGGATCTCGTCCATGAACATCGTCACTTCGGAGACGTCCGGCTTCGGGGACCAACCATCGCGGAACGCCCACTTGTACAGTCCCATCTGCATGTAGGGTTCGCGGCTATGCTTGTTGTCGTCTTTCCAGTTCCCGCCGACGAAGTCGACGATGAGTTGTCCGTTCTTATAGAGCTTCACGAACCCCGTATAGGCGTTCGAAGTGAAATTCCGGTAGAGGACCCAGTCTTCCCACTTATCCTTCACCACCGCGCCGGCGTCCCGCTTCAGGATGGTCGTGGAGCCGTTCGCGTTGACCTGCGTGATGAACAGGTAATATCGGCCTTGCTCCATCGCGAGGTACGTCGGCGTGGGATAGTCGTCTTCGACCGCCTTGGTGTTGAAACCGATTCCGGTGACCGTGTTGAAATCCTTGTTGTAGCTCGGGATGAGGATACTGGCGGCCATCCATCTGAGGCCGAGCGGCTCGCGATAGTAGGCTTCGTTGTTGCCGACCGTTCCGAGCGGGGATCCGGCGGGGAGGAAGTTCCACGAAAGTTCGGCCTTAAGGCCTTCCCAACTGTTCAGCGAGCTGTCGCGCAGAACATGTTTATAGGAGTAGTTGCCTCTTCGTTTGTACTCGGTGGAGCGGGTGGTTCCTCCCACCGAACTCAGTCCCTGACGACCGCTCCAGTAGATGGGCGCAGGGACGTTCGGTCCGAACTGCGGTTTGTTCGAGGCTTCGCAGTCGTCGTAGAAAAGGATTTTATTTCCATCGACTCCGTCGGAGGCGGCTCGGGAAGTCTTCAGCGCGAGAAGCGAAGCGCCTGATAAGAGCACCCCGAGGAGAAGGATGACTTTGGAGGGAGAGAACAAATTTTTCATTATTTTCAGTGTAAAAGGCTTTGATTGATCTCGAAATGTTTCAAAGCTGACACATCGGGGGAGGTTGACCCGGAGTTAACCCGAGCTGGAGATCGATGGGCCGTTCGCGGAAAAAAGGGACGAAATTAAATCGTTCTTTTATTTTGCCGCGGGGCTTTCCACGTTCAGGGCGAAACGAACGAGGCCGGAGCTTCGGAGCGCGTCCATGAGCTTGATCACGACTCCGTGGGGCGTGGCCTGGTCGGCGCTGATCGTGGCCGTTTGTTCTGCGACGTCGGGGCCCAGGCCTTTCAACCGCTCCGCGAGTTTCTCCCAGCTGAGCTCCTCGGAGTTCCAGTAAACTTTTCCGTCCGCGCTGACCGCAAAGGTGAGTGGGCTCTTCGCGCCGGCGTCTTCGCCCGTGCTCGCTTTCGGGAGCTGGACCTTGATGGCGGACTGGTAGAGCACGGGGGCGGTCATGAGGAAAATCACGAGCAGAACCAAAACCACGTCGACGAGCGGCGTGACGTTAATTCCGGAAATCGTATCTTCGTCGCCGCCGCCGAAAGTGCCCGCCATTCGGTTACCCGCGTCCCGACTGAGAACCGGCGATTTTTCCGACGAGGAATGATTTCAGCGCTTCCGCTTCGGAAAGCGCGTTCTTCGTCCGGCGTTGGTAGAGGTTGAATCCCACGACCGCCGGAATGGCGACCAGGATACCGACCGCGGTCGCGACCAGCGCATCGGCGATCCCGGCGGTGACGCCCGTCACTCCGGTTCCGCCGCCTTGCTGGGAAAGATCGTTAAACGCTTTGATGATCCCGAGCACGGTTCCGAAAAGACCGACGAAAGGGGCGTTGTTTCCGATGGTGGCGAGCATCGCGAGGGACTTCTCCCACTTCACGCGGGCGCGCACGACATGATCCTGTGCGAGTTCATTCAGGACCTCGGGCGAGCCTTTGCGCTCGGAAAGCAGAGCCGTCGCCATGGCGGCTTCGAGGTCCGGTTTTTCCTGCGCCTGGGCGGCGTTCCGAGTTTTCGCGATCTGGAGCGCGCGGTCCCACTCGCCGGAGTTTACGGCATCCCGAAGCGACTTTCGAAAGTCGTCGATTCCGCGGAGCGCGCCCCGATAGAAGAGACTCCGTTCGAAAAGAATGGAGACGGAGTAAATCGAGAGGAAGATGAGAACATAGAGAACCCACTCCGCACCGAGTAACGAGAAGCCTAAGAAGAGATTTCCGAGCATAGAGAAAGAGGGTAGCATTGCTTTCAAGTAACGCTAAGCGGCATAAGCGGAATTCACGGTGAAATTTCAGACCTTTTTCGGGTGGGAGACGCGGAGCGCAGGAATGCCGCGTCGCGGGTTTACACCCGCGCTTAACTCTGGCAATTTGGCGGAAATACTCTTTTTAATCGTCCCCGAGGTGCGTCATGGCTTTCGAGATCGTCACTAAAAACAATGTCCGCGACCGCTTCGCGCCGGCTCCTCGTCCCGATGTCTGGAAGGACGTCGAAGACAAGGACTGGAACAACTGGATCTGGCAGCAGCAGAAGCGCGTAAAGTCCTTCGAACAACTCGAAAAAGTTCTGCCACCGACCCAGGAAGAGCGCGAAGCGTTCGCCAAGTCGAACGAAATGTTTAACATGGGCATCACCCCGTACTACGCGGGACTGATGGATCCGAACGATCCGAACTGCCCGATTCGTCTCCAGTCCGTTCCGAAGATGGGCGAGCTCACGATTCGCGAAATGGATCTCGAAGATCCGCTGGGCGAAGAAAAAGACATGCCGGTTCCGGGCATCACGCATCGGTATCCTGACCGCGTTCTTTTCTACACGACCCATAACTGCCCGGTCTTCTGCCGGCACTGCACGCGGAAGCGGAAAGTTTCCGACCCGTCGTCTTCGGCGGCGAATAAGCAGCTGGAAGACGGGTTGAAATACATCTCCGAGCATACGGAGATTCGTGACGTCGTGATTTCGGGCGGCGATCCGCTGTCGAACTCCGACGATCGCCTGGAGTACATTCTCTCGCGCCTCCGCGCGATGGACCATATCCAGGTCTTCCGTCTCGGCACGCGGAACCTCGTCACGCTCCCGCAGCGGATCACCGAATCGTTCGCGCAGATGCTGACGAAGTATCATCCGGTTTTCGTGCACACGCACTTCAACCACCCGAAAGAGTGCACGCAGGAAGCGTTCGACGCCTGCGCCCGCCTGGCCAATGCCGGCTGCGTGATCAACAACCAGATGGTGCTGCTGAAGGGCGTGAACGACGATCCGAAAATCGTGAAGGAGCTGAACCACAAGCTCCTGATGATGCGTGTTCGTCCGTACTATATTTTCCAGTGCGACATGTCCCAGGGGATTTCGCACTTCCGTACTCCGGTCGAGAAGGGCCTCGAGATCATCGAAGCGCTGCGGGGTTGGACTTCGGGTATGGCGGTTCCGCATTATGTGATCGACGCTCCGGGCGGCGGCGGAAAGATTCCTCTACTGCCGCAGTATCTCGAGAAGCGCGAAGGCAAGAAGTGGTTCCTCCGCAACTATAAGAACGATAAGTACGTCTACGAAGAGCCGTGATCGGAGTGGGCGGGAAAGCCGCGCCAGTCGCGGATTCACAGGGATGGCGGAAAATTGGCGGCGCTTTGCATGGTGCCGCTTCAACCGCCGTTCGCGGCTATATCGCGGCTAGCATTTTAGTCGGCTTATTTTCCTGCGCGACCCTTCCCGCGTCGAAGTATAAAGCTTACGATTTTCCGGAGCAGGGCGTTTTCGTGGAAGAGAAGCCGGCTCGTCGTTACAAGGTCCTTGGCCCCGTCCGCGTGCGCGTGAACTACAGTTCGCTAAACCCGGAGCGCGAAGAGCAGGATTTATGTCGGAATTACTACAACAAGGGCGTGAACGATCTGCTGAAGCGCGCGAAACGCGACCGGCGCGGCGACGCCGTGATCGACATCCGTTCGGTGGTTTATTTCATGGACGGAAAGCAGAAGCGGTTTATGACTCCCGAATGCTCCGACGACGGTCAGGAAGGTCAGATCCTGCTCGAGGGCAAAGCGATTCGGTACCTGAAGGAACCGAAGAAAAAAGCCGCCGCGAGTTCGGAGTAAACGGATGATGCGGTACCCGAATCTCCCACTGCTTATCGTCGGCGCCGGAGTCTGTTTCGCGCTCGGCCGGATTTCGGTCGAGCCTTCGATGAATTCCGAGCCCGCGTCGTCCTCCGATAAGCTCTCGACGAAGCAGTCATCCGCCTCCTCCTCGATACCTGGCTCGAACGAAGCGGTGAGCTGCGGAGTTTCCGCCGGCGCGCTCGCGGCGCCCGCCGCCTCGGTCGCGGAAACCGATAAGGTCCTGCGCGGGGTACCCTACGCCGTTCTGAAGGGCGTCTATCTCGCGCGCCAGGACGAGGAATGGAAGCGGGTCGAAGAGCGGTATACCAGTCCCACGGACGTAAAGACCGAGACCGAAGTGAAGGAGTACGCCAATACCCTGTTCCGTTCCTTCCAGAGCAATCGTCCGGAAGACGCCTACTATCAGGCGCGCGGTGAGTGGTCGCTTCGGGGAGGGAAACGTCTGCCTTACGTCGCCTTCGTATCCTTTTACTCCTCCCGGCCGAATCCGGAGCCGGAAGATCCGCGCTTCGTGAATTCCACTTCCGGGGATGCGACGCTCGCAACCGAAGGCGATGAACTCTGCTGGGGAACCTCGGTGTATTTCCGCGTCGACGATAAGTACGCGAACGAAAGTCACAGTCGTTGCCTCGGCTGGACGGCTACCCGGAACAAGCAGCCCTATGCAGTGCATTCGCCCTATACGAAGCGACTCGCGCCCTACTTTGATTCGCTCAGTCTCCCGCTCCCTGGTTTCGCTGGCGATTCGGCGGCAGGTCCGGAGTGGTACGATTCGGTCCGCGGGAAGTGGAACTCGCTTTCGGGCCTGCGCTGGGAAGCCGTCACGAAGGCCGATTTCTTACGCCTCGAGAAGGACCTGCAGCAAGAAACGGCGATCGACTAGAAGTGCGCTAAGCGCCCGAAATCACACGATTATTTAAGCCTAGAAATTTATCGAACCGGATTTGCAACCTTCCCGTCGACTCTCGCAAGATCTCGCGGGAGAACGGATGCGATGAAGTTCGTCGACGGCATCGACTGGGACGAGGTGATAGGGGACTTGGGGCCGGCGCTTCTGCGCTACTTCCTCGCCGCCGGCTTCGCGCGGGCACACGCCTCCGACGGCGTCCAGGAGACGTTGCTCCGGCTCGTACGCCTCGCCCAGGAAGGCGAGTACGACCCGAAACGAGGTTCGCCGCGGATGCTGGCCTTCGGAATCGCGCGGCTGGTGAAGCACGAGAATTACCGTAAGGTCAGCGAGCACGAGCTCTACGCGGATCCTAAAGAGTATGCCGATCGAGCGTCCCCAGGGGGCCCCCGCGAAACGCCGGTCACCTCCGAGGAAGGATGCTCGTCCCTCGAGACGAATCATCGCCTGCGCGAAGCGATCCGTTCCCTCGACTATCCCGTCCGCGAAATCTTCCTCTTCCTGATCGATGAAGAGCTTCGGCTCGAGGAAATTTCCGGAATTCTCTCCATTCCCGTGGGGACGGTGAAGAGTCATATCCACCGCGGGAAAGAAAAATTACGCGCGGCTCTGGGCGACCTCGCCCCGGATCGGATCGCCGAAAAAGAGAGGAACTCGCCATGAAGAAAAAGACCGAGAAGAAGATCGAACCGAGAGATCCCGAACTCGAGGCGCTGCTCGGCGCTTTTCGCGAGGTCCATCCGCGAAAGGACGAAGTGGACGGATGGAAACGCGCCGTGCGCGCGGAACTCGCGTCGGCGAATCCGGCGTCGACTTCTTTGCCCGTGGTCGAACCCGCGCGCTGGACCTGGAAACGACTGGTCCTCCGCGTGGCGGTGCCGGTCGGGATGGCCGCGAGCCTCGGCTTCGTCATCGGCGCCTACGTCGTCGAGCAACGTTACAACGAAGGGCAAGCGATGCTCTTCAGTCAGACCGAACCGAATCACCCGCCGCGGGCTCTGACGACGGATGAGCAGCGGGAAGTCGTGAAGCTTCGGTTCGACTGAATCGTGAGTGAGGAGGGAACGAAAAATGAGGATTGAGATGGGAATTTTCCTGCTTTCGATGGTGCTATTCTCCGCGTCGGGGGAGGCCGCTCCGCTCTCGCGCGATGAACTGATCGCGCGGCTTCGGATTCGGGCCGACGTCCTGACCGTGTCGAGCGATGGAAAGACCCTGGTCGACGGCGGGCACGAGACCCGCCTCCTTTCCGGCTTCACGCCCGAGGGGAAGTTCACCCGCGACTGGAGCTCGCAGAGCGCCGATTACGGGTCGTTTAAGCTGCGGCACGCATGGACGATTTCGCCCACCGGGGCGATCCAGGTGAAACTCGAGGAATTCGCCGAAGAGGAAATCGATTCGACGACGGGGATTCCGAGACAGTTTAAGAACCCGATCGGCGGCGAGACCCGGGATGTGGTGGATTTCGGCGCGATCGTTTACGCGATTAAAGGCGTGAAGGGAAAACGGGTGGTGGTCCGTTTCGTTCCCGAAATCTCTGCGGAAGCCGGTGTCCAGACGATCGGGAAAATGAAGATCATCGGCCGCGGAGTCTCGATCTATGACGCCGAAGGCGTCCTCTGGGCGAGCGATCTAGAGCTTGGCGCGGAGTACACGGCGATCTCGACCCATCGAGGGACTCTGGTGCTGAGTTACTCCCCATTTCGCGGGGGGGAAGCCGCGGGGGTCGCGAACGGGAAGCGGATGACGCTGAGAATGAAGGAATACCCTCGGGTCGTGGTCCAGAGCGAAAGCGACTTCGTTCCCGAGGGAATGAACGCTCGCGTTTTCGTTCGCTATATCAAAGAGCGCCGGACGGGGAATCTGAACTCGGTTCGCCAGCACGAAGCTTCGGATGAGAAACGCATTCTGGAACGACTGAAGTAAAGTGAAAGCGAGGATCGCGCTCGGGGTGAGCATCCTAGTCTGGTTTTTCGCGCTGCTGGCGTACGTGAATGCGAGCTACGCCGAAGACCGCCGGCCGCGCGGTGAGCCGAGCTATGACCGCGAGACGGCGACGAGAAGACTTCGGAGCGCGGCGATCGAAGGCTGGACGAAAACCGCGATTGAAGCGATTCGATTCGGAGCTTCGGTCGACGAGACGGATGAGTATGGGACGACGCCGCTCATCCTCGCGTCCATCCGAGGACACGACCGAGTGGTGGAGGCTCTCCTCGCGGCGGGCGCGGACCCGAACCGCGAAAACGACGATCGGCTCTCGCCGCTTTTCGCGGCCGCCGCGAACTGCAATGATCCGGTCGTGACGGCGCTCCTCCGAAAGGGCGCCCATCCGAACGCGAAGAATCGCACGCGGCAGAGCGCGCTCATGCGCGCGGCCGAGAACGGTTGTGCGGTCGTCGTGAAGGAACTTCTCCGGGCACGGGGGATCGACCTGAAGAGCGAGGACGACTCCGGCCGAACGGCGCTCGATTACGCCAACGAGAGTCGGGTAATGGGGCTCGACTACGGACAGTCGTATGCGCTCATCGACGACTTCCGCCGCGCGCAGACCCTTCGGCTCCGACCTTCGCCGAAAACCGTGAAACATCCGGTAAACCTTCCGCGCGGGACGAACACGCCGCGGTCCCTGCCGTAAAATCCGTCCTGGAGCTTAAGCCCGGCATGCCGAACCCGATATCGCCCAGTGCGGTCACTCGCCGGGCAGGCCGAGGTCGCGCAGGATCCGATCGCGGGCGGACTTCCAAGTGATTCGGCGAAGCTGGTCGAAGCCGTAGAGTTCTGCGTCGCGTTTTTCCTCATCCGTGCAGTTTTCGCATCGGAAGGCGACATTCAGCAGCCAAACGGTCGCGATGCCGTAAGACCCGAATTCTTCGAGGTCGCATGCGCGCTCACCCGAAAGGGGAGCCCCGGTCCAGATGCTCCGAACGGGTTTCCCGTGTTCATCCACGAAATTTGCCGGGCATTTCGCGTGGGGCCAGTTTCGCTCGGCCGATTCCGTATGGCGAGCTTCGTGGATCAGGACCATCAGCCGCGCGATGGGCGGGTGATCGAACTTCGAATAGTTCGGGCTCAGAAAAATGTGATTCTCCCACGCAGGGAGAACGCAGGCGACCGCGGATTCGTCGGTACAGAGGTTCGAGCCGACGTCCGAGACGCGCGAGAAGAACCATTCCTCGGAAGCGGCGCGCGTGAGTTCGCCGAAAATCTCTTGGTAAAGCGGCGAAGGACGGGTCGCGCGCATTCGGAAGAAGCGAGCGAGATCCGTTTCAAGCTCGATGCGGGTCGCGGCGGGAACTTCCCGAGCGTAGCGGATCGGAAAGGCGTTCGCCGCGGGCGGAGATGCGAGACCCAACGCGCTCGCGGCGATGAGCGCGGTCATGGTTGCCGTGAGCGACCGTGCAAGAGTTGAACGCGTGACGAAGGTACGGGGGACGCCCCGAATCACAGCGGGCGGATCACCTTGCGGCAGGTGACCGAGCGGGCGAGGACCTTGATGGTTTCGCCGAGGTCGCGGCGATTTTCATGATCGATTTCGATGTTTCGCGAGAGGACCGAGCCTTCGACGACCAGGGAGGAACAGCCGGCCATGGTCAGGCGCTCGTTCACTTCCGTCGTCGCGGGAATGATTTCATAGGTAATGGCCTCTTCGGTCTTCGCAGAGTCCGAGGCGATCCGATTTCCGTCGGCGTTTTCGGTCATCGAGACGTTCGTGATGAAGAACTCTTTCGCCGATGCAGGAGCGGCGATCAGAGCGATGAAAAGAAGGGCGGAAACGCGCGAAACGGTCGTCATAAAATCTCCTGGGTTGGGGATGTCGCGTTTCTAGGAGATCCGGCCCAGGGAGTCAATCGCCTATTTCTACACAGCGCATATGTTTTAAAGCTGCGCCGAGGGAAATGAAAAAGCCCCCGTCGGAAGATCCGACGAGGGCTCTCTGTTTTTTTCGAACCGGAAGTCCGCGAGGGGCTTCGACGATTACTTCGATTTGGAGCCGGATTTACGTGCGGCTTTCGCTGCGGTCCGAGCTTCCACATAGGCGGCGACGTTTGCGAGCGTCACGGTGTGGGTGCGGACTTGCGTACCGTCAGCCGCAGTCGTGAAAGCGACTGGATCGATTTGGTAAGCGCAGGAATAGCGGCGCATGTTGCGGCGCGAGCGACTGATTTTTTTCTTAGGAACTGCCATGGTCTTTTACCTTTTCCTTCATGCAATCCAGCGATCGGTTGCCCGGTCGCCGGAGAGCGCTGTTACCAGGACGCCTTCGTCACGCCTGGGATCATTCCCGTGAGCGCCAATTCGCGGAACTTGATCCGGCAGAGGCCGAATTTCCGGAGATAAGCGCGCGGGCGACCGGTCAGGGCGCAGCGGTTGCGGTAACGGATACGAGCCGAGTTCCGTGGAAGCTTCTGGAGCTTCTTCTGGGCCGCGGACCGTTCTTCTTCCGAAGCGGTCAAGCTGTAGGCGGTGGCCTTCAGCTCGGCGCGTACCTTGCGGTAACGTTCGGCCATTTCCTTCTTCTTGTTGTTCTGATTTACCTTCGAGAGAGTTGCCATTTCTTTGCTTTCCTTTGCTCGTTACTTCTTCGAGTAACGGCGGTTGAACTTCTCGATCCGGCCGGCCGTATCCATGATGCGCTCTTGGCCCGTGAAGAACGGGTGAGACTTCGAGGAAACCTCGACTTTGATCACTGGATATTGCTTGCCTTCGAACTCGGTCATTTCCGTCGGGGCCTTGGTAGACCGGGTCAGAAATTCGAATCCGCTCGACATGTCCTTGATGACGACTTCTTTGTATTCGGGATGAATGCTTTGTTTCATGGTCGCATCCTTCCTTTAGCGCAGGCTCGAGTGACGATCGGAGATCGGCAGCAAGGCCAGTTGGCGAGCGCGTTTGATCTCGCCTTGGAGAACGCGCTGCTGTTTACGGTTTAAACGGTTCACGCGGGAAGGGACGATGCGTCCGCCTTCGGCGATGAACGGCTTCA
>CAZIAL010000005.1:0-109968 GCA_964536965.1 uncultured Bacteriovoracaceae bacterium
CGCGCGCGTGACGAAGGCGTTCACGGACGCGGGGATCCTCGTCCATGCGTATCTCATGTACGGGTTCCCCACGCAGACGACGGAAGAGACGATCGATTCCCTCGAACGCGTTCGTCAGCTCTTCGAGAATGGTTGCATTCAGTCGGCCTACTGGCATCGTTTCTCGGCGACCGCGCATTCACCTGTCGGAAAGGACCCCCAATCGTTCGGCATCTCCCTCGCCGAAGTGGTGTTGCCGAAGGGGAAACCTCGATTCGCGCGGAACGATCTTCCGTTCGTCGATCCGACCGAAGCGGATCATGAGTATCTCGGGGACGGGCTTCGGCGCGGGCTCTACAACTACATGCATGGGGTCGGATTCGATCTCGATGTCCGTGAGTGGTTCGCGCCGCGCGGACGCGGGAAAAAGGGGGTGCCGCCGGCGCCGCGAGTCGCGCCCGACCTCGTCCAGCGGGCGCTCAGAAAAACCTAAACGCACTTTCGCAGCCTAAAAGCCGCTGTATCGGGCATCTGCTACACAATGTACCCGATTCCTGCTACATCCGCCGCCGAACTCGGGTATGGTGCGCCCCTACGATGGAAACAGCATTTTATCTCGAGAAGATCCGGGCGGGTTTTTCGATGCGACAGCGGACGAATCCGACTTATTCTCTCCGGGCGTACGGACGAGATCTCGGCATCCATCCATCGACGCTGAGCCAAGTATTGCTCGGTCGTCGCCCTTTGCCGCTGAAATTATCCACCCAGGTCGCCGATCATCTTCGGTTGAATGCGCGCGAGCGAACCCTCTTTTTCGATAGCCTGGGTAAGCGGCGCGTGAGTCTGGATCAGATCCAGATTTCGGCGGAGGACACCCGGTTCCTTCTCGACGAGACCTACTTTCAGATCATTGCGGAATGGGAGCATTACGCTGCGCTAACGCTCTTTGAGTGCGAAGATTTCGATCCATCGCCCGCGGAGATCGCCCGGCGGCTGAAGATTCAGGTGAATCGGGCCGAGGTGGTGCTGATCAATCTGATTCGATTCGGTCTTCTGAAAAGACTTCCTTCGGGGGAGCTTCGTCCGTCCCACCCGAGCGTTCGGACGACCGAAGACGTCGCCTCGGCCGCACTGAAGGCGTCCCATCGGGAAACGTTGGAAATGGGAAAGGAGAAGCTCGACAAAGTTCCCCCGGATCTGCGGGACTTCTCCTCCATGATGGTGGCGATCGATCCAGCGAGATTGCCCGAAGTGAAGATCGTGATCCGGGAGTTTCGGCAGAAGCTCTCCGAACTTCTGAAGTCAGGGGCCCATACGGAAGTCTATCAGCTCGGGATCCAGTTTTATCCGCTCACCGATCTCGATACGAATTCCGAGGTGGAATTGAAATGAGAGTAAAGATGTTTGTTCCCTGGCAGCTGTTCGTTCTCATCCTCTGGCTGGCGCCCTCGCTCGGATTCGCCGGAAATGAAAAAGGCAACGGAGGAAACGCCGTCGTTTGTTATGCCGATACGGACCATCGAGAAATCGTCTCCGTTGAGATGTTCGACTACTGGGAGATGGAGCGTTCCAGGCCGATCGCGGGCGGCGTCCGGCTCGGCTCGCCGACCTTGTCGGTCAATGCTAAGATCGATACGGTGCTTCGCCGCCTGTCCGTCATCGATCCGGTGCGTGCCCGGCGATATCGGGAGTCCGCGTACGAAATTCTCGACCACCTCGAAGAGTTTCTGAGCGATGACGTGAATCCGACTCCGATCGAGGACGACAATCCCGCGGTCGAGCCGAACGAACCTTGCGTGAAGGTCCAGTTCGCGGTGCAGCTCGTGGAACCGCAACCGGGCAAGCGTAGGTTTCAGATCAACCGGCGGCTGTGGAATGCCTCCCCAACGACGAACGACGCTCGGGCCGGACTCATTCTCCACGAAGTGATTTATCGCGAGGCCCTCGGGGTCGGCCACCAGAATTCCGACGCCGTCAGGTACCTGAACTACGCGCTCTCGACGGGGTTTCTCTCGCGGGCGAATGCCGAGATTCGCTACGAGCGAATCCTGGTGAGCTCGCGCTTTCCGTTGAACGACTTTTGTACCCTGCTTTATCTTAAAAATTTGGGGGTGTTTTTACAGGTGGTCTGGGAATCCCGCGAGATCGGAGACCGCTCATATCTGGTCTGCCCGAATCGTCAGATTCGGCTGGGCGCGCTCGAAATTCGGACCCAGGACCGGGTGACGGCGACGCTAAGCAAGGAAGGAAACCTCGTAAGCCTCGCTGGGGATTCCCTCGAGTTTTCGCTCGTCCATCCGATCGGCGTCTTTGCCTACGTCCGGGAGAAGAGATTGCCGGTCGTCGGAAAATTAACGACGATCACGTTTCGGCCGAATGGCGAGGTGAGATCGCTTTCGGGATGGACCGCAGCGACCCTGTTTCCCGAGGTGATCGTGAATGGACGGCGTCGCCGCTGCGACCGGGGACACCTGATTTTCGGGGATGGTGGCACTCTACAAAGCTGCCTCTGGAACAATGCGGACTTCGTATCGGGTGCGGAAGGCGCAGGGTCAGCGGGGGATCCAAGGACTCCTCGCTTGTACAATCTGACGGGAAGTTCGCGGCCCGTCGCCCTCAGGAATGTCCGCCTCTCCGAAGGCGGAGAGGTTTCGGCGGGCACGCTGGCAAGCCCGATACGGCAGGAGTTCCGAGGTCGCCGGGTCGAGATCCGGGACATCCAATTCGATGGCACCGAATGGATCGGTAAGGCTATTTCCGAGCGAGTCCACGGATGGGTAAGGCACCTCGGTCGATTCATCGCCTTTAAAGATGGCGATCCCGACGATGGGGCGGTCCGGGAACGATGGAACGCGATCGCGGAGAATCACTGTCGCGCTTTGGGGTTCGATGGGGTTCCCGAGGAACTGAATGCGGCATCGGAGCTCTCTTCATCGAAGCACTATATCGGACCGTATACGCAGCTCTATGAGGCCGTCGAAAATGCGTGGATTCCCGTTTTCGATCAGAAGGTCGAAATCGTCCAAGCGAACTTCCCCTGCCTGGCGGAAATTCGCGTGAATTTCTAAGGATTTTTCGGAGCCGCGCTATCGAGTTCGGTCCAGCGCGCGTAGAGCCGGTCGATCTCGCCTTGGAGTTCCGCGATCGCCTGCATGAGCTGGGAAAGTTTTACGGCGTTCCGCGCGTTGCTCTCGAGTCCTGCCTCGATCTGGAGCTCCTCGAGTTTCGATTCCTTCTCGAGAAGAAGTGCCTCCATACCGTCGAGTTCGCGCTGCTCCTTGTAGCTGAGCTTCTTCTTCGGTGCGGGAGCGAGGGGCGGTCCGTCGGTCGACTTCGACGTGCTGGGAGACGGAGGCGCCGCCGAAGCGGGGGGCGCGCTCTGGGGTACGCGGGAACCCCGAGCCCACTGGTCGAGATCCGCGTACTTGATCATCTCGGGAAAGCCTAGCATCTCGTCGCAGACGTTGTTCATGAACGCGCGGTCATGGGAAACGAGGATGACCGCTCCCGGAAATTCCTCGAGACATTCTTCGAGGATTCCGAGCGTCTGGATGTCGAGATCGTTCGTCGGTTCGTCGAGCACGAGGAGGTTGGCGGGTTCCAGCATCAGGAGAGCGAGCAACAACCGACTTTGTTCGCCGCCGGAGAGTTTTCCGACGATCATGTCCGACTGACGAGCATCGAAATTAAAGCGGTCGAGATAGGAGCGAACGTGGATCTTGCGTCCCTGGAACTCCACCGTTTCGCCGTACGGACAAACGGTTTTCAAGACGGTGGTTTCCGGGTCGAGGAGGTTTCGGTTCTGTTCGAAGTAGGCGACTTCGAGGCCGCCCGCGCGCAGCACTTCCCCGTTATCGGGTTCTTCCGTCCCCGTCAGAATCCGGATCAGCGTCGTTTTCCCAATTCCGTTCTTACCGATGAGGCCGATGCGTGAACGGCGGGTCAGGAGTAGGTCGAGATTCTGGAAGAGTTTCTTCTCGCCGTAGGACTTCGAGATTTTTTTCGCTTCGATGAGGCGCTTAGGTCCGCCCTCGAGGGTCTGGAACTCGAGTTTTACCTTCGACTCGCGGGACTTTTCCCGGAGGGACTGGGTTTCTTCCTCGAGAGAGTAGGCGCGGTCGATGCGAGCTTTCTGTTTGGTCGTGCGGGCTTTCGCGCCGCGGGCTAGCCAGGCCATTTCTCGCTTGAGGGTGTTTTCCATCGACGCCGTCCGCGACGCGAGGGTGGCGAGGTAGGTCGCCTTGGTGTCGAGAAAGGTATCGTAACCGCCGTCGATCGAAAGAATTCCGCTCGGGTTCCGGCGATCCACCTCGATCACGCGGGTTCCGATATTGCGCAGAAAAGCGCGGTCGTGGCTGATCGTCATGACGGCCATGTTCGCGTTGCGCACGAAGGCTTCGAGCCAGAGAATGGATTCGAGATCCAGATGGTTGGTCGGCTCGTCGAGGAGAAGGAGATCCGGACGTCGGGCGAGCTCTCGCGCGAGCGAGACTTTTCGCTGGAGACCTCCGGATAAGTCGGCCACCGGCGAGTCTTCGAGCGAGGCCCCGCGCGTGCTGAGTCCGAGGCGCGAGAGCGCTTCCTCGGCGGCGCCGATCGCCTCCCAGTCCCCGGATTCCGTATCGACCGCCTCGAGAACGGCTTCGCGAACGGTGATGCCCGGCTCGAAATGCGGAATCTGCGGCATGTAGCCGACCTTCAGTCCACGGGTGCGGGTGACCGCGCCCGAGTCCGGCTTGAGTTCGCCGGCGAGCATTTTCAGGAGCGTGGATTTGCCCGCTCCGTTCGGTCCGATCAGAACGATCTTTTCGTTCTCGAAGACGGTGAAGTTCAGACCTTCGAAAAGAGGGCGTGAAGCGAAGGAGTGGCGGAGTTCTTGGGCGGAAATCAGGACGCGAATGGGATTACTTCTTCTTGGTTTTTTTTACGAGCGGGATGTTTTCGGTCTCGATGCGCTCGCGTTTGGTTTCGACATTGTCGTGCCGGATCTCGGCTAGGATTCGCTCGATCGCATGGAGTTCGTCTTCGAGTTCCCATTTGGCGAGCATCATGATCGCGACTTCCTCATGGTTGTCGGGTAGCTTCATGCTGTCATGCACTTTCAGCTTGTGACGGATGCCCAGGCTGCGCTGGATCAGCTCGAGTTTGCGCTCTTTTTCCATATGCTCCGAGGATACCGGATCTTTTCGCACGGTCCCACTGGAAATCGCGGACGTCAACGGATTGGCGACGGTTTGGGCGAGCGAATCGGCTAAGGATGGAGCTGGTCGCTGCGAATCCCCATATTGTTGGGGACAAGCCCGGGATCTCCCATTTCCTCCGAGGTCTGTTGGCTCAGCTGGTAGTGCCTGGTCTTCTCGATCGTTCGGCGGGCCGCTCGGTCCTTCGTCAGCATGAAGTCCGCGGTCAGCCAGGCGATGAGGGCCACCGCGGTCGACGCGAGGACGATTTGCATCAGGCTGGCGCCGGCTTCGTTTCTCAGGATTCTCATATTGGATCGATCTGGCAAAAGCCGGCGGTGTCTAAGATGAACCCTTCCGGGCAAGGGGGGACGGTGAAGACCCGAGGAAGCAGGAGAGGGTAGAGCACTTCCTCAACCGGAAGGATGTCTCCACCCGCTTCGGTCAGCACGCTCGTCGCCGGGCGAAACTTCGCGCGCTGGGTGCGAGCGCTCGTGCTGAGGTCGAGGACGTAAAAATGCACCCGCATCGATGCGGCGGCGGTGCAGCGGACTCCGGTGGAGTCGGGCGGAGCGGTTCTCCAGATTCGACCGTTCGACGGATTGTCGACCGGGCAGCGTCGTTCGAGGGCGAGGAGCACCAGATTGGTGCATTCATCGCCGAGGCGCGCGACGGGGCTCGCATTCGGAATGGTTCGGGCGGCGATCGCCTGGTCGAAAAGGTCGAACTGCTGGGTCACGGTCAGCGAAATCGGCGCGCGGGTGCCCGGGTCGAGATAAGGACATCGCATTCCGCGCTGGTCATAGAATCCGGGAAGGGGAGAGCCGCCCGCTACGGTTCCGAAAAAGCGATTTGGCCGACTCACTCCGGCGTCGACATCCGGGTTTCCGCCGGAATAATTGTAGAAGCTGAGAAAGTCCGCGCTGGGAACCGCCTCGATGCAATCGAGTTTATAGGATGAATCGGTAGGAATCGCGCCCTGGGCCCAGCCCAGCGTGCAGCAGGCCGCCACGGGATTCGCAAGATCGGGAAAGGTCGTGCCGGCGGGTGCGTTCGCGGGCACCGCGGACGGCGACATTCCGGCCGTCCCGCAGCGATGATCGGCGGGCGTGATCGGCGCTGCGAATGCGGAGGTCAAAGTGGCGGCACCGATGAGAAAGACCGTCCGAAGAAACATTTGCGCCACCGTCGGGAGTTAAGGACTAGGTGAAGGAAGGGGGCGAGTCCGGATATCCATGAGGAGCTTTTGCTGGAACTCGAAGATATTCGACCGGGCTTCGATTCGCGTCTGTTGTTTTCCGGCCGAGTAAAAAAGCGACGCGATGGCCAGAGCGAGTAGCGCCGTGAGGCCGAGCGCGATCATGATCTCGACTAAGGTAAAGCCGCTCTCTCCGGAGCGATGGGCGGCAGCGGGTTTCATAAGTAAGTTCAGTTTAGCATCCCAGGTTTCGCTAGGAAACAGGAGACCTCAGGAAATCCGTGTCGCGCGCGACCCAGGGTTCGAAATCGAAAAAGCTGACTTCGCTGAAAATGCGCGGTAAAATAAGGCTCTTCATGAAAGAAGCGACCCGAGATCGAATCAAAGATTTTCATACGGCGATTCGCGGCCTAGCGGTCATCGCGGCGCTCGTTTTTGTCGGCGAAGCGAGCGCGGGTCAGTATTTTTACAACGACCCATCCGACGTCGACTGGGCCTCGTTAACGAGCGTGAATCAGGCAAACATCGATTCCTGTTTTCGGGGGAACGTCGCCTGCAACGCCACGACGGACGGGAAGTGGCGCTCCTACCCACAGCGGACGAACGGGGATCCTACGGGCGAACTCTATAACGGTTGCTACCAGTATCGGGGTCGGGACCTGGTTCGCTACGCGAACTTAAACAGTGCCGGGAACTGCCCGTGCCCTAATGGACAGAATACCTGTACCGGGGAAAGCCTGGTCCGGGTTTTTCTCGGTTATCAGACCTTCTGCCCCGGCGGAGCGCCTTCGTGCACCGCGGGCGGCGAAGTTCGCGTGAACTGCCTGATCGAGACGTTCTCCATGGGATCCGGTGCGACGCAGATCGGAAGTTACATCCAGAACTGCTCGGATACTCGCCCGATCCGTCTCTCGCGCTCGATCGCGATTACCCAGGCATCGCCGACCCCGGGCTGCGCTGCCGGAACGTATCTGGTCGGCGGAGTTTGTACGCCTTGCGCCGCAGGAACCTTTAAAGAATTTGCCGGGAATTTCGCATGTAGCACCTGCCCCGCGGCCGCCATTGCGAATGGCACCGGAATTTCGTACGCGACGACTCCCTCGGCCGGAGCGACGAGTCCGACGGCGTGCCGAGTTTCGTACGGATGTGCGGCCGGTTACGGCGTCGGAACGAATCCTGCCGCCTATTCGACTTCGAACGGATATGTCGGAGCGAACTGCGCGCTGAACGCGAGTCCGACGCCTTCGCCGAGCCCCGTGCCGACCTGCAACCCCGCTACCGATGTCGCGAATAGCTCGCGTTATCTTTCGTGTACCTATAGCTGTGGTTCCAGCCAGGTGATCTACAGCGGTCAGTGCGGCGATGCCGGACCTCTCAACAAAGTCCGCACCCAGCAAGCAGGCTGCTCGACCGCAGTGCCGACGGCATGCAGTTTCGTGACTCCGCAGAGCAATACCTGTGCGGCGGTCACCTGTCCGGCGGGTAAGTTCCCTTACCGGGTCTGGGATGTGTCGGCCATGGCCACGTTCCAAACCTTGGTCCCGGGCACTCCGGGCGGCGTCTGCGCGATGCCGGGTGGAGAAACTCCGTACTATATTTGTAGCCCGCACAATGTGCCGCCGGATCAGTCCCACTCTTCGGAGTTCGGCGCTTGTACCTCCGTGAATGGCTGGACTTATTCCGGAACGAAGTCCTATACGATGCCGCCTTGGAATGGAAACGGTTACTGCACCTGGTAGCGGTCGGTTCGTGAGTGCGCGCGGGCATTCATCATAGAAAAGGGCCTCCCGCTTTTCGGCGGGAGACCCTGAATCTTTTGCGCAATGCTTTACGCGAGTTTTACTCGTGAGCGATCGCTTCGATTAGGCGCGAGCAACCTGCGAGCGCAGGACGTACTGGAGAATTCCGCCATGGCGGAAGTACTCGAGTTCATTCGGCGTATCGATCCGGACTTTCACGTCGAAGGTTTTCGTCTGTCCGGTGCCGTTCGTCGCTTTCACGACGAGCGTCTGACCGATGGAGAGCGCCGATAGGCCGAGGAACTCGAAAGTTTCATCTCCGGTCAGTCCGAGCGAGGCGGCGTTTTCGCCGTTCGAGAACTGGAGCGCGAGAATTCCCATGCCGATCAGATTTGAACGGTGAATCCGCTCGTAGCTTTCGGCGATGACCGCGCGAATCCCCAGGAGCTTCGGTCCCTTCGCCGCCCAGTCGCGCGACGAACCGGTGCCGTATTCCTTCCCCGCGAGGACGATGAGCGGGGTACCCGCCTGCTGGTAGCGCATCGAAGCGTCGAAGATCGAGGTCGTTTCTCCGGTCGGGAAAAACTTCGTGACCCCGCCCTCGACTCCGGGAACGAGATGGTTCTTCAGTCGAACGTTCGCGAACGTCCCGCGAACCATGACCTCGTGGTTGCCGCGGCGCGAGCCGTAGGAGTTGAAGTCTTCGGCTTTCACGCCGAGTCCGATAAGGTACTGGCCAGCCGGCGATTTAGCGCTGAACGATCCGGCGGGAGAGATGTGATCGGTCGTGATCGAGTCACCCAAGAGCGCCAGAACGCGCGCGCCCTTAATGTCCGTAATCGGCTGGGGAGTCGCTTTCATGCCTTCGAAGAAAGGCGGCTCTTTAATGTAGGTCGAATCCTTGTCCCACGCGTAAAGGTTGCCCGTGGGCACCTTCAGCTGGGCCCAGGCCGAATTGCCGGCGAAAACTTGCCGATAGCTCGATTTAAACTGGGCCGAGGTGACGTGTTTTGCGACCGTCGACTGGACCTCGGCATCGGTAGGCCAGATGTCTTTCAGGAAGACAGGCTTTCCGTCTTTTCCCGTACCGATCGGCTCTTTCGTCAGGTCGATATTCACCGTGCCCGCAATCGCGTAAGCGACGCAGAGCGGAGGGGACGCTAGATAGTTCGCCTTCACCTGAGGGTTTACGCGTCCTTCGAAATTGCGATTTCCCGAGAGCACGGAGGCGACGTAGAGGTCGCCCTCGGTGACGGCCTTCGCGATTGCCTCCGGGAGAGGCCCCGAGTTTCCGATGCAGGTCGTGCAACCGTAGCCGACGACGTGGAATCGCAGTGCTTCGAGCGAAGTCAGTAGCCCGGACTCCTTCAGATAGTCGGTCACGACCTTCGATCCGGGCGCGAGCGAAGTCTTCACCCAAGGTTTTACGCTCAATCCCTTTTCCACGGCTTTCTTCGCGAGAATTCCGGCGGCCATCAGCACGCCCGGGTTCGAGGTATTGGTGCAAGAGGTGATCGCCGCGATGACGACGGCGCCGTTATCGAGCGCGTAATTCGCGCCCGTTACGGGATGAGATTTCTTCGCCTTCGCGGAATCGCCCTTGGCGAGTTCAAGCGCGTACTTCGCGAAACTTTCGTTCACCTTGCCCAGCGGTACGCGGTCCTGCGGGCGCGCGGGTCCGGCCAACGACGGTTCGACGGTCGAAAGATCAAGTTCGAGCGTATCCGAGTAGGTCGACTCCGGCTGGGAAGGATCGTACCAAAGGCCCTGTTCCTTGAAGTATTTCTCGACGAGTCCGGCCTGGAAATCCCGACCCGTGAGCCGAAGGAATTCGGTCGTTTTCGCGTCGACGGGAAAGAGGCCGACGGTCGCGCCATATTCCGGCGCCATATTCGCGATCGTCGCGCGGTCGGCGAGCGTAAGCGAAGCCAGGCCGTCACCATAAAATTCGACGAACTTTCCGACGACTCCTTTTTTCCGGAGTTGCTGCGTGACCGTGAGGACGAGATCGGTCGCGGTGACCCCTGGCTGGAGCTTGCCCTTCATTTTAAATCCGACGACGTGCGGAATCAGCATCGAACAAGGCTGACCGAGCATCGCGGCTTCCGCCTCGATCCCGCCGACGCCCCAGCCTAGGCAGCCGAGGCCGTTGATCATGGTCGTATGGGAGTCGGTGCCGACCATCGTATCCGGATAAACGAGGTCGCCGGTCTGGAAGGTATTCACCATCGCGACGTGCGAGAGGTACTCGAGGTTCACCTGGTGGATGATGCCGGTATCCGGGGGAACGACGCGGAAGTTTCGGAACGCGTCCTGGCCCCAGCGCAAGAACTGGTAGCGTTCGCCGTTGCGCGCGAACTCGAGGTCGCCGTTTTTCTTCATCGCGTCCGGCGTACCGAAGTGGTCGACCATGACCGAGTGATCGATGACGAGATCGGCCGGTTGAAGGGGGTTGATCGCATCCGGATCTCCGCCGAGCGACTTAATCGCCGAACGCATCGCCGCGAGATCGGCGACGGCGGGAACGCCGGTGAAATCCTGGAGAACGACCCGGGCCGGCATGAACTGGATCTCTTCCGAGGGCTCCTTTTTCGGATCCCATTTCGCGATCTTCTCGACGTCCGCCTTTTTCACCGCGAGGTTGTCTTCGTTGCGAAGCAGGTTTTCGAGGAGGATCTTCAGCGAAAACGGCAAACGCGAGATATCGCCCACACCCGATCGCTTGAACTGTTCGGCCGCTTTCTTCGTACTGAAATAGCGGTAGGTCTTTCCCTCGTGTTCGAAGCGACTTTCGGTCTGGAAAGAGTCGAGAGATTTTTTCGCGGTCTGGGCGGACGTCGTGGATTGGGCCATCGGATGGATTCCCTTGCTAGTGGAAGTGGAAGTAAGGCCTCATCGTAGCGGAAAGAGCCTACTAGCAAAAGGGATCTCGAATGTTTTTGGCCGTGCGTGATGCGTCGCTGCAAGGAACTCTGGGTTCCGTGCAGCGACGCATGTCGGTAAGACTATTAATAACCGCAGACCTTGTTGCCGTCATTCCAGTAGGTAAATGAAGGCGAAAGAGTCGAGTCTGTGCAAGCCTTCAAGTACATCCCGTTGTATAGGACGCTCGAAGGGGGGTCTCCTTGTCGGCATTGGACATAATAACCAGTCGGTTTACCCGGCGACTCGCAATTTGGACCTGAAGTCGCCGCAGTGAGTGTGCAATTGGCGGGATTCATGGCGCAGTACTGAGAGTATGCACTGGTCTCCTGCGAGTAGCGGTGGATAGTGGGGGTCCATCCCGATGGGCAAACGACTGCGTTGCATTTCGGAGCTGGACTTCCAAGGACCTGGGTCCTGCGCAACTCACACGCAAATCCCGTGTTATCGGTGATCAGGAAGGAGTAGCTTAAGGCGTCAGGCGAGGCGGGTAGGTAGTCGAAAACGATAGGCCCTGAGATCGCGCTCGCACCCAGTGGAACCGTGACGGTCGTCGCGTAAATGTATCCAGCCGGAGGAGTCTGCAGAGTGACGGTAACCGGAAGTTGATAGCCGGAAACGGTGACGCCGACGTTCCCGTTGCTGGCTCCGAAGACCGTAGGATTCGATCCCGACGTTGTGGCGCTCAGTGCGCATCCCGGAGGAGTTGCGACGCAGTTCGCACTTGTGCCTGATCCGACGAGTCCGTAGCCGGTACTGCAACTCGTAATTTGGTAGGCGCATGTGGGCGGGACGCTTCCGGGAACGAGCGTATAAGAACTGACTCCCGCTGGATAAGGTACGGTTGGATTCGTGGCGGGACATGAACCCGTGCAGGTCCCTCCGACTTTGCTGCCGAATCCGCAGGACTCTGCGCAAGTGCCCGTCCCCGTTACTGCGACGCCTTGGCAAGTCTGCGCCTGTTTGTAGGCACATGAGTTCACATCTATGGGGTCGACACTGGGCACGCAATTAGCGCAGTTCGCGGGAGGAGAGGCTACCGTATAAGGAGATTCGCAGCTGTTGACCTTGTAGTTGCAATTCATCTCGCTCGTGCTTCCCGTGAGTTGGTTCGCGCGAGGGATATCCCAGGTGCCAAGAGTCACGCCAGCTGCGGTCGTGTTGGGTGGAAGGGGTGTAGTCGGCGGACCGGGGCAGAGGGTGCAAGGACCATCGCCCGTGCCTGATTTATATGTTCCGGCCGGACAAGGATCGCAAGACGTAGACGTCGGACTCGTTCGGTAAAATCCTGCTTGGCACTGCATGAGTCGGCAGGCGACCCCAGTCGCATCGGGCTCGTACCCGGCCGCGCAATTCACTTGTTTTACGTTGCATGCAATGTTGCTCGCATCGACAACCCGAACGATCGTTCCATGGCCGTCGACAGTCGTGGAGTTCGTACAAGGGATGCAGGCTCCTTGACCGCTCGAGGTCTTATAGGATCCACCCTCGCCCGCCACGGGTGCGCTGCAGGGAGTGCAAGTGCCCGACACGGAATTAAACTCGTTCCCGGCGCTGCACTGGGCGGTTCCGCCGGGAGAGGTCGAATCGACTAAGATTCGGTTTCCCCCGAAACATTCATAATTCACGAGAATGCGGTCACCGATGCTGTTACCTGGAACTTTGCGTACCGTACACCCTAAGCTTAGGTAGCCGCCTTTGGTGCAGGTCGCAGGAGTTGGGTTGGTGGGTGTGGGCGGGCAATCCGCTCGGAACCCCACCTTGGCTTCCACCTGGCCTGGCTGACATCGGTATCCGGCTGCGTTGGGAGAGCCAAGGGGGCCGACGTAGTTAAAGGATTTGTTTCGGAAGGTAAAGCAGCCGGTCCGAAGGACCTGGCCCGTGATCTGGGGATAAGGGTGAAGTTCTCCGGCGGCGGTACTGCTGCAGTTGCCGGTCTCTCGGCAAAGGGAAACGGCAGCGGCGTTCACCGTGGCGCTGGAATTAAAAGTGTGGCTCGACATGAAAGTTTCTGCCGAGGCGAACGAAGGCGTAATGAGTACAGCGACCATCGCGAAAGGGATTAGGAAGTCGAGACGATTATGAACAAGAATGGAGACGTTGCTCATAGACTTTCAGAATAACAGATTTCAAAAAATAAAAATGGATCAAAGGAAGCAGTTTTAAAAAATACGCATGAAGTTCACGAATGACCTAGGTCGCAATCGACCTGCGCGTGAGTAAAAAAAATGAAGAAATGCGAAAAAAGCGGGCGTATTGTATTATGGATGATGCTTATGAGTATTCGATGCCGACGGATCTTAGCGAATCAAGACGGAATGAGTATCATCGAGGTCGTGATCGCGAGTGCGCTCGCGATGGTTCTGGCACTTGCCTTTACCACGCTCATCACCGATATGAACAACCACCGAAAAATTGCGGAGGACAAGAGCGATATGTTCGGAGCCGTTCAGCAACTTTCTTACGACCTCCGCTTCAAGCAACCTTGAACGGGGCGAATCCATTTATGGAGCGATTGCGCTGGGTCTTCTTGCTCGCCGTGATCGGGCTTAACTTCTCCTCGCCGGCAGATGCGGCCTGCGATCCGCTCCAGTGCGAGGGAATGGTCGCCGGGTTTCGACTTCCTCCCCCGACGGTGTGTGCTGCGCTTGCGTCTTGGGATCCAACTCCTGTTCCCAACTGTGGAATCTGTGTTTGCGGCGGAACCGAAGGTGAGTGGTGGTGTGATACGACGGCGCTTCCAAACCCCACGCCATGCGTAGGCATCGCCCCGCCAATCGCCGCTCCGGCGCCTGGCGCACCCCAAGTTCCGGGCCCATTGCCCCCGGGGCCCCCGCATAACTGCGGAGGAGCTGGTGGAGGTCCCAATAGTTCGGTCGCTAGTACGGGTGCGCTAGTGAACAGTCTCGCAAATCCTAAACTCGCATGTTGCATGAACGGATGGCGTGAAACGATAAGTGGGCCTGGCACTGAAAAATTTGACTGTGTGGAAAGCGTTCCGGTGCCTGCCGACGGCTTCGATGCATATTATAATGTCGCCATCGACGCGGCAAATGTCGCGTTTCCGAATCAGCTCTTTCTTGTGAACGCGGCTAATAGTCCGATTACCGGTTTCTATAACGACCGCGGAGAGCGCTGTGCTTACAGCACGGGACCGAAATCTGCATCCGCGCAGTTGGCTGACATTCGCACCGTCATGGCGGATCCGGCTCGGGTCTTGCCGGCGGGAATTTCCCAGAGTTGTCCGTTCCTGGTGCGAACGGCGCTCGAGGTCCGCTGTCCTCCGAACCCGAGCGCTGCAGGCGGCCCCCCGTGGACGGCGGTTGGGCCGCGGTGTACGGCCGCAGGAAGCTTCGTCATTCATTTTGCGATCGATGACCTCTCGGATCCCGCCATTCACAAACGGGGTCGATTCCGGGGATCGACTACGATTGGAGCTCCAACCGTTCCGGGAGCGCCCATCTTCATTGATCTTGTGGAGAGCACCACGCTGAGTGTCCAAGAAGTGTTTCAGCGTCGGCTGGGATGTCCAGCGTCCGCAGGTTGGAAATTTGCGGGAGGTCTATGCGCCCGGCAATGATCCAAATTCTCAAGAATGAAAGGGGCATGGTCCTCCTTCAGGTGATGGCGATCGCGGCGATGCTCATGATCATGGGGTACGTCGTCGCCACTTATAATGCGGATATTCGTCGCGATACCGCGAATAAGATCAAACGATATGTAAAAAAGGACATCGAGATCATCATCCAGCAAAATACGGGGCAAGCAGCGGGTCTCATTCGTAGTGAAACGGTAGGTTCCGCGGAAACCTATCCTTAGACGGTTAATGGAAAACGGATCGCCCTCGCGAACTCGATATCGGGTCGACGCTCATCTGCGACGAGAATTTGACGGAGGAGGGGCCTTGGTGAGGCCTCCTCATTCGGATTCGGAGATTGCGGAGGACCCAGGTCAAAGTGGTCGTCTGTGGTTCGTTCGTTTCTGCGCTCCAGCGCTGTCATAAATGACACATTTTTAGTTTCGTCATTCTGACCGAAACTGTTTATGAGTGTCCATTTTCTTGTGGCAAGATCCACCTTATTCGAGCTGGGGCAACCGGCTTTCACACGAGGTACGTATGAAGCTGCTTAAAAATGAATCCGGGATGACTCTGATCGAAGTCATGATCACGGGCACCATCATGATGGTGATGATGATGGGAATGACGTCCTTCATTCGGATGCTGCAAAAAAACAACCAAGCGCAGGAAACGAAGGGCAACGTGATCCAGATGCAGAACGCGGTTCGCGGGACCGCGGGCAATTCGAATGCGATCCAGACTTCGATGGGCGAGACCAACTAAAGTTTGCGTCTCTTGGTGGTTAAAGAATTGTGACCAAAGAAATCTTCTTCAGCACGTTTTTGGGTTCGTCAGAAAGATTTTAGGACTTTATGAAAAAATCAAACTTCATCGCTTACCCCATTTTCTCGCTCGCGATCCTTCTCGCCGGCGGAAACTTCGCCTCGGCGGAAGAACCCCAGATCACTTGTCAGCGGGCGAGCCCGGGGAAAAAGCTCACGCCGGAAACCACCATTACCAATACCAACGGAAGAGGCAGTGGAACGGTTCCCGCCACGAGTTGCGGCTTCTGGCATATGAGCATGAGGAACAAGTTCGGTAACTGTAACGCGAGCTGCGACATCGGCGAAGTGTGGCAGGACTGGGAGTCGATCGTGAAGGGGTCCTCCGGAGTGACGGGGAAGCGGATGACCTCCGTAAAATCGACCGCGAAATACCGGATGGCCGGATTCTGGGCCCAGGGCGGATGTAGCGATAATAACGAGAACGCGGCGAGGACCTACTGCGGGAGCGAGGTCGCGAACCTCAACGGAGGCGCGCCTAGCCAGACCAACTATTATTGTCCAGATGCCGAAAAGGCCGAATACCGAAATCAGGGCGCGATCGTTTCCGCGTCGTGCGACCAGTTTAATCCGGCGAATCACTGCTCGCAGTACGAGCCCCAGTACAACTGCAATAACTACTTCATGTACGGCGGTAGCTGTACGAGTCTCTTTCCCGCCGGGGAAGAAGAGTATTGCTGCGGCTCGAGCGAGTACTACGCGGATCAGATGGAGTACAACCAGTGCTACAACACCTATCAGACGCAGTATAACTCCTGCGTGAACCAGCTCGTGGCCGGCGAAACAGAGTGTTACTGTAAGCAGACTGGCGGCGTGCCGATGTACTATAAGTTCGACACCTCGGTCGGTGCGTGGCGCTGTAGAAAATGTTCCGACGATTATCCAGCGGGCTACGTCGAAGACCCGACGAACGGAAGCTCGTGTAAAGCCCCGTGCAACGCGGGAATGTCGTGGGACGCGGTCACGAACACTTGTATTAACGACTGCGAAAACCGTCCGGGAATGTCCGAAGTCTTAATCGGCTCCAGCCGGGAATGTTTGCCCGACTGCGCTCCGAACGAGACTCGTCCACCTGGCGAGCGCGCCTGTAAGAAGCTCTGTCCGGACGGCATGGACGTCTCCAACGGCCTCTGCGTTTGCAGCGCCCCTAACTTTAACAACTCCGGCACGCCCTACACGCGGGTTCCGGTCGAACCTCGAACTCTGAGCACGACGCCGTTCCCCGCGTGGGCCGCGGCACCGCCGATCCTGGCGAACGGATCGACGACGACCGGATTCGCGTGCGGATGTTCGATGCCGGGCAGTCCGGTCCAGGTCGCCGTCCACGATACTTACGAAGCGATCATCTCGCCTTCGGCAAGCGCGTTTCCCGTCACGAGTCGCCCCGCGTACGGGATCGTGGGGGTCATGACCTCCGCGGCGGGAGCTGCGAACGCGCAGTACTCCTGCGGCTGCCCGAACTTTAACGAGAAGTTCGAAGTGGTCGGCGGAGTCGCGCGCTGTGTGCCGAAGATCGCTCCGGCCGCGGCGAACGGCGAAGGACTCGTCCTCGCACCGGTCGATCAGTCGCGCCTGACGACGCTGGCCGACCGCACGCTCCAGGGAATTCGTGATGCTTTCTCCGATCGCGTGACGGCTCCCTTTGCGATGCTTCGCTCCCAGTCTTCGGGAACCGACCTCGCGATGTCCTACGCGCGTAAGGTCTGGCGCTGCGCCGATGGTTATAAACTGAATGGAAACGGCACGGCGTGCGTCCGCAAGGGCCAGACGCCGGCGGATATTCTCGCGGAATCCTGCTCGGATACGGCGCCGGGAACGACGATCGCTTCGTCGCTCTTCGTGCCGGCCACGGTCCAGGGGCAGTTTGCCAACCTGACCAACCGAAATCTGGCTTGCTGTCTGAGCCGGAAGCCCAACGATACCACGCCCGCGAAGTATCACTGCCTAGGGACCGATGCGCAGGCTTACGAGTCGGCTCCGGGCGCGGGGGATGGCTTCAACAACTTCTACAACGCCGGCTCGGCGGGCGGGCAGGACTGGAACGGTCTTGCTTTTCCGAACCGCTTCTTCCTCCGTGATTCGAACGGTCGAGCGGTCACGGGGATTTATCGGAAAGATGGATCGCGCTGTAACCTGATCGACGGGTTGCCGGCGAACGTGCAGCTCGGCGCGCTGAATACCGTCATCGCCAATGCGCAGGCGAATCGATCGGCGAACCCGTTTGCGGGAATCGCGGGTGTGACCGCCAGTGCGCGGGATCAGCAAGAGTGTCGGTTCGTCCTGCGAACGGCGATCGAGATGAGCTGTCCGGCGAATATCGCCCCCGGCCCGGGAGTCGCGCTGAACTCCATGGAGTTTCCGGCGACGAGCGGTCAGTATCGTTCCGCGTACGCAGGTCTGCCTGCCAACACCGTCCGCAGGTGCTTCACGCCGAGCGCGATTCGCGTCCACTACGAGCTCCGGGATATGAGCGATTCGTCGAAGACGGGGACCGTCGTTCATCGCTCGATCAGCTCGGTCGGCGCCAACGGGGAGGCGACAAACACGCTCGACCCGGCCAAGGTGCTCGGCAACTAAGCACCGCATCGATTCCGCTTTGAAAGGCCCGGCGTGCCCTGCACGGCCGGGCCTTTCCATTTTCCGAGAGTGCGGGCTTCGCGGAGGCCGATGCGTCCCCGAATCCGGAAAACCGCTGAGTTAGCGCGTACTTAACGCGTGGCGAAGTCGTGGTTTGCAAATTGACTCCATGCACCTGGCGCGGTATCTCCCTCCCATATGTCATCTCCCGCGATCGCCGTTACCGAGAACGAAAGTTCGAGCTTAGTTCCCGGTTTCTCCGGCCAGAAGCTCACGCTGAGTCTATTCACCCAGATGGCGGGCAAACTCGCCGGACATCCTTTCGTCAAGGTCGTGCTGGACCGAGAAACGGGCAAGGCCCATTTCATCAACAACAACCGTTATCCTTTCCATGCGGATTACGTCGGCGAGCAAATTCTCGGGAAGCCGCCCGGCGCGATCGATCTTGAAATCGACGCCTTTAATCAGACGGTCTATTTCGATGCCGATCGCCGTTTTTATTTCGGCATTCTTTCGCTCCAGAAAACGCCGGACGCGGTCCCCGAGATTAACTTCCTGACCCTCGAAACGGTGGAAGTCGATACGATGGATCGGTCCATGGTCGAGTTCTTCTTTAGGGGCGTGAAAGAGTGGGTCGACCCGCTCATCCCCGTCCTGTTCAAGCCGGCCAATACGCTCCAGGAAGCGATCGTGAAAGAAATCGATCCGGCGTCTCTGCCCCGGATCTTCTCCCATGAACTTTTCGCCACCGCCCGTTTCATCGCCCTGAATCCCGGCCGCTCCCTGGGCCGCATTCGCGCGTTCAAGTCCGAGATGGACTACAAACGCGTGGCCCATACGATCGAGTGGTACGATATCGTCGTCATGCACCGGGTGCCTGACGATATTCCGCGGATCGCGGGAATCGTAAACGCCCACCATACGACGCCGCTTTCCCATACGAACGTGCTCGCGTCCGGATGGAAGATTCCGAACTGTATCCAGCTCGGAATCTTCGAGAAGATCGAGCGCGAGAATCTGCATGAGCAATGGGTAGAATACGTCGTCGAGAATTCCGCCGATGAGCTATCCTTTAGAAAAGCCGAGGCGCCTAAAGACGTTCAGGCGCCCGCCTGGAAAGTGAACCGCGTCGAGATCGAATCTCCGGAGATCGCGAATACCCCGATTCTCTCGCTCGACCATCTCCGCGCCGCTGACCGCTACAAATACGGTACGAAGTCGGCGAATCTCGGCGAAATGCGCTATGTGCTCGCCCATGGGAGCGAACGGATGCTCGGCTTCTACCGCATGCCGCGCCCACCGCGCGAGAATCTCATGCCGTATCTCGCGAAATTCCTCGGGGTGCCGGAGCAGACCGAGAACATGGGATCGGTCGCCCATGAGTTCCTGAAGAAAGCGGTCCGGGTGCCGAGTGGGATCGCGATCCCGTTCTCCGTCCAGCAGGAGTTCCTCGAGAGCGCCTCCCAGATCCAGCAAGCGATCGGCAAACTGAAGATGGCGCTCGAGCTCGAAGCGCGCGAAATCGAGTCGCTCTGCCTCCAGCTGCAGCAGATGATCCGCCAGGTGCGGATGCCGGATAAAATCCGGAACCGCATCGATGCCGAGATCGCGAAGCACTTGCCGGGCGTCTCCTCGTTCGTCGTACGATCGAGTTCGAACGCCGAGGACCTCCAAGGATTCTCGGCCGCCGGGATTTACGAATCGATCAGCCATGTTTCCCAAGCCGACAAGATCTTCGAGTCCGTGAAAGAAGTCTGGGCCTCGCTGCTTTCGCCGCGTTCCGTGCGACTTCGACATCAGGTCGGCATTTCGCTCGATGACTGCTACATGGGCGTCCTGATCCAGGAAATGGTCGAGTCCGACATCGGGGGGGTTCTCGTCACGACGAATCCGTCGAACCGCCAGGATTTCCGCAGCGTTTACATGAACGTTTCCGCGAAGTCCGTCGAGAACGTCGTTCACGGTTCGGTCCTGCCGATCCAGATGCTCTATAATACGGTCGAAGGCGGGGGGCGAACGATGAGTCTCGGCGATTTCTCGGAAGGAATCACTCCCGCGCAGGCCGTGACCCTCCAGAAGCTGGCCTTCGCCGGCCGGCTCCTCCAGAGCCATTTTTCGCCGGACTATACCTTCAGCCAACCCGTCGATATCGAGTGGCTCGCGGGCAATTCGGGGATTAACCTGCTCCAGCTCCGCCCTTATTCGGAATGAGCATGGACACGTCCGTGGAACAGCGTCGGGCGAAGGTCGTCCGGGCTTACTATTTCTTCCAGTTCTTTTTTACGCTCCTTTTCTGGACCCCGATCTTTTTCGAGTTCCAGAAGCGGCTCGGTCTCGAAGAGGGCGAGATCTTCCGAATCCAGAGCATCTATTACGTTTTTTTCTGCCTCTTCGAGATCCCGACGGGATATTTCGCCGATCGATTCGGATATCGGCGGTCGATGAAGTTCGGTGCCGTCCTCCTGGTCGTCTCGAATCTGATCGCGGTCGCGGCCGAGAGTTTCTCCGGCTACGTTTTCGCGGCGATGGTGCTCCACTGGGTTCTGATCGCTGCCGCCCGATCGTTCGTTTCCGGGGCATCGACCGCCTATCTCTACGAATATCTCCGGCGCTCCGGACTCAGCACTCAGGAATTTAAACGCGTCGAGGGTAACGCCCGGGCCTATTCGCTGCTCGGTCGCGTCCTCTGTTTCGCGGTGATCGGTTTCCTCATGGAGTGGAAACTCTCGCTCCCGTACTGGCTCACGGCGGCTTCGGCCGCCGTTTCCGTCGGGATCGTGGCCTGGCTGCCCGAGTTTACCAGCCACCCAACGGCGGAAGAGGCGAAGCGTCTTCGCCCTTCGCTGGGTTCGGCGTTTCTCCAGGCGATGCGCTCCAGGTGGCTCGTTCTGCTCATGTTCCAGGGGGTCGTGCTCTTCGTCCTGGCGCGCGTGATCAGCGTGAATCTCTTCCAGCCGATCCTCCAGAGCAAAAGCTTCGGCATCGGTGCCTACGGAGTGATCATGGGCGCGATGACGCTCGTCGAGGCAATCGGAGCCGCCCGGCCGCACTGGATGCGCAGATGGTTTCCCAAGGCCTACGCGCAGCCGGACGGCGGTCTGCGAGGAGATCTGGACTCCGTCGGCGTTCTCTCCGGGATGATGGCCGCGTCGATCGTCTTTATCCCGTTCGTCGGCCAGTGGGGGACGCTGGCGGTTTTAGGCTTCTTTTCCCTCGTCACGGGGCTCAGCTACCCGATCCAACGACAGGTGATGAATGATGCGATCCCCGATCCCGATTTTCGCGCCACGATCCTCTCGCTCGAAAGTCTGGTCGATCGCGCGGTTACCGCGGGAGTCGCGGCGAGCCTGGAGTTCCTCTCGCGCCAGATGGATCTCTTCCTGGTCTTCAGCGGCCTAGGTTCGCTCGCGCTGGTGGTCGGCGTCCAACTGATGATCCACTTCGAGCTTCGGCGAAGGGCTTTAGGGGACGGTAAAAAGAAGTCCGAGCCTTTCGTCTAGCGGTGGAGCTGGAGCTCGCTCGGAAGATTTCGGTAGAGAGCGCCGAGTGCCCGAAGTACCGTGACTTCTTCGGGATTCGTCCGATAAGTGCGGGCGCCCGGAGGCACCGGAAGTCCGAGGTACATCCGTCTCAGCGCCGCGCGATCGCGTGCGGATAGGCGCGCGACGAAGTCTTTCGCGAGCATGGCCTCGCAGAACGGACTGAACTTCGAAAACCGAAATTCGGGAAACGCCTGTTCAAGTCCCGCGGAAGCGCGCGGAAACTCGCAGAAGAGGTGGATCAGCGCAAACCCTTTCGCCAGGTCGTCCGCGCAGTAGTTCGTGATCGCGAAGGGATCGTATTCGGTCGCGAAGGTTTTCTCGTGTTTTTCCTGATCGTCGGTGTCGTCCGCATCGCGGCACCAGTCGGGCTGGCCCGTGGCGTAGTCGCTTCGTTTCTCTTCGTGCTGGAGCCCGGCCAGGTGGGAAACCTCGTGCAGAATCGTGATCTCCTGCAGGTCGCGTACGAGCTTCCGGTCGAGTTCCTCGGCGAGGCGGTCGATCCGCGCGCGCTCGGAGACGGGCGCGGCCTTTCGGAGCGCGCGGGCCGCGTGGGCGACCGAGAAGTTTTCATTCTCCGCGACGAGGCGAGGGTTCAGAATGGTGCCCGAAGCCATGCCGAAGCGTTCGTTCTTGCGGAGATCCACGTCCTCGTCGCCGACGGTCGAAACTCCGTAATATTTCAGATCCGTGTCGGCAAAAATAAACGCGGGCGGATTCGGCGTATCCCGCGTGATCCCGCGGCAAGTCCGCCAACCGGCGAAGTGGATTCCCGTCGTGGCGGGAGAATATTCGCGTTCCATCAGTTCACGCGTCAGCCGCTCGAAGGGCGACTTCTCGACCACCGTGCGCACTCGGCGCAGATCACGAAAAAGGCTCGAACGCCGCGCGATCTCCGTGTCGGCCAGTCCGAAGCAAACCTCGACCCGCGGATTCTTCCATGCGGCATCCGTATCGATCAGGGCGGACGGACCGGCGTGGGAGGCGAGGGGAGGAAAAAAGGAGGCGCTGAAAATAAAGAGGGCCGCCCGAATTCCGTTTCTTCCTGGGTTCAGGTTTTCGGAAGTCAGGCGGCCCTTTTTCAATCTGGATTACCGAAGGGCGATCAGTCCGGCGACGAGCAGCGAAACGACGCTCATCACCTTGATCAGAATGGCCACGCCCGGACCGGAGGTGTCCTTAAACGGATCGCCGACCATATCGCCGACGACGGCCGCTTTATGCACGTCCGAACCCTTTTTGTAGCCAGGCAGACCGCCTTTTTCGATGAATTTCTTGGCGTTGTCCCAGGCTCCGCCGGCGTTCGCCATGAAGAGCGCCATGGTCGCACCGACCGCGAGCGCGCCGGCGAGAAGACCCGCGAGAGCCGCTGGCCCGAGCAGATATCCGACGACCGGCGGAACGACGACGGCGACGAGACCCGGAAGAATCATTTCGTTCAGCGCCGCTTTCGTGGCGATGTCGACGATCTTCTTCGGCTCCGGCTCCGCTTTCAGTTCCATCAGGCCCGGAATTTCGCGGAATTGGCGGCGAATTTCCTCGACGATCGCTCCCGCGGCGCGGCCGACGGCGAGCATCGTGGAAGCGCCGACGATGAATGGGAGAATCGAGCCGAGGAGGAGGCCGATCAGGACGCGCGCGTCCGTGATCAGAAGCTGGAGATCGCCCAGACCCGCAGCGGCGCGGGCATGGTTTACTTCCATGTTGAAGGCCGAGAAGAGCGCGACGACCGTGAGGGTCGCCGAGCCGATCGCGAAGCCTTTGCCGATCGCGGCCGTGGTATTTCCGACGGCGTCGAGTTCGTCGGTGATCGCGCGCACTTCCGGCCCGAGGCCGGACATCTCGGAGATCCCACCGGCGTTATCGGAGATCGGTCCGTAGGCATCGACGGTCATGACGACGGCTGTACCGCCGAGCATTCCGACGGCCGACATGGCGATCCCGTAAAGACCGAGGTAGCGATCCGCGATGTAGGCGACGACGGCGACGACGAACATCGGAATCGCGACGGATTCCATGCCGACCGCGAGACCGCGGATCAGGTTCGTGCCGGCGCCGGTGATCGACGCTTCCGCGATGCGGGCGACCGGTTTCGAGGAGGTGTAATAGTCGGTGACGAGTCCGATGATCGCGCCGCCGATCGCGCCCGCGGCCAGCGCCACGGTCACGCCCTGGGTGATTCCCCAGAGCGGCATCAGGATCAGGGACGCGATCCCGAGAATGATCGGAGGGAAGATCAGGGTCAGGCGAAGGACCATCGCCGGAGCGCTGTTCTTCATCGCGCGCGCGATGAAGATCGAAACGATCGAAACGACGACGCCGATGGCGGAAAGTACGAGGGGGAGAAGCACGCCCGCGATGCGATTCGTGGCTTCGTCGCCGTCGGCCATCAGAGTCGGCAGCACGCCGGCCGGGGCCGTGAGGGCGATCGCCATGGCGGCCACGATCGCGGCGACCATGGATTCGTAGATGTCCGCGCCCATTCCGGCGACGTCGCCGACGTTATCGCCGACGTTGTCCGCGATGACGCCTGGGTTGCGTGGGTCGTCTTCAGGAATGTTCTCGATCACTTTACCCGCGATGTCGGAACCGACGTCGGCCGCTTTCGTGTAAATCCCGCCACCGATCCGCGCGAAGAGCGCGATCGAGCTCGCGCCGACGGCGAAGGAGTGGATGATGTTCGAGAGGTTCGGAGCGTCTTTAAAGAAGATATAGAGGAGACCCATGCCGAGGATCCCGAGACCCGCGACCGAGAGGCCCATGACCGCGCCGCCGTCGAGGGCGACGAGCAGCGCCGTCGGACGATTGCCCGTGCGGGCAGCTTGAGACGTGCGCACGTTCGCGTAGGTCGCGGCCTTCATGCCGATGAATCCGGCGAGGAGCGAGAGGAAGGCGCCGACCAGGAACGAGGCTCCCGCGACCCAGCCCAGCGACAACCCGATCGCGATGAAAACGACGACCGAGTAGATTCCGAGCACCTTGTACTGGCGGGCGAGGAACGCCATCGCGCCTTCACGGATGTAGGAGGCGATGCGGTTCATCGTCTCGTTGCCTTCAGGGAGCGCCTTCACGCGGAAATAGAAGAAGGCGGCGAAGAAGAGGCCGATCACGCCGATGACGGCCGAGGCGTTCGTCCAGAATCCCGAAATCAGGGTGGTAAATCCGTTAGTTTCCATCGCTGTATCCATAGTGGGGGTCGTTCTCCGAAAGGAATTGGGCAGTGCAAGATTGTATGGGTTGCAGTTGGAGTACCCGACCTCTGGAGTTGCATCAAGCAGGGAAGTCGATAGCGTGGAGCGTTATTTTTAGGGCGGCCGCGATCCATCGAGGAGCGGACGAGGAGCGGATCGGTTCCTCCGCACGCCCCCTTTCCGAGATCGAAAATGGACTCCGGCTAAAACCGGCTTTTAAACTGGGCCCACTGAGCGCTCTCATCGGGCGAGAAATTCAGGGCGCACTTCAGCGCGTCCGGCTGGTAGCGAATCACCTTGGCCGTCCCGTTCAGGCGCCCGATGCCGCTGATCGAGAGCGGGAAGAGTTCGAAACGGACGCTTTCGCCCGCGACGAGCGGGAGGTGCTTTTCAAGCCGAATTTTCGTCCCCTGCAGCGAGAGATCCAAGCAGATTCCGAACGATGATTCCGAGCTGCCGTCGCAATAAATGCGGGCCGAGGCGACAAAGGTTTTTCGCGGCGCCGAGCGATTTTCCTTACCGAAAACTTCGGAGTCGATCGGATCGTTCGCGATGGTGAACATCTGGGATTTTTCGAAATGGTACTTCTCGAAACCCATGATCTTCTGGATCGGAGTCCAGAGCGGGAGGCCCTTGCACCAAGCGTAGACCTGGTGTTTCGGTTGGTTCTTTTCCATGAACTGGTGCACGTCATTTCCGGAGAGCGGGCCGTATTCGGCCCCGTCGACCTGGAGAAAGACGGGGGGCTTCAGCGTAAAGGTTTTCATGGTCGATCTTTCGGCATTCTTTCGAGAGTGTTTACGAACGACAGTGTTTGCTTAGTCTTCGATGATTTCTTAGTTTGCGGGAATCCGCAAGCACACGGATACCGATGAAACCTACCGATTCCCCCCATCCAAAACGGCCTCGCCAGGCACTGCCCATCGATCCGCTGATTCCGGAAATTCTTTCCGAGGTCGGCCCTGGTAAATCCGTGCTGCTCGTCGCCTCCCCGGGATCAGGGAAGACGACGCGCGTTCCCTGGGCGCTCGCGGAACGGGAGCGGTTAGGGAACGGCGGAAAAGTCTACGTCCTCGAGCCGCGCCGAATCGCCGCGAAACTTTCCGCGGAACGGGTCGCGGAAGAAAACGACGCGCGCATCGGCGAAGCGGTCGGCTATCAGTTTCGTTTCGAACGGAAACGAAACGATCGCACTCGCCTCGTTTTCCTTACGGAAGGAACGCTGCTTCGCGAGCTCCAGTCGAACCCCGAACTGCGCGGTGTTTCGGCCCTCGTTCTCGACGAATTCCACGAGCGCCATCTCCAGGGCGACCTTGCGCTCGCTCTGGCGCGTAAACTCCAGCGGGGGCCGCGACCTGATCTCGCGATCGTCGTGATGTCGGCGACGCTCGATACGGGGCCGCTCGAAAAGTTTCTGCCCGGAGCGAAGCGAATCGAGCTCCACGCCCCGCCCTTTCCGATCGAAGTCGAGTATGCGGCGAGAGAGAGCGCTTCGTCTTTTGGTCTCGAGAAAGATATCCGTCGCGCACTCGATCGTCTGTTCGCGAAACCGGACGCCGAAAAGTTCGGCGATGTGCTCGTTTTCCTGCCCGGGATGGCGGAGATCCGGCGCGCCGAAAGCGAGCTTCGTTCGTCGCTCGCCGGGCGCGCCGAGGTCTTGCTCCTGCACGGCGAGCTCTCCCGCGAAGAGCAAGACCGCGCGCTCGGTCGATCCACGCGGCGCAAAGTCATTCTGGCGACGAATATCGCCGAGAGTTCGGTCACGATTCCGGGGGTGAATACGGTCGTCGATGCGGGGCTCGCGCGAATCGCCAGCTACTCCCACGCGGCCGGTCTGCCGCGACTCGAAACGAAGTCGATCTCTCGCGCTTCGGCCATCCAACGCGCCGGACGCGCGGGACGTACCGGTCCAGGGCGCGTGCTGCGTCTCTATAGCAAGGGCGATTTCGATTCGCGACCCGTGCAGGAGACTCCCGAGATCCTGCGCGCCGACCTGGCGCCGGTTCTCCTGGATCTCGCGACGCTCGGGGTACCTGACCTCGAGTTTTTCGAAGCTCCCGTGCCCGACCGGATTCGATCGGGATGGAAACTCCTCGCCGATCTCGGGTTCGTCGAGGCCGACGGGGAACATGGATTTCGCCTGACCGATTGGGGAAGGCGCGCCGAGAACTCGGCCTTCCATCCGCGAATCACGCGCGCCCTGCTCGAAGCGGTTCGTCTGGACGTGCTGGATCAGGTGGCCTCCGCGCTGGTCGCGATTTCCGAAGGCGAAGATCTCGGTCTGGATGCGCTCGCCGGCCTCCGTCGCTTCCGCGTTTCCGGTTTCCAGACGCGCATTCTCGATCGACTGCGCGATACGGCCCGCGAGCTCGCACGCGGACTTTCGACGGCAGTGAGGCCGAAAGGGAGCGGGCTCGACGTGGAGACGGCGCTGATTCGGAGTTTACTCGCGGGATTCCACGACCGTACCGGCCGCCGGGGAGCGGGGAGTGAAGGAGAGATTCTCCTCGCCCGCGGCGCGACGGCGAGCGTTTCCCAGGACGCGTTCTGGTCCCACGACGAATTCTTCCTCGTCATCGACCTGCAGGAATCGAAAAGGTCCGGGGACCTGCGGGCCCGCACCCAGGCGCGCTCCGCGATCCCGATCGCCGAAGACTGGCTCTGGGAAATCGAACCGCTGCCGATTCGCGAAGAAATCGCGCGGGTTTTCGACGATCGTAAAAAGCGATGGGTCGAATATGATTTATTCATTTTTCATAACCTTACCCTTTCCCGTATCCTAAGAAAGCCGGCCGGGGACTCCCTGGCGGGCGAGGCGGGAAGCCGGCTCGAGCCCGAAGAATGGGAGCGGCTGTTTCAAGCCTGGCTGGAAGGCGTCCGGAAAGGCCTGGCGGAACGCGAGGGGGAGTTTTCTCCCCGCGTGCCCGGCCGGAACGACTCCGAGGCCTGGACGGCGCTGAAGGTCCGTTACCGACTCTTGCAGTCTGCCGAAGATTTCGAGGGACTCCTTCGGAAGCTTCTGCAAACCGGATTTCCGGAAGCCCGCTCGAGCTCGGATTTTCCCGATCTCGAAACGGTTCTCGGCGGTCTCTGGGATCCGGGTACCGCGCGAAGATTTCGGGAAGATGTGCCCGCGATCGTTTCGCTGCCCGGTCGAAAAAGGGTTCCGGTCCATTACGAGGAAGGTTCGCCGCCGAGGATAGAAAGCCGGCTGCAGGACTTTTTCGGCATGACCGAGGGCCCGAAGATCCTGAAAGGGAAACAGAAGCTTTCGTTGCATCTGCAAGCGCCGAATTACCGGGCGGTGCAGGTGACAGAGGATCTCGCGGGATTCTGGGAACGGCACTACCCGGCAATTCGCAAGGAGCTGATGCGGCAGTACCCGCGGCATAAATGGCCTGAAAACCCTTTAACCGCGACTCCGCCGCCAGAGAACGAACGCAGAGGACCCCGGCGGACTTGACGAGAACGGGTTTCGCTACCATGGTTAGGGTGTTTAGTGCAGGTCCGGCGAAGCCGGAATGAATAGGACGATAAAATTTATGCAAATGGCAAAACGCGTTTTTCTTTTTCTTCTGACGAACATCCTCGTGATGGTTTCGCTCTCCATCGTTCTGCGGTTGCTCGGATTCGAAGGATATCTGAGCGCGCAGGGGATTAATTATCAGCAGCTGATGATCTTCTGTCTGGTTTGGGGCATGGGCGGAGCGTTTATCTCGCTCGCGATGTCGCGCTGGATGGCGAAGCGAGCCATGGGCGTGCAGGTGATCGATCCGAAACGCGCCAGCGGTTTCGAAGCGGAGTTGGTGGAGCGCGTGCATCGCCTCGCCCGATCCGCAGGACTGACCACGATGCCGGAAGTCGGATTCTACGAATCTCCAGAGCTGAACGCTTTCGCGACGGGACCGACGAAGAATCGTTCCCTGGTCGCCGTTTCGACCGGCCTGCTCCAGCGTATGAAGCATGACGAAGTCGAAGGCGTGCTCGCCCATGAGATCGCCCACGTCGCGAACGGGGACATGGTCACCCTCACGCTCATCCAAGGCGTCGTAAACGCATTCGTGATGTTCCTCGCGCGAATCGCGGCTTTCGCCATCTCTCAGGCGATGCGTCGCGACGACGACGAAGCCGGACCTTCGCCCTTTATCCACCATATGATCGTGATGGCTCTCGAAGTCGTCTTCATGATCTTCGGCACGATGGTCGTCGCCGCGTTCTCACGTTGGCGCGAGTTCCGCGCCGATGCGGGCGGAGCTCGCCTGGCGGGCCGCGATTCGATGGTCAGCGCCCTGGAAAAATTGCGGGCCACTTACGAGATCCAGGATCCACAGACGGAGGTGGCTTCCGTCCAGTCCTTTAAGATCTCGGGCCGGCAGAGCAAATGGCTTGCGCTCTTTTCGACGCACCCGCCGCTGGAAACCCGAATCGCTCGCCTGCAAGGCATGCGCGCCGCTTATTAAGGCGGGCCTGGCCGGTTTGGCGGGATGATCTTTCACCTCGACCTCGATAGTTTCTTTGTTTCCTGCGAAAGACTCGTCGATCCGAGTCTAGTGGGGATTCCGGTCGCCGTCGGGGGGATCTACGGTCACGGAGTGGTCGCCTCGGCTTCGTACGAGGCCCGGAAGTTCGGTGTGCGGTCGGCCATGCCGACGGCGCAGGCGCTTCGGCTATGTCCGCGGCTGAAGATCGTCCGGGGAACGCGGGGCCTGTACGCGGAGAAGTCCAAACAAGTCTTCGCCATCGTCGAGCGATTCGCGCCGACCCTGGAGAAGGTCGGGATCGACGAAGGTTATCTCGACATGCGCGGAACGCGTGAACTTTTCGGGGAACCGCCGGCGGCGGCTAAGAAGATCCAGTCGGCGGTTTACGCGGAAACGGGGCTGACCTGCTCCATCGGGATCGCCGCGAATCGGCGGGTCGCGAAGGTCGCGACGGACTTCAACAAGCCCCACGGGATCACGTACGTTCCCCCCGGAACGGAAGCTGAATTTCTCGCCCCGCTCGAGATGAAGCGCATTCCCGGGGTCGGCCCGTCCGCCGAAAAGGCCCTCGCGGAATATGGAATGGTTCGCGTGCGGGATATCCAGGCTTGCTCGAAAGAGAAGCTCATCGGGCGCTTCGGCGAGAGTTACGGCAGCTTTCTCTACCAAGCCTCGCGGGGAGAAGGTTCGACCGCGTTTTTCGAAGAAGCGCAGACCCGGTCGATGTCCCGCGAAGAGACGTTCGGTGAGTATCCGAAAGACCGGGTCGCGCTCCGCAAGCATCTTTGGGAAATGGTCCGCGACGTCGGATCCGAGCTCCGTGCCGAAGACGACCCCGATTTACGGTACGCCCATGCCGTCCGGCTGAAGCTTCGTTATCCGAGCTTCGAAACGCTGTCGCGCTCCCGGGTCCTCGAACGTCCCACCCGCGTGGACGAGGAGATCTACGCCGCTTTGGAGCCTCTGCTCGACGACGCCTGGAGTCCGGGGAAGCCGGTGCGACTTCTTGGCGCGGGAGTGGTGCTCGGAGACGGCGCGCGCCAGCTCGGTCTTTTCGAAACGCCCGGCGGGGAGACGAAAAAAGAGAAGCTCGCCGACCTCAAGGATACGCTCCGTCATCGGTTTGGTGAGCGCGCGATAAAGACGGGCCGGGATTTTTAGACGCTCGCCGGACTCCGGCGGTTGAAATAAAAAAACCCCTCCGCGGTAGGCCGGGAGGGGTTCTGGAATTTTATCGAGACTCGGATATTAGTAGCGACCGCCGCCGCCACGACCACCACGGTCACCGCCGCGACCGCCGCCGCCGCCCGTGCGAGGCTCCATCGGACGCGCGATCGAAACCGTAATGGCTCGGCCGCCGTAGTCGGCGCCGTTCAGTTTCTCGAGGGCGACGCCCGCTTCCTGGTCGTTCGACATTTCGACAAACCCGAAACCTTTGGAGCGTCCGGTGTCGCGATCTTGGATGATCTTGACCGAGACGACCGTGCCGGCTTGAGCGAAGGCTTCCTTCAGTTCATCTTCCGTCGCGGTGTAGGGCAGGTTGCCAACAAAGAGCTTATTATTCATGGATCGTTTTCCTTAGTTAACAGAAACAGGTCTGGACTAGCTAAACTAGAGCGATAGCTGAACAGATATAGGGTAGCATGGGCGCCGGTGAACGAAAGTCCAAAAATGCTGCGCACTTGCGGGACCTCGGGCCTTCGTGGCGGGACAAAGTCATGCCAGCGGCTAACCCGTTAAAAACGCGATAAAAAGGCCTTGCTCTAACGCTTTCCTGACAACAGAATGGCGCTCGAAAGGTTACGGTTGGTTTATGCAAACTCGAAAATCAAACGTCCTGGTCGTCGAAGACGAAGCCGACGTGCGTGACCTGATCGTCCTCCATCTAAAACGCGAAGGCTTCGAAGTCACCGCGGTCGATGACGGTGAAAAGGCTTTGAAGCGGCTGGAAGCCGCCGGTTCAACCGACGCGGAAATCGATCTCGCGGTCGTCGACTGGATGCTGCCGGGGATGAGCGGACTCGACGTGACGAAGTGGCTTCGCGAAGGAAAACGCGGCCTCCCCGTACTCATGGTGACGGCTCGCGCGGACAGCGCGGATATCGTGCGCGGCCTGGAGAGCGGCGCGGACGACTATGTGACCAAACCTTTCGAAATTCCGGTTTTCTTGGCCCGCGTTCGTTCATTGCTCCGGCGTTCGCGAGCCGCGGCGACCGAAGCCGGCGATCCGGCAGCGGCGAAAAAGCTCCGGATCGATCAGCTGGAACTCGATGTCGAAACCTATGATGTCGCCGTCGCCGGCGAGAAACTGAATCTCACCCCTTCGGAGTTTAAGCTTCTGAAAGCCCTGATGCAAAACCAGGGGAGGGTCCTCTCCCGGGATCGGCTGATCGAGCTCGTCCAGGGCGAAGGCGTCAGCGTCGTCGATCGCGCGATCGATACGCATGTCTTCGGGCTCCGCAAAAAACTCGGAAGCGCGTCGGATTTTGTCGAGACGATTCGCGGCGTCGGTTACCGGATGAAATCCGCCGAATAGTTCCGCCACCCAGGTAAAAGGAAGTCATGCTCAAGCGCCTCTTTGGAAAAAACGAAGAAAAGAGAGAGGCGGACGAGTCTCTCGAGGAGATTCGCGCGCAACGGGACGAACTTTCCACGCTCGTGGCCGGCATCTCCGATGCGATTCTCGCGGTCGATCTCGAAGGCGCGCCGCTCTTCTACAATACGCAGTTCGCGGTGCTCGTCGGACCGGATCGGCTGAATCAGGGTCGATCCACCCTGGTGGAAATGATCCGCGATCCCGAGATCGTCAACGCTTATCGATTCTGTTTCGACGAGGGGAAAATCTTCAAGCTCAAGGCGATCCCGGTCTCGCAGAACGGGTTGAAAAAATTCTATTCGCTTTCGGTTTCCCCCCTGCGTCGCCCGGATCGTTCGGTGTACGGCGCGGTCGGGATTTTTCACGACGTCACCGAACTGAAACTCGCCGAACAGATGCGCATCGATTTCGTGGCGAACGTCTCGCACGAACTGCGAACTCCGCTCACGGCGATCAAGGGATACACCGATACGCTCATTTCGGACATTAAAGCGGGGCAGCCGGCGGAGAAGGATTTTCTCGACGTGATTTCGCGGAACGTCGAGCGACTGATGCACCTGATCCGGGACCTGCTCGACCTTTCGACGATGGATTCGGGAATCGATCACCTCGTGAAGGAGAAGATCTCCACCGAAGAGCTCACGAACCGTATCGTCTCGCAGATGCAGAAAAACTTCGAGGCGAAGAACCAGACGGTGACGATCGCGATCCATACGAGCTTCGTCCAGGCGGACTTTAAACGCGTGGAGCAGGTGCTGGTGAATCTCCTGGATAACGCCTCGAAGTATTCTCCGGCCGGCGGATCCATCCATGTGCTCTGGGAAGAGGACGAGCAGCGGGATGTCCTCCTTCGCATCGAAGACACCGGCCCGGGTGTGCCGGCCGAAGATCACGATCGGCTTTTCGAGCGGTTTTACCGCGTCGACAAGGGCCGTTCGCGCGATACCGGCGGCACGGGCTTGGGCCTCGCAATCGTGAAGCATATCATGCAGCGGCACAGTGGAGCGGTCTGGGTCCAGAGCGAACCGGGGAAAGGGGCGCGCTTTACCTGCCAGTTCCCTAACGAAATCCCGACACGCTCCTGATGGAATGCTGATCGCCCTCTGATCGAACGCTGACGCTCTTTTTCCGTGGATCACCGATCCTAAGATCATGAACCAGGAAACAAACGCAGCTTCCCAGATCGTACCGGCCAGCTCCCGGCTGGCGGATCTCCACATGCATTCGACCTTCAGCGACGGGAAACTCACGATCCCGGAGCTCGTCGACCTCTACGGTTCCCGCGGTTTCGGCGCGATCGCGATCACCGACCATCTCTGCGAAACCTCCACGGTACTCGGCAAAGCGGCGGGCTACCTGAACCAAACGCTGACGAAGGCGACTTTTCCACTTTACCGGGAAATTCTTCGCACCGAGGCGGCGCGCGCCCGGCGCGAGTACGATATGCTGCTGATTCCCGGAATCGAGCTGACGAAGAACACCGTGCTGAATCATCGCTCCGCCCACGTCCTCGCCCTCGGGGTCACCGAATGGATCGACGCCAACCTTTCGATCGAGGAGATCTGCGCGGAGATCCGGGCCCAGGGCGGACTCGCCGTCGCCGCCCATCCCGTCCCGACGCGACGTCTCGAAAAACAGACGTACTTTCTCTGGGACCGGCGCGAGCGGTTCGCGCCCCATTTCGACGCCTGGGAAGTGGCTTCGGGCCGAGTCCTTTTCGAAGAGGTGCTCGCCTCGGGTCTGCCGATGGTGGCGAACTCGGACCTCCACCGTCCGAGCCAGCTCGAATCCTGGAAGACGGTGTTCTCGGGGCCGAGGCTCGACTACGCGGAAGTGGCACGCGCGATCCGCGCGCAGGACCTTGGGTTCGAGTACTACCTGCCAAACGAAATAAGGACGCCGCGCGAATCTCTCGACGGGCGCCCGCCTAACGACTTCCACCCCGGAGTTCCGCATGGAAACCATCACCTTACTGTTCGTCCCGATATGGCTCTGCGGAGTCGCGGTCTTCGCGCTCGGTACGGCGCAATCGGTTAGAAGACGGAATCGCGTTCCGGTCGAGTTGCCGTCTCCGGCCCCGGGAGTCTCGATTCTGAAGCCGCTGAAAGGCATGGATCCGGGACTCGCGGAGAATCTTCGCAGTTTCTTTCGTCTGGAATACCCTTGTTTCGAACTGCTTTTCTGTCTCGAGAGTCCGCGCGACTCGGCGTACGCGATCGTCCGTGCGGTCGCGGCGGAATTTCCGCACGTCCGTCATCGGATCTTTTTCTCTGGAAAGGGCGGAGACTTCGATCGCGGGTTTCGAAATCCGAAGGTGGCGAATATCGAGAATGCTTCCGTCTATGCGCGCTACGATCTCCAACTGATCGCGGATTCGAACGTACGGATCGATCGCGAGACGTTCCGCGCTCTGGTTTCGGAAATCCATCGTCCGGGGGTGGGGATCGTGAGCGCGATCGTCGAGGGAGTCGAAGGCGGGGATCCGATGAACGCCGCCGGCCGCCTCGAGGCGATGGCGCTGAATACCTTTTATGCGCGGGGAATGGCGCTGGCGGAGTTTTCCGGCCAGGCCTGTGTCATGGGAAAGGCCATGCTTTATCGGGGTTCGACGCTCTCTCGCCTGGGGGGGGTCTCCGCCCTCGGCTGCTACCTGGCCGAGGATTATATGGCGGGTTACGGGATACGGCAGCTCGGCCTTTCGATTTCGGTCGCCCATCTCCCCATCCAGCACGTGATCGGAAGATACTCCGTTTCGGAGTTCTGGAACCGGCATTTGCGCTGGGGACGGATTCGGAAGGCGCAGGCGCCGTTCGCGTTTTTCGCGGAGCCGCTTTTGCAACCGTGCGTGCTCAGTCTGTGCGGGATGGCGATCTCGAATTCCACCTGGCCGGCGGGAGTCCTGCTGGTCCAGCTCGTTGGTTTTTATTTCGCGGATCTGCTCGTTCGGCGGCGAAGCCCCTCGTTCGGGGACGTCTGGGTCTGGCTCCAGAGAGAGGCGATGGCTCCCGTCCTCTGGGCGGCGACGGTTTTCGGAAGCGAAGTCGAGTGGCGGGGCAAGCGCTTGCGCGTGGAGTTCGGTGGAATCTTGGAAACGGTGAGAGGAGAAAGCATATGATCATGGGACTGGTGGCCTTTACGCTTGTCGTGGTTGGAATCCTACAGTGGACGTTCGGTTTCGAGCGAGGTTAAGCTCGGGGGGATGAGTTTAACTCCTTCGCCCGGCGCGCCAACCGCGGAAGTTTTACGGAACCTTCGGTCTGCTTTCCCCTCCGATTTTTTCTCGGATGCGGCGGATGACCTGCGAAAGTACGGTGCCGACTGGAGTGGGGTATTCGAGCCCGCCCCCTCGCTGATCGCCTTTCCGCGTTCGACCGAAGAAGTCGCGAGGCTTCTCTCCGAATGTACCCGGCTCGGAATCCAGGTGGTTCCTTCCGGAGGGCGCACGGGCCTGTCGGGAGGCGCCGTCGCCGCGCGGGGAGAGCTCGTCCTTTCGCTCGAAAGAATGTCGAAGATCGGTAGACTCGACCCGCAAGCCCTGACGCTCGAGGTGCAGGCCGGGGCCGTCACCGAAGCCGTGCATGAGGCGGCGAAGCCGTTCGGTCTGACCTGGCCCGTGGATTTCGCTTCGAAAGGCTCCAGTCAGGTCGGCGGAAATCTCTCGACCAATGCGGGCGGCGTCCGAGTCATTCGCTATGGTCTGACACGCAACTGGGTTCTGGGGCTCACCGTGGTCACGATGGATGGAGAAGTTCTGCGGCTGAACGGGGCGCTCGAAAAGAACAATACGGGGATCGACCTTCGGCAAGTTTTTATCGGCGCGGAAGGAACGCTCGGGGTGATCACCGAAGCGCTGCTGAAACTCGCGCCGCTTCCCAACGAGGAGAATACGCGAGTTTGTTTCTTCGCGCTTCGGGACATCTCGGCGGTCCTCGATCTCTTCGCGCGGGCCCGCGGTCCGGCCGCATCCCGGGCATTTACGCTTTCCGCCTTCGAATGTCTTTCGGCCGCATGTCTTCGTGAAGTCGTGGGATTCGGGCTTCGTTCGCCGTTCCTCGCCGGCTCCCCCGGTTCCGAGGCCGGGGCCTATGTCCTCATGGAGGTCGAAACGGAATCCGCGGAAAATTACGACCTCTGGCTCGGAGAGGTTCTGGCGAGTGGACGGGTGGTCGACGCGACCGCCGGGCAGTCACCTCGCGAGAACGCCGAACTCTGGGCACTGCGCGAGCGGGTGGCCGAGGCGGTGATGCTTCGGCGCGAAGTCCATCAGCAGGACCTATCGGTGCCGATCGCGTTGCTCGCCGCTTTTTTCTCGGATATCGAGGAACGGTATCGAACGGCGTATCCGGATTTCGAAGTTTTTCTCTTCGGTCATATCGGCGACGGGAATCTCCATATCTTCATCCGGCGCCCCGAGGACATGCCGAGCGCGGAGTTCCACGCCCGCTGCGCCGAGAGCGATACGATGCTTTTCGAGCTCTGCCGTAAATTCCATGGTTCAGTGAGCGCGGAGCACGGGGTGGGTTTATTGAAAAAACCCGCGCTGCCGTATTCGCGCGGGGAAGCGGAGCTCACCTACGTCCGTGCCCTGAAAAAAGTCTTCGATCCGCGTGGGCTGATGAATCCGGGAAAGATGATTTAATTCCGGATCCTAGCGGCTTCGATAGCCTAGACCTATGTGTTGGGTTTGCCCCGATGTAGTGGGTGGCGGTCGGAAAATTGTGGGTCCTTATCTATTAGAAGCCGCTTGGGGTGCTTGCGGAGAACATGCCACGTAGATCGCCCGAGGCGAATCCGCGGACCAGATAGTTCTCGCCCACCTCGCGAATCACGCCGCCGCCGAGGCAGACATCGTCGGCGTAAAACACCACCGACTGGCCGGGCGTGACGGAGCGCTGTGGAGACGCGAATCTTACGCGCGCCCGCGTGCCGCCGAATCCGTCGTCCTCGAGCGTGAGCGAGCACGGCTGATCCGCTTGGCGATAGCGAACCTTCGCCCGGCAGGCAAACGCGGTATCGAACGGTCGCGGCGGGCGTCCGCCGATCCAGGTCAGCTCGCGCGCGACGAGCTCGTCGGTAAAAAGAGCGGGGTGGAATTCGCCGCGTTCGACGTAAACGATGTTCTTCTTCGGGTCCTTTTCCACGACGAACCAGGGTTCGCCTTCGCCGCCTAAGCCGAGTCCCTTACGCTGGCCGAGCGTGTAGAACTGCGCCCCCGCGTGCATGCCTACTTTTTCCCCGGAAAGAGTCCGAAACGGGCCCTTCGCACCTCGGAGATATCGTTCGAGGAAGGGTTGAAAATTCCGTTCCCCGATAAAACAGATTCCGGTCGAGTCTTTCTTCGCCTGGGTCGCGAGGTCGTAATGCTCGGCGAGTTTGCGGACTTCTTTCTTTTCGAGTTCGCCGATGGGGAACATCGTCTTCGCGAGACGTGAGCCGTCGATCGCGTGCAGGAAGTAGCTCTGGTCCTTGGCCGCATCGAGGCCCTTGCGCAGCCGAGGCACGCCGGCCTCGGAAAGATCGGTCCGTGCGTAGTGTCCCGTCGCAAGGAAGTCCGCGCCGAAATCGAGGGCCTTTTCGAAGAACGCGTCGAACTTGATCTCGCGGTTGCAGAGGATGTCGGGGTTCGGGGTATATCCCGCTTCGTACTCGCGCAAAAAAGTCTGGAAAACCCGTTCCCAGTACTCCTGGACGAACTCGACCGAATAGAACGGAATTTCGAGTTTCCGGCAGACGGCGGCGACGTCTTCGAAATCCCGGGCGGAAGCGCAGACGCCGCTTGCGTCCTTTTCCTCCCAGTTTTTCATGAAGAGACCGACCACCCGGAAGCCGGCCTCGCGCAGGAGCGCTGCCGTGACGGACGAGTCCACTCCGCCGGACATGCCGACCACGACGGTCGTCGAGGCATTCGAGCGGAGGGTGTTGGAAGTCGGCGAATTCATAAAGCTAATGCAGTGCATATCGTAAGTTCTTGATCTCGGGAAGGGTTTCGGTGTACCCGCTAAAGCCTTGGAATTCCAACGGCCTACCTCCATTTTCGAAAGTTTCGCGCGAGCCCCGGAGGGGCGGCCCGTGGCGTCCGGACGTGAACCTCTCGCGATCACGCACGGTCGACCCGCGCTGATCCTCGCCCCGATGGAGGGGATCACCGATGCGCCGATGCGGGCGCTTCTTTCGGAAGTCGGCGGATTCACGCATGTCGTCTCCGAGTTCATCCGCGTTTCGCAGGATCCGCTCCCGCGCCGAGTCTTCCGCCAGGAGATCCCCGAGAGTTCGCAGGGATACCGTACCGATTCGGGCCAATGGGTCCAGCCCCAGCTCCTCGGGGGGGATCCCGCGCGAATCGCCGCGAGCGCCGTGGCCGCGATCGAAACCGGTGCGCCGGGGATCGATCTGAATTTCGGCTGCCCGGCGCAGACGGTGAACCGGAACGATGGCGGCGCCACGCTTCTGAAAGATCCCCGCCGCGTCGAAGCGGTGGTTCGGGCGGTCCGCGATAGCGTTCCCGCCGCGCTCCCTGTATCGGCGAAGCTTCGGCTGGGATGGGATGACCCTTCGGCTATTCTCGAGACCGTAAAGCGCGCCGAGGCGGGGGGCGCAAGCTGGATCACGATTCATGCGCGAACGAAAACGAACGGCTATCAGCCGCCGGCGTTCTGGGAATGGATTGCGCGCGCCAAGCCGGGCGTCGCGATACCGATCGTCGCGAATGGCGACATCTGGAACCTCGAGGACTTTCGCCGCTGCCGCGAGATCACGGGATGCGAGCATTTCATGATCGGGCGTTCGGCGCTCGCGGATCCATGGCTCGGTCTACGCATCGCGCGCGAGCTTGGGATCGCGCCGGGCGGATCGAGCTCGCGCGCGGACCTGCCCGATCCGCGAGACCCTTTTGCCTGGATCTCGTTGCTGGAAAAATTCGCGGTTTTCTCCGAACGTTATTCGGCCCGCGACCGTGAAGACGGCAGGTACTGCGCGCGCCGGGTGAAGCAGTGGCTTAAGTACTCGGAAAAAACCTACGGAACGAACTGGTTCACGGCGGTGAAGCAGACGCAGACCCTGCCGGAGCTTTTCGAGGTTCTCCGCTCTTTTTCGACGGTGCGTTTCGACTCTGGAGCGAAAAGTACGGCGATTTCTCCGTAAAAACGGGGTGATTCGACCGCGGTCGCGGTCTAATTTCGATTTAGGCCCTTCGCCGGCGGTCCGGCGCATGGCCCGCCCCTTGCTCATTCCTATCCTCGCCGGAGCCCCCACCTCATTCCGAGGCCGCGGAGCTCCCGGCGAAAGTCGAAGCATCTCGAATGTGCGAAGGATCGCAAATCTCCGAGAAATCGCCGCCCGTTTCCTCGGAAAAAAAACATCCCATTTTAGGTCTTGGCTGGGGAATGCTCGTTCTCCTGCTCGTTTCCGTCATGGGCGTGAGCGCCTCGGCCGCCCCGGCGCCGAGCGCCCCCGCGGTCGGATCGACGGTCGTCAAGACCTCGCAGTCGAGCGTCGCTTCGCTCACCCCGGCGAGTGGACAGTCTTCCGCCCAGGCGAACAACATCGCAGGCCCCACCCCGGGGCGGAAGCGCTTCGGGGCGAGCGCGGCGATGACTTACTCGGCCTCCGCGCGGAGCACGGCGGATACCGACCGCAGCTCGGAAACGGACCTTGAAATCGCGCCCTGGGCCGCGGTCGGTCGCCACCTGACGATGGACGGCTACCTCGGGATCAGCCGTCCGACGAACGGGTACCGCGAGACGCGGTTCGCCGATGGGCGGATCGGGATCTTTCGCAACTCGATGAAACTTTCTCAGCATTGGCTCTTTCGCCCGAAGGCGACGCTCTTCCTGCCGCTCAACTCGGACAACCGGACCATCCACTCCTTCCGGACGGGGTTGAATCTCGCCGGTCGCCTGATGTTCGCGACCGGCGCGCTGCAGGGGTTCTATCAGCTGTCGGGTACCCAGAATTTCTATCGCTATACGACGACCGGCACGGGCGAATCGAATCCGGCGCGGAGTCTCTCGCATGTCGTGAAAGGCGTCTACAGCTGGCGCCAAATGTATTTCGACCTGACCGGAAGCGTGGCTTCGCGGTGGACGTTCGCGGGGACGCCGTCGACGACTTTCGGAATCTCCGAGGAGATCGGATTTTCGGAGGGGCAGTGGTCGATCGGGCTTGGTCATTCGAATTCGGATTCGCTCTACCAGGCGAACGGAAGCGAAACGAATCTGACGTTTTTCAGTGGGTACACGTCGAAATATTATGTTTCGGCCAGCGTGTTCTTTTAGGGAGGAAGCATGGATCGTCGTCTGAGTTTCTGGGGTTTAACGGGGTTTTCGGCGCTGGCGCTTACGCTCAGCGGCTGCGCGAAGAAACGCGAAATGGAGATGATCTTCAAGGAGCGCGTCCAGGAGAAATCCGCGGCCGTCGATCTGAACGCCGAGTACATCTATGTGCCTTCGATGATCGAAGCGCCGCGCACGTCGAACGCCACCCGTCCCGGGGCGCAGGGGACCGAGCGACTGGTGAAATTCAAGTTCACGGAAAACGCCCTCGTCGCCGAAGCGCTCGAAGTCGATCCACGGTTTCGCGAGAATCCTTCGAACCAAAAGCCCGTGGTCACCATTCCCGTGGATCACGTCGACTATCGCTGTGCCGATAACGGGGCGGGCGAATGTGCGAATCGAGAAGAAGAGGTCGACGATAAGAGCTGGACGGAGAAGCGCTATTTCCGAGCCCGGGTCGAGGAAATGTCGCTCCAGGAAACGAACACCCTTCCGATCGACATCGAGGGACTCTTTAACAACTGCCAGACGGAGATCGGTTCGCGCGTGGTGAGTTACCAGCTCGAAAACGATGCGCTGAACGTCGAGGTCGAGCGGACCTACCGAGGAAACATCGACTGCATCGACGATCTCCGGGAGCTCGAGCAGATTCCCGACGCCATGACGTTCAACGTCCGTTACCATTACAGCTTCCTGAAGCGGGAAAAGGCGGTTTCAAAAGACTATCAGGTCGTGAACTACCCGGAAACCGACGAAAACACCTTCGGGATGTTCAAGCACGAAATCAAGGTGCTTTCCGACGATAATCGGGACGAGGAACACGGCAAGATCCGGCTGATGAGCCGGTGGAATCCGTCGCGCAAGACGATCCCTTACCAGCTCAGCGCGAACTTCGCGAAACCCGCGAATGCGAAGGTCCTGGCCGCGACGAAGGAAGCGGTCGCCGCCGTGAACGCCGCGCTTCGGGAGGCCGGAACCGAGATGCAGATCGAACTCCAGCCGCCCTCGGAAAAAAGCGTCGGCGACATTCGGAACTCGATGATCATGATGGTCGAGGATCCGCAGTCTTCGGGCGTTATTGGTTACGGTCCGTCGGTGAAGGATCCCGTCACGGGGGAGATCATCTCGGCGCGGACGATCATGTACCTGGGTACGATGAAAAAATACATCCGCGACACCTGGGAGGACTACGTCGCGGCGGAGAATGCGAAAGCCGAGGCGAAGAAGGCGACGGAGGCGGCGGACTCGTCCGGGACCTTGCCCGGGGCGATCATCAAGCTGGGCAAGCAGGTCGCGAGCCGGATCGTCGAAAGCAGGATCGGGAAAGCCGTCGCGAAGCTGATCGAGACCCGTCCGGACGGCGCGCCGGTGGCGATCGACGAAGGCCGGGAGGCGGGCGATGCGATGGAGCTCGATCGGTTGCTCGGCAGCTACGAGGATCACCGCAAGCTCTACGCGACTTCGGGACGATCTCCGAAGCAACGTGGTGATTTCCCGGTCGGAGAGCGTGAACTGCTGACTCGGAAGGGTTTCGCGCGCTATGAGCGTTCGGTCCTGAAGGCGAAAGACTCGTCTCTGCTCGCGGCGAAGGTGGCGCGCAGTTACGACGATGGGGACGCCGAGGGCGGGAATCTTTCGGGCAAGCGGGCGGAGTTCTTTCGTCGCCGGACGGAACTTCTCGCGAAGTTCGCCTATCCGACGGAGTATCTGAACGCGGCGGGCGCTCTGGAGCTCGCGACGCTCGACGGTCTGAAGGACGTGCCCCGGAAAGAGTGGGCGGATCTTTCGAAGTCCGAACAGGAGACCGTGATCTCGATCGTGCTCCCTTACGTCTGGGTGCCGACCCTCGTGCACGAACTCGGGCATAATCTCGGCCTCCGGCATAATTTCGCCGGATCCGAGGACAAGGCGAACTTCTACACCGAAGAAGAAGGGAAGAAGCACGGTCATAGCCATGCGATGAAATACAGCTCGATCATGGACTACGGTTACAGCGCGATGAACGAGCTGCGGATCATGGGCAAGTACGACGTGGCCGCGCTTCGATTCGCCTACCGCCGCGAGGTCGCGCTTTCGAACGGGACGCTGCTGCCGGTCGAAGGTTCCCTCCAGGAGATGGATAAGCTCACGGGCGGAGAACTGATGTCGAATCTCGCTCCATTCGATTTCTGTACGGATGAGAACGTCGGGATCAACCCCGGTTGCCGACGCTTCGACGAGGGAACCAGTCTCTCCGAGATCGCGTCGCATCTTCTGCGTTCGTACGAAGATCGGTACTGGAAGGCGAACTTTAGAAATCAGCGCCGGAGCTTCTCGGACTACGACGACGGGGCTTATCTCTCGAGAATCGACGATCTGATGTTCGATCTGCGCCCGTTCCTCGAGACGTACGACCGGATCTGGAACCTCTTCGGAGGAAATCCGGAACTCGATCCGGAGTTTAAGCTTCCGGAAGCGGCGAGCTTCCGCGAGTTTTATCTCGATCTGAAAGGTGCAGTACTGGCCTCACGGGACGCGCTCGTGCGGCCGATTCTCGAACCGGACGCGGGCTGCGTGGTGCAGTTCGTGGTGGGACCGAACAAGGGACGCCAGACTTTCGTTTCGATGAAACAACTCGGCGGAACCGTGAAGTCCTGCTTTAGTGATTACGTCACGGGCCGGCTCGCGGGAGCCGGTGCGGTACCGCTCGCGCAGGGCGGGAAAGCGTTCCGCAACGAAAAGTCACCGGAGAGCACGAATCCTTGGGCGGATCAGATCGATACGCGCGGGATCTGGGGCGACAAGGTTCTCGCCGTCTATTATCTGGCCCAGCGCCGGATGGGCGTGAAGAGCTGGGATGACTATCGCGGGAACTTCCTCGACTCGACGACTTTCGAGGACGTCGTCATCGATGAGAAGACGGGCGAGCCGAAGGTCGATCAGAACGGGAAACCCCTCACGCAGACGAAGTCTTTCGATGTCCAAATGGCGAGGATCATCGACTCGTTCCTGCTGAACGACGTCACGGCTCCGCTGCATCTCCGTCTCGGGGATGGAAGCGGCGTCACGATTCCGGAATTCAACTTCTACCCGCATACGAGCCACTGGATTCCGTATCAGCCGAACGGCGGCATCCGCCGCGCGTTCCAGTTGCCCACGGACGACGTGCCGTACGCCGAGATCCTCCTCTCGACGGTGCTCGGGAAGATCGGAACCACCGTGCCGAATGCGGCAACCCAGGCCATGCGGGATTACTACGGTGCGAAGGTCGGATTCCAGATCGGGGATGATCCGAGTCAGTACCGCCCGTACGACCTCGAGTTTCCGAAGGAACGGGCGGTTTATGATCTCGGCGATATGAAGATCGTCGCGGAGAGACAACACACCTTCGCGAAGAAGATCATGCGGCAGTCGGAGATCGTGAAGCTGCTTTCGAAGATCGCGGAAGACCGGCTCGCCCTCGTCATCGAGAAGGCAAAAGAGCGGGAAGCCGGTGCGAAAGGCGGCGCTAAAGGCGGCGCTAGTGGTAAAGATCCGAAGGACCCGAAATCCGAGCTGACGCCGGACGAGACCTTGGCCTCGAAACTGCGCGCGGCGGAGCTAGAGGCGTACCAGGCCGGGAAGTTCGACGATCAAGCCTATTACGAGCTCGTACTGCGCATGCTCGGCCGGGCCAACCTCCGCGCCGAGAAGATGGGAGCCAGCTGACCGGTGCTCAAGAGCCCACGTTAAGTCGATACGCCGGGGCGGCGCTTCGGGAGGGGAATGAAGATGCTCGTCGTCTTCTGGTACTCCAGGTAAGCGTCGCCCCGCGTGCGTAGGGAGGTCGCCTCGGCCATCGGGACGCCCGTCACGCGGAGGAGAAGGAACCAGATGATCAGGGGCGCGAAGAGCGTTATCCATCCGTAAGGAGTGGCGAGGGCGAAAACCCCATAGCCGAGCCAGATCACCGATTCGAAGAAATAGTTCGGATGGCGTGAATAATACCAAAGCCCGTCTTCGCAGACCTTGCCCCGATTCGCGGGATCGGCGCGAAACCTGGACATTTGTGAATCCGCGGCGGCCTCTCCGATCAGGCCGACGAGCCAGATCGCGGCGCCGGCCCATTCCAGATGGGCAATGCGTGGAAACCCGTTCGTGCTGACCAGGAAGAGCGGCGCGAGGAGAATGACGACCGAGATTGCCTGGTACATGTAGAAGAGGAAGAAGCGCGAACCCACCCGGGCGCCGTACTCCTGGCGAAGCTGGACGTAGCGACGGTCCTCCTCCTCGAGGTGCGAGAAGATTCGGACGGTGAGAAAGATCCCGAGGCGAAGGCTCCAAATCAGGTACATGCCTCCGAAGAGAAGCTTGCGCGTGGGATCGCCGGACCCGAAGAGCAGGATCACGAGCGCGAACATTCCGAACGAGAGAGCCCAGAGCGCGTCGACAATGGAATAGTTTTCGATCCTGCGGGCCACCCCCCAGGCAAGGGCGAAGAGGAAGATGGCGAGGAAGGTGACGGTACCCACCAGGGTCCAAAGACTACCCCAGACGTCGAATGACAGTGATGCGGAGGAACCCAGCAGAGTATTCATGTCTCTTTGGCCTTACGCCGGAGAAGCGGGAGAAACAAGCGGTGGACCGTCCAAATCGCCGGTCCGGCGAGCGCGGCCCATACGGCGATTCCGGCGAGCGCCGACTGTCCGTAGGTGCGAAAGAAAAGTCCAGGATCCGCGCCAAACTCCTGGGCGAGCCTACCCGGGTGAAAGTCGATCGGAGAGAGTCCGAAGATTTCTTCGCCGATGCGGATGAAAAGGGGGATTCCCGCGAGCTGGACGGGAGTCATCAGATAGTTCACCGACTGGATCGCGACCGGATTCAGTCGAAAGGCGACGCCGGCCAGGAAGCAAAGTAAGGTGGTCGTTCCGAGAATCGGAAACGTAGACAGGACGGCCCCCAGCGCGACGCTGAGCGCGATCTTGTCCGGCGAGGTTCCCTGGCGAAGCTGCCCCAGCAGTGGCTGCCAAAGTCGGCGATCGAGGAAAGTGACGGCCGCTTTCAATCTCGCCCGCCTGGCTGCGCGCGGAGGAGGAGTTTTTCCATGGATTCGCCCGGACGAAGCTTGCGCAGCTCTTTCCCGAGATAAATGGCCATGGCGATGTTTCCGAAACAGAGGATCGCGACGAGCCAAGCGGTACGCGCAAGCGTTCCGCTCTCCTTGTAGAGGACCCAGGCAAAAAAGAAGAGAAAGCCGAAGTAAGCGTCGAAAAGTGTCGCGATCCCCCAGCGCTCGGCGAAGAGAAGCCGGAAACCTTCCATCACGTTCTTTTCGGCGCTCGCCCAGGTCGTGACCCCGATCATCGCGAGGAGGACGACCACGACGTAGAGCCAGAGCGCCAGCCGGGGCCGAGAAATGCGGGCGCTCACGGCTTCCTCCCGTTCGTAGGCAGGGTCCGCGTGGATTCCGCGATCGTGCGGGCGGCTTCGACCGCCGAAGGTTTCGGTCCGGCGAGGAGACCCCGCTGGAGTTCCTTCGTGGGCGGATTCGGGCCGAAGAAAATCGTCAGCAGCGCCGTTTGGAATCGGTCGCCGGTGATTTCACCGCGTCGCTCCTCGTTGATATAGAAGACGGTTTTCCCAGCCTCGAAGTCGAAACGATGCAGATCGCCCTTTCGGATCTCTTTTTGGAAAGAAAGGAGTTGGCGCAGGTCCTCCGCGATTTCTTCCGGCTTCCGTCCCGAACTTTCACGGAACTGGTAAACCCAAGCTTCGTTCGTATCGGAAAGATCGAAGTCGCGCACATAACGAATGTCGAGCCGCAAAGGACGTGGAGACGTAAGAACCTGCGCTAAGGTCTTCGTTCCGGCGGGAGCGTAAAATGCCGCATGATAGACCTCGACGGCGAAAAGCGTCGCCTTTCGGGTTCCCTGGCCATGAAGGGGTAAAGTCGCCCCGTCCAGTCTCGCGACCTCTTCGAAGCGATCATAGGGGAGCGAACTCGCGCCCACGGACAGCGCGGCGAGGGCGAGGGTCGAAAGGATCAGTCCTTTGGCTAAGCGGTGCATCAGGAGTTCTCCGAAAGCGATGAAGGTGCGGCGCGGACGGACTTCGTGAAGCGGTAGTGGGATACGCCCCATTCCTGGCCGTGGGCGTAGCCGAAGAGTTCGGCGCAGGAGAGAAAAAAGATTCTCCAGCGTTCGAACCAGCGGCGCGCGTCGACGGGATTGCCGTAGGTCCGCTCGAAGAGCGCGAGGATCGCATCTCGATTCTCATTTTGATTCTTTAGCCAGTCCTCGGCGGTCCTGGAATAGTGGGTTCCGTCCCAGGCCCACTGCGCTTCGATCTGGAGGTCCCTCTGAAAATGGAGCAGGAGGTCGTGCGAGGGCATTTGTCCGCCGGTGAAAAAATATTTGCCCATCCAGTTGTCTTCGCCTTCGGTCTCGAAGGGGTAGGCGAAGCGACGGTGGGTGAAGATATGGACGAAGAGTTTGCCGCCGGGTACGAGGACGTCCGAGATTCGCGCGAGGAGACGTCCGTAGTTTTTCATATGTTCGAACATCTCGACCGATACGACGCGATCGAATGCGTTCGTCGGTACGCCGAGGCCTTCGGCGACATTCCGGGTGAGGACGTCGACGTTCGTGAGTCCTTCGAGCATGGCCTTTTCGAGGATGAAGGCGCGCTGGCTCTTCGAGTTCGAAAGCGCGGTGATTTTCGCCTTCGGAAATTTTCTCGCCATCGCGAGCGTCAGCGACCCCCATCCGCAACCGAGTTCGAGGATTCGCATTCCGTCGCGCAGATCCGCCCGTTGGATGGTCGTTTCGAGCGCGAGATCCTCCGCCTGGTCGAGGGAGTCGACTCCCGGAGGATAATAGGCGCTCGAGTATTTCAGGTTCTTTCCCAAGACCAGGCGATAGAACTCCGCGGGTACCTCGTAATGTTGTTCGTTCGCCTCCCGGGTCGCGACCGCGACGGGAGCCCGACGAAGTCCGTCGACGTACTCCTGGAGTCGGAGCTGCTCCGCGGTCAGATTCGGACCCGTGAGTTCGCGCAGCCTCTCCGCGCAGAGATAGCGGATGCCCGCGCGCAGGAAGAAGTCGGGGACGAGCCCGCGCTCGGCCGCGTCGATGAAGAGAGCCGTGGCTCGATCGGAAAGCTGGGGGGCCAGGGTCTGGGTGCTCATGAGGAAACTCCATGGCGCGGATCGAGAGCGATCGCGCGGGGTTTGGTGAAAACGAACTGGCCGACGCCGATCTGTCCTTCGAGAAATCCGCCTTCACAGTATCCGAAGTAGTACTTCCACAGTCGGTAGAGATGTTCGGGGTAACCCATGCGCGGAATCCGTTCCCGGTTCTCTTCCAGCGACTTCGCCCAAAGCGAAAGCGTGCGCGCATAATCACGCCCGAAGTCCTCGAAGTGCGCCGTTTTCAAATCGGTGCGACCCGCCACCGAGGCGAGGATCCTTCCCACGGATGGAATCGCCGCCCCCGGAAAGATATGGGTCTGGATGAAATCGACGGATTTGGCGGCCTGGGCGAAGTACTCATCGCGGATGGTGATCGACTGGAGAGCCATCGCTCCATCGGGCTTCAGCAAACTCGAACATATTTCGAAATAGGTATCCAGAAACTTCAGCCCCACGGCCTCGATCATTTCGATGGAGACCAGTCGGTCATACTGCCCTTGGAGCGTGCGGTAGTCCTGGAAGAGGATCTCGATGCGGTCTTCGAGGCCGGCCTCACGGACCCTGGTCTGGGCCAGTTCGAACTGGCGCTTCGAAATGGTGGTCGTCGTGACCCGGCATCCGTAATGTCGGGCGGCGTGGATCGCAAATCCGCCCCAGCCCGTCCCGATTTCGATCAGGTGATGTTCGGGGCGTAGCTCGAGCCGACGACAGATCCGGTCGTTTTTCTCGAACTGGGCTTGGGCCAGGGTGGTGGTCTCGTCGCGAAAGATTCCCGCACTGTACATCCACGACTCGTCGAGAAAGAGGGAGAAGAAGTCATTGCCGAGATCATAGTGCGCCTGGATATTCATCCGCGCTTGGGACTCGTCGTTTGCGCGCAATCCGTGGAGGAATCGCTGGAGGGGAAGCAGGAGCGCTCCGCTGCCGCGGTCGAGACCGTTCAGCACTTCGCGGTTTCGGACGAAGAGGCGAGTGACCGCGACGAGGTTCGCGGTGTCCCAGTCGCCGTCGGTAAAGGCTTCGCCCACGCCGATGCTGCCACCGAGGGCGATCCGCGAGTAAACTTGGGCATGATGGATCGTGATTCGCGCCCGCAGCTCGGGCGCGGCGTTCGCGTCGCCGAAGCGAACGACTCCGCCTCCGGGTTCCACGATTTCGAGATAGCCCTCGCGGATGTTCGCCAACTTCGCCAGGAGTTGGCTGCGGCAGAAGGTTTCGATCCAGCGGGCGGCGACCCAGCGGGTGGTTTTCGGAAAGTCAGCGATGGTTTTCATAGGGATTTCTCCGGATGAGGAACGAACGGAACTTTACGCAGCCAGAGAATGCCGGCGTGCGCATAGATCAGAAGCAGAGTCTTCAGGGCCATGAGGGGAAAACGCGCGAGTGCGCCAAGCACGGCAGGGAGACGAAATTCGCTTCGTCGAAGGGTCAGGGTGGCGTCGAACGTGACCTCTTTTCCGTCCGACGCGCCGGTGGGCAGGTTTTCCATCTGCACGGAAAGCGTTTCGCCAGGGCGGGAGAACTTCCATAGGTACCTGTAATTCATGTCCAGAAAGGGTGAGACATGGAAAACCTTCGGAAAGTCGAACTCCAGGCGCGCGCCGGCGTCGGGACGGAGGACGTAGGCGTGACGTTCGTCCCAGGGCGTATTCGTGATTTCCGAGACGATCGCGACGAGGTCTTTTCCGGCGTCGTCGAAGCAATAATAGAAACTCACCGGATTAAACGCGAAGCCGAGCGCGCCGATCTGGGAGAGGACGCGGATCGGGCCGGTGGGGCGGAAACCCAGTTCCTTTTCCACGCGGGCGCGGACGGCCTCGTCGAGCGAGACGTCGGTCGGCCCCAGATAGGCGCGACGCTGGAAGCTGAAGAGCGAAAAGCGGGAACGGGAGAAGAGGAGCGGAAAACGGAAGAGGAGCGGAATCTCGGCGAGGTCGAAATAAAAGTAGCAGACGGAGTGCCGAAAATCGCGCCGTTTCGGGGTAAACCGACGGTGACGAATCGTGCCGAGATAGATCGCGCTCGCGAGTTTCGTCTTCATGCGAGTTTCTCCCCGAATGCTTCGGCGACGCGTACGCCCGAGCGGACTCCGTCTTCATGGAATCCATAGGACCAGTAGGCGCCACAGAAATGGGTTCGCCGGTCGAGGCGGCTGATCTCCGCCCATCGCTTCTGGGCCGCCACCGTGCGGAGGGTGAATTTCGGATGGTCGTAGACGTAGCGCCCGAGGATTTTCGCCGGATCGATCTGGCCGTCGAGATTCAGGCTGACGAGGAAGTCCTCGGGGGAGACGATCCCCTGGAGGATGTTCATATGATAGGTGACCGAAACCCGCTCGGCACCCGCCTGTGGCAGAAAATAGTTCCAGGCGGCCCAGGTTTTGCGCGTCCGGGGAAGAATCGACGAGTCGGTGTGGAGAATCACGTCGTTCGGCTGGTAGTCGAGATCCCCGAGGACCTCCCGTTCGGCATCGCTCGGATCCAGGAGCATTTCGCGCGCCGTATCGCTATGGCAGGCGAAAACGACCTGATCGAATTTCTCGATCCGGGGGTCTTTCCCGCCGATCCAGAGGACGGCCTGGTGGTCCTCGCGGCGAACGCCGTTGACCGGAGAGTTGAGATGCACGCGCTCGCCGAGCGGCGCGAGCAGAGGCCCAATGTAGGATCGCGAACCCCCGCGGATCGTTTTCCACACCGGGCGGTCGTTCACGGAAAGCATCCCATGGTTCTTAAAGAACGAGACGAAGAAGCGCGCGGGGAAGTCCCGCATCTGGGCGAAGCTCGCGGACCAGATCGCCGCCCCCATGGCGAGCACGTAATTCTCCCGAAACATCGAAGAATATCCTCCGCGATCGAGATAGGTGCCGATCGTGATCCCAGCGTCCGGATGTCCCTCGGGAAGTTCGAGCAGAGCCGGCGCTTCACGGTTGAATCGCACGATCTCCAGCAGCATTCGGTAGAAGGAAGGGCGAACGAGGTTCCGGCGCTGGGCGAAGAGGTGGGCGAAGTCTTTGCCGTTGTACTCGAGACCCGTCGCCTCGTTTCTCACGGAAAAGCTCATCTCAGAATCGCGCGACTCGATGCCGATGCTCTTCATCAGGCGGATGAAGTGGGGATAGGTCCAGTCATTGAAAACGATGAAGCCCGTATCGATCGCGTAGCGGCCCGAAGGCGTTTCGATGTCCATGGTCGCCGTATGTCCGCCCGGTCGCGCCGCGGATTCGAAGAGATGGGTTTCGTTTTTTCGGCTGAGCAGATGCGCGGCGGTCATACCCGCGACTCCGCTCCCGATGACGGCGATTTTTGCCATAAGGTTACCTAGTCTACGAAGTCCGCGGCCGAAAAGTTACGCTCGCGGGCTGATCCAGAGCGGGTTCTACCAGCGAAGAAGGCGCCGGGCGGAGAATCCGGCCGCCGCCGTGAGCAGAGTCATCGGCACGAAGTGCCAGAGGATGACGTGCATCGCGTGTTCGTTCGGACAAGCGAACTGGACGAGAAACGAAGCGTAAGCGCCCGTCGAGATCGCGACCCAGGCCCCGGCCGTTACGGCTTCGGTGGGCGCGCCTTTCCGGAGCCACGAAAAGAGGAAGCCGGCATGGAGAAGTCCCGCGGTCAGGATCACGAGCCCGCACCCGCCGTTCAGCGGGCGGCTTTCGCGGTAAAGCTGATAACCGAAGTCGGCGAGATTCAGGTTCCAGACGCTCCAGGCGGCCAGGAGGAGAAGCGGCGCCGGAGCGAATCGCGACCAATCCTTCGCCGTCCGCGAGACGCGGCTGTCCGGGAACGCCAAGCTATAGACTTTCAGCGCGGAGAGGAGCGTCGCCAGGAACCAGAGCGAGAAGAGAAGATAGTAATCGAGCGAGCCGAATCGCTCGGCGAGGTCCTCTCGAATCGGAAGCAGCCAGATCGAGAGCGCCAGGATGAGCGCGCCGCCGAAGAGCCAGGAGCGCGCGTAACTCGGAAGAGTCAGCGCGCGGGCATGCGCTTGGGAAGGAGCGGGGTCGGCGGCCAGCCGGCCGATCAGCTCGAGGGTCCGAGCTTCGGGAGCGCGGCCTTCGGAATTTCGATTCGATTCATTCATTTCGCACTCTCCTTTCCGAGCTTGAGCATCGCTCGGTGTATTCCGACTTTGACGGCCGAGAGACTGAGTCCCGTCCGCTTGGCCACTTCTTGAAGCGGCAATTCCTCGAGTTTTGCGAGTCGAATCAGTTCGCGCTGTTTCGGGGTCAGGACTTCGAGCAGGGCCGCCACTTCCGTTTTCGCTTCCGATTCGGCTTCGCGCCGTTCGGCTCGGTCGTGGGCTTCCGAGTCGGGGACCCGATCCCAGTCCGATTCGTCCCAGGTCAGCAACTCGGGACGAACCGACATCATGCGCGCGATATCGATCCATCGATGCCTCGCGATCGCGAAAAGCCAGGGGAGGATCGGGTACTCGTCGCGAAACGTATGCCGCTTCTGGTGGAGCGCGAGCAATACATCCTGGACGAGGTCTTCGATCAGGTCCCGGGAAAAGACCCCGGACCCGGGTAAGGTCTTTCGCAGATTCGAGCGCACGATCTTGGCCGAGACCTCCAGGAACTCGGCGTAAGCCTTTCCGTCGCCTGCGCCGCCCGTGAGAAAGAGCTTTTTCAAGCGCTCCTCTAAGGTGGGCGCCACGGTCGGAGCCGCGGCGGCGGGAGAATCATCGGTACTTTGCATTGCCAAGTCTTCTCACCTAAGAGTTACGGACCAGGGTAGGCCGGGGTTACAGGGGGTGCGATTCCGTCTAAGTTATCCGAAAGATAGGGGAAAATGGAATTTGTTTTCGCTAGGGAGGATAGGGTAGGACCGGGGGGAATGAAATCACACGTGAAACTCCTCCTGGGGCTCGTCCTTGGTCTCTTGCTCGGTGCGCTCGCCCACGCCTTTATCGGCGACGCTCCGTGGCTCCAGAACGTGTCGAAACATCTTTTCACGCCGCTCGGGCAGATCTTTCTGCGCATGATCTTCATGGTCGTCGTGCCGCTCGTTTTCTCGGCGCTGGTTCTGGGAGTCTTCGAACTCGGCCAGTCCCATGGCATCGGGCGCGTCGCCTCGAAAACTCTCCTCTATACCTTGCTCGCCTCTTCGGCCTCCGTTTTCATCGGAATCGGGCTCGTGAACACGTTCAAGCCCGGGGTCGGTTATCCGCTGAACGCCGAGGTTGTCACGGCCCCTGGCAGCGAACTCAGCGGCGCCGTGGAGAAGATCCAGTCGAATGCCGCCGCCGCGAAAAGTTTCTCGGAATCCTTCGTCGAGCTCTTCCCGAAGAACCCCCTCGACTCCGCCGTCCGCGCCCTCGAAGGGGAAATGATCGCGCTGATGGTTTTCGCGCTGATCTTCGGGGTCGCGATGAGCGTCGTCTTTCGCGGGAAGTCCGAAGAAGACGTCACCTTGCTGAAGCTTCTGCGGCAGCTCTTCGACGTGAGTATGAAGATCGTCGAGTATGCGATCAGGCTCGCGCCCTACGCGGTCTTTGCGATCGTCTTTAATACGGCCTATAAGCACGGCACCGGAATCTTCGCTTCGCTCGCGTATTACGTCGCCATCGTGGTGGGCGGACTGCTGATCCAGCAGTTCGTCGTTTATTCCGCCCTGCTCAAGTACGGCGCCGGAAAATCACCGATGGAGTTCTTCCGGGCCACCCGCGAGGTCTGCCTCTATGCCTTCTCCACGGCGTCGTCGAACGCGACCCTTCCGCGATCGCTCGCTTGCGCCGAAAACGAGCTGAAGCTTCCGCCGACGATTTCCCGTTTCGTGCTGACGGTCGGCAGTACGGCGAACCAGAACGGTACGGCGCTCTTCGAGGGGATTACCGTGCTTTTTCTCGCCCAGGTCTATTCGATCGACCTGACGGTGGGGCAACAGATTCAGGTCGTCTTCATGTCCATCCTCGCCGGTATCGGAACCGCCGGCGTTCCGGGCGGCAGTCTTCCACTCATCGTGATCTTGCTCCAGCAGGTCGGGATTCCGGCGGAGGGCATCGGACTGATTCTTGGCGTCGATCGTTTCCTCGACATGTGCCGGACCACTCTGAACGTTTCGGGGGATCTCGTCATCGCGACGCTCGTTTCGGCGGATCCGAAACTGAAAGCCGCGAGCTGATTTCGCGAATTTATCCCGGGCGGCAGGTGCGAAACGCTCGCCCGGGAAGGTGCGTTTCGACACCCACGAACGGGCGCGGGCCAACTCGACTCCGGTGGCGAACGCGATAAATTTCTGACGACGTCGGCGAATTTGCGGCGTAACTGGTTGATTTCTTTGGTTCCCGATATCGTGAATCCGATTTTGGGCTGACCTTCGGCGATTCCCGCCCGCTGGCATCCTTCACGCAATAGAGGAATGCAGGAGGATCACACGATGATCGCAGAGATGACGGCTGAAGAACAAATGAGAGACGAGAGTTACCACATTACGATTCTCGGACTGTCGGCCGCTCTCTACGGAATCTTCACACTCATGGGGAACATCGGTTTGATCGCACTCTAAAAGGCATTGTCGCCTCCGCAAAACGGGGGACGGCAGAGTAGGCGGGGTCTTCCTCAGAAGCGGGGAGGGGGGCTCCGCTTTTCTGCGTTTGCGCGCTTACTTTTAGCCTGTCTTTTAGATCGCTTCATGCGAGAATCGCCGAACACGCTTATGTCTCGGGAAATTAATTTCGACGGCCTCGTTGGTCCGACTCACCATTATGCGGGCCTCTCCTTTGGCAACGTCGCTTCGACGAGAAACGCCAAGCTGATTTCTTCGCCGAAACGCGCGGCGCTCCAGGGACTGGCGAAGGCGGCTAAACTTCGAGATCTCGGCCTTGGGCAGGCGATCCTGCCTCCGCTGCGGCGTCCTCGCCTCGATACCCTGCGGTCCCTCGGATTCACCGGCACCGATTCTTCGGTGATTGAAAAGGCCTTTCGCGCCGTTCCCCACCTGGTTTCGGCTTGTTACTCGGCCTCCTCCATGTGGGTCGCGAATGCGGCGACCTTCACTCCCTCCTGCGACAGCGAGGACGGGCGCGCGCATTTTACGGTCGCGAATCTGAGTTCGAAATTCCATCGTTCGCTGGAAAAAGACCAAACCAGCGCGAACCTTCGCCGCATCTTCGGCGGTGATTCTTTCGTCCACCACGATCCGGTCATCCCGCAGTTCGGGGATGAAGGCGCGGCGAACCACTCGCGACTCGCCGATTCCCACGGAGCGCGGGGGCTGAGCCTCTTCGCCTTCGGCGGCGCCGTCCTTCCGAACGCGAATTTCGTGAAGCCGAAGAAGTTCCCTTCGCGCCAGTCGACGGAGGCGTCCCACGTCGTGAAAACGACCCACGGGATCGCCGACGATCGCGCTTTTTTCTTCCAGCAGAATCCCGATTCGATCGACGCGGGCGTCTTCCACAACGATGTCGTGGCGGTCGCGAACGAAAACTTGCTTTTTCTCCATGAGAAGGCTTACGCGAATCAGTCCGCGGAGCTCGCTCGACTCCGCGAGGGATGGCGGCGATCCGGCGCGACGAAGCCGCTCACGATTCTGGAAATTCCCGAATCCGAAGTGACGCTCGAAGAAGCGGTGCAGGGATATCTTTTCAACTCCCAGCTCGTGACTCTGCCCACGGGGGGGATGGCGCTGGTCTGCCCGGAGGAATGCCGGGCGATTCCCAGCGTGAACCGGGTGCTCGATCGGATTCTCGCGGAGAAGAAAACTCCGATTGAAAGCGTCTTTTCCTACGACGTCCGCGAGTCGATGCAGAATGGCGGCGGACCCGCGTGTCTTCGGCTGCGCATCGTGCTGACGGCGGAGGAGGAAGCCGAAGTCCATCCCGGCGTCTGGCTCACGGCCGAACGCGAAGCCCAGCTCATCCAGTGGATCGGCAAACATTATCGCGACAAGCTCGAGTTCGACGATCTCCGCGATCCGAAGTTTTATGCGGAAGTGCAGTCCGCGATGGATGCGCTCGAAAAGGTCATGAGTCTTCCGCTGGCCTGAGGCCGTGGCGCGAATTCGCAGGCTTAAGCGTCAGTACGCGGGCGAATCACTCGCCGGGAAGGATTCCCAGGACGCTTGGTCGACGACGTCACGAGTCCCGTTCCCGAACTTTTTTTCCGTCAGCGTGGAGTCGTGGCCTCCGTCGTTGGGAGGTGAATTCGTTGCGGTATTCATCGTGTCGTGTGACTTCAGCTTTCGATAAATCTGGAAGCCAATCGACGCGAGCGTGAAGACTCCGAACGCGATCGGGAAGCGTCGCGCGGCGAAATAGCCGAGCATGGGAACGAGGCGTGGCATTGCGGGACCTCCTTGCGCATCAGGCGCTCACGAGGTGAATCAGAGCAATCCACGGGCCACGCCCGCGAAGATGACACGGAATTAATCTACGGCCGGACCTGGGCAAAGAGCCAGGCCCAGAAAACTTCATTCGCGTAGGTCTGCGACCACGAGTCGTGACCGCCGGTCGGATAGACCGTGTAGTGGAGTTCGCGCGCGTAGCGAGAGCCGCCCGCGGAAAGATAATGGACTCCGTCGCGCCACTCCCAGGCGTTCGCGCTCGTCAGGTGGGCGCTTTTCGTGGGCGACCCCGTGGGATTGCCGGCGCGAATGAGGTTCGTGGCGGAAACCGCCGATCCGAACGCGTTCAGCCAGCCATCGGTATTGCCGATGCCGACCGTGCCGTCGTTCTGCGCGTGGAACGCCCAGACGGAAACTCTCGAATTCACCATGTTCTGGGCGGCCGTGGCGTTGGGGCCGGCGGCACCGCAGATCGGAGCGATGGCGGCGATCCGGGAATGTCCGACGCTCGCAAGACCCCAGGTGCCCGCGCCACCCATGGAGAGGCCGGTGACATAAACGCGCTTCTCGTCGATTCGATACTGCGCGAGCGCATAGGGGAGAAAATTATTCATCGCGGTGTTGTCCCACCATGAAGGCGTCTGTGGGGTCAGGATCACGGCGGGAAAATGCCGGCCCTGGCCGACGCGTTTATTCGGGCCATGCACGCCCGCCCGAGCGAGATCGGCCTGGGTGTTCCCTTGGCCTTGTTCGCCGAGGCCATGGAGCATGATGATCAGCGGCCATTCCTTGCTTGGGTTTTCGGCGTAGCCACCCGGGAGATACTCGATGAAAGGGAAAGGCGAGGCGGGAACGACGGCCCCGCGAAGTCGGTAAGAAGTCGTGCCGGCAAGCGAAGTCGTGGACGATAGATCCCGGCTCCCGCCCGCGGTGATCGTGCACGTCTCGGCGGACTCGGCGCAGGCCTGGGACTGGAGGGAATCGATCTCCCCCTGGGAGAGGCATCCCGAAAACGCGAAGACGGCGAAAAGCACGCCGGAGATCCTGCGGATGAGAGGGGAAAAAAGTGGGTCCCGGAATCGCCGTGCCTGACTGTCCATGATTCTAATTTACGCCTCGTGAAATAGGCCTGAAATGCGTCTAAATCGACCTACGCGAGTTAGTGCTGCGGAGCGAAAGTGGGGAGAGGAAAGCCGTAGCCTTTTGCTCCGAAACACGGTTTACTCCGGCCAAACGTAACAATTCCCTTGCCGGAGGACTCCATGGCATCGACCACGCCGAATACGAAGAATGCAAAACTTCTCGCCTGGGTGGGCGAAATCGCCGAGCTTTGTCAGCCCGACCAGGTGCTCTGGTGCGATGGTACCGCGGCGGAATCCGAAGCGCTCTGTGCGGAAATGGTCGCCAGCGGGATGCTGAAGAAACTGAATCCGGCCATCCGTCCGAACTCCTATCTCGCCTGTTCGGATCCTTCGGACGTCGCCCGCGTCGAGGATCGAACCTACATCTGCTCCGCGACGAAAGACTCGGCGGGACCGACGAATAACTGGATGGCGCCGGACGAAATGCGCGCGACTCTGAAACCGCTCTTCCGCGACTCGATGCGAGGCCGGACCCTCTATGTGATTCCTTTTTCGATGGGCCCGCTCGGTTCGCCGATTTCCCAGATCGGCGTGGAACTCTCCGATTCCCCGTACGTCGTCGTCAACATGCGCATCATGACCCGAATGGGAAAGCGCGCGCTCGATGTGCTCGGCGACACCGGGGATTTCGTCCGCTGCATCCACTCCGTGGGCGCGCCGCGAGTTGCGGATGCCTCGGGTCGGATGCCGGCGGATTCGAAATGGCCGTGTAACCCCGAAACCAAGTACATCGTCCATTACCCGGAGACGCGGGAGATTTGGTCGTTCGGTTCGGGATACGGCGGCAACGCGCTCCTCGGAAAAAAATGTTTCGCGCTGCGAATCGCTTCCACGATGGGGAAGTCGGACGGCTGGCTCGCCGAACATATGCTCATTCTCGGCGTCGAATCGCCCGAAGGAAAGAAGACCTACGTCGCCGCCGCCTTTCCGTCGGCTTGCGGAAAAACAAATTTTGCGATGATGATCCCGCCGAAAGGTCTCTCGGGTAACGGCGGGTCCGGCTGGAAGATTACGACGATCGGGGACGATATCGCCTGGATCAAGCCCGGACCCGATGGGCGTCTTTACGCCATCAATCCGGAAGCCGGTTATTTCGGCGTCGCTCCGGGCACGTCGACTCGCACGAATTCGAACGCGATGGCTTCGATGGCGAAAGATACGATTTTCACTAACGTCGGACTGACGGAAAACGGCGATGTCTGGTGGGAGGGAATGACGGATACTCCGCCGGCGAGTCTCATCGACTGGACCGGTCAGGCCTGGACTCCGGAAATCTCGGCCGCCACCGGCCGAAAGGCCTCGCACCCGAACGCGCGTTTTACCGCGCCGGCCGCGCAGTGCCCCTCGGTCGACGCCGACTGGGAAAATCCGGCGGGAGTTCCGATCTCGGCCTTTATCTTCGGGGGGCGACGCCCGGATACCATTCCCCTCGTTTACGAAGCGAATTCCTGGGAGCACGGCGTGTACATCGCCGCGACGACCGGCTCTGAGACGACCGCCGCGGCGGTCGGAGCGATCGGGGTCGTTCGCCGCGATCCGATGGCGATGCTGCCTTTCTGCGGCTACAACATGGCTGATTATTTCTCGCACTGGCTCGCGGTCGGGAAAAAGGCGGGCGCCCAGGCCCCGAAAATTTTCGGCGTGAACTGGTTCCGGAAAAACGAGGCGGGGAAATTCGTCTGGCCGGGATTCGGAGAAAATACGCGCGTGCTGAAATGGATCGTCGAACGGGTCGAAGGCAAGGCGCGGGCGATCGATACGCCAATCGGCGCGATGCCGACTTACGACGATATGGACTGGACGGGGCTGGATTACTCGCCCGCGCAGTTCGCCGAAGCGACGACCATCACCGCGGATCAGTGGCGCAAGGAAGTGGCCTCCTCGGCCGAGTTTTTCGCCAAATTCGAAGGTCGCACGCCGAAGGAATTTAAGTCGATTGGCGAGGGGATTCTCGAGCGCTTCGCGAGTCCGAAGGGTGCCCGGCAAGAGACGGCAGCCGCGACGCCGAATCTATAGGAATCCTAGCGCCTCCCTCGTCGTAACTCCGCGAAACTTTTCACCTCCCACCGAGGCTTGAAATCGTATTCCCGTGTCCAAGATGACACATTAAAAACTCTAACTCGCCGTGTCATATTCAGGAAGTAGTTCTTCCACTGTTGTACGTCGATGGAGTGGGATATGGCACGTTTTCAGGGGTTCATGTTTTCGGCTGTTTTGTTCGTCTCGGCTTCGTCCTGCGCTCCGCGGGAGAAAGACCACGAGGCGTTTCTCCAGATCGACGCTCCGTTCGTCGATTTCGTCAGCAACTTCGAGCAGTCCGCCGCGGCGGAAGGCAAGTCGATCGCGATTAACGACCTTGTTCTCACCTTCGGTTCGACTCCGAGCCTGAACGAAACGGGTGTTTGCGAATGGGCGGAGAACGAAACCCCCCGCATCGTGATCAACGAGCGTATCTGGAATACGCTGAACGATTACGACAAGCAGGAAGTGATCTTCCACGAGCTTGGGCACTGCGTTCTGCGCCGAATCCATCACAACACCACGATGCTCGGCTACAACGGCACCATGACGATCGCCGAGAGCATCATGTATCCCTATCGTATCGCCGGTTCCGTCTACCGCGACCATATGGGGCATTATCACGACGAGCTCTTCGACGCGGCCAAAGCGAACCAGTTCTAAGCGTCGGCCCGACTACGCGGACCGGCCGTAGAGTTCTTCGAGATCCTCGAATTCCAGGAGCTGGTGCAGGATCTTCGCCTTCGGATAACGCGTCTTCAGAAACGCATCGTACGCGGGATCTCTTTCGCGGAGCTCCTGGGTAAAACGAAACTGCGTCTGGAACGCGGAAGCCTCCGTCTCGATCCGAACTCGGTGCGAATCCCGGGCATGGCCCTTCCAGATGCGTGGCTCCAGGGCATGGACCATCTCGTGCACAAGGAAAGGTGCGAGGACTCCGAGCGGGCTCGCGAAGTCGAGAAAGATCGTCCCCCGATTGCTCTCCGTAACGAAACAGGCGCCGATCGGCTGGTCCTCGGGAATCACGGCCCGGAGCTTCTCGACGACGGAGGTCGGGTAGGGCTCGATCGTGACCTTGCCCTTCGAATAGAGGGGCAGGAACTTTTCGAGGATCGCGCGCCCCGTGCTTGATCGCGCGACGAGCTTGAAAACCGGTTCGGCGGACGAGACCCGCGAACCGAAGTCCGGTCCTGCCTGTTTCTCTGAAATCGGGTTCTTCGGGCGCTTTTGCGGCATGCCTTCTCTTTTCGGAACTCGGCCCTGATTTACTTAATGCAAAAGAAGAGGGAGGATCGGGGCGTGCGGACCGTCGGCGTTAAAATCAAATCCATTATAGGCTTCCTCCTGGCGCTCGCCGCGGTTTCCTGCGTCGGAACGGCCAAGGGCACCCGCGGGTCTTCCGACGGGAACGCCGCGCGCGTGGAATCGGCCGAATCGCCGCGACCTTCCCGATGGGTGGGGAACGAGCGGATTCGCTCCTTTCGGGATGCCAAGAAAATCGCGGCCCGCCTGCGCGTGGGACGGGAACTGACGCTTTACTGTCGATGTCGCTATGCGGGTAAACGGATCGATTTCGAATCCTGTGGATTCGTTTCCGCACGCGATTCCCGGCGAGCCAAGTCCATGGAGTGGGAGCACGTCGTTCCTGCCGAAGCATTCGGGCAAAGTTTCGTCGAGTGGCGGGAGGGCGCTCCGTTCTGCCGGACGAAGAAAAAAAAGTACAAAGGCCGTCGCTGCGCGGGAAAGAATCCGGAGTTCGCGCGGATGGAAGCCGACCTCTACAATCTCTTTCCGGAGGTGGGCGAGGTGAACGCGCTCCGATCGAACTTCTCGATGGCGGAAATCGGAGCGCTCGGAAGATTCACGGGAACGAGTTTCGGCGGTTGTCGGGCTCGGATCTCCGAATCGAAGTTCGAGCCGATGGATTTCGCGAAGGGTACGGTCGCGCGGGTCTACCTTTACATGGACGGCGCCTATCCGGGGCACGGAATCATTTCCGATAAGAATCGAAAACTGTTCGCCGCATGGGACCGGATGTATCCCGTGGAAGCGTGGGAATGCGATCTCTACCGAAAAATCAAGGAGGCCCAGGGCAATGAGAATCCCGTTCTCGCCGAACGTTGCGCCGGGTAGTGATCCGTACGCGAAAGCGACGCGGCTCTTTCGCGCGGAAAAGACGCCCGCCCCGCGGATATCCGCGCCGGGAGTGGATCCTGAGCATGTCCGCGCCAAGGTCGAGTGGGCGAGAGCGCGGGGACATGCGGTCGATCTCGAAATCGGTTGCGGAGTCGGTTGGCATCCGCTCCGCTACGCCGCCGAAAATCGAGATCGGCTCCTCTTCGCGGTCGAACGGACCGCTGAGAAATTCGCGAAGTTTCGGGAGCGCATCGCAAATCATGCGGAACGCGAAAACTTGGTCGCGGTCCATGCGGACGCGATTTCGTGGATGGTGCATGTGGCTCCCGAGGTCAGTTTCGATCGCATTCTTTTGCTCTATCCGAATCCGAATCCGAAGAACGCCGCGGCCAGATGGGTGCGGATGCCGTTCTTCGGTTACCTCCTGGGCCGGCTGTCGCCGCGAGGGACGATCCATTTCCGCACGAACTCGGCGGGCTATGCGGATGAAGTCCGGGAGCTCGGGGTCGCAAACTGGGGACTGCGAATCGTCGAGTCTCGCGAGATCACCCATCAGGTGGGCGTCGATCCGGCGACTCACTTCGAGCGCAAATATCTCGAACGTGGCGAGGTCTGTACGGAGCTCGTCCTGGCGAGGAACGAAACTCGGGCGGGCGAGTAGGGCCTAGGGCTTAAAGGCCTCGGCAGAAACTCGGCATCCGCGGGCTTCGCGCAGCACGGACTCCGTCGAAATCGGATCGACGGCCTGGCGAAGACGATCGTAAGAAGCGCGATAGGTGCGCCCGCATTTTTCCCGAGCTTCGCTCGCCGTGCGCGACCTTACGCTGGGAGTTTCGTTCGTCGGAAGGTCCTGGGTGCTGGGGAGCCTGGAGGCGCCACAGTCGACTCGAGCGGCGCAGATGAATTGTTCAGCGTCCGCGAATGCGGATGGAGCAAGGAAGGCGCCAAAAATCAGGCTGAGCCAGAAATGGGGTCGATTCATAGGGGTCCTCCCTGGACGAGGCGGTGGGACTGCTTCTCCAGCATAGCCGGCTTCCGAACGGCGTCGAGGGGGAAAATCCTTAGGTCCGAGACGGACGGCATTTCCGGGGGCCAGACCTCCATGCTAAGCTCTGGGCTATGTCATGGCTTCGGCGATCTTGGCGACGGCTACAAGCCGGCCCGAAGTTCGATTTACCTTACATCCTCGCCCGCGCGAATCCCTCCGATTCGCTCGCGGGCCGCGTCGAGTTCTGCGAGCGCCTGCTGGACTGGATTCGGAACACCGGAGGCGGGAAAACCACGCCGCTCGCGCGAATCCGATTTCTCCTCCAGCTTCTCGAGCGAAAGCCGGAATGGAAAGAGGCCTCGGCCCGAGTCATTCGGAGCGTCCTCCAGGAAACCCGCGCCTACGATCTCTTCTATCTGACCGGAATTCCGCACGGGGGAACCTTCTTAAAAGAGTTCTTCTCCCGGATGGTGCATATTCTCCTGCCGACCTCGGACGATTCGCATGAAATGGCGGTCATCCTCGAGCAGGTCTTTTACGATGCGGACGATGCCGAGTGGGTCGCGTCCGTTCCGGACTCCCTCTGGAAAGAGGTTCTCGACGGCTGGATTTTTCCCCGTGAACTGCGCCTGGCCGGTTACGAAATCGCCATGGCAGATGCCGCCTTGGCGCTTTCCATCCAGGGTGCGGCGCTCTCGCTGCGAACCGAATTCGCGAGTCGATCTCCAGACTTCGGCATCGAGTCTCATCCGTTCCTTCATCTCGAAGCGAATCTCGCGAGCCTTTCCGCCATGGCGCGGAGGTCGCCCGCCGCCCGCGATACCCAGGAAATCCATGAAGCTTACCAGGGCTGCCTGAAAGAGATCGAGCGGGCGCGGAGTCAGATCCGCAGCGTGAAGGTCCATCTCGAGGAATCCGGAGTCAGCGTCGATCTCGTTTACGCGATGGACCGGATGAAGCTCTATTTAGAGCGCATCGAAACGCTCGCCGGCACGCTCGAAAGCGCGCTGATCGATCGATCTCGACTGCAGGAGCGTTCGCTGGGGCTCTTCCGCGAACTCGTCTCGGGGCTGCGTTACGACGGGGATTTCGGATTCGTTTTCAAGAAGAGTCTTCGTCTTCTCTCGACCAAGATCGTCGAGCGGTCCGGAAATTCGGGTGAAAGTTATTTCACCGCCAACTGGGCGGCGTGGAGTCATCTTTTCTGGGCAGCGGCCGGCGGGGGGGCGCTCACGGCGATCACCGCCATGCTGAAATCGTTCGGTCCGAATTCACCGCCGTTCGCGGCCTTTCTCTACGCGGGAATGAACTATTCGCTGAGCTTCGTGCTGATGCACTTTTTAGGATTGAAACTCGCGACCAAGCAGCCCTCGATGACCGCCGCCGCGCTGGCCGGTCGACTCGCGGAATCGGAATCGGCCGGAGCCGGATCCGCGTCGGAACGCGAGGAATTCGTCGAAGAAGTCGCGCGAATTTCGCGCGCGCAGTTCGCCGCGGTCGCCGGTAATCTGATGTTCGTCATTCCGGTGGTGCTCATCATCGATCTCGCCTGGCGCGGCGTGTACGGCGGATCGTTCTACTCCTTGCCGAAGGCAGTCGCCGCCATCGAGTCGACCTCCCTCTTCACCTCGGGAACGCTTGCCTTCGCCGCCATGACGGGGGTGGTGCTCTGGGTTTCCAGCATCGGCGCCGGATTCGCCGAAAACTTCGTCGTGTATATTCGCGCGAAAGAAATCATCGGCTCGCACCGCGTGCTCAAACGTCTCGTCGGCGGCACTCGCGCGAAGAAGATCGGCGAAGGACTGGTTCGGCATACGACGGGGGTCGTGGGTTCCGTCATGCTCGGATTTCTTCTCGCCGGAACGCCGATTCTGGGCGAGTTCTTCGGTCTTCCGATCGACGTTCGGCATGTGACCCTGACGACGGGGACGCTGACGTTCTCTTACCTGGCGATGGGCTCCGGACATGGCATTCCGCTTTCCGTGCTTTCCGTCATGGTGATCGGACTCATGAACTTCGGCGTAAGCTTCGCTTTCGCCATCCTCACGGCCATGCGCGCGAGAAACGTCGACCTGAAGCGTGCGAACGACCTGTTTCGGGCCGCCCGCCGCGCTTTCTGGGCGCGTCCATGGTTCTTCTTCTTTCCCCCGCGGGAAGGGGTGCTTAAGGAAGGCGAGAAACCGAGCGAGAAGGAGCTCGCTTGAGCGAAAGCGCGAAGGACCCGGGCAAGGCTGCGGAGCCCCGTCAGGCGGCCCCGTTTCTCGAGCGGGCGCGCGCGCGATTCGACGCTAAACCGCCTGCGGTTCGGCGCGGCTGGGTTCTCTGGTCGCTGATGCTGGGAACCATGGTGAGTCTGCTCGACGCGACGATCGTGAACGTGAGCATTCCCGCCATCATGGGCGACTTCGGAGAAAATGTGAGCCGGGTCCAGTGGGTGATTTCGGCCTATATGATCGCCTTCGCCGTGCTCATGCCGCTCACGGGATGGCTTCGCGAGCAGATCGGAAGCCGAAAGCTCTATCTCGGCTGCCTGGTGACGTTCACCCTAGGTTCGCTCCTCTGCGGGCTGGCGTGGAATCTCGAGAGTCTGGTCGCATTTCGAATCGTGCAGGCTCTGGGCGGGGGGGCGATGACCCCGATCGCGATGGCGATTCTCTCCGATACTTTTCCGGCCACGGAAAAAGGCCGTGCCCTCGGCATCTGGGGGGCGGGAGTTCTCCTCGGACCGATCATGGGTCCGCCGCTCGGTGGTTTTCTGACCGAACTCTTCGGCTGGCGTTCGATTTTTCTCGTGAACCTTCCGCTGGGATTGATCGGGATCGCAGCGGCCGCGCTGATCCTCCGCCGGGATCGACCGCGTGGAAAAATCGATTGGCGGAAGTTCGACTTCACGGGATTCGCGCTCCTTTCTGGTTTTCTGATTTCGCTCCTCTACGGCGCTTCCCTCGTCGAGCACGACGGCCTCGCCTCCCGGTCGGTCTTCGTCTGCGGATTCGCCTCGATCGTTTTCCTGGTGACTTTCCTCGTTTCCGAACTCCGCTCCCGGCACCGAGTGCTCGACTTCTCGCTTTTTCGCTCGAAAGTTTTCGGTCTCGCGATCGCCATTTCGCTGGTGCGTTCTTTCGCGCTCTATGGCGGTCAGTTTCTCCTCCCGCTCTTTCTCGCCCGAGTCCAAGGGTATAGCGAAAGCGAGATCGGCTGGATGATTCTTCCGGGAGCCGCGCTCATCGCCGGAATTTTTCCGTTCTCCGGGCGGGGGTCCGATCGCTTCGGGGCGAAACCTTTCATTGTTTCGGGGCTCGTTATCCTGCTCGGCTTTTTCTTGAGCATGTCTTATGTATCGGCCCATACGAGTTACTGGGGGATCCAGATTCCCGTACTGGTCCGCGGACTGGGACTCGGACTCCTGGTGACCCCGTTGACGGCGCTCGCCCTGGGTTCGATCCCGAACGAAAAGTCCGCGAATGGCTCGGTCATCCTCAACCTTGCGCAGCAGCTCGGCGGAAGTCTCGGAATCGCCTCGCTGGGGAGCGTGATCGAATTGCAGTCGAAGATTTACCAGACCGAGGGGCGGACGGTGATCGCCGCCGCCGTCCACAGTTATCGCGATGCTTTTCGACTCGGCGTCGCGGTCTGCGGGATCGCGCTGATTCTCGCGATCATCATGCCGGGGCGATCGGCGACCGAAGGGAAAATCCATGGCACGGCTTAAAATTCTGCATCGCGACCGCGACCTGATCATCATCCATAAACCGAGCGGGATGCAAACCTACCGGGATTCGAAGGCCGACAAGGAGCTTTCGGCTTACGACGTCCTGAAGAAGCAATTCGCCGAAGCGAGCATCTACCCCGTCCATCGTCTGGACCGCGGCACTTGCGGACTGCTTGTCTTCGCGCTGAAACCGGACGTCGCGAATCTCATGCAAAAGATGTTTCGTGAAGAGCGCGTGAAAAAACTCTACTGGGCGCTCGTCTGGGGAGATCCGCCGAAACGCGGGGAATGGCGCTCCTCGCTGACGTCGAAGGAAGGCGGCACCCAGCGTGCGCTGACGAAATTTAGGACCATCGGTCGCTTCGAAACCCAGGGCATGCCGGTCGCTCGCGCGAATGCGGACGAAGAAGAGGAGGGGGGCGCCGAACCGGAGACCCTCCCGGGCCGTGCGTTTTCGTGGATCGAATGTGAGCCGAAAACCGGTCGATTCCACCAGATTCGCAAGCACGCCTCCGAGGCGGGCTTCCCGCTCGTGGGCGATCCCGAGTATTCGACTCCGGAGCTGAAAGAAGCGTCTAAGGAGTTTCGGATGAACCGGATTGCGCTGTCGGCGGTACGAATCGAGTTCATGCATCCGACGTATCGAAAGCCCGTCTTGATCGAGACGTATCCGGAAACCACCTACGGAAAGATTCTCCGTGCGCTGGAAAACAGCGTCTAGCCCGCGGGCGGTATCCAGCGATCGAGGAGTCGCTGGAATTCCTCGAGTTTGATCGGCTTGCCGACGTGCTCGTCGGCGCCCGCCTCGAGACTTTTCTGTCGGTCTTCGGCGAAAGTATTCGCCGAGAGCATGACGATGGGCCGGTGGGGTAACCTGGCGTTTTTCTGCAGGCGCCGGACTTCGATTGTCGCATCGAGTCCGTCCATGGCCGGCATTTGCATATCCATGAGGATGAGTTCGAAGTCCTCGCGTGCGAGGCGTGCGAGGGCATCTGCGGCGGAAAAACTATGGACTGCGCCGAGGTCGGGCCGGAAGCGCATGTAAGCGTCGATCAGACGGTGGTTGTCCTCGTCGTCATCGACGACCAGGATCTTCGGGTTCGCAACGCGCCTCTGCGAACTTAACTCCGTCGGGGAAGCGGGGCGGGTTTCGGGAATGCGGACGCGGGAATCGGGTTTCAGGCCTTGCGAACCAGTGGGAGGCGTCCCCTGCGCGCTCATGGCCAGGCAATAGTCCGGATACGCGATGGGTTGGGTAGAGAGCACGCGAAGGGGGACGGTGAAATAGAAAGTGGAACCGCGGCCGATTTCACTTCGGACTTCGAGCTTTCCGCCCAGGAGTTGGATGATCTGCCTCGAAATCGAAAGGCCTAGGCCGGTTCCGCCGTAACGTCGGGTGATAGACGCGTCCGCCTGGGCAAATTCAGAAAAAATGCGACTCTGCTGTTCCGGGGTCATACCGATCCCGGTGTCGATCACTTCGAAACGAAACGCCTGGAGGGGTGGTTTCACCGGGGAGGTCGTGGAGACGTTCACCTCGACCTCGCCCGTCGCCGTGAACTTGATCGAATTGCCCACCAAATTCAGAATGGCCTGACGAAGGCGGACGGAATCCCCCACGATGCGATAATTGCACGCCGGAGCGACCATTCGGAAGCGAAGGCCTTTCGCCTCGGCGTCGAATCGCATGAGATTTTCGAGATCGTAGAGGAGTTCGAAAAGGTCGAACTCCACCTGCTCCAGTTCCAGTTTTCCAGCCTCGAGCCGGGAAAAGTCCAGGATGTCGTTTAGAATTCGGAGGAGCGACTGCCCCGAACGCTGGAGAACGCGGAGATGTCCGATCTGTTCGGAGTTCAGCGGGGAAAGCATCAGGACGTCGGTCAGACCTAGCATCGAATTCAGCGGAGTGCGGATCTCGTGACTCATCACGGAGAGAAATCGCGACTTCGTCCGCGTCGCGAGCTCCGCGCGATCCCGTTGGGAATGGATTTCCGCGAATGCCGCATGGAGGCGCCGATAGAGTCCATTCAGCTGTTCGGAGATGCGCGCGATTTCTGCCGGGCCGGCAGGTTCGACGGGGTCGAACGGAGCGTCCGCGGTTTGCTCGAGCAGTCGCTGATTCCTTCGGAGATTCGAAAGAATCTTGTCGACGTTCTCCGTCACGAATGATGCGAGCTTTTGGCGAAAGTAGAGGGAGACCGCCAGAAAGCAGGTGGCGAGAGCCATGATGATTCCGAGGGTCCAGTAAAGCGGCGCGTAAGCTTCGATCCGCTGTTGGTAGGCGACGACATAGAAGTGCCGCTGATTCAGTCTTCGAGCCTGGATGAAATACCGCTCGCCATCCGACCCCCGAAATTCGCGGGTCCCAGATTCCAGCGGGAGGCGAGGGGCGCCCGGGACGGCGAGGGCGAAGTCCGCGCGATCGGCGGGTGGCGCGTCTTGCAAGTGACCGATCATGGGCACGGGTCGGCGGAGAATGGGGGCGATCGGAGCTCCGTGTTCGTCCGTGAGCAAAACTCCACCCGTGCGTCCCTGCGCCTTCCCTGCGAGGAGCTCCCCCAGGCTGCGGGCGGAGATATCCGCTCCTGCGATCCCGATTCTTTCGCCCGTTCGGGTGTTGTGCACGGCCTGGGTGACCGAAAGCATGATGGTCTGCAGGTAGGTGACGTCGAAATAGAACGGACTGAAGTAGAAGTCCTGCCGCTCGAGCGCCGAATGGTACCAGCGTTCCGCGCGATTCGTCAGATAGGCCGGATCGGGGTACTTCTTGACGAGGTAGGTCTCGGGATCCTGAAAACGGGGGGTATGCATCATCGCCGGATCTTTCGTGACGACGTAGACCATACCCGGCGTTCCGAAAATTTTTCGCGCGTACTTTGCCGTGAACCCGAAATAGAGATCAAGCTGGGCCGGATGCTCCGCCAGGCGTCGGGAAATTTCCGCGCGCGACCATTTCTCGAAGGCGGGGGCCGATTGCATTGCCGCTTCGGGCAGGCCGTTTGCGATTTTTCGGACCGAATTCTGCGCCTCCAGGAAAACTCGGTCGATCTCGTGTCGAGCGGTCTCGGCGCGACTGGCTAAACGAAGATTCATCTCTTCGCGCTTGGCCTGGAATGCGACGCCGAGGATCACCAGCGTGAAAAGCGTCCCGATGGCCAGAATCACGAGATTCGTGATCATAAAGGCCTGGCGAAGGGAGAATTGTCCTCGGTGGAAGACGAGATTGGTTTTGGTCATGGCTCGGGATCCAGACCTGGGGCTATGTTATGTAAGAGGGGCGGAAATGGAGAAAAATGCGTCGCATTATCGGTACCTCGCGGTTTTCTCCGCGTTGCTGGCGGGCGCGGCCTGGGGGGTGAGTTTTCTCGCGCCCCGAGCGCTGGACTCCGCAGATCCAGTCACGCTCGCGCTCTTTCGGTTTTTGTTTTTCGGAATCTCATCGGCGATTGCTTTAGCGTTCACTCGATTAACGGCTGCACGGAAGATGCCGAAGCCGAGCGGTGCAGATTGCCTACGCGCACTCGTCCTAGGCGCCGCCGGATACAGCATCTACTATTTTCTGCTCGCCGCGGGCGTGAAGGGCGCGGGCGTGTCTTTTTCGGTGGGCATTATCGGACTTCTCCCGCTTACGATCCTCGCGGTTTCGACTCCGCCGAAAAGATGGGCAGGACTGGCGTGGTCCGCTTTGTTGATCCTGAGCGGGGTCGGTATGATCGCTTGGGATCTTTTTAGTCTGGAGGAGTTCTCCCTCGCGCCCGAGACTCGTCTTCGCGGCTCGATCGCCTGTTTCGGCGCACTCCTCCTCTGGACCTATTTCGCGGTCGCGAATGCGAAGTTTTTGCGATCGAATCCCGCGTGGCGCGCCCTCGACTGGGCGGGCGTCGTCGGGGTGGCGAGTGCGATCATTTCCAGCGCGCTCTTTCTCGGAACCGAAGGCTCGGGCGCGGGCGAAAGATTTCTGCACGGAGTCCGTGATCCGCGGCTGCTTTTATGGACCGCATTCATGGGGGTGGTCGGTGCGTGGGGAGCGACCGCGCTGTGGAACTTCGCGAGTCGGCACTTGCCGGGATCCTGGCTCGGACCGCTTCTCGTCTTCGAATCGATTTTCGGGCTCTGGTTCGGATTTTTGTATGATCGGCGCGGTCCGAGGCCCCTGGAGGGAATCGCTCTCGTCGCTCTGCTCGGCGGCGTCGTGCTCGGGCTGCTGGCTCTGAGCCGTGAGGATATCCGTCACGAAGAGAAATAGATCGAATAGTGCGCGTGATGCACGGGGGGGTGGACGGCGCTCAGCCAAGGATGGGCGCGTTCGATCGCGTCTCGGACGGCGCGTCCTCGCCCGACGACGCGAATCGGATGGAGTCGGGCGACTTCCCGAAGTCGTTCGATCGTGCGCTGGATTTCTTCCCGGTGGCCGAAGTCGTAGATGAAATAGACGTCGCCGTCCGGGAGGGGCTCCTCCGCCAAATTTCCGTGTCGGATGGATTCGGGGTCCAGCCCGAGGTCACGGTAAATTCGCCGCGCTTCTTCCACGCGAGGGAGCGCGATTTCGACTCCGACAAATCTCGATCCCGCCCGCAGGCGGGAGAGGATGATTCCAAGCCGCCCGTATGCGCACCCGAGATCGACCCAGGAGCGCATTTGCCGGTCTGGGTCGGTCTCCTCGACCATGCGTCGGAGTTCGGCGTAGGGCGTCTGAAAAACCTGGGCGGAAAGATGGGACCAGGTCTGGGCGGATGAGTTCGTTTCTCGAACCCGTTGCTCGGTCGCCTCGATCGCAAATCCATATTCGCGGTCGAGGCGTTCGGATTCCGCCTTTTCTGCTGGATAGTCTTCCGGGTGGTCCATTTCTTTTGGGTATTTTCTACGGGCGAAATTGTAAACGGAAGAATCCTTGGGTGACCGACTGCGGGTCGGCGAAGGGGAGGGCCGAAAGGACGAAGCCGCCGCCGACCGTGACCTTGATCCGGTTTCTCGGGCCGACCGCCATGGAGATTCCGAGATTCGCGGGCCGAATGGAGACGGTCGGTTTGATCGATGGGATGAGTCGGTCGGGAGAGGGCGCGCTGACGATGTTGATCAGCAGTTCGTCCTGGAGAATCAGTGAAAATCGAGCGTCGGCGGGGTCGTGCGACGCAGTGAGGACCAGGAGACGGTATTCATTGTTCTGCACCCAGTTGACGATCCGGTTATTTTCGACCGTTCCGCTCCCATGCGACTGGAAGCCCTCCCCGAGCTCGAGACTGAGAACGTAATCGAAAGTCTTTCGGATATTCGAATACTGGGTACTCAGCCAGAGCTGATGGTCGTCACGACGATTCGAGCGGATATGCAGGCTCTCATAACGGCGCGCCCGGTCCTGGAAATGGATCTGAAAGCGGACGTCATAGGGGGACTGCGTTTTAGGGATGAGCAGGAGGATTCGGCGGTCAGCGAGCTCTCGAAGAAAATCGGCCGAAATGCTCAGTGGGTCCGGACATCGGGGGCAGAACAGGACCGGACCGCCGTCTCCGACGCGTACTCTGGCTTCCGCAAGAAAAGTCTCGGAAGTACGAGCGATCCGCGCAAGATCGGCCGCTTCGGTGATGGAATCTCGATCGGCCGACACGGCCTCGGACGTGGGCGCGAGCAGGGTCGCGACGGTGAGGATTTGCAGGATCGTTTTGCTCAGCTTGCGTCCCATGGGCGACCGATAGAGCAAGCGGGGTGCCTGCGTGTGGACGTCGTCCGCATCGTGGTGCGAGTACGGGAAGCGGGAGAGATTAATTTCGGTTCAGGTGTGTAAAACTTCGACATCTCGAACTAGCATCGGAGCCTATGCTAAATCGATCGTTCGCCCTCGCCGCCGTCACGTCGTTCGTGCTCACTGCCTGTTCCATACCGCGGGTTTCCGCCGACGAACGGAAAATCCCGCTCGAAAAGCTGAAACTTCCGGCGGGCTTTGGGATCGAACTGGTCGCGCGCGTGCCGAACGCACGTGCCCTTTCCCTTTCGCCGGACGGGACTCTTTTCGTCGGGTCCCGGGGGCTCGGAAAGGTCCACGCGGTTTCGCTGCGCGACTCGGCGGGAAAAAACGTGGCGCGGCCGAAAGTCATTCAGATCGCGGAGAAACTCGAGATGCCGACCGGAGTGGCCTTCTGGAAGGGGGATCTGTACGTCGCGGCGATTTCGAAGATCTTAAAGTTCCCCCGGATCGAATCGAATCTGGCGAATCCGCCGAAACCGATACTGGTGACGGATAAATTTCCGTCGGAAGAGCATCATGGGTGGAAACACATCGCATTCGGGCCGGACGGTAAACTGTATGTTCCGGTGGGTGCTCCCTGCAACGTTTGCGATGAAGACGCGAAGGACTTCTCGACCCTCCGTCGGATCAACGCCGACGGGACGGGCATGGAAGTGGTCGCGAGAGGAATTCGAAATACCGTGGGCTTCGACTGGCATCCGAAGACCCGAGAGCTATGGTTCACGGATAACGGACGGGACTGGATGGGGGACGACGAGCCCGCGTGCGAGCTGAACCGGCTGGAAAAAGTGGGATCTCATTTCGGGTTCCCGTACTGCCATGCGGGTACGATTCCCGATCCGGAGCATGGGAAGAAACGTAAGTGCAGTGAGTTCGTTTCGCCCGTCGCGAAATTCACGGCGCATTCCGCTCCGCTGGGCATGGAGTTCGGAGCGAAGACGAAGTTTCCCCTCCGCTACCGAAACGGCGTTTTCGTCGCGCTCCACGGTTCCTGGAATCGCTCGAAGAAGTCGGGCTACCAGGTCGTCTTCGTTCCCCTGGACGGCTCGAAAGTCGCGGGAGCGCCGGAGCCATTCGTCGAGGGCTTCGTCGAAAACGAAAAAGCCTGGGGGCGTCCGGTCGATTTCGAGGTCGACTCCGATGGGAGTTTGCTCTTTTCGGACGACGAAGCAGGCGCGATTTACCGGGTTCGCGCCAAGTCTTAAGCGGGTCCCGTCAGTCGCAAAGCGCGTACGCTGCGGAATTCGCCGTCTTCGTAACCAATTTCGATTCCTTCGCAGGTTTCGATGGCGGGTCCGAGGAGCGCGGCCGCGTCCGGAAGGACGGCGAGTGCGCTCCATTCGACGACCCCTCCGTGGCTCACCATGAGCAGCCGGGCGCCATCGGGGATCTTTTCGAGCTCCTTCCTGAAAAGATCGCGCAGGCGTAAAAGATACTGTCGACTGGCCGATCCATCGCGCATCGCGCGCGCTAGCTTTCCGTGCAACTCGCTGAAGGAGCGAGTGTCGGAATCAAGCTCCGGGATTTTCCTGGAAACATCGAGCAGCGCCTCTGTCGTGGCGTCGATGGAAAATCCCATCGCCACGGCGGTTTCGACCGCGCGTTTCTTCGGGCTCGTGACCACGCGATGAAAAGGCCCAGCGCCCTCCAGTCCGAGATGGCGCGCGGTCATGACCCCTTCACGATTAATATGCGGGGACGGTTTTGTTCGATGCGCATGCCGACGGTGTTCGAGCCATTTCATCTCTTCGTCGTACCATATCCGGCAAGGTGAGCCCGCCAGTCCGCTAATTTAAAGTATTTTAATTTAGATTAAACTCCTTAAACTTCGTAGTATTAGCTAAACTGTTAATAAAACATAGGAATTGCCTAGCATGGAGCGTCATATTGAGGGAAAATAGGGGATAGGAAGAGGGTGCATGTCGTTATGGCAAGCGCAGTCGTCCCCACCATTCAGACCGATACCCGAGGTGTCGGTTCCACGTTCTTCGGGATCGCCGCCTTGGCGATTTTCGCGAGCGGTTGCGAGTCCAGTCCCCAGGTTCAGCAAGACGTCGCGCATGCCTTCGATCCCGGACTGGGGGATCCCGCCGTGCTTCCCGCGCCCATCCCCGAGCCCGGATGTTACGCCGATCGCTATTCCCAGCCGGAAGCGATCGTCACGAAGAAAGTCGATCTCCTTTTCGTCACCGATACGTCTTCTTCGCTCGACGAAGAACGGATGAAAGTCGCCGACGGAGTCGAGGCGTTTCTCCAGGCGTTGCCGGCCGATGTCGATTACCGGATCGCGACGATGCTGGCCCATGGTGGTGCTTCTTCGCGCGTCGGACGCGTGTACTCGAAGCTGCGCACGGGCGCGGACCAGGTTTTGCGCTCTGATCTGCTCGATCCCGCGGATCTACGAGCGAAACTTCGTCACGATCTCATGAACGTCGTCGAAGACTCCAGTACCGATGGCGGAGAGATCGGAATGTATTCCATCACGCGGGCGCTCGATGACGATCGCTTAGCGGAGAGCCGAAGTTTAGGATTTTTTCGCACCGATGCCGCGCTCGCCGTCATTTTCATCTCTGATGAGAACGACATCTGTTCGGTTTTTCCGCCGGGGATTACCCCCGTACCCGATCCCCAAGGAAAGGAAAACTCCGCGAAGGCCGCGTACTGCACGCGGACCGCGCCCGCGCGAGTCGTGGATGGCGTGACGATCGCTCCCGCCTATTCGGAAACCATCACCGCCGAATCGGTCGTACGAAAGCTCCAGGACCTACAGGCGGGTCGTCCGCTCGTGGTATCGGCCATCGCCTATACGAATCCCGCCCTCGTGCCGAGCGGGGGCGAGAACGAGTACGGCTACGGCTGGCTCGATATGGTCGAAATCGCCGGCGGCGTGAAGGTCGAGATGACCGACGCGAGCTACGAGAACGGGTTGAACCGTATCGGCGCCCTGACGACGGTAAAACTCTCGCTGCTCAAGGAATTCTCACTCACGCGCCGGGAGATCGATGAAAACTCGATTGAAGCGCGGGTCGACGGGCAGTCCGTGGCATTCACTTATATTCCGAGCTTGAACCAGGTTTCGCTCGAGGAACTCGGGACCGCGCGATCGACCGTGGACCTGCTTTACTGCGATCCGGCACCCTCGCCGAGCCCGTCTCCTTCGCCTTCGCCGACCCCGACGGGCGTCGCCGGGGTCGATCCGCTCTGTCAGGCGGGCGGCTTCATTCCGAAGGCTACGCTTCGCGTGGGTCTTTCGATCGATCCCGCGGAAGGATCCTCCACCCTCATTCGGGACGGCTTCGCCTCGATCGGATCAACGCCAACCCTCTATACCGACGCGCAGATCGCGGCGGGTTTGCCGACCCAGGATGGAGTCACCGTTCTCGTCATTTCGCGTAAAGCCGTGGTCGCGCCGGTGGACGCCGCGTACGTTGCGGGGATTCGAGATTATATCGTCCAGGGAGGAAGTCTCCTCGCGGAATATGATGGCGCGGCGCTGCTCTTCGATCGCCAGGCCGGAATCAGCCCGTCCTATGCGGGACGATTCGCGACGAATCTGGGACTTTTCTCGGGCAACGTCGCAGGCGGCGGACTCTTGCTGCCCGTAGGATTCTCTTCGGCCTTCGTCATCAACACGAGTCACCCTGTCATGATCGGTGTTCCGACGACGATCGAGACGGGGCCGCGCGCGGCCTTCGCGGTGAGCGACTATCCTTCGACCTGGCTGGAGCCGCTCGCGACGTTTTCGGCGAGCGGATCGACGGGAAGCATCCCCGCGGGCACCTTTCCCGCGATCCTGGCGGGGCGGTGCGGACCGGGCCGCGTCGCGATCCTCCCGATGAATCATTTCCAGGCCTTCAGCTATCCGGCGGTAAAAACGCTCGTCGGCAACGCGCTCGACTGGCTGATCGGTCTCTAGCTTCGCGGGGCTAAAGTTTTCGTTCGCGGCGCGCCCGCAGCCAGGCGTAGTGGGCGAGGAGTAAAATAGCGGGGAGTCCCGCCGCGACCGGATTTCCCGAGCGGCTCGGAGAGGAATCCCTTTCGTGTGAGCCGGGGATCCCCGCGAGCGTACCGCAGGCCGGTCCCGCATCGAGCGTGAATCCGACGGAGATGGGCAGGACGCTCGAAACGCGATCCGCGCTTCCGCTGGGGGAAACGGTCCCGGTGAAGGCGTTCGATCTTGCGTCGATTCGTACGACCCCGACCGATCCGTTTCCTCCGAGACTCGTCGTGAAAGCGTCGATCCCACCCTGGCCCGCGGCCACGTCGATCGCTCCCGCCCCGGAGAGGACGCCCGCGGTCTGAATCCAGATCGATCCGCCGGATCCTCCGCCACCCGAAGATCCGTAATCGTTCACGACGAGCGAACCGTCGCCCCCGTCGCCGCCCGTCGCGGAAATGGAACCGGAAAATTCCAGCGCGCCAAAAACAGTGATGGCAACCGCACCGCCACCGCCGCCGCCTCCCGCACCGTGAATCATATTCGTCGCGACATCGTCGTCGGTACCGCCGCCCCCGCCGCCGCCGCCCCCTGCTTTCGTCCCGGAAACTCCGCCGAAGAAGCGTTGTTCGAAGGCTCCGGCGTTCTGGGCCTGAGCCGCGGGGCAGGTCGCCGCTCCCGCGGGAAACCGATAACCCGCCAGGGCGCCGAGTCCATTGCAGCCTCCGCCTCCCGCGCGTTGGGTGCTGAACGTGACGTCGTTCGGTGCGCCGCCGCCGCCGATCGAGTAGCCCGAGCGCGGCTGACCATCGCCGCCCGTGGAGCCGGTCGTGCTCCCCACGCCGCCGATTCCGCCTCCCGCGCCGGGCGCGCCGCCGTTGCCGCGGGCCGCTCCGTTCGCGTTCTGTCCCGCGCTGCCATCGACGATGATGGCGCCCGCGATCGTCGCCGAACCGGTGACCCGAATGATCAGCGGCGCGCTTCCCGTCGCCGTAAGCGTCGTTCCTCCGGAAAGCGTGAAGCTTGAAAATTCGAAAACGCTCTTCACATCGGTATTCACGGTGACTGCGGCTCCCACCACCGACATTCCGGGCAGGGAGGCGCCGTCGGAAAAAACTCCGTCCCTCCCGCTTCCGAACTCGAGCCGACGACTCTCTTCGCCGTCCGCGAAATAGGCGATCTCGTCCGCGCGAAGTCCAGAGTAGGGAAAAGGAAGCGCGAACGCGATGGCCGCGAGCAAGAATGCGAACAAGGATGCGAGGGTGATTTTCGATCGCCGGAAGAGAAGAATCATTCGAAAACCACCTTTGGTCCGACGCCGAGCGCCCATTCGATGACCCGAGAATCGGGCGGCGCTTTCCAGGCGTGCCAGCTTCCTTCCGCGCCGACCGAGAGATAAAGCCGGGCCTCGTGACCGAGTCGTCCGAGCTCCCAGTTCTTTTGCGCTTCGACCGTCGCGCCGTACGGGCCCGCCAGTGCGCCGTCATCGCTACCGAGTAGTCCGGTGAGAGGAAGGGAGACCGCGACCCACGCCGATTCGCTCCGCAGCCCCGCGGAGGGGCCGAGTGAAAAACCGCGCTTCAGGGCGAGGCGATTCGCGGCGGCCTTCACGAATCGATCCTCTAGAAACGCGGTTGCTCCATAAAAGAACGAACCTCGCCAACCCGCGGCCCGGCGGGAGTACGGCGCCAGGAGCGAGGCTCTTCCTTCGAAAGAGCGCGTTTTCGCGAGGGGGGCTTCGGTTTCTCCGGGAGGTGGATTCTTTTTTTCGTAATGACTGGCCCGAAGCCCGAGCGAAAGCAGAAATCTTTCCGACTCGCGTTCCATCCGGAGTCCTTCGTGGAGAAATCCTCCGGACGGCTCTGCCTTTCGGAGAAAGGGATAGTCCGAGGACTGCGACTGGGAGCGGTACTCGATGGAAGGACGCACGCTCCAGCGGGTGCGCAAGGGCTGGGGAGCGGACCCGGCGGCTTCGGTGATCATGGAACTCGCGTGAGGCGAGGCGATCGGTCCGGGCGACGCGATCGGCTTTGGCTGGGTAACGTCCTTTTTCGCGACGAGGGACCCGGGTCGAGACGTGGGTTCGGCGAGAATTTCGGCCGGGATGACGATGACCCTCGCTTTCGAAAAACTTCCGGAGGTCCCCGCGGCGTCGACGGATGCCACGCGATAAAAAACCCGGCCTTTCGAGTTCTCCATGCCCCGCCGATAGAGCCAGATCCAGGAAGGAGTCGAGACGGTCGCCTCGGCCACGCGCTTTTTAAAGGAGCGCGTACGCGAGATTTCCACGCGATAGGCCTTCGCATCCGGCACCGAGTCCCACTGGAGTTCGATTTCCCATTCCTCCGTCGGGGAGGAGGACGTCTCCGCATTTGCGGAGGGAAAGAGTCCGTTCCAGATCCGTCGGAGTGCGCCCTCCGGTTTCGCCGGCGCGGTTCGCGGGCGAAGGATTGGCGCGCGAATTTTCGGGGGCGGCAGTCGAGCGGGAACCGGCGTCGGGGCCTCGCTCGGAATCGGCGACGATTGCGCAGACAGCGGCCGAATGACGGGCGCGGTGCGCGCCGTTGAATTCTCGGGGACGCGAGTGGAAATTTCGATGGCTTGCCCGGCAGAGATCGCGATCGGCGCGGGGCTTTCCTTCGCGGTGCCCACCTGAATCGCACTCGCGGCGCCCGATTCGAGATTGAGGCGCAGTACGTCTCCGTTTTGGCTCGCCTCGAACTTCGCGCCGGGTTCGAGCCGGATCTGGAATTCGCCCGCCGCGAGCAGGACTTTACGCCCGATCTTGGATTTTACGTTTCCCCGCAGGAGCGAGAGCAGTAACGGGCCGCCGCGTTCCGCATCGGCGTCGGGGGCGCGAAGCTGGATCAAGCTCCGTTCGCCGATCTCGAGAATCTCGCCGGCGGTCGAGTTCGCGTCGGAGTTCCCGCGAGCGTCAAAAATCAGGCGCGCTCGCGCACCCGAAAGAGTCATCACGCTTTGGCCCTCGTACATGGCCTGACCCGGGCGACTCTCGTTCCACACGACATCGCGTGGATTCTGCCAGCGGACTCCCGAGTCGGAAAAATGCAGTTCGGCGATCTCTTTCCCAATCGTTTCAGGGTGTTCAGATTGGGTCGCTTGAAAAAGGGTGATATCATTAAACAGAAAGAAAAGTTCGAGACCGATCACTACGAACCAGAGCAGGGCCACGAGTGTGCCCCGCTGTTTTCCACGCGAAAGACTGGGGGAATGAGTGGGCGGGTCTGGGTCCGAACGAGTGTCGATGCGAGCCAAGATCAAGTTCCCTATTCGCTGGAAATTGCTTCTTCTGATGAGCGCGCTGGTAATCGCGTCCATCATCACCTACTTGACGCTCGCAATCAAACTGTTTCGAGACGATAAAACGACGCTGATTTTCGACCTCAACGCGAGCATCGTGCGCACGATCAGTTCGGAGTTTCGCAGCGATCTCACGCGCTACTCGAAAACCGTCAAGCTGCTGGCACAAGGATACCAAAATTCGGAATGGCTCCGCGTACTCCTCGCCGACGAACGCGAACTCCTGGGATTCCGTCTCTACGAGGCCGGCACGGACGCGGCGTCGGGAGCTCCTCTGCTCACGGCGATTCACACTCTCGAGCGCGATCGGGAATTTCTCGAGGAGAAGGAAATCACGGCGGCGGATTGGGCCGCTTGGACGTCGAGCGTGAATCCGCCGGCGGAACTCCTGGAAGCCACCCCCGGAAAGACGACCTGGTTGACCTCGAAGTTCATTACGCCCAATGCGCCGGTCATCGCTTACGCCGAAAGCGTTCGGTTCGAGACCGCCGCCCGTCCGCGCATCCTCGTGGGGTTCTTCCGCGCGGACCGCTGGTGGATGACCCTGAAGAACCAAGGAATCGTCACGCCTTTTCTGGCGGACGCGGCGGGAAACGTCCTGCTCCACCCGGATCCGCAGGTCCTCGCGCAGCCTTCTTTCTCGGCGAATCCGCTGGTGCTGGCCGCCGTGGGCTCGACGCTTCCGCTCGAGCTGAAGTCCTTCGAATGGAACGGCAAAGGGTTTCTGGGCGGGTACGCCGACGTGGGTGGTGGTTTGAAAGTGATTTCGATGGCCCCCGAGAGCGAGATCTTTCGCGCCTCCATGCGGCTCGTGAACAAGTCATTGCTCTTCGGGCTGCTGATCGTCACGATCGCGCTCTTGCTTTCGAGTCGCGTGGCGAACTCGCTCACGCGACCGATCTCGGAGCTCGTCCTCGCCACCGAGTCGATCGGTCAGGGGCGGTTCGAACCTTCGCTCGCCGTGAGTTCCCGCGACGAAGTCGGCGAGTTGTCGCGCGCCTTCAACGCCATGGCCGGAGATCTGGACCGGCTCCAGGGTCAGCTCGTCGAATCCGAGCGGCACGCCGCCATCGGTCAGGTCGCCCGCGGAGTGGGTCACGAATTCGGCAATATTCTGATGCGCGTCTTCGGCAAAATCGATCTCGCGCTTTACGACACCCAGGAGCCGAAGACGCGCGCGCATCTGGAAACGGCGATGACGGCGCTCGAGCGAGCGAAAATCATCCTCCAGAATCTTCGTTCCTATTCGAAGACCGGGACGGAACATCCGAAGTCGCTCGTGGATCTGGGCGAAGTTTTCGACCAGACGCTTACACTCATGCAGCACGAGCTGAAGACCGGAAACGTGGAGGTCGTACGCGAGTACGCGGACGCGCCGAAGGTTCTCGCGGATCCCGTCACCCTCGGGCAGGTGTTTCTCAACCTTTCGATCAACGCCAAACAAGCGATGTCGAAAGGCGGCACGCTTACGGTATCGATCGCGGCGAGAGATCGCGAAGGACGGCCGGGCGTGACCCTCCAGGTCCGGGATACCGGCACCGGAATTCCCGCCGAAGTCCTCCCGAAGATCTTCGAAACCGCGTTCAGCACCAAGGGCGAGCAGGGGAGCGGACTCGGCCTCGCCATTTCGAGATCCATCGTGGAATCACACGGAGGAACGATCGATGCCGTGTCGGGTTCCGCCGGCGCGACCTTTACGATTTGGTTACCATCCGATGAAAGAGGGGCCCGACCATCATGACGAAATCGACGGCGCAGCAGCAGCGCTCACAAATTCACGTCCTCGTCGTCGACGATCACGAGGACAGCCGCGATACGGCGGTGGATTACCTGCGGGCGCTCGGGTTCGAGCAGATCACGATCGTCCAAGATGGACGGGAGGCCCTCGCGGCGCTCGAGGAAGAACCGACGATCGGGCTCGTTCTCTCCGACTGGGACATGCCGACGGTCGACGGGCTTACGCTTCTGAAAAAGGTGCGCGCCAATCCGAAATGGTCCCACCTGCCGTTTCTGATCATGTCGAGCCCGCGCTCCGTGGAGCACGAAAAGATCAGCGCCGCGGTGGAAGATCTCGTCGACGATTACATTGTGAAGCCATTCCGGATGGAGACGCTCGAAAAGAAGCTCGATAAGGTCTTTTCCGCCTCCGTGCACGGTCCCCAGAAAATCTGCGTCGTCGCCGATGACGATCCGGATTCGCGCGATACGGTGGTCGAGTATCTGACCCGATCCGGATTCAAGCGGATCGAAAAATTTTCGGACGGAGATGGCGCGATCGATTTCATGATGCGGAACGTGACGGACATCGGAATGATCATCGCCGACTGGGAGATGCCGAAGGTGAAGGGAATCGAGCTGCTCGAACTCTGCAAGCGCACGAAGGCGCTCGCGGATGTGCCCTTCTTCATCATCACGAGCCAAGCTTCGATCGAGCGGATGAAGGTCATGCAGGCCGCCCAGCTTCACGTGGACAACTATCTGCTGAAACCGTTCACGCGAGAAGATCTGAAGGAGCGGATCGACCGGGCGCTCTATCAGAAGCGGGTCGAACGCGAGGTCGGCGAATCGGTGGAGCGCGGATTCGACGATCTGGAGCGCGGTCGCACCAAAGCCGCGCTGATGAAGTTCCAGAAGGCGCTGAAGCTGAACCCGGAGTTCGACATGGGACTTTCGGGCATGGGGGACGCCGTTTTTCGTACCAAGACCGCGGATGCGGCGATTCCGTACTATCAGAAAGCCTTGGCGATCAACCCGGGGCGCGAAGCCCATTATATCAAGCTCGCACGCGCCTACGACCAGAAGGACGAGTTCGGCAAGGCGACCAACATTCTTATTTCCGCCGTCAATCATCTTGCGCCGAGCGCCGTCGTGCATCTGGAGCTCGCGCGACTCTATGTGAAGAAGGAAATGATGCGAAAAGCGCAGGAAGAGCTTCACGAAGCGATGCGGATCGATCCGTCGAACAAAGACGTGGGCATGCTTCTTATCGAGGTTCGTCGGGAGCTCGAGGATGGACGCAAGAAATCATGAAAGTCACCATTTCCCGAGACGCGATCTGCGCGAAAGTTGCGGTGCCTGCCGGGGAGTACATGGTGGCATTGGCGACCGATACCCAGCAGATGATTCTGACGGGTGGGGGGAAGCAGGTGAAGATCCCGGCTGTGCGCCGCCGGAGCTCGGCGAAAACCAAAGTGGTGACCGTCACATTTTATAGTGGGGGAGGAAACCAATGGAGTCTGGTGGTATCGACCCCGAAGTTCGGAGAATGGATCGCGATGATGGAACTCGAGTCCAGACGGAAATGAGTTCCACTCCGATATTCACGCGGGCCCAGGAACGTCGAATTCTGATTCTGCTCGCCGCAGTCCAGTTCGTGAACGTGCTCGATTTCATGATGGTCATGCCGCTCGGCCCGGATTTCGCGCAAGCGCTTTCGATCGAGGCTTCGCACCTCGGGTGGATCGGCGGAAGTTATACGGCCTCGGCATCGATCTCGGGTTTGCTCGGAAGTTTCTTTCTCGATCGTTATGACCGCAAGCAGGCGATTCTCTGGTGCCTTTTCGGGCTGGCGCTCGCCACCTTGCTCGGGGGGCTGGCCTATGACTTCGAATCGCTGCTGGCCGCGCGAATCCTCGCCGGAATCTTCGGAGGTCCCGCGGCGACGCTGACTTTCGCCATGGCCGTCGATGTCGTGCCGACGGAGCGGCGGGGGCGGGCCATGGGAACTCTGTTGAGCGCATTTTCGATGGCTTCGGTTTTCGGGGTTCCCGCGGGCCTCGAGATGGCGCGACTCGGCGGATGGCCGCTGCCGTTCTTCGGCGTGGGCACGCTCGCGCTCCTGGTGCTCGCCGTCGGGATTCGCTGGCTACCGAAGATGACGAGCCATATTCCCCGTGCGCGGCAGGAGAAGATCGCCGCCGCTTCCTTGGCGCTGCTGCGTCGAAAGGAGGTTTGGTACGCTTATCTCTGTGTCTCTTTCGCGATGATGGCGGGCTTCATGATCATTCCGAACATCGCGGCCTATTTCCAGTTCAACCTCGGATTTCCGCGCGCGAGCCTGGGAATCCTCTATTTACTGGGCGGGCTATCGAGTTTCGCCATGATGCTGCTTTCCGGTCGCCTCATCGATCGCTGGGGGTCGACGGTCGTCGGCGGACTGGCCACGACTCTCTTGATCGGCGTCATTTTCGGCGGCTTTTTTCTCGATCCGCCCTGGCTCCCAGTCTGGATGATTTTCGTCGGATTCATGACCGCGATGGGCGTGCGCGGAGTCGCGACTTCCGCGGCGGCGTCGAAAGTGCCCGCGTCCCACGAGCGCGCTCGATTCGCCTCGTTTCTGTCCGTATTCCAGCATGCCGCGAGCGCGGCCGGCGCGTTCGTATCGGCTTTCCTGCTGTCTGAAGGCGAGGCGGGGCGACTGCGGGGGATGCATACGGTGGCGGGAGTCAGCATGGTTCTGTCGGTGTTCATCATGGTGTGGATGGTCCCTTTGGAACGAAGAATCCGCCGAGGGCTCTAGTCGATGTGGCTCGATCTCTCGCCCCTTCGGAAGTACCCGGCCTTTCGTAACCTGTACTTCGGGCAGCTCGTAAGCATACTTGGCACGAGTCTGAGTTTCGTCGCTCTACCGTACGATGTTTATCAGAAAACGGGCTCGACGAAGTCGGTCGGACTCATCGGCGTGATCCAGCTCGTGCCCCTCGTCCTGACCAGTTTCTGGGGGGGCGCGCTCGCCGATTCATCGAACCGGGTCCGTCTGATCATCGGTTGCGAACTCGCGCTCGCTTTCGGATACGCCCTCTACCCAGCGCTGACCCAGGGACCCAGTCCGGTTCCGTGTTACATCCTGGCCGGCATTTTCGCCGCGCTTTCCGGCATCCATCGTCCCGCGCTGGATTCGCTTTCGCCGCGGCTCGTGCCGCCGGAAGATATTTCGAAAATCGGTGCGCTCCACGGGTTTCGCGGAACTCTCGCCCATGTGATCGGACCGACGATCGGCGGTCTGCTCGTCGCCCAGCTCGGCGTCGGCGGAGCCTTCTGGATCGACTCGGCGACGTATCTTCTTTCCGTTCTCTTCCTGCTTCGCGTTCCCGAGCCGAAGCGCGCCGAGAAAACGGAGCGCCCGAGTCTCTCGGGCATCGTCTTCGGATTGAAATACGCGTTGAGCCGCCCCGTGCTGCTTGGAACCTACCTCGTCGACGTGGCCGCGATGATGTTTTGTTACCCTCTCGCGCTCTATCCGGCTCTGGCGCAGGAATGGGCCTCCTCGGGCGCCGGGGGCGGAGATGCGCGCGTACTCGGCTGGCTCTATTCATCGACGGCGCTGGGAGCGCTGATTTCCTCGGTGATGAGCCGCTGGACGATCGGCGTGCGTCGCTACGGAGCGATGATTACGCTCTCCGCGATCTTCTGGTGCGCGGGGATCGCCGTCGCCGGATTTTCGGGGACCTTGCTGGTTGCCCTGGGATGTTTTGTGTTCGCGGGTTACGCGGATATGGTCAGCGGGATCTTTCGCGCGAATCTCTGGAACGAGACGATACCGGATTCCGTGCGTGGACGGTTAGCGGGTATCGAAATGCTGAGTTACATGAGTGGTCCGCTGATCGGGAATACTTGGATGGGGTTCCTCGCCGCTTCGCAGGGCACCCATCGCGCTCTCCAGATCGGTGGCGGCATTTCGATGATTCTCATCATCGTGATGGTCGCCTTCGTTTTTCCCGCCCTCTGGAAATTCCGTTCAGCCGTCGAGCGCGATGCGGTCCCATTGGGCGACTTTCCGCATCAGGAACCCGAACGCATAGAGAGCTATCCCCAAGCCCGCGAGTGAAATCACTCGCACGCCCGCGGACTGGCTCCAGACGTCGTAAATCATCAGTTTGACGATGCAGAATCCGAGGATCACGAGGCATGAGCGGCAGAGCCAGGCGAGCTTCCGCGCGTAACCGATTCCGAAGACGATGAATGCGTAGAGGATCCAGAGGAAGGTCACGGCGAGCGAAAAGGACTCGACTCCGATCAGCGTTCGCGCTCGGTAGAGAGCAGTCATCCACTGGAGGTGCGCGAGAATCGCGGCGAAGTCTCGAAGCGAGCGATCGGGCCCGTCTCGCGAAGCCAGTATCGCGTAGGTCAGGAGTCCGGTCCCGTATGCGACTCCGTTCACGATGCGGAAAGTGTCCGAGCTTTCGGAAGGGCCGACGAGCGCAATGAAAAAACCGAGGAGGCCGGTCAGCAGGCCGAGGAAAGCGAGTCCGAAATGCTCGCCTCGCAGGTCGAGTCGCCGACGCCCGGCGAGAAGAGCGCCGCCGATAACGAGCCCGGCCAGTGGCTTGAGCTCGTCCGGAACGATCTGGAAGAAGAACGAATGGATCAGCGTCGCGCCGACGAAAAGGTAGACGAGTTTACCGCTCGCTAACGGCATTTTCATCGCGCGCTGGGCGGATAGGTACGCGGTCCAGATGAGGGCGGCGAAGCCGAGGAAAAGATAAGGCGTGATCGGGCCCACGAGCTGGGAAAGCCAGTGATACTCCGTCATGTAGAAAACCAGGAGGGGTGGGAAGAGCGTCCACGCTTCGCCCTCGGTAAGGGGAAGGCCCGAAACTCGAGAGTAGCGAATCGTCGCCCAGAGATAGATCGCGAAGAGAATGGCCTGGGTGATCGCCGCGGGCAGGATGCTCGAATAGAGGCTGATGAAATAGACGGAAGCGAAGCCGAAGTAGGCGACGACGGCGAGCAGCCTGCGCGATCCGATCCTGATCGAGAGATTCCCGAAGACGAGATTCCAGGAGATGAGCATCAGGAGATTCATCTCGGGCGCGGGCGTGGAATCCCCGAGGAAGATGAAGCCGAGATGAGTGCCGACGACGGCGTAAATGACGTAGAGGTCTTGGCGCAGGAGCGAGTAAAGCGCGAGGCAAAGAACGGCGATGCCATTCACGGCGATGTAAGCGGCGTCGGGGTCGACCAGACGATGGATAAAGGCGGCTCCGTAAACCGCGATATTCAGCACGGCGACGCCAATCCCGGGAAGGATGCTCGCATAACGTGGATCGGAAAGGTTTCTGGAGAATGCGGAGGCGATGCAGAGACCGCCGAAAAGCGCGGTGATCCAGACCTGGCGTACGGGAGTGAGCCACCCGGAATCGATCGCGAGCTTGATCATGAGGACCGCGGCCAGAATCAGACAGAGCCCGGCGATGGCGCCGAGGAAAAGACCGGTGGAGCCGGCCCCCGATTTCGGCGCCTCGGCAAGGGGCGGCCGATCGGCGGGAGGCGAGGCGGAAGGTGGCGGAGTGGAGGGCGCTTCGTTCCGTAGACCGAGCGCCGTCTCGATCCGACGCAGACGACGCTCGAAATCCTTAAGGCTTGATGTTTCGGTATCCATTGGGCGCCCCCTCGTAAACAAAAGTCAGTCTACGAGAATTGTAGGGGGTAAAACGCCGGTCGCAAAGCCATTCCACGCGAGAGACGGAGCGAGGGACGATTCGGACGTTGGACGGACTACTTCCGTTCTTTCGCTTTCGCGGTGACCTTGTCGCAGATCTTACAGAGGAAGGCTTGCATGGAAGCCCAGGTTCGCCATTCTCCATCTTTCGAGGGAGTCACTTTCTTGCAGTGATAGCAACGGAGGTGGCCCTTCGGGAGGGTTCGAACTTGGGCTTCGGGTGCCTTTTGAAAACTCATTTCAGCTCTTTCCGTTGTGGGTTGGAGTGACGACAGACTTAGGACAGCTTTTGGCGATGGGTGATCAGTCCATGGCTTGGATCGTAGGGCGAAACTCCGACCGTGACGCGGTCGCCGACGATGATCCGGATTTTGAATTTCTTCATTTTCCCGGAGATGCGGGCGGTAATGGTCATACCGTTGTCGAGGGTCACGACGTAATTTCCGCCCCCCGTGATGTCGGATACTTTACCTTCGAACTTGATGAGATCTTCCCGGGACATGCTGCTCCGATAACTAGGTGAATAACGAGATAAAAACGCTATTTTCAATCCGTGGACAAAAAAACCGGCGGTACGAATGAATCAACATCCGAGCCGCCGAAAACCGAAATCTTAGTAACGTCCGCCGCGTCCGCCGCCACCGCCGCGTCCACCACGGTCTCCGCCGCCGCCGCCGAAGCCGCCGCGACCACCGCCGCCACCGCCGCCGAAGCCACCCGTGCGAGGCTCCATCGGACGGGCTTCGTTCACCGTGATCGCGCGACCGTCGAAGTCCGCGCCGTTAAACTTTTCGATCGCCGCTGCCGCTTCGGCATCGGACGACATTTCCACGAAGCCGAAGCCCTTGGAGCGACCGGTATCCCGATCGCTGATGACTTTAGCGGATTCAACCGTTCCACATTGCGAAAAAATTTCTCTTAGATTCTCGTCAACTGCGGAGAACGGAAGATTTCCAACGTAAAGCTTCTTACCCATGAGACCTCCTAAGGCTGGGGACCGCGTAAGAATTCATGAGCCCAATACTCGAGAATTCGAAGCGCGACCTGAAGTAGCCCTCGGAACCTAACACGCAGGGTCTATGAAAGTATAGGCAAAACCCGGTAATTGGCGCTCTGCGAAAGCCCTCGAAAAGGCGAGTGGTTCGTTGCTGAGTTCATCCTGGAACCCTGCGCCGGACGCTGCTAAAGACGAAAGATCAAAACGTATTTGAAGAGGAACCTGAACTGAATGTCTGAAACGAACGAATCCACCGCCGGCGCCACCGTCGCGGCAACTCTCCCGACCCCCGCACCCGCGGCCGTCGAAACCGCCGCGGTAAAGTGGGAAGACCTCGGCATCGCGCCGGCCCTGCTCGAGATCATCCAGAAGGTCGGCTATCGCGCGCCGACTCCGGTCCAGGCCGCGGCGATCCCTTTCGCGATCGCTGGCAACGACGTCCTCGCATCGGCCGCGACCGGAAGCGGAAAAACGGCCGGCTTCGTGCTTCCGACCGTGCAACGTTACATCGGCAAGAGCGGGACCCTGATTTTAGCCCTGTCTCCGACTCGCGAAATCGCGCAGCAGACCGCCGCGGTTTTCGAAACCTTCGGCGCTCCCTTCGGGTTGAAAGCGACCGTGCTCATCGGGGGAGCGAACATGCGGCTCGAAGAGCAGGCGCTCCAGACCTATCCCCAGATCATCGTCGCCACTCCGGGCCGTCTCTGCGACCATCTCGAGCGTGGAAACATCTGGCTCGATTTCATCCAGGTCCTTATCCTCGACGAAGCCGACCGTATGCTCGACATGGGGTTCTCCGACCAGCTTTCGCGCATTACGGAGAATATTCCGAAGACGCGGCAGACGCTGATGTTCTCCGCGACTTTTCCGCCATCGATCGAGAAGCTCGCGCGCAACGTGATGATCCAGCCGAAGGAAGTGAAGATCGGCGTGGCCGCGGAGATGAAGCCGAAGATCGATCAGCTCATGGTCCGCGTTCGGGAAGAGGACAAGTTAAACGAGATCATGCGCGTTTTCCGCGACGAACCCGGAACCATCATCGTATTCGCGCGTTCCAAAGACCGCGTGTCGCAGCTCTGGCGTTCGCTCCACAGCCGTCTCGTCTATGATGCGACTTTCCTGCACTCGGATTGCACGCAGGCGCATCGGGAAAAAGCCCTGGCCGAATTTAAGGCGGGTAAGTACCGGATTCTGATCGCGACTGACGTCGCCGGACGCGGGATCGACGTCGATGATGTCGCGCATGTGATCAACTTCGACCTTCCGTTCGAACCCGAAGACTATGTCCACCGGATCGGTCGGACCGGTCGCCGGGGGCGCACTGGAAAAGCGACGAGCTTCGTGACCAGCCGGGATACCCAGCTGCTGAGCGCGATCGAAAAACTCACCGGCAAGAAGGAAATCGTCGGCGAAGCCCGGCCGGACAGCCCGCGGGCCCCGCGACGCGATGACCGTGGCGGTCGCTCCGGCGGCGGGGGAAGTGCCGGCGGACGAGGCGGACGTGGACGTCGCGGTGGACGCGGCGGCGGATCGGGTGGCAGTTCAGGCAGTGGTTCGGGTGGAGGCTCCGGCGGCGGAGCTCCGCGCGGGAACCGCTGAGGTTCTCTCCGGATCAGCGCCGAGGTTGCCTCACGGTTTTAGACGACCTGCCCGGCGGCCCAGCCTGAAGCCCAGGCCCACTGGAAGTTATATCCTCCGAGCCAGCCCGTGACGTCGACGACTTCGCCGATGAAATACAGGCCGGGGACTTTTTTCGCCTCGAGGGTTTTCGACGAGAGTTCGTCGGTATCCACTCCGCCGCGCGTGACTTCGGCCTTCGAATAGCCGACCGTACCGGCGGGCGATAGCTTCCAGGCGTGGAGCGTCCGGCAAAATGCTTCGAGCGCCTTTTCCGAGGCCTGGGGCAGCGGCGTCTCCGCGATTGCCGGGTTCGGGAGATGGAGCTGGCAGAGGAGATCCGCGAATCGCGCGGCGAATTTTCCCGCGAGGACGTTCCGCACGATCGCGCGGTTACCTGCTTTTTTCTCGGTCATGAACCAGGCGAAAAGATCCTGTCCCGGCAAGACGTCGAGCGTGATGGTTTCGCCCGCATGCCAGTGCAGCGAGGCTTGGAGCGCGGCCGGCCCGCTCAGCCCGGAATGGGTGAAGAGAATGTTCTCGCGAAAAACGAGGCCCCCCGCTTCGAGGGTGCAATCGACCGAGATTCCGGCCAGGGCGCGGAAGCGCTCGGACTCGGCCGGCGCGAAGGTAAATCCATCCAGGGCCGGAGCGCGGGGCACCTGCTTCAATCCGAAACGTTTCGCGAGCTCGTAACCGAACCCGGTCGCGCCGATTTTCGGGATGGAGAGTCCGCCGAGCGCGACGACGACGGAATCAGCGGTGAAATTCTGCGCGGGGGTGCGGACTAAAAACCGCGCCGGACCCGAATCCGCGATTTTTTCGACGTGGTCGATCTGGGTTTCGAGCCGGATTTCGACGCCCGCGTCCCGGCACTCGTTTTCCAGGAGTTCGACGATCTGGGCCGCGGATCCGTCACAGAACTGCTGGCCGAGTTTCTTCTCGTGGTAGGCGATGCCGTGGGCTTCGACGAGCGCGATGAAGTCGGCCGGGCGAAAACGCGACAGCGCCGATTTTACGAAGTGAGGGTTCTGCGAAACGTACTGAGCGGGCGACGCCCCGAGATTCGTGAAGTTACAGCGGCCGCCGCCGGAGATCAGGATTTTTCCGCCGAGTTTCTTCGCGTGATCGAGGATGAGGACGTTCCGGCCGCGTTTGCCTGCCTGGATGGCGCAGAACATTCCGGCGCCGCCGGCGCCGAGGACGATGACGTCGTAGGCTTTGGTTTCTGGGGAGGTTTCCGAAGGAGTCATGGTTTCGGTCGCAGATTTAGCTCCGAACGGGAAGCGACGCAAAACCTTTCGTAAGCCGAATCGTTAGGGCGGGCAGGAGAACGTACCAGAACAAAAAGAGGGCAGCGCCGGAACCTGGCGCGGCCGAGTCGGTCGTGAGATTCCCGCAGCCAAGGAGTCCGTCGGAAGGTTCTGACCGCGGATAGAGATAGGCCATCGCATCCATATCGTCCTGGGCGAGCACCAGGTTCGATTTCAGCCCGATGGAATAATGCATGAGCGCGGCCGGATATTGCGAATGACCGAAACCCAGGACATGTCCGATCTCGTGGGCGATCGTGATCGAGAGCGCGGTGGTGGATAACGTCGTGATATTTCGCGTGGGTGAGCTCGTCAGATCCGCGTTCAGCAAGAGCGAACCATAATGGATCACGTCGTTGGTCGCCGAAAAGCCGCCGATTCCGATCACTCCGTCATCGCCGGTCGCACCCGTCGTCGCGTTGAAGTTTCCGTCGCAGACGATGACCGGAGCGTCACTGGCGCTGCCGCTATTTGCCTGCGCCGCGGTCGTCGACGACGATCCACCATATTTTAGTTTCAGGCGGGAATCCGGGACGCGGCTCCAGAGATCGAGCGCATCCCGAACCGCTTCTTCCATGGCTGAAGGGGAGATTCCGCATTCATCCGCGTTCAGCCGAAAGACCAGCTCGTCCCCGGGCCAGCCCCGCAGATTCGAATTCCCGGATCCCCCCAGGGTAAACGCGGACCCCGACGCCGGAAGCAGGACGGCGATCAGTGAAAAGACGGTGCGGAATGCGAAAGTCGGTCGCGTAGGATTCTTCACAAGAGTTTCCATCCGATCTGAATGAGGAGATGAGCGCTGCGGCGCATGGATAGCGGCGAGAGTAGACCGAGATCCGCGTCGAGAAAGATCCGGGAATGAAAATCGACGGGGGTCGTGAGGCCTCCCGTGACGGCGAAAGTCCTCGCCGTCGATGATCGCCCCGGCTTCGAGAAGGTCGAACTTCCCGTGCCGTCGTTCAGGACGAGATCGCCTCCCGAGCCGGAAACGTTGTGCAGCCAAAGGGCTAGTCCCGCCTTCCATGTCAGGCGATCCGTCGTCGCGATGATCATGGGGAGCTGGAGCGCGTAATGGCGTGAGCGATGGGTATCGTCTTTTCCCGTACGGGCGATCGGCGTCATGCCGATTTCCGGCCGGAATCGCCCGAGTTTCGCCGCGAAGCTGAGATAAAGCTGGTGGGTTCCGAGAAGCGAACGTGAAGCGGTCGCGGACTGGGTGACCTTCATCTGATTGGCGAACTGGCTTCCCATCTCGACGAAAACCTCCGTCCGCGGGGCCGGTCGCGCGGCGCTACGCGCTCGATTCGCGGGCGCGATTCTCGTCGGCGCGCCCTCGACCGTCGATGCGGAAAGCGCCACGAGCAGGCCAATACCGGAAATTCGGCGGAAGAGCTTTCGCATGTTCTGAGTCTAGCGACGCGGACGTAGCCGTGCACCTCAGAAATGAGTGGGTCAGGAAGACGGGAGGGATGCGGAAGTGCCGAACCGCGCGCGGAGAGCCTCGCCGAGGGTTGCTTTGAAAAGAGGTTCGGGACGATAGGTCCCCTTTACGCCGGCTTGTTCCAGGATGTGTCCGCGCATCGCCGACATCAGTTCCGGGTAACTGACCCCCGGTCTCAAGCCGAGATCGGCGTCTAGCGCATAGAGCGTAAAGACGTAGCGGTGGGTGCCTTCCGGAGGTTGGGGTCCGCCATAGCCCAGATTGCCGAAAGAGTTTCGCCCTTGGTAGGCGCTGATGGGGGCCCCGATTTCTGCGACGGGAGCGAGGCCTTCGGGGAGAAACGAGGTTCGCGAAGAAATTCCGTACACCATCCAGTGGATGAAGGGATGGATCTCGTCGGTCGCGTCTAGGTCTTCGCAGACCAAGGCGAAGGAATGGGTGGCTTCGGGAGCGCCCGACCAGTTCAGTGGGGGCGAGATATCTTCGCCGTCTCCGGAGTAACGTTTTGGGATCGGTTGGCCGTGGTGAAACTCGGAACAAGTGATTTTCATGGGTCGATTTCCTGCCTTTGCAAAAGCCTTTGCAAAAACTGAAGGCCCGATCACGTTTTGTCGTGGTTTCGGGCCTCCAGGATTCGCCTCATACTGCAAAGCGAATGGGGAAGTGGAAAGCGTTTCAAGCTACCGACTTCCTGTAATCAGCATAGACGAGCGAGCTAAAAGAAAGATTCAATCGAGCTAAATTTTAGTTCATCGACTCGGGATCGGAAGGGAGCGGGCGGAGGGTGGGGGTTGTCGAACGGCTCGCGGCCTCGACACCGTTCTCGATCGCCGCACGCTGGCTTTCCACCGCGTTCATGGCGGCGGTACAAATCATGAGCGGAGCGCTCGGTCCGACGGCCGCGCCGGCGGTGAGAAAGTTTCCGGCCTGGAGGTATTGGATGAATTCGGCCGGACTTTTCCAACCCTTTTCGTTTCCAACCATCGCGAACCAACTTCCGTTCTCGATCGGAATGAGGCTGATGCTCATTTTTTCCGCGACTTCCCAGGCCCACTCGATTTCTTTCGAATAGTTCCGCAGGGGACGTTCGCCTTCGGGCGTGATCTCGAAGAGGACCCGTTTCTTCACATAGACCGTGTGGCCGAGGACTTCTTTCGCAACTGCACAATCTAATTCGCGACCCGGGCGCATCGATGACTCCTAGGGGTAAGGACCCAGTGGGGAATGAAGGATGCGGAAGGAAATACCCGTCCGCCCTCCGTTTGTCGACGGAGGGAAGCGCGTTTTGGTGAATCTAAAAAAAACCTCCCAAAACCCCGGATATTCGTCCGAATTCCGCGAAAGTGATGAGAGGTTTTTAATCGTCGGTGAGCGGCGTGTTTTAGATGTGGGTTCGGCGGCGCGTAGTGAGCGCGCTGTAACCGAGAAGGACGATAATGGCGCCGAGCGTGGACATGGCGAATCCCGCCGCGTCGTCGGGTCCATACCAACCGAAGGCCCGTCCGGCCCAGCCCGCGAGAAGGGCGCCGGCCATTCCGAGAAGAGCGGTCACCATGAAGCCCATGTTGTCGTTGCCGGGCTTAATCGCGCGCGCGAGCAGACCGACGATAATTCCGGTGATGATGAATCCGATGAAATGAAGCATAGAAAATTCCTTCCTTAAAAGTGGTGTGAAAACTGCTTCCTCTAACGGGAGCAAGCTCTAGACCATGGTCCTTGGGGCAGAACGGGAACAGAATGGAACAAGACGAAGTCCTGTACGAATATAAGATGGCGCATGAAGTTTATCGGTTTGAGGCGCACTCACACGAAGAAGCCGAAAAGGTCCGTCAGTACGCAATTCTGCATTTCGCGGAGAAGCTCGGACGAGCTTTTGACGAAGAGGCCCTGATCGGCCCCGAACGAGTGAGCCCACTGAACGAACTCGGGTCGATCCGTCCGACGATGACGGATCCTTCCGGGACGGCTTCACAGCTGTCCTAGGGTAGCTCTGCGCAAAGGGCTTCGCGTCCACTGTAACGCGAAGCGCCGAGAGGCGCTTTCGGGCCAAATCCTATTCCAAAACGCCCACCTCCGGCCTATTCTAAGACGCTATGTCACAGAAAAAGCCGGATTACTTCGATGCGTTTAACGATGGCCAGTCTCTGGAGTCACCCGAGGAGAAGGCGAGCGAGGGCTCCGATGAGTTTGCCCGCATGTTGGGGGAGTCCTTTTCCGGACGCACCGAGAAGAAGTTGAAGGTCGGCGATCGCATCCGCGGAAAAATCCTCGTGCTTGGAAAAGAGGACGTCTATGTTTCGACCGGCACTCGGCATGATGGCGTGGTCGCGCGCCGCGATCTACTCGATGCGGAAGGTAACTGTCCCTATAAGGTCGACGATACGATCGAGCTTTATGTCACGGTCGTGCGGGGAACGGACATTCGACTATCCAAGAACGCGACGGACCGAAATCTCGCGGAAGATCTCGAAGACGCTTTCGATAAGATGATGCCCATTCCTGGTCGCATCGTCGAAGTCTGTAACGGCGGAGTCCGGGTGAACATTAAGGGGAAGCTGGCTTTTTGTCCGATCAGTCAGATCGACACCCAGCGCGTGGAGAATGCCGAAGACTACGTCGGGAAGAGTTTCGACTTCCGGATCACGCAGTTTACGGAAGGCGGCCGGAATATCGTGGTTTCGCGCCGAAAGCTCCTCGAGGAGGAGCGCGAACTCGGAACGGTGACCTTCCTCGAGGAGCACGGTAATGGGGACGTCGTTCCGGGAAAGGTCGTTCGCCTCGAGAAATTCGGCGCCTTCGTCGAACTCGCCCCGGGAATCGACGGACTCGTCCACATTTCGGAAATCGCCTGGTCGCGAATCGGGGATCCGTCGGAAGTGCTGCAACCCGGCCAGGTCGTGAACGTAAAAATTCTGAAGCGCGAAATCATCGAAGGCCGCGCGAAGATCTCCCTCTCGATGAAGCAGGCTGCGCCGAAAGAAGATTCGCCGGGCGCCGGAACGGGAGCTGCGGATTCTTGGGCTAAATTCACCGTCGGACAGGTTCTGACGGGGAAAATTAACCGGAAGGAACTCTACGGACTTTTCGTCCAGCTCGAGCCCGGGGTGACCGGCCTTCTGCACAAGTCGCGGATGCAGGAACACCCTGAAGTGGCCTTCGAAAAGCTGAAAGTAGGCGACTCGGTCACGGTCCAGATCGGAGAAATTCGCGCGGCGGAACGCCAAATTTCCCTCACCGTGCCCCGCGACCCTTCCGAGGACGAATGGCGCACGCATCGCCAAGAGTCGACGCCCTCGTTCGGCACCTTAGGCGATCGGATGAAGGCCGCCCTCGCGAAGAAGAAGGCTTAGGAGAATCCCCCCGAGATGAAGCGTTCCCGTCGTGCTCAGATTCGTTTTCTTGCGGCGATCACGATCGCGGGAATCGGTTGGAGCGCGTTCGCCGCGCCGACTCCGAAGCCTAAGACGCCGGAAATCCCCTGGACGGAACATGCCCGCCGATTTACCGGCGAGTCCATGCTCGTTCGGGAGAACGCGATCGAGGCTTTGCGCAAGCGTCCCGACCTGAAAGGGGAACTGAAGCGCGCCATCGGAACTCATCACCACTTTCTCGCGCTGGACGTGATTTCCGTACTGCGGCTGCGGACGATGTTCCAGGAGCTGATCTTTTTCTCCGAGAAAGATCGAACGGGATATTCCTACCATGTCCTGAACTCACTGATGAATCCGGGTGAGGAGGCGGAAATCGGAGCGATCTATCTCGTTCGGCTCGACCGCGAGAAGGTCTCGGCCGCCTCGAAAATGGCGATCCTCGATTCGCTTTCGCGGATGAACGTCTCCGTCGGGGTCGAACGGCTCGAGCGAATGCTTCGCCACGCGGAACCCGAAGTGCGTTCGGCCGCGCTCGCTTATCTGCGGACGGAGCTCCTGCATCGTAAGAATGATACCTATCGCGGCCTCCTTCGAATCGGGATCGCCGATTCGGCATTCCAGAACCGACTCCAGACCCTCTTCCTCATCTCCGAGCTGAATCGCGGCGCGGCGGGACCCGGACTGAATGTTTTGCTGGGCTCCTGCATCGAAGACTCCGTCGCCCAGGTCCGCAGCTTCTGCAACGAACTCCGAGCGCGCACGATATGAAACGCGGCCCGCAGATCCGGTTGCTTTTGCTGCTGGTTTTCTGGGTCGGAATCTTCGGCGCTTGCGCGAGCTGGTGCCGGGCGAAAAAGGAACCGACCTCGTCGATCGCGGTCACCGCTCCGCTATTCGAAGACGACGCTTGTAGAAAGACTTACGAGTCGTTCTACCGAGGACCGCAGGTCGACGTGAAAGTGATCTTCGGCTATAAGGATGCGCGACCCGCCAGATTCGTAGCCGATCGCTACGAGCGCATGATCTTCATCCAACGACTCACGGCCGCGTGCCGCGCGAACGGAACTTTCGCCTGTGGTTTCGTCCGCTCGACCGAGGATTCGGATCTGCTCGTGAAGGTCATCCCGGGGCCGGACGGGAAAGAGAGAAAGGTCTTGCTGCGGGTCATCCAAAGTTCCGCCGGCCCGGATGATGACGAGAATCGGGCGAATCCATTCCAGAAGTGGAGAACGCGTTACGCAAACCTGGCGTTTCTCCAGGGGCTCACCCACGCGGATGCCGTTTTTTACAACGGCCATTCCCGGGCGGGAGGAGGGCCGGACTTCGAGCCCCCGCGCCTCGGCTCGCAACAGGAAGTGGCGTTTGCCTGGTATAAGGAGAATCAGCCGGGTTTTAACCCGATCATCGCCACGCTGGAGGGAGCGCCTTCGCGGTTAAAGCTGCTCGGACTCTACTCTTGCGCCTCCAGCAAACACTTTCTGGATCGCGTTCGGAAAGTGAAAGGGGATCTCGGACTCATCACGAGCCCGAAACTGATCTACTTTTCCGATGCGCTCGAAAGTTCGCTCGAAACGATTTCTTCTTTGCTCGCGATGAAGTGCGAAGGCAGTTTCCGCAGCTCGTTGGCGAAGCGTCGGCTTCGCGCGAGTGGCGCGGAGGTCTCCGGTTTCTTCGAAGAGTAGCGAAACGGTTCTAGTGGCTACGGCCGGCCGACGAAGCGCCGAGATTCACCGGGCTGGTCGCAGGTTCGCTCGCTGAGAGCGAGGAATCGGCGACGAATGAGCTCGGAGTGCTGGTATCCATGACGGCGCCTGCATCGGGGTTCGCGCTCACGTCGGAATTCGCGAGCGCATCGAATGCTTCGTTGTTAGCGGCGGGCTCGACGGCGGCGGTCGCTTCGCCTTCCTCCGGAGCGTGCTCGGCGGAAGAGCAACCCGAGAAGGTGCCCATGAGTAGTACGAAAGTGCCTACGACCAATACAGATGCGAACTTCTTCATCAGCGTTTCCCCTTTATTTAAGATTACAGAACTCAGAATAACATAGGAGCAAGGGGTGCGCCACACGGTGTTAAATTATTTTACTCGTTTTTCCCCGTAAAAAGCGGGGTTTTCTGTGTCTTCGCCGACACACGTCCGTGCGCTAGCCTTTGCTGGTGATGCCTTCCTTCGCGAGCAACTCGCGGATGAGATCGCGCTTGTCGCCTTGGATCTCGATCACGCCGTCCTTGCCCGCGAGGGAGAAGGTTCCTCCGGCGCCGCATTTTTTCTTCAGAAGGGTCGTTAGGTTTTTCAGGAAGGTCTCATTCTTGGGGAGTCGATCGATCACGGTCACGGTCTTTCCGCCGCGACCCTGCTTTTCCATGCGCAGCACGGCGACGAATTTATAGGCCTTGGGATCCACTTCCGGAGGACAGGTACATTCGGAGAGGACTTCCCGGCAGCGGGTGCATTTTTGGTTGAGCTTCGGGTCGGTGGAGTAGACGAGGCGGGTGTCCTTGGTCATGGGGAGTAGAAATAACCTAAAAATACGAACCTCCTTAGTTTTTTCTCCGAAGCGTCCGAAAGGGGAGGTGGAGAATATTCTGCTGATAAACAAGGTTGAGCCTAAACTTAAGCCTATTCGTTTCCGGGCCTGGACCGGAGCCTTGCTATGGCTGGTATCGGTCGCGGTTTCGCCGACCGACGCTTTCGCCGTCGATCCGTTGCCTGCCCGCTATCGGTACGCGGAAATGTTCGAAATCACTCGCGAGATCATGACCCGCAAAACGGCGCGCGAGTTCCTCGGGCAAATTTTTTCCGACGCGCTGAAGGTGAAGCCTGGGCTCGCCGCAAAGTATGGTTATACCGGCGAGGTCATTCGGGGTTTCACCGAAACGCAGATGATGCTGCTTCTCCAGGAGAACCCGGACGTTTGGGACGATCTTCGCGCTTATATTCGGGCTATTCCTCGAGACTCCGAACTCTTGAAGGATACTTCGAGCGTCGAAGACGCGCGGAAAGTCTGGCAGGATAGGTTTCGCTCGATGCTTTCCGACGAGGGAAAACTCGAGAATTTTCTTCGTAAGAATAATCCGCTCGAACCATTCCGGCTCGAGATGCCTGACGGGGTGGACGGATATTCCGAACTGAAGATGTACATCAATCATCCGATCGAAATGGACGGGCGAATCCTCCCCGCCGACGACCTCCGCAAGGAACTCATCGCCTTCATCGGCCAGGCGAAGCGAAAGCTTATCTTCAACGTTTTCGATTTCGATTCGATGGAAGTCGCCGACGCCCTCATCGCCGCGAAGAAGAGGGGGGTCGAAGTGATCGGCGGTATCGACCAGGGCGTGATCGAGGCCAGGCCGGAAGTGAAGGCCGTCTATGAAAAATTGCGCGAGGCGGGGATCGCGATCCACGCGGTCGACAGCGTGGGACTGAACCACCAAAAGCTGATGGCGAGCGACTGGGACCTGCCTGGAGAGGGGCGTGTTTCGCTTCTGTCGGGGAACTACACGGACTCCTGCATCGGAGGTCTCGGCGACGCGACGAGTGCGCCGGCGGGGAAGTTCACGCCGGAGGATCTGCAGAAGGCGATACCGAACGCGAACCACATGATCATTCTGAAAAGCGACCCGATGGCGCTCCTCATCCACCACGAAGTGACGAAATCGGTGGATCCGGCATTCGTCCTTCGCGGCCGGGAGTTTCCGCTTTCCGGCGCTTTCGAGATACTCGGGGCCGGAGAGGGTAAGGCGCGAAAGTGGGTGCTCATGGCGTTCACCCCGAACGGCGGCCTGAAAAGCATCAACCAGAATTTTATCGGGCGAATTCTTCGCCAAACCGAGGGACCGGTGCTGACCGCCCAGTTTGCCGCCTCGTCTCCCGAGGTCGAGGATGCGCTCATGGAGCGGGCCGCGCGGGAAATCGCGAACGGGAAGGAGTTTCAGTTTCTGAGCGTGGGCGATAAGCCTTTCGCGATGCAGGACTGGAGCATGTTCCTTTCCATGTCGGATTTTAAGCTCGTTCGCCTGGAGACCGCGAAGGGTTACGTCGAGCTCACCGGGGACGAAGGGAAGTGGGGAAAGAAGCTCGGCAAGAAACGCCTCGCGGAACTCCGTAAAAACATCCGCGTCGCTCCGGATGTGTACGGGACCTTCGTCGCCCAGACCCCGGATGGACCCGTGAAGCTTACGGCGAAGCTGCATCATAAGATCATGGTCAGCGGCCAGGTGGCCATTGGCGGATCCTTCAACTTCAGCGTCGGCGCGGAAAACAATCAGGAATACATTTTCGCTTTCTTCGATGCGGAGGTTCGACAGCGATACGAGGGGATCGTTCGCACGCTCGCCCGACATTCGCGGGCGAGCGTGACCGAAGAGGCGCTTCGTCGCAACAGCACGAAATATTTCGACGAACATATCGGCACGGATGTCGAAGCGCCGAGGGCGAACCGTTCCGCCATCGATTGCACGAAATGGCTGCGTCCGGCGAAGTAATGTGAAAGCCGGAAAAAATAAGGGCAGGAGTTCTCCGAGGAGAGATCCTGCCCTTTACTGATTCACCGATGGATTCGGTCCAACCGAAGTTTTCTGCGAACCCGGGTGTTTCACGGAGACGGTATCTCGGTCTTCCGAAGGAGATATCGTCTTCTGAGTATGAAGTTATCCTCTGGCGATAAAAGGAGCCTGAAAATGGCCTGAAATTAATTTTATGGATCGCTGGCGGCATGGCCGGTGTACATCGAAGGGATGCGCGAAATCCGTGCGTGAACGACCCTAAAAACAGGCCCGCAGAATAGTGTTGCAAATTAGTCGGGCATTAGATATAAGGCGTCTCCTATGCTTTTCACTCTTAAAAACGTCGTCCTCGCTCTGGTCCTCGCTTCTCCGGTCCTTGGCCAAGCGTCGATGGCGGGGGATTCCGAGGCCCGCGCGAAGTTCTTCAACGAATATTTCCAGGCCCCCGAGGACGCTCTGAATCGGCCGATCGGAAAGAAGATCGTAGGCGTTCGAAACGTGAAGACGGTTCTTCCCGGCGTGCTCTATCGCGCGGGCGGGCCGGGCGGACAACGGGACCTGACGGACGCGGGACTGAAAGCGCTTTGCGAGGCGGGCTTTGCCAAGGCCTTCTATCTCTATCCGCAGGGCTTTCGCGGCGAACGGACGATTTCGTGTACCGGTCCGGACGGGAAAGAAAATTCGATACGCTACGTCCAGGAAGGGTATCTGACCGCCGCCGAAAAACAGAAGGTCCTAGGCGACATCTACTCGCGGGTATCGGATCCGTCCGCGGGGCCCGCGCTGGTCCATTGTTGGAACGGCTATCATGCCTCCGGCGAAATCGCCGCGGTCTCCCTCGTCCAGTTTTGCAATATGCCGCACGCTACGGCCGCTCAGTACTGGATGCGGAATCAGAACGGCGCGAAGATGATTTCACGGATCTCGAAATTCTCGGAGTTTCCAGAATTGCGACTCTCTTCCGATCTCCAGACCGCGGTCTGCCCGAACTGACGCAGACGCCCCCAATAACGCCCTGAGTCCGCCTTTTTTTTGATGACCCCATCCTGTTTTATGAGATGGAACAGGCGGTCATGAAAAAGCTCGTCCGCGGAATCGTCGACTTTCGCAAACGCACTCGGCCTCTCGTAAAAGAGACCTTCGCCCAGCTCGCCCTCGGCCAGCGTCCCGATACGGTCTTCATCGCTTGCTGCGACAGCCGCGTCGTACCCAACCTTTTCGCATCCTCGGACCCGGGCGATCTATTCGTCATTCGTAATGTCGGCAATCTGATCCCGCCCTGCGGCGAGGAGGGGCGGTCGGCGACCGAAGAGTCGGAAGCGGCGGCGATCGAATTCGCGCTGTCGAGCCTGAGCGTGATCAACGTCATCGTCTGCGGTCATTCCGAATGCGGGGCGATGCACGCGCTCCTGCGTGGTCGCGACGCGGTGACTTCTCCAAACCTCCGGAGCTGGCTCCGTCACGGCGATAAGAGCTTGAAGCTGCTGAAAAAAGGGATCAAGTTCGGCGGCCATCTCGAGCGCCACAACCAACTTTCGCAGCTGAACGTTCTCGAGCAGATCGAACACCTGAAAAGTTACCCGATGATCCAGCAGAAGATGAAGGAAGGAAAACTCAAGCTCCACGGCTGGTGGTTCGACATTAAAGAAGCGGACGTTTATGAGTACGAACCGAGCGATGGCCAGTTCCATTTGATCGACGGAGCTTACGCCGAGACGCTGATCGCACGAGCGGACCAATAATGAGCCCGTCGATGAACTCGTCGCTGCGTTCCTCGGGGCGACGGCACCCGGAGACTCACCGGAGCAATCGGTCCGGGTGGCTGCGCGCCGCCGTTCTCGGTTCGAACGATGCGATCATTTCGACCGCGAGCCTTATGGTCGGTGTCGCGGCGAGCTCCGCTTCCCGGGACGCGATCCTCGTCGCCGGGGTGGCGGGCCTGGTGGCCGGAGCGATGTCGATGGCGGCCGGCGAGTATGTTTCGGTCAGCTCGCAGCGGGACGCCGAGCTGGCGGACATCGAGAAAGAGAAGCGCGAACTGATCGAGGATCCCGCGAACGAACTCGCGGAGCTCGCCGGCATCTATCAGAAGCGCGGACTCGATCGCGAGCTTGCGCTGGAGGTCGCCAAGCAGCTCACCGCCCGCGATGGGATCGGCGCGCATCTGCGGGACGAACTCGGAATCCATCCCGACGAACTCGCCCGCCCGTTCCAAGCCGCATGGGCTTCGGCGGTCAGCTTTGCGTTCTTCGCCGTGGTCCCCATTCTGATTCTGCTCGTCGCGCCGGATGAACGAAGGATCCCGGTGATCGTCGGGGCTTCGCTCGGCTGTCTCGGTGGGTTGGGCGCCTTGGGCGCCCGGCTCGGCGGCGCTCCAGTCGGTCGAGCCACGGTGCGGGTTCTGATCGGCGGAATATTGGCGATGGCGCTGACGGCCGCGATCGGCAAGCTCTTGGGCGTAACGGTTACCTAAACGATTTGCACACGCGTAAAGATTCTTAGGAACGCCCGGGATTGTTCGGCTCTTTCTAACTGAAGTCGCTTCTTATTTCGCCACCCGCACCGATACGTTGGGTGATGTTAGACAGACGTGCTTTGCCTTCCATCACCGCTCGCGTGCTGCTTGTCTTTTGCGCCTTAGACCTTTCGAGCGCCTTGTCCGGAGTCGCCGCCGAACCGATTCTCCGCCGCCACCCGATTACACCCCTCGAGCTTCCGACGGGCCTCGATCCGGCCAAAATCGCGCTCGGTTCGCGGCTCTTTCGCGATTCGCGGCTATCGGGCGACGGCCGGATTTCCTGCGCGAGCTGCCATGATCTGCAGTCCTCCGGCGCCGACGCCGCGCGATTCTCCCGCGGAGTCGGGGGCGTGCTGGGCGATGCGAATGCGCCGACGGTCTTTAACTCCGCACTCAACTTCCGCCAATTCTGGAACGGCCGAGTGGGTACGCTCGAAGAGCAGGTCGGTGGTCCGCTCTTAAATCCGAAGGAAATGGCGTCTTCATGGGAAAAAGTCTTGTCCGTCGTCTCGGGCGACCCATCTTACGCGAAATCCTTTCGGGAGATCTTCGGTGCCGAGCCGACGATCGCTACGGTCGCGCAGGTGATCGCAGAATTCGAACGCTCGCTCGTTACCCTCGACGCGCCGTTTGATCGTTATCTCCGCGGAGAAACGCGTGCGCTCACTTCGAAGGCGCTCGCGGGCTACCAGAAATTCCGTTCCTACGGCTGCATCGCCTGCCACCAGGGCGCCGGCGTCGGAGGAAATATGTTTCAAGCCGTGGGCGTCGTCGAAAACTACTTTAAACTTCGGGGCGGCTCGGTTCCGTCGGACGAAGGCCGGGCCGCGGTCACGGGGCGTGCGGAAGATCGTCATGTTTTTAAAGTTCCGGGCCTGCGCAACGTTTCGCGGACCGCGCCGTATTTTCACGATGGCTCGGCGCCCGACCTCGCCTCGGCAATAAGGACGATGGCGCGCGTCCAGCTCGGGCGAAGGCTCAGTCGCCGGGATACCGACGAAATCGTCGCGTTTCTCGAGTCGCTTTCCGGAGACCTGCCCGCGACGGTTCGCCACGAAGTCCGGAGGCCCGCGCATGCGGAAATTCATTCGCGATAAGTCGACGCGAATTCTGGCGACAGCCGCCGCGTTCGCGCTCACGGTTTCCGCGCTTTTTTTCCGTGACCTGAATGCGGAGTACCAGCGCCACCAGGAATTCGTGACGACCCTCACCGGGATCCGGCACCTCGACCATCAGATGAACGAGCTGCTGCTCCGATCGCATGCGTTCTTGGACGAAAATTACGACGCGACGGTCAGCACCACGAACCAGCTGAGAAAACTTTGCTCCGTGGAGAGTTCGGTCCTCTTTAGTAGAGAGAGCTTGGAGGCGGCGGCCGATGACGTGAACGGTCTCTGCGCCGCCCTCGATGCAAAACTCGACGCGGTAGAAAACTTCAAGTCGGCGAATGCGATCGTGAAGAATGCGCTTCATTATCTGCCCACCATCGTCGCGGGCATCGAATCGCCGGTGTTGCGGCTGAAGGCCACGTCCGCCCTGAATCTGCAGCTGCAGGCCGCCTATGCGGTGGGGGCGGCGGGGGTGGAATCCCCTCACGACCAGGTGGTCCGGCTCGCGTCGAGCGACGGCCTTCCGCCGGCGTTCGCGCGGCAATCGAAAAGTTTCGCGCGCGCGCTGAGCGAGCGTTCCCGGGCGGAAACGGTGATTTTTACGTCGGAGGTCGAGACACGGATTCAAGACCTGCTGAAGAAGTACTTCGACGTCTCCGAATCCCGAGTTCGCTCCACGTCTCGAAATCGCAATCTTCTGATTGTTGTTTGTTCGCTGCTTGGATTCGGGCTGGTCTTCGCATTCCTGCGCGTCCAGCGGGCGAAAGGCGATCTCTCGGATCTGAATCGAACGCTCGAAGAGAAGGTTCGTCTGAGGACGGACGAGCTTGAAAGGGCGCTGGAGCGGGAAAGGGAGAGTCGCCAACTTCTCTCGCAAACCGCTAAAATGAGCGCGCTCGGCGAGATGGCCGGCAATATCGCGCATGAGATCAACACCCCACTGGGCGCGATATTGCTTTGCGCCGAACATCTTGAAAAAATTCCATCCGTGCTGATGGATGAGCGAGCGGTAAAGACGGTGAGCCTAGTTCTGAAGACGGTCCACAAAATTTCGCGGATCGTGCAGGGATTGCGTTCGTTTTGTCGCGACCAGAGCGGCGACGACATGATCTTCGTCTCGACGCGGGAACTTCTCGAGGAGACACTGCTCTTTTGCCACGAAAAGTTCCGAACCCACGGAATCGAAGTGAAGAAGCGAGGCGATCTCGATGCGCCGGTCCGCTGCCGGCCCGGTCAGATCCAGCAAGTGCTCCTGAACCTGCTGAGCAATGCCTTCGACGAGGTGGCGGGCAAGGCGGGGAGCTGGATCGAAGTGCACGTCGAGAGAACGGCGAGAAGCACGCAAATTCGCGTCGTCGATTCGGGCCAAGGAATCGCCCCCGTCGTGGCGAACCGGCTGATGCAGCCGGGGTTCACGACCAAAGCCATGGGCAAGGGCACGGGACTGGGCTTGCCGATCTCCAGGTCCATCCTGGAAGGACATGGCGGAACCCTTCGGTACGTTCCGAACCTGCCGAATACGACGTTTGAAATCACGCTTCCCGATCATCTCGAGCTGAAGTCCGTGGCTTGAGGCGGGCTTCTAAACTTTCTTTAGAAAACAGGTCTTCAAGACGAGCGTGCTCCCGTCGACGCGGCACTCGATGTTCTCTGGATCGCCGATGAGATGAATTTTCTTCACGAGGGTGCCGCGTTTCAGGTCGCTCGAACCCCCGCGAACTTTCAGATCCTTGATTACCTGGACCGAATCGCCTTCGTTCAGAACCGCCCCGTTCACATCTTTCGTCGGCGTTTCGCCGCCGCTCGTGGACTCGGCGTTTCCCGCCTCGAGCAGATCCGCGAGCTGGCCGAGCCAGATGCCGGCCTCCTCCGCAGAGCCGAACCAGCGATTCGTTTCGATCCCGAGTTCCTCGACGGAAAGGTCGCTCGCCGTCGCCGCGGTGCGGGCCTGAGAAAGGACCTGGGAGCGCTGCGGTTCGGATGAAGACTTCAGAAAGGCCCGGACCGATTCGCCATCCGCTTCGGGGTCGGCTTCCGGAAAATAGGTCGAAAGGAAGGCGAGAAGTTCAGGCGTATTTTTCAGGCTCATTTGTTCGAGATGAAGACGCGGGATGAAGACGTGGGATGAAATGGTGGAGACGAGGGGTCTCGAACCCCTGACCTTCGCATTGCGAACACGACGCTCTACCAACTGAGCTACGTCCCCAACTTCGGTGAATCCATCCATAAAGGGTGTGGATTCCACTACTTAACTCACATTCCGCGCGAAATTAGGCAAGGGGATAACTCGAAAAACTCGCGGGCAGGGAGTGATGCGTTGCGATGCGAAGTCGTGCGGGGCCCCTCAGCCGATCCGAATGGGATCGGGGCGAAGCCCCGTCTTTGACTTAGTCGGCTTTGTCGAAATCGACGCCCTGACCAGCGGGGTTGGAGAAGAATTCGGCGAGTTCGCTGCCGCTCGGAGCGACGAGGTATGGCCCGGAGCTTCCGTCCGCGTAGTCGACGTCGAAGTGATATCCGATGGACGAGCTGGCGACGGGCACATACCAGCGAGGGTCGACGATGACGCCGACCTGATCGAGGGTCATCACCGATCCGTCGCCCATTTTTTCGACCTTCACATTCTCTACGGCGATGATTTGATCGCGATCGAATGCCGTGCAGTTCACGTCCGTATAGTTTCGGAAAGTCACCGTCCCGGTCGAGTCCGGAAGGAGATCGAATTCCGCCGTGGAGAAGCGATCGGCTCCGAGTGCCGCGGCAGTGGCGAGTTTGTTCTTGAAGCATCGGGTAGAGACATAGCGGCCCACGATGATGGTGTTTTGGCCGAGCTGTTCTTCGCGACGGCTCTCATCATCGCTGTCTCCGCAGGCGAAGGAAATGGTGCCAAGCATGAGGGAAGCGAGGAGGGCTTTTTTCGAAATCGATTTGGATCGCATAGGGTTTCTCCGTGATGTCATTCGCAAGGGTGTGATTCAGTGGGGCTGTTTCGTACGGATCCAGAGATAGCAACTGCTGTGCCGGGGCAAACCTCCGCGCGTTTCTGTTAGATCCGTCAGATCCTTCAGATCATTCGAGCCCGCGATTCGCTCAGGCGGCGATGGAGTGTTCGAAAAAAGTCGGCTGCTTGTCGTCGAACGCGATTTCATAGGTCGCCGGATCCGCGGTTCCCGTGGAGAGCCAGAGATCGAGATACTTTTCCTTCAGCAGAATCGGAGTCCGGTCATGGCCCGCCGCCGCCACTTCGGGGTTCGGTTCGTCGGTGATCAGGGCGAAGCTGTCGAGCGTGAAGGAGTCGGATTCATTTCGATCCCAGATGCAGGGGACGATCATTTCTTCGATCGCCTCGGGCTGGAATCGTAAGACGATGTTTTTCTCTGTTTCACCTGGTCTTAACTCGCGGTTCTCGAAACGATGGAGTTTCACGTTTTCGTAGAATGCGCGAATGGGCAGAACTCCGTGGTTCTTTCCGAAAACGGACTTCCACCAGAAGACCTCACGCAAACGATCGCGACGAGCATTGTAAGATCCGCTGAACTTTCGATCGAATTCGGCGTTTTGCCCGCGAGGCCGGAGCAGGTAGCGAAAGGGCCGAATGACTCGCGTTCCATCCTGATGCAGGATGAGCGGCGCGTACATCCCTGGCCAGATCCGAGAATCCGATTCTCCGATCTCCCCGGATTCGAGCAGGTGGAGCCGGATCCCGATTCTTTCGATCTTGTCCTTTGCGATGCGCCGGTCATTCAGCGCCTTCTTCGTCGTTTTCGCGGCGAGCGCGATCTCCGCGGCGGCAAGTCTCTTTTCCTGGCCCGCAAGTTCGGTCTGGAGTTGCTGTTTCTCGATTTGGCGGTATTCGCGAATGGCTTTCGCGATTCGCAGCTCCGCGGCTGACTTCGGTGCCTCCAAAAACGCGGCTTCCATCGCGCGCGGAATTTTCGCGCCGCTGCCGGCGAGGCGTCCACGAAAAAGATCCTCGAACAAATCGGGCTGAATCCGTGCCTGGTAGGTCAGGCTAAGATCCTTCGCGTTCTGATTGACGAGTGCGGAATAACACATCCCGCGATGCTAAACGGACCTAAATGCCTTTGGCAATGACCAGGCGCTGACCGACGTAGATTCGATTCGAGCGGAGCGCGTTCATTTCCTTGATCTTCGACATGGATACCCGATAGCGCGAAGCGATGGTGGTCAGGCCTTCGCCCGATCTTACTTTGTGAACGATCGTCGTGGGAATTCTGAAGCCCGCGACCTTCAGTCGTTTTCCGGCCAGAGCCTGATTCGAGCGAAGGCCGTTCATGCGCTTCAGACTGTCGAGGGAGAGGTTGTATCGCTGGGCGATCCCCCAGAGGGTTTCTCCGCGGCGGATCACATGGGTCCGTCGGGCCACCTTCGCGCGAGGTTTCGCGAAATTCCGCGCCGCCGTCGCTTGGCGAGCGGAGCTTTGCTTCGAAGTCACGGAAGCGCTCAGACTCGCGAGCTCCTTTTGGACGGCGTCCGCATCGACGGAGCTGTTCTGCGGGATCCAGAGCGCGTAGGGACGACCGGTGCGAGGAGTGGTCGTGCGCCGCAAATGGGGATTGAGGGTCCGGAGGGTCCGCAGAGGAATGCCCGACTGGCGCGAAACGGTCGCGAGTTCGGCACCCGGCGGTACGGAAAGGGGTTTTACCTTCGGAAAGGACGGCGCATCGATGTCCTTGAATCCGTACTTCGCCGGATTCTTTCCGATGAGGGTCGCGGCGAGGAACTTCGGCACATAGTTTCGAGTTTCCGGCGGAAGGGCCTTTCTCTCGACAAGATCCCAGAAGTCGCGACTGCCGCCGCGCATGAGCGCTCCGAGGATCCGACCTTCGCCCGCGTTGTAGCCGGCCATGGCCAGGTACCAGGACTGGAAGGCGTTGTGGAGGTTGCGCAGGTATTTCGCCGCCGCGTCCGTGGCGCGCACGACGTCGCGACGTTCGTCGACATAGGCGTTTTGCTGGAGACCGTACCGTTTTCCAGTACCGGGAATGAACTGCCAAATTCCGACGGCGCTGGCGTGTGATTTCGCGTGGGTTACATATCCGCTTTCGATCATCGCGAGATAATAGAGATCGGTCGGTACGTTGTTTTTGCGAAGGATGTCCTGCACCAACTCCTTGTAGACGCTGCCGCGCTTTAGGAAACGGTGGAAACGTTCTCGATCGGTCACGGTGAAGTAGTGAATCCACTTCATCACGTTTTCGTTGATCTCGAGGGGGATCCGGGAGCGATGGGCCGGTTTGGGCGCCGCCGCTACCTTGGTCTCGCTCTCCGCGCTCACGCGTGGCTCGGCGGTTTCGATCTCCGCATCGGCCCGAAGGATTTCTTCCTCGATCTCGCGGATCGCTTCGACGGGTCCGTCCGGGAGGCCGGGAATCGACCGCGCGTCCGGTTTTTCTACCGCCCGGGAGCTCGCGCATGCGGGCGCACCAAGGCAGACGAGGACTAAGAAACTTCTGGCGAGGAAAAGGGAACGTCCCTGAAGTCTTGTCATTCCTTTGGCACCCTCCATGGCGCGGCGGATTTAAAAACTCGGCGTCTTCGTGAGCGAGTCCGTGAATCCTAAGAATAGATCACGATCGACGATCGGTCAAAGGTGCCGAGCGAATAGGCCGTAAATTAAACTGCCGGCGGAGATTAAAATTACGAAGGTGATCAAAAGCGTGCGAATTCTGTCGAGTTTCTCGGCGGGCAATGCCGGCGTGATCATTTTCGTCGCCAGCGCCGCGGCCACGCTGCCCGCGACGAGCGCGCCGGTCGGTCCTGTCTCGAGGTGATCCGCGAGCCACTCGCGCTGGACCCAGAGCGCGAAGATGGAAGAAAGCAAAACGGTCAGTAAGCTGGTCGCCGCCGCGCGAGTGAGGGGAATTCTGAAAACGCCGCGGAGAAACGGAATGAGAATCACGCCGCCACCGAGACCGGTCATCGTAATCAATCCGCCGAGACCGATCCCGCCGGCGATGACTTTGAGGATATGATGATCCGACTTCCCGGGAATCGGCACGGAGTGATCGAGGGCGATCGCTTCCTTTCGCCAAAGCGCATAGAGGCTCCATCCGGTCGAAGCCAGAAAGATGGAAGTGATGACCCAGTCGGGCGAGAGGGCTTTCAAGGGCTTGAAGGCGTAGCTGCCGATGGCCGAGAAGAAAAACAGCAGCAGGGCGAGGCCATAGTCCGTCGCCCGGGCTTGAAAAATCCAGTTCAGTATCGCGCCCGCTAGGACGGCGATCAGTGACAGTCCCGTCGCGTCCCGGATATTCGCGTCGGCGAGATAGACGAAGAGCGGGACCGCGATCACGGCGCCACCTGCCCCCGTGATGCCCAGGAGCAAACCCACCGTCACTCCGATCACGCCCCACGATAGGATCATCGCATGTTCTCTCGCAGGGCTTGTTTCAGTAGCGTCGGCGCGGGAGCGTCGAAGGCGGTAGCCTCGCGAACGAAATCCTCGCGACTCTGAGACAGGGAAGAGTTCAGTTCGAGCTGCTTCTTCCAGCTCGACGCGCGTCCACCGCGATGATCATGTCCGGGCAAAACGATGGTTTCCTTCGCCGCGTATTTCTTCAGCCGCTGCAAACTTTCGAAATGCGCATCGGCGTCTCCACCCGGAAGGTCGTCCCGTCCCGTATCCCCGAATAGAAGCGTATCGCCCGTAAAGAGAAAGGGGCCCCAGAGGGCAACCATCGCATCCTGGGTGTGGCCTGGAGTGGAGATCAGCCGGAGCGGCGACGCCTGGGTGGGAAGGAAGGTCGTCTTCGCGACGCGCAGATGCGGACGCGTGGACGGCGCGAGATCGTGCATGATCAGCGGCGCGGCCAGCTCGTCGGCGAGCTGCGCGGCGATCGAGATATGGTCCGCATGGGTATGGGTATCGATCACGCCCACCCAGCGATAACCCGCGCGCTCCCGAATGAGGTCGCGGTAAGCGCCGGCATCCTCGTCTTTCGGATCGACCAGCAGGGCTTCCCGCGAAGCTTCGTTCCACGCGAGATAAGAGAGGCATTGCTCGCTCCGGATAGCGCGGACCTGCCATTCGGAAGCGGGCACGGCTTCCCCTTCGATCAGGAGATCCTCGAGTCGTTTGATCTCGGACATGGATCGATCTTACCGGAAGGACCGGAGCCAAACGAAAAGAAAAAGC
>CAZIAL010000006.1:0-30045 GCA_964536965.1 uncultured Bacteriovoracaceae bacterium
AACGTATCGGAGAGCGTGCCGTGCATGAGCATCATGAATGCGAACGGCAGGAAGGTCATGATCGAGTAACGGATCGCGACGGGAAAGATCGAGTCGGGCTTCGTCGCGAAATGGAAGAACTGGTAATAGAGCCTCGACATCGCCCAGCTCCGATCCGTCCAGAAAACCCAGATCGAAAAAGCGAACCGGAGCGAGAGCGCCGCGGCCAACCCGATCAGGAGCCAGACCGGCAGAAGCGCCCAGCGCCAACCGCCCGCGAAGCCGGCCGCATCGGCGAACCGAATGGCGATCCCGATTCCGAGGAAGAGGTTGAAGATCGACGTGAGATTCATCCATCGGGTGAGCGAGAGGAATACGGGGCTCACCGGTTTCGTGAGGAGAATGTCGAGCTCTCCTTTATTCACCAGATCGGAGAAGTTCCAGAAGTTGCGCTGGAAGAAAGTCGTGAAGAGGGCGTCCGACGCGAAGAATATCCCGAGGAAGAAGAAGACTTGCTCCTTCGTCCAGCCGGCCAAGGTTTCGGTGTTGGCGTAGATCACGGTGAAGAGAGTGAACTCGACGGCGATCCAGACGAGGTCGACCACGAGCATGGTCAGGAAATTCGAGCGATAGACGGCCTCGCGAACGAAGTTGTTCTTCAGCTGGATCCCAAAAACTCGGGCGTACTTCAGAAGTTTCGCCATAATCAGCCTCCCAGGGAGAGGTAACGTTTAATGCTCACGCGCCAGCTCCAGCTCACGAGAAACGAAAGTCCGACGATCCAGACGCAAGCCACGCCCAGGGCGTTCACGAACTGCGTGTCGCTCCATCGACCGAGCGCGTACTGGGTCGGGCCGAAGACATAGAGATAGAAAGGGGCGGCCTTCCAGATCCATTCGAGGCTGACCGGGAAAAGAGTGAGGGGGAGGAGTTCGCCCGAGAGGATCTGGACGATCATGTTCTTCACCATCAGTACCGAGTAGGCCTCCTCCCAGTAAAAGGCGAGCGTCGCGATGAGGGCGCCGATCTGGTAGTGGATGATGTTCCCGAGAATTGCGAGCCCCATCGCGGCGAGCATCCGCGGCGCCGAAATCGCGTCCGTGAAGAACGAGACCGAGATCCCGATCGCGATGCAGATCGCGGACAAGAAAAGTTTCGGCGCGAGCCCGCGGATGTAGACGAACTCGACGACGCTCGCGGGGCGAAGCAGGTAGTTCGAGAGTCCGCCCGAGCGGATCATCTCCATCAGTTCGAAGTCGTGATCCCCGCCGCGGATCTGGGTGAAGAGGATCGAAGTGAAGGTGTATCCGAGCATCTCGTGGTAAGTGAGTCCGCCCACGGTCTCCTGGCCGCCGACCTTAAACATCGCGTACCAGAGAACCCACTGGATGGCGGCCGGAACGAAGGCCGCCCCGAAGACTTCGAGGAGAAATTCGATGCGGTACGCGGTCGCGTCCTGGAACCCGTTTTTCAGGGCGGCGAGCCGCCACTGGAATCGGAACCGAGGAAAGCCCCGCGAAGTCGCGACGCCGGCCGAGGAGCTAGACATTACGAGTGACCCCGTCGTCACCCCGGAGGTTTTCGCGGATGCCGCCTTCGGAGTAGATTCGGCTGATCACGCTCTCGAGACTCTGCTCTTCGATCCCCATGTCGAGGATCGTCGCTTTGCCCATGATCGACTGGAGGATCCGGATGACGGAGTCCTTCTGGGTCTCGAAGTAAAACGCCGGGACCCCGGCCGCGTCGGCGGAGCCGGACTCTTCCGTACCTTCGCCCGTCTCTCCCTCGCCGCCTTCGGCCGCGGCTTCGGACTTCTCGTCGGTCGAGATCTTCTCGGCGGGAATTCCGGTGATCGCCGCGAGGTCGTCGATCCGGAGAGGTTCCTTCAGCCGGACCCGCAGGCGGCATTCGCCTTCGTTCAGAAGTTTGGAAGGAGCGCCGTCGAAGATCATCTCGCCCGTCTTCAGGATCATGACCCGGGAGCAAAGACGTTCGATGTCGTCCATGTTGTGCGAGGTCAGGATGATCGTCGCTTTCTCGCGCTGGTTGAACACCTTCAGAAAGTCGCGAAGTTTTTCCGCGGCGAGCACGTCGAGTCCGATCGTCGGCTCGTCGAGAAAGATCACCTTCGGCCAGTGGAGGAGCGCGCCGATGAGTTCCATCTTCATCCGTTCGCCGAGGGACAAACGACGAATCTGCGTTTGCAGCAGTTTCGTCACGTCGAGCAGTTCGGCAAGCGTGTTCAACCGCTCGCGGTACTTCGCTTCCGGAATCTCGTAGATCGCCTTCAGCAGGTCGAACGCGTCGGTCGCCGGAAGGTCCCACCAGAGCTGGGCTTTCTGGCCCATGACGAGCGAAATGGAATTTCGAAATTCCATCGTTCGGTCGAAGGGGGTGAATCCGAGTACCTTCGCCTCCCCATGGGAGGGCGGGATCAGTCCGGACAGGATTTTGAGGAGGGTCGTCTTTCCCGCGCCGTTCGCGCCGATCAGTCCGACGAACGAACCGGGCTCGATCGTGAAGGACACTTCTTTAAGCGCGTGGTGCTCCGAGAACCGCGGCTTGAGCAGGAGTTCGATCGTCCCCTTCATACCTTCGGCCTTCTGGGGAGAACGGAAGACGCGGCGGACATTCTTTACGGAAATGACCGGGGCGACGGGATTCGCGGAATTCGATGATGGTTTCGACATGATGCGGGACCTGGTGGGTGAGACAGCCGACGAGGGGAAACGCTTAAAAGGAGGAAAGCGTCCGCTTCCCGGCGAGCGGAAGTTTCGCGTCGGTTAGCCCCGGAACGAAGGCGTTGTAGCGCGTGAAGATCGTCTTGTCGTCGCCGAGGTTCTTCGGATCGGCGGCGTTGTCGCTGAACCCCTTCGCGATCGGGAAGGCGGTTACGAGGTAAGGAAGCTTCAGCGCGGAGTCGCGGATCGAGTAAATGAGGAGTTCGGCGTTCCCGCCGGTCGCCTCGCCGGACGCTTTCGTGAACGGGACGAAGTCCGTGCGGATCTCGATCACTCGCGCGGGGTTCGCGCCGTCGGTGATTTCGACCGTCTCGGTGATGCGGCGGCCGCGAAGCGAGGCGTATTCGAAACTGCGGATCGAACGCGCAGCCTGGAATCCGCGTTTCAGAACGCGCGTCGCCGCCAGGTCCTGTTCGTTCATTTCGCGAAACGCGATGCGGCCGGCGAAGTGGGTGACATTCGCGAACAGTCCGCCCTGCGGAGGCAGCGGCGAGATGGATCCGGCGGGGAGGCCGAAACCATTTTCGATGTCAGGACGAACCCAGCGAAGGCGTTTGTATCCGTAAGGGGTTTTAAGATTCGAGAGCAAATATGCGTAGGTGTGTTCGAAACCCGCGTGCACGATGCGATCGGCGATCGGGGAGTCGACGCCCTCGCCGCGTTTCGCGACGCCGACGCGCGCGAGTACGTTATCGAGGATCGGCTCGGGGACGATGATCTTCTTCACGCCTTCGTCGAAGTTGATCGAGCGGCCCCAGAGAAGTTTCGTCGCGCCGGCGAGCTTGCCTTCGATTTCCATTCGGCGCATCAGTTCGGGCGCGATCACATCGAGGCGCGCGGAAACTTTCAGGTTCGTCGTCTCGGGATTTTCGTTCGTCCGGATCACCGTTTCGAGGTCGCGGACGATCTCCGCCCATGGACAGTCGGCCGCCGTCTCGCCTTCGGTCAGGATCGGGCATCGGGTGGCCGTCTCGGGGAAGGTCGCCGACTGCGCGGTGGAAATGAGCGAAAGAACGAGGACCAGGAGCAGGATACCGAAGGCTTTCATATGCCCGGGGGGTATCACGACCTGGTGCAGAATTCAGGCGAGAACTGATTAAGATCCGACGATCGCGTCGAGGGCCGTATCGATCGTCGGATAACGAAATCGGTAGCCAGAGGCCTGGACCTTGTCTCCGCTAACGCGTTGCGAGGACAGAAGGGTTTGCTCCGCCATCTCCCCTAAGGCCAGCTTAAGGGCGAACTCGGGAACGGCAAAGACCGTCGGCCGGTGGAGGGCGGTTCCGATGGCATGGGTAAAGTCGGTGTTCGTGACCGGGTTCGGGGCGGTGACGTTGTAAGTCCCAGTGACCGGGTTCTTTAGGAAATGGAGGAGGATCCCGACCGCATCGTCGATATGGATCCAGCTGACCCACTGTTTTCCGTCGCCCAGGCGACCGCCGAGCCCGGACTTGAAAAGCGGGATGATCTTTTCGAGGGCCCCACCTTCGCGGCCGAGGACGATCCCGAACCGCGGCTGGACAAGGCGGGAGACGTGGGCCAGGCGAGCTTCGGTTTCCCAGGTAATGCAGACCTCGGTCAGAAACCCCTTGCCGGAGGTACTGTCCTCCGTCAGGACCTCGTCCCCCCGGTCGCCGTAGTAGCCGACGGCACTCGCGGAAATGAAGATCGGGGCCCGGGCCATCTGGTTAATCGCGGCGACCAGGTTCCGGGTGCCCACCTGGCGGGAGGAAAAGATGCGGCGTTTGGTCTCGGTCGACCAACGCCCTGCGCCGACGTTTTCGCCTGCGAGGTGCATGACGGCATCGACCCCTTCGAAAGCGGTCGCCGGGGCGACCTCTCGGTCTGGCGACCAACCGAAAACGGAGAGCTTACACTTCGTGCCGGCAAATAAAGGAGAGAGGCGCTTTCGGGCTTTTTCGGGGTCTCGGGCGAGAACCCGGATTTCGGCGAGTTCCCGGACGGCCGCCCGGATAAAAGCGGTTCCGATAAAGCCCGTGGCACCTGTCAGCAGGAGGTTCATAGGCCTAGGTTACGCTTACCGATTCCCGAGGAGAATCGAAGAGTTCGGCATTCTTAGGCGGGGGCCAAAGCTGACACCCGTCTAAGGTTTAGACAGGGAAAGGCCCTAAAATCGTTCCCATCTCGAATCTAGAGGGTATAGGCGTCGCGTCATTTTGGCCTACCCCTTGCTCTAATACGGGTAACGACAGTGTGTTTATAGGGAGAGAGAAGCTTATGTTGAACTCGAAGAAACTGATGATGGTAATCGCGGCGACTGTGCTCGGCTTAGGCCTGACCGGCTGCGGACGTGATAATTATGACGGCGCTTACTCCGGATCGGAGATTAAAATGCCGCAAGCCCAACAGCCGGGCCAGACCGGACAGCCGCAACAGTACATGCCCCAGATGCCGATGGGCGGACAGTATCGCGGAGTGACCGCCGAACTTCGCCACGATGGTGACATCGTGACCGGAACCTACAACGCCGCCCAGCAGGGATTCGCTCAGCAGCAGCAGATCCCTGGACAGGTCGCCGGCGCGACCGAGACGTATCGCTTCGAAGCGAACGCTCGCTCGGCGAACCGACTTGAAGGCGTGCGCCTGATTCCGATGACCTCGATGATGGGCGCCGGATGCGTTCTCGAAGGATCGCTCGAAGCGATCGAGAACGGTCGCCGCCTGACCGGCACGCTCCAGCCTGCGAACATGGGTTACCAGCAGATGAATACCTGGTGTTTCCCGACGCAGATTACGCTCGATCGCGCTCGGTAATCTGGTTAGGCTTCGATCATGGGAGAAAGGGGGACGATCATGAATACGAAGACTCTATTTCAATCCACGCTTTGGACTCTGGCCGTCACCCTCCTTGCGGGCTGTACGGCCGGAACCGAAGACTCTCCGTCGAAAAACGGCGGACCGATCACCCAGGCTCCGTGTTCCGAGACGACGAAGACATTCGATTCGGCGGGCGCGGCCCAGCCGAATCTTTCCCTCGCCACGCTTCCCGCCGGAATCTATCGCTACGAAAACTCCGAAGCCTACGTCGAAACGAAAATCGTCTCGACCGGCGCCGCCACCCGGATCTCCCGGATCCAGTATCTCGAGCGCGAGATCGGCCGTGATCCGGCGAAACCGGCTTACGAAACCGGACTTCGCTGCCGCGAGACCGTCGGCTCCTTGACGGCGTTCACCACCCAGCTCGCGCTGCCGACGGATCTGAAACGTTATAACGCCGGATACTTCGATGTCGAAACGCGCCTCTATAATATCGCGTTCCGTTCGACGACATCGTCTTCGTTATCGGTCGCTTTCGGTGGAGAAGTTCGCAGCGCCGACGCGGGTACGGTCGCCAGCCAGATCGGCAGCACCTGGAACGGGGGCTATCATTTCGCCCGCCGCTCCGACGAGGTCTACGAGCTCCACGGTCTGCGGATCGAAGCCAACCGAACGATCTATGGCAAGGTCGTCTATACGCGCGAGAAACTTTCGGCGAATTCCCAGTAACGCGCCGGCGCGGATCTAAATCGGGCGTTTCCGATCGACTTTCGCCAGGTCGACGAGATCGAGCACGCTGAATCCGTCTTCTCGGATCATCCATTTCACATCGACGTCGAAGATCGTAAACGCGAACTTCAGCCCCTTCGAATCCTCGTTTTCCGGCGGCATTTTGCGTTTTTGCGAAGCCGGCCGGGGGTCGAGCTCGAGCATCTCGACGACCATGCGCTTCAGGTCGATCGACGGATCATGCTTCTCCGCGCGGAGCCGCGACTGGTGCTTCTCGATCGCCTCGAGGGCGGGTTCGGTGAAGGTGACCGGGAACTTTTCGATGGGCTCCGCGGCCCAGCCGGCGTGGGCGTCGGGGATCGAGTCCGCGAACGGAATGTAAGGTTTAATATCCAGCACCGGGGTGCCGTCGAGGAGATCGACGCCGGAGACATGGATACGAACCCCTTTCGGATGGTCGAATTCGATGCGATCGAGTTTCACCGCCGAGAGCCCGATCGGATTCGGTCGATGCGGCGAGCGCGAGGCGAGGACGCCGACTTTCTTCCTTCCGCCGAGTCGGGGGGGACGAATCGAAGGCTTCCAGTCGCGCGCGCCGTGTTCGTGGAAGACGAAAAGAATCCAGAGGTGCGAAAAAGTCTCGAGCTTCTGGCAGGCGATCGCGAAGAACGGATGTTTATTCAGTTCGATCACCCCCTTCGCTTCGGAAACCATGCCGGGTTGGCGAGGAATGCCGAATTTTTCCGCGAAGGCGGTGCGCACGACCCCGATCGGTTCGAATTCGTAGGACGGAGGCGCCCCTTTTTTCACGGGGGGGCCGGACCTCGAAACGAAATCTTCACCCGGGTAGGCGGACTTTTTCGAGGTCTTCTTCTGCATCTATCTCTCGAGCTGGTCGATATTCACGCGCACCTGATTTCGCGCGTGCGGGTTAAGGACGAGGCGATCGATGCCGTTCGGAAAGCCCAAGCCCGAAGTCGAGACTCCGAACGAAAGCAGTTCCGTGGGATAGACGCCCGCGCGCGGTACGACGGATTCGACGGTGAAGGCGAGGTCGGGGGAGTTTTCGCGAATCGCGCGGATACGCAGCGTGCGATAGGTCGGGGAGCCGATGAGCGGGATGCGTTTCGCGAACTTAAAGAGGAGGTCGCCGCCGTGGGCCGCGGACCATGCGGAAGAACTGAGTACGAACATCGCTTTCCCGCCGATGCCGATGATCTCGCGGCCGGCGGCGACTTCCGCGGGAGTGTACTCGCGGCAGCGATAGGCGGTCGGATCCGCGCTGCCCATGGGCACGAACGTCGCGCGCTTCCGCGACAGATTCGGCGCGCCGTCGAGGCCTTTGCCTTCGAAGTTATCGCAGTATCGGAAAGTGTAGCGAGGCCCGGCGACGTACAGCTGGAGATAGGCGCCGTAACCATCGACGATTTCGGCATCGCCGGAGGCTTGGAGATCGAAGAGGACGCAGTAACCGGGAGCGTTTCGGGGATCGGCGTAGCCATCGGACGAAATCAGCGAGAGGACAGCAAGGAGGGCGAGCATGGACGTAAACCTATCAATTCGAGCGAAAAAAGGGGCCAAAGGGACGGTGAATCCGCCTTAGCTATGCCTTCGACGCACCTCCGTCAAGCCGGAAGGAGCGTCGTTTCGCGGGAAAGTCGGCATCTCGCGCCTTTTACGCTTTTACGACCTTGATCTGGATCTGTTTGACGATTTCTTCGGGCTCGAGATCCAGGAGGTTCCCGCCTCCCGGAGTCGGGTCGCCGAAGCCATAGCGGGTACAGAGGGTTTCGCCCTTGAAGAACTCCGGATCGATCGCGATGACGGATTCGACATCCTTCGGGAGCGTGATCTCGATGCGGTCATCGAGGTTCAGATTCTCGAATTTCCGCTTCTGGTTCACCGCGCGAGTCAGGGTGCGCAGGTTGCCCTCGGCCTCTTGTTCGGGCGTGACGGTCGGATCGACTTCGATCGAGACGAGGGAATCGACCGAGAGGTTCGGCTGGGCTCCCTTCGGGGCGCGGCGGAGGTCGATGTCGACGAGCGTGATCGATTCCCCGTCGATATGCAGAGTTTCGCCCGCTTCGAGTTTAAGCAGATCCGCGAGTTTCAACCCCGCGATCCCGGCTCCGACGGCTTTCATCTTCGGTCCGAGGCGTTTTCCGAGAACTTGGAAGTTCGCCTTCGCGGTGATCTGGATGAAGTCGTCTTCGTTCGCGGCGTATTCGATCTTCCGGATATTCAGCTCGTCGCGGAAATAAGCTTCGAACTTCTGGAGGTTCTCGAGCACGCGTTTCTCGCGATGGATGATCTTCATCGAGAGAAGCGGGATCTTCGCCTTTACCTTGATTTTCTCGCGGTGGTTGCGGCCGAGGGTGACGAGCGCGTCCATGACCCGGACGGCTTCTTCGAGTTCGGGGTGGATGAGTTCTTCCTTCGCGTGCGGGAAATCCTCGAGATGGACGGACTCGGCCGCCTTCGGAAGCACTCCGCGCAAATTCTGGAAGATCGTTTCGGAGAGGAACGGCGCGAACGGCGCCATGATCTTCGAAAGATCGACGAGGACATGGTGGAGGGTCTCGAATGCGTAGCGTTTGTCTTCCGGCATTCCGTTCTTCCAGAAATGCGCGCGGTTAAAGCGGATGTAGGTATTCGTGAGTTCTTCGACGAAGCCGAGCAGATGCGGGACGACGTTATAGAGTCGGTATCCGGCCATTTCGGTTTCGGTATTCCGGACGAGCGAGTTCAGCCGGGAGAGAATCCACTGGTCGAGCAGGTTCGGGCTCCCGGCAGGATCGAGTTTTCCGGGAACGAATCCGTCGACGTTCGCGTAGTTCACGAAAAAGGCGTAGGAGTTCCACCAGCGAAGGAGGATCTTCCGCACGACTTCCGTCACATGCTTTTCGTTAAACCGGAGTTCCTCGGCCTTCACGACCGGAGAGTTAATCATATAGAGCCGGAGCGCATCGGCGCCGTGGCGACCGAGGACTTCGTTCGGATCCGGATAGTTCTTTAAAGACTTCGACATCTTCTTGCCGTCTTCGGCGAGGATCAGTCCGTTCACGACGACGTTTTTAAACGGAGCTTTTCCGTAGAGCGCGGTCCCGATCACCATCAGGGTGTAGAACCAGCCGCGGGTTTGGTCGAGGCCTTCGGCGATGAAATCGGCGGGGAAAGTGCGCTCGAATTCGGCTTGATTCGTCTTTGGATATCCGAGCTGCGCGTAAGGCATCGATCCGGACTCGAACCAGCAGTCGAGGACGACTTCGACGCGCTTTAGCGGCGACTTTCCGGTCGGGGAAGGAATCGTGATCGAGTCGATGGAATCCATGTGGAGATCGGTCACGGGTTTTCCGGAAAGCTTCGCGAGCTCGTCCCCGGAGCCGATGCAGATGATTTCGCCTTCTTTGTTCCGCCAGAGCGGAATCGGCGTTCCCCAGAAGCGATTTCGCGAAATGGCCCAGTCGCGCGCGTTTTCGAGCCAGTTTCCGAAGCGACCGTCGCGCAGGTGTTCGGGCACCCAGCGGGTGGTCGCGTTCGCGGCCATGAGCTGGTCTTTAATTTTTTCCACGCGGACGAACCACGAGGAAACCGCGCGATAGATGAGCGGAGTGTCGGTGCGCCAGCAGTAGGGGTAAGAGTGTTCGAGCGTGTCGTGTTTTACGAGGCGGCCCTTGGCTTTGATCTCGGCGATCAGATCCTTGTCGGCGTCTTTCACCCGGCGACCGGCGTAAGGACCGACGGCGGAGGTGAACATTCCGTCGTCATCGACGGGGTTTACGAGCGGAATGCCGTTCTTCTGGCAGGCGGCATAGTCTTCTTCTCCGAAGGCGGGAGCCATGTGCACGATGCCGACGCCGGAGTCCATCGTGACGTGGTCGGAGTGGATGACTTTAAAGGCGCCTTCCTTTTCCTTATCGGCGAAGAACGGGAAGAGAGGCTCGTACTTCCAGCCGAGGAGCGCGGCGCCCTTCATCTCCTCTAGGATCTCGAAGTTCTTCTCGGCTTCTTTGCCGAACGGATTTTTCCACAGGGCTTTCGCGAGAATATATTCGTGCGATCCGGCTTTTTCTTTCACGCGAACGTAGTCGGCGTCCTGGTGGACGGCGAGACCTAAGTTCGACGGAAGGGTCCATGGAGTCGTCGTCCAGGCCAGGAGGGAGACATTCGGCTTTCCTTTCACGGGAAAGGCTACGGTCAGCGCCGGATCCTGGACCATTTTATAATTTAGGTTCGCTTCGAAGTTCGAAAGCGCCGTGGAAAGACCGACCGAGTAAGGCACGACCTTATACCCCTCGTAGATCAGGCCCTTGTCGTACATCTGTTTAAAGACCCACCAGACGGAGGACATGAATTCCGGGGACATCGTAAAGTACGCGTCTTCCATGTCGACCCAGCGGCCGATTCTTTTCACGGTCCGCTTCCACTCCTGCGAGTAGCGCTGGACGATGCCGCGGCAAGCGGCGTTGTACTTATCAATCCCCATTTCGAGGACGTCTTTGTTCGACTTTATTCCGAGGGATTTATTAATTTCGTATTCGACCGGAAGTCCGTGGCAATCCCAGCCGAAGCGGCGAGGGATCGAATACCCCTTCATCGTCCAGTAACGGGGCACGACGTCTTTTAAAGTTCCGGCGAGGAGGTGGCCGTAGTGGGGGAGTCCGGTCGCGAAGGGAGGACCGTCATAAAACGAATACGCCTTCGCCTCGGGTCCGGTCGCGCGAGCCTTCACCGACTTTTCGAAGATCTTATTCTTCTCCCAGAAGGCGAGTATCTTTTCCTCTTCTCCGGGTAAGGAAACGTCGGGACGTACAGGTTCGAACGGCTTTTTTCCGGAGAGGGACATAGGGGACTAAGTTAGCGAAAATGTGGGGGAAGGGGAAGAGGGATGGGCTCTGCCACTCTCATTTCATTATAGTGCTCTACACCCGATAAATTGCAATTCGCGCGACATCCAGAAGAGTAGGTTCCACTAGCCCTGAATCAATACAATAAGAATATAGACCCTTATAGATTCGCTTCCACTCCGTTTTAGAGACGGATCTTCCTAGTACGGCATCATATACGTCACTCACGAGCATTTCGTGTTCGAGGTTCCCTAGCTCTGCATGGGTATAAAAGGTGTCAATAAACTCTGCCCCAGTGCTTCGCCAAAAGGATTTAAGGGAATCTGCGGCACTCCCAAAAAAATATTTTTTCCCTGATTTGATAGTCAGCAGAACGAGATGGCTTACCAGTTCGTAGGCGATGTCCATGCCCCGAAAATCTGGGTCTACACAGAGTCTTGAGGCCTCTACACAATCCGATTTTGGCGGCAAAGTTGGAGGGAGTCTGAGGTATCGTTCGTGAGAAGTAGTGTCTTGGTCCTCGTGGAACATCGCTCTGACAGAGCCCACGATTTTCCCTTGATGCTTTACAATCAGTATTCTAGAGCGCGAGTCAAATTCATCAGACATGAAAGTCGAATCGACTCCGGCTGAGATTTTATTGTTCTTCTGATAGGCTCTCCACCGCAACTCGAGCACCTCCCGATACTCGTCCTTCGTTTTGACATATCCAAAGTCAAACGCTGAACTTAATGGCGATCGGAGAGTAAAACCTTCATCACGGAGACTGCGCGCAGATGTTTCGGATGCGAAAGTCAGTAGGTATTCAGCAAGTGTACTGAGGAGTATCTCGTCCGGTTTAACGAATTCCAAACCTAGGACTAACTGATCTTTGCCTTCTAAATTTTCCACAGCAGCTCGTCGCACTCGCAATCGTGCCGACACTGTTCCTATGGCGGGTATAGAAAGGCTTGCTTCGATCACCACGCCGGGAACGAGCAGCTTATTGCGGAGACTTGTGATTGCACGAATTCCATTTGGTGCAATATCGAAAACTCGAAAAAATATGTAGTCATTGTATCTCGTAGGGTGGGCCGCCGAGCCTGTAGGCAACATATGAAGCGGACAGGTCCATCTCCGCGCAATTCTTCTCGATGTGTCCTTGTCTGGTCTAGCCAGCTCCTGGTGAACAAATCTTAGCCCGCAAATTTTTCGTCCGTCTAGGTGGTCAATTTCGTAGACAATTAAGCATGGCGTTTCAAACTTTTGATTTTTAAAGTGGCATATCAAGACGACGACTTCTCCGACCTGACCCACAGTCGATGCTGAAATTATCTCGCAACCGAAGGGATTAAATCCCCACGGCTGGGTAGCCAAACTCGATCCTTTAATTTGGATTGAAATAGGGTCACCCTGGCGGATCTCCTCCAGGAAAATTGTATTCTCGACGGTTACGCCATTAAGCGGCTCTGGACGAGTGCTCATTCTTTTCTTCCATTGGTTCGTTATGAATCTCAGATATCCTTGAACTGATGATGGCCGCAACGTCTGTCGTCGCGGGCAACAGGAAAACGCGCTTCTCTTCGGTGTAAGTGCGTAATGAAATACCGATATCACTGAGTGTGATTTCGGTTAGATTCAATCCCGGAAGAACTCTCAAAAGACGTTTTTTTGTATTGAAGTCGAGCAAGATTGCGCTCGCATTTAGGATTCTTTTCTTCAAGAACTGATTCTTAGATATTTCATCGAGGCGTGCAGCTAGGTTTGCGGGCTTCCCGTTTACCGATAGTTCGAAGTGCTCATCTCCGAACACATTTCCGACATTGGCTTGTCCGGAAGTAACGATAAAGTAACGTTCTATATCAGTTTGAGGGTCTGACTTGCGCAGCTTGTCGCATTCGAGCTGACAGAGAATAGCTGCATTCAGTCCACGTAAGAGACAAAGATCTTCCTGTTCATATGCGAAGTACGCCAGAATTGAATCCCCCGCCTGCTGCGGGACGCCCTCGTTTTGCTCGACGATTGTTGTAACGGACTCATGGCTACGTACTAATCCTTCTCTAACGAAATCTAGATCGTGGGAGCGAAGCGAGTAGTTCCTTAGATCGGAATACATGATTGTTACAAATCTGTTTTCTACCTTTAAATACTTTTTCAGCGCGGTCTCAATAGTAATTCCACTCTTCGTAGCCGCCTGGATCCGTCGATGAATAGCTTTCGGTATAAATCGCGAAACTTGAGCATAGATCGAAAGTTGGTGTTGAATGTCTTGATTTAACGCCTCTTGTGCAACAAGAGACCGTTCTTCCGCCTTAAGATTTAAGAAGCGGAACGTAACGCCCGCCGCGATGATTGCCCCTCCAAATAATGAGTCACTGACAAACCAAATGGAGTTAATTGTTCCAACCCAAAGGGTGGAGAGAATTACCCCAGTTTGTAGGGCAAGTAGTAAAAATGCGAAATGTCCCCGAAGCACCACAGTCGCGAGGAAGCTGGCACCTAAAGTGACTACCCAGGAAGTCCGCATAGGTAAGCCAAACTTACTCATGTAGGCGTAGCTGCTCGAGAGATAAGCTCCACAAACGAGAACGGCAAAGACTTTCGTCTTTGATGACACCGCCTGTCGCAAGAAAAAAAAGGTCGCCAAAAGAACTGCGATCGACGCGAATCGGAAAATCAGCCACGGTGTTGGATCGGTCTTTTGCGAATCGCTGAGAAATAGTTGTAACCCATAGAAGAAAATCCAGACGAGCGCGGTAACGGAAGCGAACTTTTGATTGAAGAGTTCTTGAGCTTGAGCCAAAGACGGGCGATGGCGTCTTTCAAGAAGTGAAAGCGGCGACCTGAACAATGTATTGTACTGGTTAATTTCTCTAGGCTTTCTCAAGTACTTAACTTTTCGGAAGCCTACTACTTAAGTTGAGAAAGAAAGCGCAGGGTCAGAAGTGTCAAAAGTTTGATCTACCGCTTGGTAATGTGGTTCGCATTTTAGCCGATCATAATGAACATGATCTGGGGAATAATTTTCGCGATATATTTGACACCCGCGGCTCTTGCCGCTGATTTAAGTGACGCAGTGGTGTCTTTGAGCACGTCGGAAATTGAATGGACCTACCATCCTTCTTCGGGCGATAGCCCCATCTTAATACCGGAACTGAGCATCCCGTTAACTCAGCAGGTCCCTACTTCGGTTCAATGCTGCAAGGGCGATTACATTGGAGTGCTGAGGGGTCGAAGTATCGGTTCTTACTTTCAACAGGCTCTAGGTTTTCCTTCTATCCACTTCCCTGCAGTTCATGGCCTAAAGGAAATTTGGATAGATGGAGTCCTAGTCATGCGTTCTAACGGCCGTCTCTATGATGGTTCTGGTCCGGTCGTACCACTGCCGGCTACGGCGGTAGATAATCCAAACCTTCAGCTGAAAGTAAAAATAGATGCGCCAAGGGCGTTCTATTCTGGGTTTTGGCTCTATAAATTATCGGTTGGGGATTATGAAAGTTTGAATCAACACAGAGAAGAGCAAGTAGTTTTTCAGAAATACTATCCGCTCTTTTTTTCGGTGTTCTTCTTCTCTGTGGGACTCATCTTACTTTGGCCACTCAATAGAAGAGTCAGTCGCGATGGCAATATCCAGGTTTTTCTCGAAGTACTTTTTTCGTGGGCGCTTTTCTATCTTTCACTGTCTGGGCAATTGAGAAATTGGTTCCCGATCGTTGGTGGATATCTCCATTTTCTGATCAGGATTGTAGCTGGCATTTCTTCCACTCGACTGCTTCTAGTTCTTACGGTGAGGCCTAGAAAGGAACTCGAGATAGTAAAAATTAGCGGAATTATAGCGCTTTTGGTCAGTGCTGGACTTAGTGCAAGTGGCGAGCACAGGTGGCAGATTGTAGGGTATATTTATGTGGCCGCTCTTTTTGCGCTTACAATGGTATTGGTCTTAATTGGGAAATTCCGTCCACCTCGTCCAGACCGAGTTTTCAAATTTGTAGTGTTTGCAGGTCTCATCTGCATGATTGCGTCTATCGCTGACACAACGAAACTTATTTTGGTGTTTTTCTTTGGGACTCGGACTGACATTCCTTACTTGACTCGATATCTCGATCCGCCATTTGTGCTCGCGGGACTATATTATGTTTCCGAACAAGCTAAGAAGCGAAACCTATCCGAATTTCGAGCAATGGTTGCGAGAAGACTCAGTCAGCAACTCATTCATGATTTGCGATCACCCACTACCGTCGTTCGAAAAATTGTCTCGAATCCGGCGGCCGCTCTAGAAAGCGAAGAATGGCGAGAGGTGCTTCTTGTGGCCAGTAAACGCATTCTTGGGATTTGCGAGTCGTTAAGGATGTTGCCCGAGCAGGACGCAATTGTTGAGTCAATCCTAGATCTGCAGGTTGCTGTTGGTGAAGTTGTTTCCGAGAAGAGAGTCGAGTGGAAGAGGAAAATTGAACTTAGCTATGGCGATGCAGCGTGTATTTCTAAAATTAATGAGACTGAATTCAAAAGGATGATTTCAAATTTAATCAATAACGCGTTCGAAGCTAGTCCGGAGGGTGCTCCAATATCAATCTCTGTCACCGCAGGTGCGCGTTCTAATTTGGTAGAAATTTCAGACAATGGGGCAGGGTTTTCTGAAGCTAGCTTACGAGAAACTAGACAAAGCGGAAGAGTTTTGCCGACGGGTTCTTCCGGGCTAGGGCTGTTCCATGCTTTCAACTATATTGAACAAATTAGTGGAGAAATTCAGATTGAGAGTCGCAATAGTGGTGGGTCGTGTGTAACCATACGAATTCCAAGTGCGTCTCATTTAATAAAAAGCCCCGGCTAGTTAGGCCAGGGCTCTCTGTGTCTTGGTGGTCTTTGTAGAAAAAGCGTTTCGCGGCTACTTAGCCGTAGTCACATCCAGCTCATATTCGTATCTGCTGTCGGCTTGAAAACAGTGGTCCGAAGAGCGGGTCGCTTTCACATTCGGGAAGTCGCGAAGCAATGCGCGGGTCAGTCGCGTATCGAAATCGCAGTTCGAGCTCCAGGTGTCGGATTCGAGCACGACTTTCTCCGTCTTGGTTTCGCCCGTGAGGATCGGGGCGGTGTATTCGACGCGAAGATTCAGCGGGAAGATGCCCCACGGCTGGATTCCGCCGGTGCAGTAGATTTCGAGGTTCGTTGCACCGAACTTCGTCATGAACTCCTCGGCGACCGCCTCGGCGTAGCTGCAGGCAACCATCGTGTAGCGTCCGCTGTTGTTACCAAAGAAGGTGAAGTTAAAGTTGGAAGCTGGAGCGGAATCCACCGCGAACGCGGCGCCTGGAAGTGCGGAAATCAGAGCGAGCGAAACGATTAAAATTTTTTTCATAAGCGGGTTTCTCCTTGGGAAAGTTTTGTCCTGGATACCATGAGCCGGCAAGACGCGCACCAGAGGATTTAGAGGCCTAATTCCCTTAAACTACGGCTAATGACGAATCAGCGCCCGCGCCACCCGCGCCGCATTCCGCGAAGCCGCCTCTAAGCAGGTCCTAAAATCGCTTTCGATCGACCCATCTGGAAAAAGGCGATCGGCCACGGTCTTCGCCACTACGAAAGGTACGCCGAGTTTTTCCGCGACCTGGGCTACCCCGGCAGCTTCCATTTCCACGAGTAGTGCCTCGGCATCGAGTTCCGCCACCGCCTGTTTTCGGGCCGACGTTCCGACGAACTCGTTTCCGGAGAGAATGGTGCCGAGTCTGAAAGCGCTGCCTTCGGATCCCATTTGGGAGAGCGAGAGAATATCGGGGCATGCGGTAAAGTACGGCGAATGCGATTCGGCGTCCTTCTTCGTGAATACGAGTCCGCCGGGGCGAACTCGGGGAGTGCCGAAATCGAGTGAAAAGAGGTAATCATGCTGGAGCACGAGTTTCGAAACCACCAGATCACCGATCGCTAGATCCGTGCGAATGGCTCCGCCGACCCCGAGTAGAACCACGGCGTCGAGCGGATGCGATTCCGCGAAGAGGGCCACGCCCAGCGCCGCGTTCACCGCGCCGATTCCGGTTTTCAGCACGCTAATCGTCGGAGCTCCCGAGAAGATTCGAGCCTTCAGCCCGAACCTGCCGAACGTCGACTCGGTCGAGGGTCGGTCGTGGAGTTCGGCGAGGACAGCCGCTTCCTCCTCGTCCATCGCGACGACGACCAGAATGTCGCGATAAGAAGGAGTCCCGGCACCCGACATCGATCAGGTCCGTTTGTAGTCGTCTTGGTATCGAACGATATCGTCTTCGCCGAAGTACGTCCCGACCTGGACCTCGACGAATTCGACGAGCGTCGTACCTGGATTCGAGATCCGGTGCTTCGCGCCCATCGGGATATAGATGTGCTCGCCGGCTTTCGGCTTAAGCACTTCGTCGTTCAGAGTGACTTCGGGTGCGCCCTTGATGATGATCCAGTGCTCTGCGCGCTTCGTATGGGACTGATAGCTCAGCCGCTGGCCGGGCAGCACCTGGATGACCTTCGATTTAAACGCTTCGGTATCGCGGAGAATTTCGAAATTCCCCCACGGGCGGTATTCGAATGGATGCGCGGTGGCTTCCGGCGACTTCCGCTTCGTGAGCTCATCGACCGCGTTCTTTACCTTCTCGGACGACCCCGTCTTATAGACGAGAAGCGCGTCTTCCGTGTCGACGACATTCGTATCCGGCAGATCGATAAGGACGACTTTCTTGTTTCGGTGGGGAAGCACGGAGCCGCCATCCGAACCGATGCGGACGACGTTATCCACCGAAGGACCTGATTTCGTGCGATCGGCGAGCGTCGAGAAGAGAGAATCCCAGGAACCCACGTCGCTCCAGCCGCAGTCGGCCGGCACGCAGAGATGCTCGGGAAGTTTTTCCATGATCGCGACGTCGAAGGCGACCGAAGGGATGCGTTCGTATTCGTTCTTCGTCGGCGCGAGCGGATTTTCGATGGCCATCACCGCCGACCAAATTTCCGGCGCGTGCGTTTCGAACGCTTTCGCAAGCACGTCGACCCGAGCGACGAAAATGCCGGCGTTCCAGAAGAAGCTTCCGCTTCCGAGGTATTCCGTCGCGCGTGCAGCGTCGGGTTTTTCGTGAAACCGAGTCGCCGTGCGAACCGGGGTTCCGGGCTGCGTCCCTTCGGATCGCGTTTCGATGTAGCCGTAACCGGTGGCGGGGTAGGTGGGTTTAATTCCGAGGGTGACGATCGAACCTTTCGCGGCATTCGACTGGGCCGCGTAGATCGCGGTCGAAAGCGCGGCCATGAACTCGGGCGTATCGGAGATGTAATGGTCGGCGGGAAAAACTCCGACCACCGCCTGGGAATCGCCCGTCTCCATCAGATTCCGTACCGCGAGCGCGATGGCCGGCGCCGTGTTTCGTCCGACCGGTTCCAGGACCTGGACTTTCGAGGTGCGCGCCATGCTCTTCGGAGTGAACTGTCCGATGAGGGCCGCCTGCGAGGCGAGGGAGATAATTCCGAACTTCGGATACTTTTCAAACCGCAGCAGCGTCGTTTCGAAAAGATTCATTCCGAGCAGGTCACAATACTGTTTCGGCACCGACGCGCGCGACTTTGGCCAAAGACGCGTTCCACTGCCGCCACAAAGAATGACCGGAATAAAAGATGCGTTCATATTCGAACGAATCTAGCATCATGCGGCGGTGCGTTGCATGTGGGTTTTGCGCCCTATTCTTGCTCTTTCGGGGTTCATCGTTCGTAACGTTTTTACCCCAGGAGAATAGAATGAAAGTCTCTCAAGCGCTCATCCCGTTTAAATGCATCCTCGTCCTTTTCGCTGCTTCCGCCGGGACGGCGCCGGCCGAAGCGAAGGTCCAAGTCTCGGTTGCCAAGTTCAAGGACAAGACAGCAAGTGGAGCGTCCGTAGGGCCGGGATGTCACGGCTTCTACCTATGGGCAGATCGGCTCGGCAGTGCCTTTTCCGATTTGCTGGTCGAACACCTGGGTTCAGACCCGCGCCTCGAAGTCATGGAGCGGGACGCGATTCGGGAGATCTACGATAATGAGGTCGCGCTCATGAATTCGGAGGAAGATACGTCCGTCCAGCGCGGCAAGTTCCAGAGGGCTAAGATTGCGTTCGTCGGTGTCGTCGATGGTTTCGAGTATTGCGAGGGCGGTGGCGCAGGCGGGCTGAATGTCGGACGCCTTCTCGGGGTGGGCGATATCACTCCGGTGATGAAGAAAAGCCATGCAAGTGTCTCCGTCCTCATTCGGGCGGTGGACACCACCACGGGGAAGGTGCTCGCCCAGGCCCGCGCCAAAAAGAAGCAGTCGCGAAAAAGTCTCGGGCTTGCCGTGGAAGTTTCTTCGATCGACGCGGGAGTGGCGACTTTTGACCAGACTCCACTGGGCGAGATCATCCGCGAAGCCGTTCAGGAAGCAGGGAGCGGCGTTTTGGCGAAGCTCAAGCTTTAGCAGTAGATCCGCGACGTTACCCCATACGTCGTTGCGGCAGAACAAAAAAACACCAAGCGTTGTATTTTGACATCATTAGTTGTAATCTATGAAACGTAGAGATTTAGAGCGCGAACTCGAAAAACTAGGATGGCGGTTTTTGCGTCATGGAGGAAGTCACGACATTTGGACGAATGGCCGGGACACCGAGGCTATTCCTCGACATTCGGAAGTCAGTGAACACCTTGCCCGTAGGATTATTCGGCGGGCGGAAGAAAGGAAGGTCGGGAAATGATTATCGAGGGTAAATACCACAAATCTGGAAAGTGGTGGATCGCAGACATTCCGGCACTCGATGCGGGAACTCAGGCGACCCAACGCGAAGACTTGAGCAAAATGGTATCCGATCTCATTGCTTCACTTCTTGATCTTCCTCCGCGATCTAAATTCACAGCTAAGATCGAACTCCATCCGGATGAGACATTCACTATCGAAACGAATCACGATGACGATGTTTTCTGTCTGATCCTCGCGAGGCAGCGGACGAAGAATCATCTCTCTCAGAAAGACGTCGCCAAACTCCTCGGATACTCATCGACCAACGCGTATTCAGCGTATGAGCAGGGTAAGCGGAGGCCGTCGTTGGAAAAGGCTGCAAAGCTACTAGGTGCCGTGACCGGGAAAAAGAAGCTTCGTTTAAAAGTCGGCTAACTCCTAAACTGTCTTATACCCCATGGCCGAAAGCACCTTCTCGGTCTCTCCGACGATTCCGCCGACATCCTCGCTATGCCCATCCGCGCCGATTTCGACGGCGAACTCCTGGTTCACCGGCGCGCCGCCGACCAGGACCTTGAACCCGTAGCCCTCGCGTTTATTCTCTTCGATAAGAAGCTTCATCTGGATCATCGTCGTCGTCATGAGGGCCGAAAGCGCGATGATCTGCGCCTGGTGCTTCTTCGCCGCCGTGAAGATTTCTTCCATCGTCACGTTTCTTCCGAGATCGATCACTTCGAAGCCGAAGTTTTTCAGCATCAGGATGCAGATATTCTTCCCGATGTCGTGGATGTCTCCTTTTACGGTCGCAAAGACGATCGTGCCCGGTTTCTGATCGCTCTTATTCGCATTGGACGACGCGAGATAAGGCTGCAGAACGCCGACACCCGCCTTCATCGCCTCCGCGGCCGCGACGAGATGCGGGATGAATCGTTTCCGTTTTCCGAAGAGGTCGCCTAAGTGCCGAATCGCCGGAGTCATCACGTTCAGGAAAAGCGCGAACGATTCGTCCGAGCGTGTCGCGATGAATTTATTCGCATCCTCGACAATCTTTTCCTTCTTTCCGTCGAGGACATCGAAAAAAATCTCCCGCTGGAGGTCGTCGAGTTTCAGGTTCTTCGTCGGATCCTCTTCGTCCGCGGCGGGAGCGGTGGCCGCGCCGCCGGCCGTACCCGAATGCTCCGGGATCGGAGTGGAGAATCGATCGAGGTAGTATTCCACCGCGTCCTTCCGCTGGCTGAAGAGTTCGGACGCCGCGATCCGCGCGGTGATATCTTTTTCGAGGACGTTCATGATCGCGGAGTTCAGCCCGCGCTGGATCGAAGTCGTCATAAACGACTGGTGGACGAAGCGTCGGTTTGGAAGTCCGAAAGACGAGTTGCTCAGTCCGTAGGTGGTCGCGCAACCAAGTTCTTTCGTGATGAGTTCGATCGCGAGGAAAGTCTCGATCGCCCCTTCGCGCATCGCGGACGCCGTAAGACTAAGGACGTCGAAGACCACGTCGTCGCGAGTGAACCCCTCGGCGAGGAGCCGGTCGAGGATGATGCTCGCGTACTTAAGTCGGTCTTCGGCCTTAACGGGAACCTCGGTTTCGGTTGTCAGGGCGATAATGGCGCCGCCGACGCGCTTCGCGATCGGAATCACTTCGTCGAGTTTCTCGGGCTCCGCATTCAGCGAGTTCAGCAGCGGGCGCCCGTAGTAGACCTGGCCGCCGGTCTGGAGCGCATGCGAGAAACTCGAGTCGATCACGAGCGGCGCTTCGATCGAGTTCTGGAGCGTGGTAATTACCTGGGACATCATCCCCGGCTCGTCGATGAGCGGCACGCCGACGTTCACATCCAGCATCTGGGCGCCCGCCATCACCTGCGCGTGCGCATCCGACATGAGCGCTTCGATGTTTCCCGCGCGGATGTTTTCGGCGACCTTCTTCCGGCCGGTCGGATTTATTTTCTCGCCGATCATGACGAACGGCTCCTGCGGCCCGATGGCCACCGTCTTCATCTTCGAAGAAAGAAGAACCCGTTGCCGTGGAGTAATGGTCGTTTTCTGGAAAAGGGTTTTTGGATCCTTGTCGCGGATGTTCCGGAGGAAACGAATGTAATCCGGCGTCGTTCCGCAGCAGCCGCCGAGGATTCGCGCGCCGGCGGCAAAGAAGCTCTCGACGTAGCCGGCCATTTGGTTCGCGTCGAGAGGAAATACTGTGTGCCCGTTCTGGAGTCTCGGCATCCCGGCGTTCGGCTGTGCGCAGAGCGGGATATTCGAGATTTTCCGCATTCGCTCGAGCACTTTCACCATCGCGTCTGGTCCGACGGAGCAGTTCGCGCCGACCACATCCGCGTGGTAACCTTCCGCGATCGCGACGCAGGATTCGGGCGAAATCCCGGTATCTGAGATCTGGTCGGTATTAAATGTCATGAGTGCGATCAGCGGAACATCGCGCGACACGGCGCGAACCGCGGAAAGTGCCGCTTTATAGTCCAGCGAATCGAACATGGTTTCGACGATGATCGCGTCGGCGCCGGCGGAGATCAGCGCTTCGGCCTGTTCATGGAAAATCTCGACCGCCGTATCGAAAGGCAGTTTTCCCGTCGGGAAAATCGTATCGCCGCAGGGACCGATATCTCCGGCGACGAATCCTTTTTCTCCGACCACGGAGCGGGCGATCTCCACCGCGCGGGCGTTGATGTCCTTTAGTTTTCCGTAGGCCTGGTATTCCTCGAGACGAAGTCGCGAAGCGCCGAACGTATTCGTGATCACGATATCCGCGCCCGCTTCGAAATAATCTTTATGCACGCCGCGAATCGTCTCGGGGTTTTCCAGGTTCCAGAGATCGGGCGCGTATCCCGGCGGAAGCCCCCGTTTCTGGAGGAGCGCGCCCATCGATCCGTCGAGGATCAGGAGTTCGTTCGCAAGTCGTTTTCGGAAGAGGTCGTAACGGGCTTTCATGTCGTGGGCCTTAGGGTGAGGTTGTCGATGAATCGGGCTTGGAACTCGTCGGAGAGGGCGAGTTCGATCGGAAACTTGGTCTTTTCAAGCCAGGTCGTAAATCCGCTACGCTCTTCGCGCGAGGCGTGGATCCACGCGACGATTCCTTTTAGGGAAGCGTTGCCGATCGCGTGCGTCTCGAGATCGGGGAGAAGTCCCATTCTTCGAGAAGCGGCAAGCGGCAGATGCTCGCCGAACGCGCCGGCGAGGAACAGTCGTCGGGTCGGACTCCGCGCTTCGCGGGCGACGAGATCGAGTCCCGTGCGAATCGCGGACTTCGCGAGTTGGAATTCGCGGAAGTCGTCCTGGTTTAAGGTGAGGGTGCTCGTAAAGGGAACGGCATGGGGCTTGAGAACTTCACCATCCGCATTCACGAGATCCGCCTCCACGGCTTCGTCGACGGCCTGGACGAGCGCCGATCCGCAGATTCCTTTCGGGAGATCGGATCCGATGACGTCGAACTTCCAGGACCCGGAGGAACTTTCCGTGCCCTGGGCTTCGAACCGGGGGTTCTTAATCGCGCCGTGTTCCGCACGCATGCCGATCGAGATGTTCGAGCCTTCGAATGCGGGACCTGCGGGAGTCGAGGCGACGAAAAGTCTTTCGCCGTCATAGAGCAAGATCTCGGAGTTCGTGCCGACATCCATCAGGATCCACGGTTCTTCGAACGATCCACCATAAAGTTTCGGGAACTCGGCGCGTTTCGACCAGAGGTGGAAGAGTCCGGCGAAGAGATCGCCGCCGACGAAAGAGTTCAGAAGCGGCAGGGTCGTGGCGTCAGTGCCGGCGAGCGGAAAGGTTTGTTCGGCGAGCGTGGCCGGCTGGTAGGGCGAGGTCGCGAGCGATTCGATCGGGAGTTTCGCGAGGAAGGAACTTACGGCCGAATTCCCGGCGATCGCGAGGCGGGGGAGTTCGGAAAAGGAACTGTTCCCGTGAACAGTTTTCGAAGTGCCCGCGTTGTCGCCCGGTCGATCCTCCGAACCTGTCGCGTGACCGACCAGACCCGCCGCGCGCCGCCCGATCTCGTCGCGCAAAAGTCCCAGCATCTTTCCGATCTGTTCCTCCGCGATTTCGAAAAGCGGTGCGACGCCATTATTCTGCGCGTACTCGAGCCGAGTCATAATATCCGCGCCGCGCACGACCTGGCGGTTCAGCCCCTTCGCACGAACGAACTCTCCTTCGCGATCCACGGCCGAGATCTCGACCCCGGTCGTTCCGAAGTCGCAGGCCCAGGAGTAATCGGAGACGGGCGCGCGAAGCCACGAAACTTCGGTTTGGAACAGATACGTCTGCGGAAACGTGACTTCGATCGCCGTTTTCGGCCGGATCCCGCAGGAGAGCCGCCAGCCGTGCGCGAGCAGGTCTTCCTTAAAGGATTTCCGATCGGACGGAGTGATCGGCGCGATCCCGCGCTTTACCTGCACCCGGCACTGCCGGCAGATGCCCTTCCCCTGGCAAGACGACTTAATCGGAACGGAAGCGGCCTGGAGCTGTTCAAGCAAGGTCGGTCCGGGAATTCCGAGAACCTCGAAGCGGCGTTCCTCGGTGCCTTGGTGCGTGGAAGCGACGATGCGGAAACTCATGTCCTTCCCGCCGTTCGAGCAGTGACTCCGAGAAACGGCCGCAAAGCTTCGAGCGCCACGGCCGCGCGTCCCGCGGGCGCGCTCACGCAGAATCCCTCGCAAACCTCCGCGAGTTTTTCCATCACCCGAACCGCGATCCCCACTCCGCGCTTCACGGCTTCGGCGGGATTATCCCCTGCTTTTTCCATCTCGGTAAGGACCCAAGCCGGGACCGAAACGCCGGGAACTTCGTTGGCCATGAATTCCGCATTCCGCATCGAGATCATCGGCCAGATGCCGACGAGATGGGGGATGTAGTCTTTACCGACGAGATCGCGCCAGCGAAGGAAACTCTCGGGATCGAAGATCGGCTGCGTGACGGCGTAGTCTGCGCCGCTTTCGACCTTATAACCGAAGCGCTTCGCTTCGATCTCGAGGTTAATCGCGGTCGGATTCGAGGCGACGCCGATTCCGAAACTCGTGCGCGAGCCGAGCTCTTCGCCCTGGGTCGTGACTCCGCGGTTTAAGCAATCCGCCAGGTAAGTCAGACCGATCGAGTCGATGTCGTAGACGGCGGAAGCGTCGCGGTTATTACCTAGCTTCGGTGGATCGCCGGTCACCATCAGGATATCGCCGACTCCGTTTACGGCGGCGCCGAGGAGATCGGACTGGAGCGCGATCAGGTTTCGGTCGCGAGTGGTGAAGTGCGGGATCGCGCGCATTTCGCGCCCGAGCGCTTTGGTCTTCGCCTGCACGAGGCTTGCGAGATGCAGAGATCCCACGCGGGTCATCGCGCGCGCACCGTCGGGGATATTCACATGCCGAATGCCGGCATCGCCGAGCATGGCGACGTGTTCGAAGAATTTTTCGACATTTGTGCCTTTGGGCGGAACGAGCTCGACTGAGATGACTTTTTCGCCGCGGGCGAGCGAGGCGCCGATCGACGAACCGGTCCGCTCTGCGAATGGAGTGCGGAGGGTGGGCGACGCCAGTTTCGCCTCGCGCGTTTCGCCGACGACGACTTCGCCGGCCGCCGTGCCGGAACCTGCGTGAGCCTGGTTGGCTTTCGCTCTATCTTGGCTTGCCTTCGCAAGACCATCCGACTGGACGAGGGTCATCTTAAGCGCCTGGTGCATCGCCCGGATATGATCCGGTCCCGTTCCGCAGCATCCACCGACGCCGGTCGCGCCGGCTTCGACGAAGCGTTTGGCGTACTTCGCCATATAGTCGGGCGAGGTCATGTAGAAATAGCGACCGTTCAGGTGGCGCGGAGTTCCTGCGTTCGGCTGGACGATAATGGACTTCGACGTGATCGGACGCAGGACTTTCAGCGTCGCCCAGAGGTCCGCGGGACCTTCCGAGCAGTTCAGCCCGAGCGCTTCGACATCTTCGCGACCGCCGATGCGAGCGGCGAATTTTTCGATCAGATCTTTTTGCGAGGACTTAATCGAAATCGACGCGATGATCGGGCGGCGAGTGTCGACGAGCCGGATGCCGTCGATGGCGGCTTCGAGTTCGGAGAGGTTCGTGAACGTTTCGAGGACGTAGGCGTCGTAGTCGTGGGTGGTGGGGTGATCTCCGGCGTTTTTAGAAGCGAGGCCCGCGACGTATGCGAATTCTTTCTTCGCTTCGTCGAGACCAAAGGATCCGAGGGGTTCGACGAGGACGCCGAGCGGGCCCATGGAGAAGGCGAGCCTAGGGCTTGAACCGTTCGTTTTCTTTTTCCCGCTCGCCGATTCGAGGTATTCCCGCCGGGCGTCGTTCGCGATTCGGACGGCCGACTCGACGATTTCTGGAAGTTTTCCGTCGAGGTCGAAGTCTTTTAGCTGAATGCGGTTTCCGGCGAAGGTGTTCAGGGTCAGGTACGAGGCGCCGGCATCGAGGTAGTCGCGGTGGACGGATTTTACGTCCGAGGGCGCGGAGAGGTTCAGCTCTTCGAAGGGGCGGTTAATATAAAAGCCGCGTTCGTAGAGCTCGGTGCCCAGGCCTCCGTCGAAGAGAGTGCCGGGTGCGAAAGCAGCAAGATTTCCCGGGGAATTCATGAATACGGGTTTATCTGATTCTGGGCGTCAGGGCTATGCCCAATCCTAATAACTCGGCGGGCTAGAAGTTCGAAATATAGGCCGACCGATAGACGCGTAGCCCTTCGGCTTCGATGTCGGTCTCGATCCAGCCCGGAGCGACGAGTTCGGTCGCGGTCGCAAGCAGGAGTTGCGAGTTTCCGGCCTGCGGTGGCTCCATCGCGGGGGCAGATCTTGCGTCCCAGTTGGTATTCCAGGTTCCCATCGCGAGCGCGTACCAGATCTCGGCGACGCCCGTGGAGATCGTGATTCGCTGGATGGATTTTTCGATGTTCGCCTCCTGGGTCGCTTTGCGAGCGCCTTTTAAGGCGATGCGGATCGGGTTTTTATGCTCGGTACCGCGAAAGGAGTGTGGGGAAACGAGAAGCGCCACGAATGCGACGGCGAGGAGAGCGAGGAGACCTTTTTCAATCCGCGGACGAAACTTCTCCAGCGAATCCGGAAACGCGAACGCCACCACGATCGCCGCGAAGGGGTAGGTCGCCACATGGTACTGCTCGAGAAACGAGCCCGAGAGGCAGAAGCCGCCGATAAAAAAGAGCGCGGCGACGAGCGGGATGATCAGGCTTTGGTCGAGGCGATTCATCTCGCGCGCGAGTCGTTCTTTACTCGTTCCGTAAAAGCGAACGATTTTCCAGGAGCCTAAGGCAAAGAGCGGAAGCCAAGGCCAGTAGACTTTAAAGAGGTTTCGAATCGGGGCGAGATGTTCGAGAGCGCTATGCCCGCCTAAACGGTCGGCGACGTGCTCGGCGTAGTAGCGCTCGACGTAGTGGACGCCTCCGCCGGCCGCGAGCCAGAGGACGATCGGCGCGGCAACGCCGACTAAGAAAGGAAACGAACGCTTTCGTAGGATCAGAATTCCGAGAACGAGGGGCGCAAAGGCGAAGACGCCCTTCGATAGAAAGGCGGCGGCCACCAGGACACCCGAGAAGACGAAGAGTCCCGGACGCGCGCGCGCCGAGGTCGCGGCGCGGACCGCGGTATAAATCGCGCCGAGCGAGAAGGTCGCGAGAAAGGGGTCGAGCATGAACCCTTTCGAGTATTTTACGTAGCGCGTGGAGGTCAGGAGAATCAGAGTCGCCAGGAACGCGAACCATTCACCGCGGATTCGGCGAGCCCAGACGTAGACGATCATCGCACCGATGCCGGCGACGACGGAGGGAAGGAGTTTGAGCACCCAGTCCGCGCGGGCGGCGGCGGGACCGAAATTCCAGTCTAATGCGTGCATCATGCCTGCCATTAACCAGATCGCGAGAGGGGGGTGCTGGTAGAAGTTTTTATAGGCTTGCTCGGCGTAGTGGAGGGTGGCCCAGTCGCCGGTGTCGAGGATGTGTTTGGCGAGCGCGCCGTAGGTCATGGAGTCCATGCCGGGGCGGAAATGGAAGACGTCGGACCAGAACATCAGGAGGTAGAGGGCGACTAAGATCGGGACTGCCCATCGTTCGGAACGAGGAACACTCATACTTTCTCGATCCATCCGTTATACGCCAGAATCTCGATGATTTCCGATGGGCTTGGCCAGGGGCGATTTCCGGAGAAAGGATCATCGGAGACGTAAGGATATCGGGGGCCGTATCCGCCAGGCGGCACATGAGAAATGGCGAGCGCCCCGGGCGGGAGCCATTCGTCGATTCCGGTGTTCGCGTAGATGACGGCCGTCGGAACGTCGAGGATTCGTGCGATGTGCATCGGCGAGGATTCGTTACAGATCAGAAAGTCGATTTCGTTTTTTAAGAAGTTTATGAGCTCCGCATCGCGAAGCGTGCGCTCGGCTCCGTCGGAGGGACCGCCGACTAAGACTACATTCGTGCCGCGGCTGCGGAGTAGTGCGACGAGTTCGGAGGAGTAAGGATACCGCCGCGCGCCCCACTGGGCTCCGACATGTAATCCGATTCGTTTTCCATGTTTCGGCGTGGAAACCACTTTTGATGGGCGAGGGAAGCCGAGGAGGTCCGCCCAGCGTTCGTATCGACTTACGGTCGGGAACGAACCGCGCTTAAATGGGACGTCCAGGATCCGCATGCGGCGGGCGACGAAAGCGCCCCATCCTACCATCCGAATTTTCGCGTTCGGGTACCGCTTTTTTGCCGCGCGGTAGTCCCGGAAGTCTCCGCGGATTCCGTAAACGACGTCTGCCTTGACTTCCGAGGGAAGGATTTCGGAGATCCCGTCGAAAGGCGTTCTTTTGCCGCGAGAAGTGTAACTAATGTCGATCGAATCGATCTGGAGTTCTGGAAATAGCGGTCGAAGGATCCCGGAGCAGCGTTCCGAACATGCCAAAACCACATTCTTTGAGTTACTGCACGAAACTAGGTTCCGTAGAGCCCAGCCGGCGATGACGGCGTCACCTAGGCTCCACGGCTCAAAGAGGACTCTTGATGGTTTTTGTGCTTGGTTTTCGGTCATACGGAAGAAGTAACGCGACGCAACTCACTCGCACAGATATTCGAAGTTGCAGACGTTTTTTCCATCATGCTATCCCATCCCATAGCCTTTTTTCCCTAAGGAATTCGTAATTTGCCCACCGCGACCGCCAATCTGCGATTAATCGGACGACTCGATATTAAAGGTCCGAATTTGATCAAAGGAATTCATCTCGAAGGACTCCGCGTCGTGGGAGATCCCTGTGAGTTCGCGCAACGATATTACGAGCAAGGCGTGGACGAGCTGATTTATATAGATATCGTCGCCAGTCTCTACGGACGGAACAGTCTGAGTGATATCGTCCGCAAGACGGTTCGCGAAGTCTTCATCCCCGTCACGGTCGGCGGAGGAATTCGTTCCGTTGAAGACGTTCGCGAAGCGCTCCGCTCCGGCGCAGACAAAGTCGCGATCAATACCGCCGCGATTGCTCGTCCCGAGCTGATGCGTGAGGTGTCCCGCCGATTCGGTTCGCAGTGTATGGTGCTCTCCGTCGAGGCAAAGCAGATCGGCCCGGGGAAATGGGAAGCTTATACGGATAATGGCCGGGAAAAGACGGGTTTAGACGTTATTCAGTGGGTTACGCGCGCGGCTGAGCTCGGCGCCGGAGAGATCCTTCTCACCTCCGTCGATCGCGAGGGAACGCGCAATGGTTTCGATGTCGAGCTCGTGCGGCAAGTGACGAACGCGGTTTCGATCCCGGTCATCGCCAGTGGCGGTTACGGGAAGCTCGAAGATTTATCCGAGGTCGTCGAAAAAGGCGGCGCGGATGCGGTCGCCATCGCCGATGCTCTCCATTATCGGCGCGGCTCACTTCCTGAAATCCGAAAGTTCGCGCTCGATCGGGGTCTCCCGGTGCGGAGGCTCGACGTATGAGTTTGGTCGTTACGCTGGTCGATTATGGAATCGGTAACGTTTTCAGTGTTTCCCGTGCGTTCGAAAAAGTTGGGTGTGAGGTTGATCTGACGTCGGACCCGAAGAAAATTGCGACCGCGCGCAAGCTCGTGCTCCCAGGCGTAGGAGCATTCGCGGACTGTGTGGCGGAGCTAAAAAGCCGGGGTCTCGTAGAACCCATTATGGAATTTTCCCGGACTGGTAGGCCATTTATGGGCATGTGCGTTGGAATGCAACTCATGTTCGATCGCGGACTGGAGTTCGGTGATCATCCCGGCTTGGGCCTGATCCCCGGTGTAGTCGCGGAAATACCGCACACCTCGCTGAATGGTCAGCGTCACGTCACGAAACAGAACCTTATTACCGTAAC
>CAZIAL010000006.1:30055-97519 GCA_964536965.1 uncultured Bacteriovoracaceae bacterium
CGCATATTGGATGGTGTGCACTGCGTTATGGTCCTCGTGTCTCGAACTGGAAAAGCACCGTATTAAGCAGTATTCCAGAGCGAAGTGCTGTCTATTTCGTCCACTCTTTCGCCGCCATGCCTGCCGATACCGAGAACGTCTTGGCAGAGGTCGAATATGGCGGAAATCGGATCGTGGGCGCTGTCCGTAAGGGCGCATGGTTTGGCTGTCAGTTTCATCCGGAACGCAGTGGTCCGATCGGTCTTGAGATCATCCGGACGTTTGGGAGAGAGTTATGAGTTTAGTGAAGGCCCCCGGCAGTATCGATTACCGAAAATTTGAAGCTCCCGCGTCCGATCTCGAGGCGAAGTACGGACTGCCTCGCGACGTCAAATTCTGCAAAACTTGCGTGATCTCGAACCAGCGTCCGAATTCTGCGGTCGAGTACCAGCACACAAAAGACAGCAAGAAGCAGACGATCGTTTTCGATGAGAATGGCATCTGCGACGCCTGCCGGTCCGCCGCGCAGAAAAAAGGAAAGATCGACTGGGAACAGCGGGAGCGCGAACTTCGCGAGCTATGTGATCGCCACCGCAGCACTGACGGTTCCTACGACTGCATCGTGCCCGGCTCGGGTGGAAAAGATAGCGTCTACGCCGCATGGATGCTGAAATACAAGTTTGGGATGAACCCGCTCACCGTGACCTGGGCCCCGCACATCTATACCGAGTGGGGTTGGAAGAACATGCAGGCGTGGATCCACGCCGGCTTCGACAACTTCCTGAACACTCCTAATGGACGCGTCCATCGCCTGCTCACCCGGCTTGCCGTCGAAAGACTCTACCATCCGTTCCAGCCGTTCATCATCGGCCAGAAAGCATTCGCTCCGAAGATGGCGCTTCTGCATAAGATCCCGCTCGTGTTCTACGGCGAGAACGAAGCCGAATACGGCAATCCGATCGGCGATACGAGCAGTGCCCTCCGGGATTACAAGTATTTCGTGATGGAAGACCCGTCGCGGGTGTATCTCGGCGGTACCTCCGTCCAGGAGCTTCGCGAGGATTTCGGTCTCTCGAAGAACGATCTCGAAGCCTACATGCCCGGCGATCCCGATGCGATGAAGAAGCTCGGTCTCGAAGTGCATTACACCGGTTACTACCTGAAGTGGCATCCGCAGAGCTGCTACTACCACGCGGTCGAAAACATCGGGTTCCAGGCGTCGCCCGAGCGCACGCCCGGAACCTACAGCAAATACAACTCGATCGACGACCGGATTGACGATTATCATTATTACACGACGTGGATTAAATTCGGCATCGGTCGCGCGACCTACGACGCCGCTCAGGAAATCCGCTCCGGCGACATTACCCGGGAAGAAGGCGTCGCGCTCGTGAAGCGCTTTGACGGCGAATGGCCCGAGCGATTCGCGCGGGAGATCTTCGATTACCTGAGTATTCCGGAAAAGGCTTTCCCAATCGCGAGCCGACAGTTCGAAGTCCCGCAGATGGATCGCGAATATTTCATGAAACTCGCTGACCAATATCGTTCGCCCCATCTGTGGCAACGTGAAGGCGGGGAGTGGAAACTCCGCAAGACCGTATTCAACCCCTAGGAGTCCGAACCATGCATTCACGTAAGATTTCGGTCATCGGACTCGGTTACGTCGGTCTGCCGGTCGCGGTTGCGTTCGGAAAAACCGCGAAAGTGATTGGGTTCGATATTAACGAAAAGCGGATCGCGGAGCTGAAGTCGGGCGTCGACTCCACGCACGAAGTCGAACCCGCCGCGCTGCGCGCCTCGCAGATCCTTTACACGGCGAACGCTTCGGACATCCGCCCCGCGGACTTCCACATCGTCGCCGTTCCGACGCCCGTGGACTCGGCGAACCAGCCGGACATGCGTCCCGTCCTGAGCGCTTCCAAGACCGTCGCGGGCCAGCTGAAAAAGGGCGATATTGTCGTATACGAGTCCACGGTTTATCCGGGCGCGACTGAAGAAGAATGCGTTCCGGTCCTCGAGTCCGTGTCGGGATTGAAGTGCGGCCGCGATTTCTTCGTCGGTTACTCGCCGGAACGGATCAACCCGGGCGATAAGGAGCACACTTTCACTAAGATCGTGAAAGTTGTCTCCGGGATGGATGCGGAGACCCTCCGCATCGTTTCGCAGGTCTACTCGAGCGTCGTGGAAGCCGGGGTTCATCCCGCCGCGACCATTCGCGTCGCGGAAGCCGCAAAGATCATCGAGAACATTCAGCGCGACGTGAATATTGCGCTGATGAACGAACTAGCGATGATCTTCCACGGGCTGGGAATCGATACCCAGGATGTTCTCGCGGCAGCTCGTACGAAGTGGAACTTCATTCCGTTTTCCCCCGGTTTGGTGGGGGGGCACTGTATCGGAGTCGACCCTTATTACATGGCTTACCGAGCGGCACGCATGGGCTTCAACCCCCAGATGATTCTCTCCGGCCGCCGCGTGAACGATGGGATGGGGAACTACGTCGCAAGCCAGGTAATCAAAGGGATGGTCCATACCAGCATCGCCGTGAAGGGTGCGACCGTGACCGTGCTCGGGATCACCTTCAAGGAAAACGTTCCCGACGTTCGCAATACTAAGGTCATCGACATCGTCGAAGAGCTCCGTTCCTTCGGCGTAAACGTCCAGATCCACGACCCCCAGGCGAACTCTGATGAAGTACTGCACGAATATGGGCTCGAGTTGACCAAGCGGGAAAACCTCTCGCCGGCCGATGCCGTCGTGCTCGCGGTTCCGCATCGCGAGTTCCTGATCGAGGGCTGGAAGATGACCTCGGGTCTGCTTCGCAACGGTTCTGGATTTGTCGTCGACGTGAAGGGCGCGCTTCCGAGAGTCGGACGCCCGCAAACGATCCAGCTCTGGCGGTTGTAGGTAATTTATGGCGAAGAAAGTCTTAGTAACGGGCGCAGGTGGTTTTATCGGTTCGCATTTATGCGAGCACTTGGTTCGGACAGGGTATTCCGTTCGTGCCTTCGTTCGTTACAACTCCCAGAACTCCTGGGGGTGGCTCGAGAAGTCGCCGCTTGCCCGGGAAATGGAAGTCATCACTGGGGATCTTCGGGACCTAGATTCCGTCGACGCCGCCGTGAATGGCGTCGAGAAAATCTTCCACCTCGGGGCGCTGATCGGCATCCCCTACAGCTACGTTTCGCCGCTCGCATACATTCGGACGAATATCGAAGGCACTTACAACATCCTCGAATCTGGCCGAAAGCGCGGCACCACGCGGATCATGCTCACCTCGACGAGCGAGGTTTACGGCACCGCGCGCACCGTGCCGATCAACGAGACGCATCCGCTGCAGCCGCAGTCTCCCTACTCAGCGACGAAGATCTCGGCCGACCAGATGGGATTGAGCTACTACCTCTCCTTCGGGACTCCGGTCGTCATCGCGCGACCGTTTAACACCTACGGCCCGCGCCAATCGAACCGCGCGATCATCCCGACGATCATCACGCAACTGCTTTCGAACCCGAAACAGGGGATCAAGCTCGGCAACCTCGACCCGACGCGCGACCTCACTTTCTGCGAAGATACCGCGCGCGGGATGGAAATCATCGCGAATACCGATGCGTTCGTCGGAAAGGCCGTCAATATCGGCAACGGCAAAGAGATCTCGATCGGGGATCTCTACGAGAAGATTTGCGGAATCGTCGGCGTCAAAGCGGAATTGATCCAGGAGGAACAGCGGGTACGTCGCGACTCCAGCGAAGTCATGCGGCTCCTGAGCGATCCCTCGCTTCTCCTTTCTCAGTCGAACTGGACTCCTCAGGTCTCCCTCGACGAAGGGATTAGGCGTACCGTCGAGTTCCTGCGGGAGAACCTCGATCGCTACAAACCGGGAATTTATAATGTCTAAAATCCCGCTTTCCGTGCCGGTCATCCACGGAAACGAAAACCGATATCTATCCGAATGCATCTCCTCGGGATGGGTGTCGAGCGCAGGGCCTTGGGTCGACCGCTTCGAAAACGATTTTTCGCGAGCGATTGGAGTTCCCCACTCGGTATCCATGACGAGCGGAACCGCGGCTCTCCACGTCGCGCTCCGAATCGCTGGGGTGCAAACGGGCGAGGAAGTGCTCGTGCCCACCCTGACGTTCATCGCGACTGTCAATTCCATCAAGTACGTTTCCGCCGAGCCGGTCTTCTTCGATTGCGACGACTATCTGAACATCGACGTAGCGAAGCTCGAGCGTTTTCTCGCGGAGGAGTGCGAGCTCCGTGATGGCAAGACTTACAATCGGCGAACGGGCAAACGCGTCGCCGCCATCCTTCCCGTCCATATCTTCGGCCACCCCGTGCGGATTGACGTGATCCTGACACTCGCCGAAAAGCACGGCTTCGAAGTCATCGAGGATGCCACTGAATCCCTCGGGAGCGCGTACGTCGCTTCCGACGGCACGGCCCGGTTCACCGGAACATTCGGACAATCGGCATGCTTTTCTTTCAACGGCAACAAAATCATTACGACCGGTGGTGGGGGGATGCTCGTCTCTCGCAGCGCGGAAGTTGCGAAGAAAGCGAAGTACCTTTCGACCCAGGCCAAGGACGACGAGGTCTTTTTCGTGCACAACGAGATCGGGTATAATTACCGCCTGACGAGCCTCCAGGCTGCGCTCGGCATCGCCCAGCTCGAAGCGCTTTCCCGAATCCTCGCCCGAAAACGGGCGATCCATGAACGATACGTTTCGAACTTCGGAGAGAGCTCGATCGCGAAGCTCATCAGCGAGCCGAAGGGAACCCGGTCGAATTACTGGATGAACACGTTGCTCTTAGAAGACGGACGGAAAGTGGATCTACGCAAACTGATCGACGCACTCACCGAAAAAGGAATTCAGACGCGTCCGATCTGGAAGTTGAATCACGAGCAGAAGCCCTATCTTTCCAATCAAGCCTACCTCATCGATCGGGCACCGAATCTCTGCGCACGCGCCCTTTCGATACCAAGTACTTCGAACTTAACCGACGCCGAGGTCGACCGAGTTTCCGAGACCTTGCTGGCGACCCTCCGGGAGATCACTTTATGAAGAACCAGTCTTTTTCCGAGCTTCTCATCGCCGAAATCGGATCCGTCCACGACGGTTCTTTCGGAAATGCGACGAAGCTGATCGAAGCGGCGGCCGCGGCAGGTGCCAACGTCGTCAAGTTCCAGACCCATATCGCGGAGGCCGAAACGTTGCCGAACGCCCCTTCGCCAGCGTATTTCAAATCGGAACCGCGGATGGATTACTTCCGACGCACCGGCTTTTCCCTGGAACAGTGGCAGAAGCTGGCCGCGCATTGCCGGGAGAACGGCGTTCAGTTCATGTCCTCGCCGTTTTCGATCGAAGCCGTGGATCTCCTCGAGGAAGTTGGAAACGCGATTTACAAGATCCCTTCGGGTGAAGTGAACAACATCCCGATGCTCGAGCGCATCGTCGAGACTCGTAAACCCGTCCTGCTTTCCTCCGGGATGAGCAACTGGGCAGAGCTCGATGCTGCGGTGGAAGTTTTGAAAAAAGGCGGCCCGCTCTGCGTGATGCAATGTACGTCGATGTACCCATGCGTGCCGGAGCGAATCGGACTGAACGTCCTAGTGGAAATGAAGGAGCGATTCAAGAGCCAGATCGGCTATTCGGATCATACCCTCGGTTTCGGTGCGCCAATCGCGGCGGCCGCGCTTGGGGCGACAGTGATCGAGAAACATTTCACTTTCTCGAAACTCATGTACGGATCCGATGCGAAGCACTCGATGGAGCCGGGTGAGTTCTCGATCCTCGCTGCCGCCCTCCGCGAGGTGTGGACAGCCATGCGCAACCCCGTCGATAAAGACGATCTCGCGCCGTTCAAGGATATGAAGGAAATCTTCGAGAAAAGTATCGTGACCACCCGCGATCTCTCTGCGGGGACCGTGTTGCGGCGAGAAGACCTCGCGTTCAAGAAACCAGGGAACGGAATCAAGGCATTCGATTATAAAAAAGTATTGGGCCGGGAGCTGGCGCGTAGCCTTCCTGCGCAGCACCTGCTTTCGCAAGGAGATCTAAAATGAGTAAGCGTAAAATCTGTGTCGTCGTCGGTTCGCGCGCGAATTACAGCAGCATCAAGTCCGCGCTTCGAGCGATCCACGATCATCCTAAGCTCGAACTCCAGCTCGTCGTCGGCGCTTCCGCGGTGCTAGATCGTTATGGGAACGTTTCCCAGCTGATCGAGAACGATGGGTTCTCTATCGCCGCTCGTGTTTATATGCTTGTCGAAGGCGAGAGTCTGCTTACGATGGCGAAATCGACCGGCATCGGCCTGATGGAGCTTCCGACGGTCTTCGACCAGCTTCGCCCCAATTTCGTAGTCACGGTCGGTGATCGTTTCGAGACCATGGCGACTACACTTGCAGCGGCCTATATGAACATTCCTGTCGCCCATACGATGGGGGGCGAGGTGAGCGGTACGATCGACGAATCGATTCGCCACGCGGTCACGAAATTCGCACACATCCACTTTCCGGCGAGTAAAGAAGCCCACGACCGGATCATCAAGCTCGGCGAACGCTCTGAAGACGTCTATCTCGTCGGATGTCCGCGCATGGACCTTGTTAAGGAGATTCTCGACAATCCGCCGAGATCTAAACTGAACGAGCTTTTCGGAGAGGGCGTCGGCGGACAGTTCAGCCTGGACGAGCCTTTCGTCCTGGTGTCGCAGCACCCGGTCACTACCGAATATGGAGAGGGAGAACGACAGATTACGACGACTCTGGAAGCCATTCGAGAAGTCGGGATCCCGGCGATCGTCCTGTGGCCGAATTCGGATGCTGGATCGGAAGACATCTCCCGCGGGATGCGGAAATGGCGCGAGAAAAAGCTCGACCAGAACATGCACTTCTTCAAGAACCTTCCGATTTCGATCTACGTGCAACTGATGAAGAAGACGGCTTGCCTGGTCGGGAACTCGTCGAGTGGTGTCCGCGAAGGGGCCTTCATCGGAACCCCGGTCGTGAATATCGGGAGCCGACAGGACATGCGGGAACGCGGTCAGAATGTGATCGAGGTCCCGTACGATAAGGCCGCCATCCGCAAGGCGATCGAGACGCAGATCGCCCACGGTCCATATCCGATGGAACCGATTTACGGCGATGGGACGGCGGGTAAGCAGATCGCGGACGTACTATCGCGGTGTGAAGTGAAGATCCAGAAGCGCATTACCTATTAAAATGAAACTTGTCGCGATCATACCCGCACGGGGAGGTTCGAAAGGAATCCCCAAAAAGAACATCGCTCCGTGCGCGGGTCGCCCGCTGCTTCACTGGACCGTCCAAGCGGCCCTGAAGAGCGGTGTTTTCGCCGATGTCCTGATCTCGACCGACGATGAAGAAATTCTGCGGATTGCGAGGCTCGAGGGGGCAAGCGCTAGTGGCTTGAGACCGTCCGCACTCGCGGGCGACGAAACGCCGATGCTTCCAGTGATTCGCTATGAGACCGAGACCTACGAAGCCGCCCGCGGCCGCGTCGAAGGAGTCGTGTTGCTCCAGCCGACCTCGCCGATGCGAAACGATCGGCATATCCGTGAAGCCATTAAGATTTTTTCGGATTCGAAGGCCGACACGGTCGTCAGCGTGGTCCTAGTTCCCCACCAATTCAGTCCGGCGTCGCTGATGTGGGCTCACCCAGAGACCGGCGAGTTGACGAAATACCTCGATCACGAAGCAGAAGTCCTGCGCCGCCAGGATAAGCCGATTCTTTTCGCACGGAATGGGCCGGCGATCCTGATCCTGGGCCGTGACCAGGTCGTGAAAGAATCATTCTATTCCGGGAAGACCATTGGTTATCCGATGTCGGCGGAGGACTCGGTGGATGTTGATTCTCCGCATGACCTGGAGTTCGCGGACCTGATCCTACGGAAGCGTAGTGAGATTAGAGGACGCGATGATTGAGGCGAAAAGCACCCCCGAGATTTTCTTCCCGAAACTTCCCGTATGGAAGGGCGTTACCACCAAGCCGGGCGCTCTCGAAGCGGCGCCTTTCCGGCTAGTGGTCACCCCGGAGGGCCTGATCCGCCAACCTGAAGAATCGATTGCAGACCTGAAAATCTTCGAAAGCTACCAAGACGACAGCTATGAGTTCATCACGGCTCCGCCGGGTGCATCCGCCTGGGCCGACCGCCTCGGGAAGGATTACGTCGATTTCCTACTCGAGTGCGTGCCGCAGCTGACGGGACGACGCATCCTCGACATTGGCGGCGGCAGCGTCGCCATCGCGAAAGAGCTGACCAGCGCCCCGTTCGATGCTCGCGATTACCTGCTGGTGGACCCGTCGGTGCGTACCGCTTCCCCGAGCGAAAACATCAGGATCTTGCGCGAGTTTTTTCCGCCCAAAGGCGAAAGCCTCCGGGATCGTGACCTCATCATCTCGTTCAATTGCCTGGAGCACGTTCCGGACCCTTTCAGTTTCGCGCGGAAGATCTGGGAAATTTCCAATGGCGAGACCGATATCGTGCTCGCGTTCCCCGACGTCGCTCGCCAGTTCGGCGAAGGTGACTTGAACGCCCTTCTACATGAACATATCAGCTGTTTCACAATGAGCTCCGCGACCGCGCTATTTCGCTTGGTGGGTTTATCAGTACAACGGTCGATCAGCCGAAATGACTGCCTGTTTTACCACCTTAAAAAAGCGACGCCGGTACGCGACGCCGTTCACGACGCGAAGGCGATTCTCCTCGCCAGCCGGGATGGATTCTCGCAGACCGTCGATTTTCTTTCACGTGAAGTAGGGGGATGGCTGCGGGCGGGAGAACGCATCGCTTTCCACGGGGCGAACAACGGACTGAACAACGCGCTCTTTTTAGCGGGCCTCTCTGGGCATGTGCAGATCTCGGTATTCGATGGCGATGACTCCAAGTCGGGCAAATTTTTGCCGACCATTTCCTCTCCAATCCGCCATTCCGCAGACTCCGCCTATCGCGAGTTTGATCGCGTGGTCATTTCCGCGCTGACTTTCTACGACGAATGCCATCGTTTCATTACTCAGCGACATGGCCTGCCCGCGGAGATCATCCTTCCCCTTTCTCCGTTGCATCGGTCCAACCGTAAGGCGGGTCCCGCATGAGCGCGCAGGAGCGAAAGGTCCAACTCTGCGTCGTGACGAGCTCACGTGCGGACTACGGGTACCTTTACTGGCTTCTCAAGGAGGCGCTCGAGTGTCCTTCGGTGGAGCTATCGATCATCGCTACGGGAAGCCATTTGTCGAAACCCCACGGATTTACCGTCTCCGAACTGGAACAAGACGGTTTTCGAACCGCGGCCCGGGTCGATCTCAAATTATCCGACGATAGCGCGATATCGGTATGCCGCTCCATCGGTTTAGCCGTCGAAGGTTTCTCTCGCGAGTTCGCAAAACTGAAGCCCGACTGGGTGGTCGTCATGGGCGACCGATACGAGATGATGGGTGCTGCACAGGCGGCCCTCGTCCACCGGATTCCCGTCGCGCACATAGGTGGCGGCGATACCACCGAAGGCGCGATCGACGAATCAATTCGCCATTCGATCACAAAGATGGCCCACCTGCACTTCGTAGCAACTCCGGAAGCGGAACGTCGCGTGCGGCAACTCGGCGAAGATCCGAAAAAGATCCACCGGGTCGGGAGCACGGCGATCGACGCGATCGTTCGCTCCGAATCGATCGATCGGGACGTTTTTTTTCGGGAGATCGGTTTCGACCCGCGTCCCAAAAACATCCTCGTCACCTTCCATCCCGAGACCCTGGGCTCGCAGAGTGTCGCGTACGAGGTGGGAGAGATGATTTCCGCGTTTGCCACCCTCGATGACAACTACGGGATCATCTGGACGAGTGCCAACGCCGACCCGGGCGGCGCGGAAGTCCGTAAGGCGGTCGAGGCTTTCGCGACCCGCCGGAAAGGCGTCGCCCTCCGAGCGTCTCTCGGCCGAAGACTCTATCTCAATGCGATTCGGCACTGCGATCTGGTGGCCGGTAATTCCTCGAGCGGAATCTATGAGGTGCCGTCGTTCAGGAAACCAACCCTGAATGTCGGAGGTCGGCAAGAAGGCCGTCCCCAGGCGGCGTCGATCGTATCCGTAACTTGCCGAAAAGAAGAGATCTTAGCAGGACTGCATCGAGCCCTGGCGCTTGACTGCAGCAATGTCGACAGTCCTTTCGGCGATGGTAACGCGTCGAAGAGGGTTTTAGGCGCGATTCTGGCGGTCGACGCTCCCGAAAAACTGCTGCGTAAACATTTCCACGACTGGAGTTTGCAATGAGGACATTCATCATCGCCGAAGCGGGAGTGAATCATAACGGGTCGATGGCCACGGCGAAGGAACTCATCGACGTCGCCAAGAGGGCGGGCGCCGACGCGGTCAAGTTCCAGACCTTCAAGACCGAGAACGTGATGAGCCGAAGCGCCCCGAAAGCGGAATACCAGGTGAGTTCCACGGGGGCATCCGAAACCCAGTTCGAAATGGTCAAAAAACTCGAGTTCGGGACCGACGATTTCCTGGAGCTCCACCGTTACTGCGGCGAAAAGAAAATCGAATTTCTTTCGACGCCATTCGATCTGGAGAGCGTGGACCTGCTCGCCGGTCGCATCGGAGTCCGACTTCTAAAAGTTCCGTCCGGCGAAGTCACGAATGCGCCGTACCTGCTGAAGGTCGCGCGCGCGAAGCTCCCGCTGATCGTGTCGACGGGTATGTGCACGACGACCGACATCGAAAAAGCGCTGAAGGTCATCGCTTTTGGGACGTTGAATCCGGAATCGAACCCGATCCGAAGCTTTCTCGATCAACCTTTGACGAGTACGGAGCGTGAGATGCTGAAGGAGAAGGTGACCCTGCTCCATTGCACGACGGAGTACCCCGCGCCGTTCGAGGACACGAACCTGAACGCGATGGTGACGATGCGTGAGCTTTTCGGCATGCGAGTGGGATTCTCCGATCATACAGCCGGGATCAGCGCCCCGATCGCGGCGGTCGCACTCGGAGCGGAAGTGATCGAAAAGCACTTCACGATCGATCGCGGTATGCCGGGTCCCGACCATCGAGCGTCGTTGGAGCCCCAGGAGCTTGTGCAGATGGTCCGGTCGATCCGCGAAGTGGAAATGGCACTGGGAACGGGGGTAAAAGCTCCGTCTCCCTCCGAGAAAAAGAACATGGATATCGCGCGAAGGAGTCTCGTCGCGCTGAAGCCTGTCCGCCGCGGAGAGAAGTTTACGACCCAGAATCTCGGGATCAAGAGACCCGGCTCCGGGAAAAGCCCTTTTGATTACTGGGAATACCTCGGGCGCGAAGCCAGCAGGGACTTCGAACAAGACGAGCTCATCCAATGATTTCGCACTATTTGGAACCCCTGCAGGATTTCAGCGGCGAGAAGATCCCGGACTATGACTTTCACATGCATACGACCTGGACCGATGGAGAAGACACGGTCCAAGCGATGCATGTGCGGGCGATCCAGGCCGGCTTGAAGGGCGTTCTTTTCTCCGAACACGCACGTAGGACCAGCGGCGAATGGTTCGGCCGCTTTGCGGCGGAAATTCGTGCGCTCCCGAAAACGAAGTGCATCGCGCTCGTCGGTGTCGAGAGCAAGATCGATGATTTTTCTGGCGCCCTGGATCTCGCGCCGGAAGTTTTCCGCGAGGCGGACCTCGTGATGGCGAGCGTCCATCGGTTTCCGGGTGAAGAGGGGATCGTCAAAGGGACGAAGGATTATACCCCTGAGAAAGCAGTGGATCTCGAATATCGCCTGAGTATGGCGGCACTCGACAACCCCGATGTCGACATTCTCGGCCATGTATTCGGAATGACGTATCGTCGTTTTGGCTTTCACGCCCCTGAGGACAAGTTTCGGGAAATCATCGGGAAGGCGGCGCGCACTGGCGTCGCGATCGAAATCAACCCGCATTATCATGTGGATCCATGGAGCATCCTCCGATGGTGCCAGGAAGCTGGCGCTCCGGTTTCCCTAGGTTCGAACGCACATTCAGTCACAGATGTCGGTAAAATTCAGCGAGTGCTCCGTCGGGAGGAGGCACCATGGAAAATGTAAGGGTTCTGGTTACGGGTGCGGGGAGTGGCGTGGGCCAGGGGATCCACAAGGCGCTTCGGATCTCGAATCTGCCGGTGACCATCGTCGGCGCGGATATCGCCCCGATGAATTCGGCTCTTTTCAGAGCAGACGAGGTCGTCCAGATTCCGCGAGTGGAATCTCCCGGGGCCCTGGATCAGATGATTTCTGCCATCCAGCGAGCGAAGGTCCGAGTCGTCATGATCGGTTCCGAGTTCGATCTCGAATTCTTCTCGAATCATCGACCAGCGATCGAGAGGGCTACCGGCGCACACGTCATCGTTTCGAAGCCCGAAGTCGTCAAGATCTCAAACGATAAGTGGCTGACCGCTGAGTTCCTTCGCCAACATGGTATTTCCCACCCCAAATCCTACTGTCCGGAGGACCTAGAAGACGCGATTACAGTCGCCCGGTCGTGGGGATACCCGTTCGTTTTGAAGACTCGCTCGGGTACATCGAGCCGGCACGTGCATGTCATCAACGACGAACCGACGCTGTCGCGACTTTACGAGAGCGTGCCGAAACCGCTGCTTCAGGAAATGATCGCGCGCCCGAGCTCCGAACTCGGTTCCGAATTCACCTGCAGCGTCTTCAAAACCCGGGATGGCCGGATATTGGGCCCATTTGTCGCGCGCCGCACGCTTCGGGGAGGAAGCTCCTGGACAATCGAGGTCTGCGACGTACCTGAGATCCATCCTCTGATGCTTGATATCGGCCGGAACCTCGACTTCTCCGCCTCGCTGAACGTGCAGCTGATGATCGGTCCGAAGGGTCCGATGCCGTTCGAATTCAACGCTCGGTTTTCGGGAACTACCGCCGTGCGCGCTCATTTCGGCTTCAACGAACCGATGATGGCGTTACGTGACTTACTCGGTTTGGAAATCGCTCCCCCCGCGATTCGTCGCGGAATCGCCATGCGGTATCTGGAAGAGGTCTTCGTCGAGGAGGCCTCGGTCCTGGACGTGCAGTTCGATAACTTCCCCAAAGGGCAGGTACGGCCTTGGTTTTGAGATCGATCGCCGTCACCGGCGTGTCCGGAGTTTTAGGACGCGCACTTCTTTCTTCCGCCAAAAAAGAGAGTATCGGGGTTCGCGCGTTTTCACGCACGCTTCCGACCGCACCCGCCCCTTCCATTTCATGGACGGAATGGAATCTCGTAGAAGAACGTTCCGTCGATCAAGTGGCCGACCTGATTGGGACGCCGGACGCGATCATCCATGCGGGGGCGGCCGTCCCTGCGCCTGGTGAACGCGAAAACCGGATGCAGATCTTCGACGCCAACCTGAGAGCGTCGTTCACTATCGCGGAATACGCGCTTCGCGCCGGTATCCCGATGGTATTCATCTCCGGCGCGACCGTCTATGAGCGGCCGAACGAGACGCGGATCCACGAGGATGATCCGAAAACGGGGCACGGAGATTTCGGGTTCTACGGGTATTCTAAGCACCTCGCGGAAACTGCGATGAGTTATCTCGTCCATGAGGGTCTCCAGCTCGTTACGCTGCGGCCGTCTTCGATCTACGGTCCGGGAATGCATCCGAGCCGTCGCCTACCCAGACTGATCGCGCACGCTCAGCAGGACGAGGAACTGAGAATCTCGCCGCCGTTCGAGGATCGCGTCGATCTGGTATTCGCGGCCGATGTCGCGGACGCCTGTTTTCTGGCGCTACGAAAAGGCGCGTGGGGGACGTTCAATATCGGTAGCGGATGCGCGCCGACCATGCTCGAAGTCGCCGAAACGGTCGTGCGCGCAGTGGGGAAAGGTCGCGTCGTGACCGAGGGGGGAACGACGGCGAGTCGTCCGACCTTGAGGTTCGACTTGGATTTCGGGAAGGCCTCGAAGACGTTCGGTTACGAACCGCGATACCCGTTCGAAGACGGATTGAGGGAGATGTTGAAAGAGGGCATCCATGAATAGAGGCAAGATTCTCGGAATCATTCCCGCACGCGGCGGCTCGAAAGGGATCCCTCGCAAGAATCTCTTTCCGGTCATGGGAAAGCCGCTCATCGAATACACCATCTCCGCTGCACATCACTCGAAATTGATCGACCGTACGATCGTGTCGACCGATGATAGTGAGATCCGTGAGAACGCCATCCGGCTCGGTTGCGATGTACCTTTTTTGCGACCAGCCGAGCTCGCACGCGATGATACGCCGGGGATCGATCCCGTGTTCCACGCCATGAACCAGCTGCCCGAGTTCGAATGGATCGTGCTTCTGCAGCCGACGTCCCCTTTGCGCACCTCCGAGGACATAGACCGATGCATCGAACTCGCGCTCACTCGTCGAGTTTCGTCGGTCAGCGTCTGTGCAGTTACTGAAAATCCCTTCCATATGTTTTTCGGTGACCCCGACGGGAAGCTTCGCTCGGTCCTTCCTGCGGAAATGCGGCCGGCCCGCCGTCAGGATTGCCCTCCGATCTACCGTTTAAATGGGGCGATTTACGTGGCAAATCGTGACTCAATCAGTCGTAACCATTCGTTGATGGATTCCGATACGATCGGGTACGTAATGCCACGAGAGCGCTCTATCGACATTGATGAGGAAGAAGATATACGGGTAGTAGAGCGTTTTTTAGCGAGTAGCTCGAAGGGGTGATTTTTGAAGCGCGCGTGCATTTCGCCAGTCGCATCCATACTTGAAACGATTCAGACGCTGGATCGCGAAGGTCTGCAGATCGGTCTCGTCGTGGATGAGGCAGGCGTCCTGCTGGGGACCGTGACGGACGGTGACGTCCGTCGTGGCCTGCTTCGCGGTCTTCCCCTGACGTCCAGGGTAACGGAAGTCATGAATCGAGAACCGAAGACCATCGCCGAGACGGTCGGACGCAAGGAAACCATACGGATGATGCAAAATTTGAAGTTGCGTCACCTTCCGGTTGTTGACGAGTACCGCAGGATCATTCGGGTCGAAGTCCTAGACGAGTTACTGACTCCCGAACGTCGCCCTAACCCGGTTCTGATCATGGCCGGGGGACAGGGAACGCGTCTGCGTCCGCTGACGGAAGATTGTCCGAAGCCATTACTGAACGTGGGAGGTCAGCCCATCCTCGAGACGATCCTGACCCACCTGGCGGATTTCGGGTTTCATGAGTTTCACATCGCCATCCATTACCGTGGAGACATGATCCGCGACTATTTCGGGAACGGTTCCAAATGGGGACTGAACATTCAGTACCTCGAAGAGAACGAACAACTTGGCACCGCAGGCGCCATCAGTCTTCTCCCTAAACCGACCTCCCCGTACCCGGTACTGGTCATGAACGGGGATTTGCTGACGAAGATGAACTTCGGGCAGCTGATGGACTTCCATGCTGAGCACCAGTCCGTCGCAACGATGTGCATTCGCGAGTTCGATTTCCGGGTGCCTTACGGAGTTGTTCGGTTACAGGACGAAGCACTGCTGAGTATCGACGAGAAGCCCGTTCATAAATTCTTCGTGAACGCGGGGATCTATGTTGTCGACCCCGAGGTGTACAGCGGCGTCGAAAAAGGCGTACGCGTCGATATGCCAGATCTTTTCCGGAAGGCGATCGAGAATAAAAAGAAGGTCTCGGCATTTCCGATTCGGGAATACTGGCTCGATATCGGCCAGCCGGATGATTTCGCGCGCGCCAATGGGGAATTCACCCAATTCTTCAAGGGTCCTAAAGATCCGGAGTCCGACTAGGACGCAGCAAGTCTTCGGCACTGCGGATGATACGCTCGGCACTCTGGCCATCGAACGGCGCCAGCTCGCACTGGCCTTGGATCTGCAGAGTTTCAATCGCTCGGTAATACTCGGGATCCTGAATCAGCTGAGAGAGGCGCTCCGGAAACTTTTCTTTCGCGTTTATCTTCAGGACTCCGGGGAAATCGTCGAACGTATTCGCGTCGATGCCGTAAAAATCGACAGTAATGGTAGGAATTCCGCATAGTACCGCCCACTCGATCGTCGAAGAATAGGCCGCGACGAAGATGTCCGCCGCTCCGATCAGGTCCTTGGTCGACCGGCTGGAGATTCGGCAATGGAACTTGGATTCGAGGTATTCGTACTTTTGGCGAACCATTCTCGGGTGAAGCGAGAGCACCAAGTTCTGACCCTGATCCGCCATCGACCCGACCAAGTAGTCGATTTCTTGCCAGTGATCCTCCCAGCTACAAATTCCGTGTTCCGCAAGCTGCGGTACTGCGAGTAAAAGGATTTTGCGATCGGACACGAAGGCGTTTTCCGAAATGAGTGCTGCCCGGTTCACGGCGAGGTTGGAGCGAGCGTGAAAGAGCGAGTCGTGTACGGGATGGCCCGTAACCACGATCTTTTCCGCGGGAGTCCCATCTCTGATGAGACGCCGAGCGGTGCCGAATCCGTCTGCGCAGACCCGGTCGCTGAGCCCGCCGCCCATGCCCCATGGCTTAGGTGGAAGGACGCCGGCGTCGTCGAGCGCTCGCGTAGCCGGTGCATCCATGTAGAGCATTTTCCCGTGTTTCGACGGATAGACCTGATCGGGAAGGTTTTCCGAGATCCATTTCTTCCACCCGGGCGAATCCACCGAGTCCATGAGATAAACCGGCCGGGTCTTTCGGGTGAATACCATTCCATCGGCGTCCGGATTCGCGATCGGCGGCACCACTGACGGAATGCCGAGCCGCCGGCAAGCTTTCAGTGCGGCAATCTGGAACGTGACGAGACGATCCGAAGAGATAAAGATCCATGCCGGACGAATCGATGCGAGCAGTGATTCGGCATGCTCGCAGTAACGAAACATCATCTTCCGGATCGCAGCCCTCCTCAGCTGACTCTCGAGCGAACCGAAGTCCGAATGGTGACGTTTGCCGAGGAGAACGTGATGCAGCTTGATGACGAAGGTGTCCCATAGCTGACCGAGAGCGTAGGAGTTCCGCCTACCGACTTCCACACGACGAAATTGGCCTCCCATTTTCTCGACGTCCTCCCGGAATTTAACCAAGGAGGGATTCGTGATCAGGAACTCGACTCCGTACCCTTTGGCGAACGTCGCGGTCGCGAGCGGAAACATCGCGTCCATATCCTTGGCGACTTCGGGAAGAAAAAGCACGACTGAGCGAGCCGGGTTCATTGCGCTTCCATTTCCTTCAGCACCTTCGACCAGCGCGCGACTCGGTTTGATACTTCGAGCTCTGAAAAGTCGTCCAACTCGTGAAAATTTCCCGAAAACAGCCGCCGGTGCCCTCGGAATCGGTTTACGAGTTCCCGGAGGTTCAAAGGCCGCGCGGCGATTTTCGCTTTGGGCACCGATGGCGGGGAGTCTAGCCATGCGCGAATCTGCGCTAAGATGCCCTGGATCGCGTCACCTCTCGGGAGCATCTTCTGGGTCGCCCAATCGCGAAGAGCTCGCGAAGAGTCGTTGCGATCGCCCAGGGATTTCACGCGTGCTTCGAATTCCTCCCGCGTCCGGACCTTAGGTACGAGATGATGCCAGTCGGCCGCGTAGGAAGTCGGCGCGTCGAAAATTTCGGCCCCGATGATATCTTTCTCCGCGACGGATGCTTCGATCAGCGTCGTACTGTAAGCGGAAAGAAGGCCGTCGCATGCCAAGATCCAGTCCCGTGCTGATTCCTCCTTGATAAAGTGCATGGCGGGGTGGAGGTCCGGAACCTTCTGTTTGGCGAATGCGAACAGGTGGCTCGTTTTGGTGGCGGGTCGGGGACGGATGATGACGGTCGTACCGTTCGCTGCTGCCCGGGAGCTCCAGGAGATGAGCTCCGCTAAGCAGCGACGCGAATAATCACGCAGCGATTCCAATTCGCTCGCATCGGCACCGAGCGTTTCGAGGTTCCGAATATGCTCGTCGCTGAAAAAAGCATATTTCTGATCCTCGGGAAAAAGGAGCCACTTCGTGCCGACGTCGAGCGAATACTTTCGCGCCAACTCTGCGCGAGTCGGGTAGAAAGCCGAATAAGGCGGTTGGTAGAGGCCGTACACCGGATTCCCGGTGACAAGTATGTGGGTCGGGTTAACCCCGCCCATCGTCAGGAAATCTTTGAAGAACTCGCCCCACGCGAGATGGAAGACCGACTCCCGCGCGTAGGGGTCCCCTGGGACCCGCGTTTTCGCGCTCGCGGGAGAGAGAAGTTGTTCAAATGAAAGCGTGAAAAATACGGCTCTTTTCCAGCGAGTGACGAGTTCGTGAATCCCCTGGTCGGCACTTCGGTAAAAAAACGGCAGTACGACGATTTCAGGTTCGGGTTCTCTCAGCGTCGAATCCAGGTCTCGATAAAATTGGCGAATTTCGACGACGATGCCGGTCTTTTCGAGCGCCGCTTTCGCCAAACAAGCCAGATCGAGTTCTCGCGCGACGTGCTCGACGAACCAAACGACTCGTTTCGGGCATGAGGTCATTTTCGGGCCGGTTTTCGCGCAATGATTCGCAGGTTTTTCCCGTATCCACCCGCATTGATGAAAAATTGGAGCGGATCTAGAATTGACCGGATCGCGTTCTGGTCCTTCTTATGGATCTCCTCCTGCTGCCAGACGTAGTCGATGAGATCCATACCTTCGGTAACGACGTATTCAACCGCGAGTCCGCGCCGGCGCATAAAGTCCGATATGGTAGTGATGTTAAAATAGGTAAGGTGATGAGTAGGCCAGATGAAATGCGCGTCCGTACCCATGAGCATCCGTGAGGCCGAATCATAATTTGGCACATAGACAAAAAGAATGCCGCCCGGCCGTAAAAGACTCACGGCGTGTTCGACGATACCTCCGGGATCGTGGATGTGTTCTAGGACATCGAAGAGCGAGATTGCATCAAAGGTTTCAGCTCCCAGCGGAACCGACTGAAGTTTCCCTTGGATGAGATTGAGTTCCCGCGAGCGCCCAAATTCCACTGCGTCTGGATTCATTTCGACGCCCGTTGCATCCCATCCGGCGTCTCTGGCGGCCTCGACAACGAAGCCAGTCGCGCATCCGACATCGAGATATTTGGGTCGCAGAGAATCCGGTAACCATCGCTTCATGATCTCGACACGTTCATTCCCAAAACGTTTTACGCGATACTCATGGCTCGTAACGACCAACGATTTTACAATCTCGCTGTATTCTTTCGAACGATAGATTTCTTCATAATGCTCTTGGTTAAAGAGTGGAGTTACATAGACGAGACTGCAGATCCGACAGCGAACGGCATCGAGATGGTCTTTGCTCAGTTCGTGGATGGAATCGTCCGATCCGCAGTTCGGACAACTTTGGTGGATCAAAAAGTCGGTCGGTATTTTCCCGTGTTTCTGGATGAGCGTGTCGATGGGATGGCTTCTTTTCGCCATGAGCTCACCGTATGAGCCTTTTGGGCGGAGTTTTTCCACGTCGACGGGAATGTACTCCGCAAAGTTTCGGTACTCGATTTTCATGTTTCGGTCTTACCTTAGACCCTGAAAACCGCAAATTGGAGAGTCGGAGAGATAGCGTTAGTGCAGCGCGGCATTCGGCAATAGTGGTGGAGTTTTGCGGGTTCCGGGAATAAATAGGTTCTCAATGAAAAAGGCGACGATCATCGGTGGTGGTTTTGCGGGTTGTACTTGGGCCCATATTCTCGGGAATAAAGGTTGGGAGGTCACCCTGATCGAATCAGCCGATGTCCTGGGCGGAGGTTGCCGAACCCTTTATTGGGGTGGCCACCCTTATACCTACGGCCCTAGACATCTCTTTACTCCGCATGGGTATGTCTATGATTGGCTCCATGAACGTGTACCACAGCGCCGATTAGACCATTACCTGCTGACCTATGTGGAGCGAGATGGAGAGTTCTATAGTTACCCAATCCACGCCGACGATATCGAGAAAATGCCGGATGTTGCGAAAATCCGGGATGAACTTGCTAGACGGCCCGACGTTGCATCGGCCCGGAACTTCGAAGAAGGCTGGATTTACTCGGTCGGACCGACGCTCTATGATAAGTATGTAAAGAGTTACTCGAAGAAGATGTGGCAGCTGCCCGATAACTCGCTCATCACGGATTTCCGTTTCGACGGTAAGGGCATCCAAATCCAGAACGGCACACATCAGGTTCGCAAAGATTGGCACGTCTCTTATCCGACGAAGCTGAATGGATGGGACGATTTCTTCGAAATTGCCCGCGCGACTCCGAACGTGAAAACGATGCTCAACACGCGGATAGAAGCATTCGATGTCGAGAAGTCTGCAGTAAAAATAAAGGGCGAGTGGCTGAAAAGCGATATCCTCGTGAGTTCGATCTCTCCCGATACGCTAATGGACCAATGTTACGGCGAACTGAAGTATGTCGGTCGGGATTTCATGACCCTCGTCCTTCCCGTGAAGCAAGTGATCCCCGACCCGACTTTTTTCATCCACTACGCCAATCAAGAACAATTTACCCGCGTGGTAGAGTACAAAAAATTGACCGGTTACGAATCCAATTCAACTCTATTAGGAATTGAGATTCCATCGTTCAAGAATAAACTCTATCCCTATCCGACAAAGGATCAGCAAGACCTTGCGGACCGTTATTTCAAGGACTTCCCGGACCACGTCTATTCGGTTGGCCGCATGGGGAATTACCGATACCGCGATATCGCAAATATCGTGGAAGAGGCACTGGCGAAGACAAAAGATCTATAAAAAATCGAGTGGGATCCAATTCCCACGCAACCTAGGAGTCGGCGGTCGCTGGTTTGGGATTCAGTTTTTCTTCGGCCCGAAATTTTCCGCTAATGCGAGAGCCATTGCTCTAGCAATCCGATCCTGTGCTTGTGCAGTATAGTGGACTTCGTCGACGTATGCTTGTCCGGAAAAGTCATCGAAGATATTTGTCAGATCCTTAACGCGGACTTTCTGCGAAAGTATACCCTTACGCATCGATCGCACGTCCGTCAGATAGGACGAGAAGTGGTCCCAAAATCTTTGTGATCGCCGAGAGTAGATTTCGGATTCTTCCGGAGATCGTACTTTCTTCGAAAAAAGCAGGGGCTGCGGAAACCAGATAAAATTTGCACCTTGGCCCCGGCTTAAAGAGTCCATAAGTTCGATGTTTTTCACGTAGTAACGGATGGCTGGAAGTGGAACGGGATAGGTTGGCTCGAGTTTCGGATTTCCGAGGAGAAGCCGGTCGGAAGCCCGCCGATTCGATTTACCGGTGCGAGCAACGACCTCATCCATAAAGATGCCCGACCATGTATATCTCAGGTACCACGATAGACCCCACGAAAGAGCATTGAGGAATGCACCGCGGGGAGTGCTTACTGCATGGGTCGACAAAAATTGCTGAACTTCTCGGAAATGCCAAGTTTTAGAAAAATCCGAGCCGATATGGGACCGTTCTAACGCGTGCGCGAGAAAATCATTCACTCCGTCGAGCGCGAGAACCGCGTCAACAGTTGCGAACGGAAAAACTTTAATCGAAAGGGCGAGGAGTTCTTGCTTCGAATAGAAGCCAGATACGGCCTCGTTTATGACTGTGATTTTTTTTCCCTTGAAGGCCGGCAGTGACTGCAAATGGTATCCAATTCGGCCCGCTATCGATTCTTCGTAACGGAGCACGCCACTTCCCTCCATCGTCGATCCGCCCACGGTTACGACGCGAAATTCATTCGGCTCCTTTTCCGGAAGGGGTTTGCGTTGACGCCCGGAAAGCGCCTCTCTTTCCGGATACCATCCAAGGTTGGGATCGTAATCGATGAAGGCGCGCTGAGTAAGCTGTGCCTGGTGTGTCGGAGAACTCGAGGAAAATGGGTGGGGTAGATAATCTCTGGAGCGCAGTTGGGGCAATAAGACAATGCCGATGAGTCCAAAAACCTCGAGGAACAAGAGCCAAGCGAAAGGGAGAAGTACGACGCCGAAGGTCTTTTTCATTTCCGCGTTCCTGAAAGTGATCCACGCCAAGAAAGGATTTATCAATCAAGCTCGAATGAGCTTTGGTATTCCTTCTTGAGAGCGGGATCCTGCGTTTCCTTCTTTAAGTAACAATTGCCGATGGAAAGGCAATCAATATCTGTCCCCATAAAACAGCGGAAAGCGTCCTCGGGGGATCCGACGATGGGTTCACCACGAATATTAAAACTGGTATTGACCAAAATTGGACAACCGGTCTTTTGCTCGAAGGCCTGAAGGAGACGATGAAAAGTTGGGTTCGTTTCCGAGTGTACGGTTTGGATACGCGCGGAGTAGTCGATATGGGTGACGGCTGGAATGTCCGATCGCGAAACATTTAATTTTTCGATTCCGAAAAGACTCTCTTGTTCCCGAGACATTTTCAGTTGACGATCTTTTTTCACTTCGGCCACAAAGAGCATGTAGGGACTGTCTTCATCCAGTTCAAACCAATCCGAAACTTTTTCACGTAAAACAGCGGGCGCGAATGGTCGGAAAGATTCGCGAAATTTTACCTTTAGATTCAGGAGGGATTGCATCTTTGGGGATCGCGCGTCTCCCAATATTGATCGATTTCCCAATGCCCGAGGTCCGAACTCCATCCGACCTTGGAACCAGCCAACGGCCTTACTTTCGGCCAAATCTTTCGCTGTTCGCTCGATTAATTTCTCAGGAGTGAGAACCTCGAATTTCGCGCCTAAATTTCTCAAACGGGACTCGATATCGGATTGCTCGAATTCCGGGCCCAAATATGCGCCTTGCATTGAATCCGTCTTTCCGTCGTGCACTGATCTCGGCATATCTAAGGCCTGATAATACGCCGCCAGTGCGGCGCCCAGCGCCCCTCCCGCGTCTCCGGACGCGGGCTGTATCCAGATATTTTCGAAATCTCCTTGGCGCAAAAGTCTTCCATTGGCAACGCAGTTGAGGGCAACTCCGCCAGCGAGACAAAGGTTTTTTGATCCGCTTTCGAGGGCAATCGAGCGGCCCAGTTTCAGAACAATTTCTTCGGTCACTTTCTGAATAGATGCGGCCAGATCCATGTGAATCTGCTCGAGCTTTTGCTCAGGCATGCGGATGTGGCTATCAAAAAGACGATTAAACTTTTCGTTCGTCATCTTTAAGTCCGTGCAGTAGGCGAAGTACTCAAGGTTCAGTCGAAAGGAGCCGTCGGGTTTTACGTCGACTAAATGATCGTAAATACGATCAACGTAGCGAGGTTCGCCATAGGGAGCAAGTCCCATCAACTTGTACTCTCCCGAGTTTACCTTGAAGCCCGTGTAGTAAGTAAAAGCTGAATATAAAAGCCCCAGAGAATGGGGAAAATGAATTTCCTTAGAAACGCTCACCCGATTATCTATTCCAAAGGCTAGAGAAGTGGTGGCCCATTCTCCAACGCCGTCCATGGTAAGGATAGCGGCAGATTGGAAAGGCGAAGGGAAAAAGGCACTCGCAGCGTGAGACTGGTGGTGCTCAGCAAAAAGTAGTTTTTCTTTCCAGTTGATCTCGGGGTGCTCGTCCCTGAGTTTTTCGAGAAGCATATCCTTCTGAAAAAGCTTCTCCCGAATCCAAACGGGCATAGAACGCGCGAAGCTCGTAAATCCGCGAGGTGCGAAAGCTAAATGACTCTCTAGGAGTCTCTCAAACTTAAGGAGTGGTTTGTCGTAAAATACGACATAATCAAGTTCATCCGCGGTAATGCCACCTGCTTTCAGACAGTAATCTATCGACTTCTTTGGATAGTCCGAATCGTGCTTTTTTCTCGTGAATCGCTCCTCCTGGGCGGCTGCGATCACCTTTCCATCATCGATGAGCGCGGCCGCGCTATCGTGATAATATGCGGAAATTCCTAGCACGCGCATAATGTACGAATCCTTAAAATAACGTGTAGATGAATGGAGCGATCGCGGATCCACTGGAAACTACAAAAAGTACTCCCAGTACCAGCGCGAAAAATAGAATGGGTACTAGCCAGTATTTCTTTCGTGCCAAAACGAGTGCGATGAGATCGCGAACAGTATCCATAATTAAAAGGGCCTCTTCATTTGTTCGATCATTGTCATCGAGTTTTTTTCGCGCGCAATCCAGTAGCTTTCGAGCTTGGCATCCAGTTTAAGCTGTAAAAGATCTTTCCCAAAGATTCTTAAAACAAAGCCGATGGGAGTGACCACGCCCAGAAAAAGAATTCCCATCGCAATGGGACTTGTAACTCGAGAGAGGGCTATTCCGAAACGCGCCCACCACCGATTTGGCACTTCTAATAAGCGAGGACTGATTAGAGAAACCAAGAATAGGAGCGTACTCAAAATTAAAAAATAGATGCGGACAGGTCGGCCCGCCAGAAGTGGCCATAAGGCTATAATGGCGAAAAAAGCCGTAAATACGAAACCAAATGATCGATTAGATGAGCGTTTTATTGAAGAGTAATGGTCGGACATTAAAATTCGTCCTCAGAACTGATTTTGGCTCCAAAGGTGCCTCGGACCTTTTTCAGCTTTGGCCTCCGGAGGCGATCGTGAATCACCAAGTCTAGAATGTCACTTGGGTGGTAAAATTGTACAAGATTCATACTATTCGTAAACGATGAAGCTCTTTCCGAACCAGCCCGCTTGTAAGTGTGGGTTCAGCTTCCAGCGCGATTTTTCCAACCACTCGCCGATTGCTTTTTGTTCCCCGCGTGCGGGATCGCCCTGGAAATGGAAGAAATCATCGAAGTAAACGACGGAACCCGGCTGGAGCAATGGATCGATGAACTTAAGTACATCTACCGTCGATTCGTATAGGTCGCAGTCTACGAAAGCGAAAGCAATCTTACGTCCCTTTTCTTGAAAAGATTTCTGGAGCGCCGGAGTCAGTGACTCGTTGTAAAAGCCTTTCACCGTCTCAACCCGATTAACTAGTTTTCCCTGTTTTCGAACCAGACGCATGAAGTGGGATTCGGAAGTGGTAAGGGCACCGCGTTTCCAATGCAAATGAAAGCGATCGATCCCCTTTGGCTCCGGCAAACCTTCGAAAGAATCGAAGGCGTAAAACCGCATGGAGTCGATACCTTTACGGTGAGCGTCTGCGAGAGCCATTCGAAACGTCACTGCCTTATGGCATCCGTATTCGTGGTAGTCCCCATCGACTTGATTTTCTTTAAGATAGTCGAAAATCTGCCAGATTAACCGTTGGCGCTCGTTATACCGAATTTTCGAGTTATTAAATCGGATCTCGCGCTTTTTGCGCAATTTCTCCCGAAGGGCTTCCAGCATTAGGTTTTCTCCAGAAGATGTTGGAGAGTGGTCACGAGGTTCTCGGTCGAAATTCCAAACTCTGCCAAGAGGCTTGCCTGGGAACCGTAATGTTTCGGAAAAACATCCGGGATGCCGATGCGCTTGAATTTTTTCGACGGATTGAACCCTGCTTCGGCGATAAGGGTTGCCACTGCGGAACCTAGACCCCCGATAGTCGTATTTTCTTCGATCGTTACGATCGCGCGCACCTTCCCGCAGGCAGCAAGGATGGCCGCTTCATCTAACGGCTTAATCGTGTGAACATGCAGCACGCCGACCCCTATTCCATGCTCCGACAGAGCGGCCGCGGCCTCGAGTCCGTATTTCAGAGTGATGCCAGTAGTGATGACCAGGGCGTCCGAACCTTCGCGACGAAGGATTGCTTTTCCAATGCGAAACTCATCTGAAGGCGAAGAGACTACTGGGTCGCCGCCTTTGCCGAATCGAATGTACATTGGGCCGCGGTAGTCCAGGCTCTGCTGCATCAGTCGCTTCATTTCTTCCGCGTCCGAAGGAGCGACGATAGTTAAGTTTGGAAGCGCACGAAGTACGGAGAGGTCTTCGATCGCCAAGTGAGTGGGTCCGAGCGGAGCATAGACGAGGCCACCACCGCTGGCGAGTAGACGCACCGGAACCTCGTGCAGACAAAGATCGATCGCCACTTGCTCGAATGCTCGCCGAGCGATAAACGTCGCAATGGTATTAAAATAAGGAATTTTGCCTTCGAGTGCTAGACCGGCGCAAAGGCCTACGATGTTGGCTTCGCTGACCCCTTCCATGAGAAAACGCTCGGGCATCTCGGCTTTAAATTGTTTCAGAGTTCCGACGCCCAGGTCGGACCCAACGAAGTAAACACGCGGGTCCTGTTTGGCGAGATCGTAAACGCAGTTTAGGGCGGTCTGTCTCATTGGAGCGCCCCCAGGAGCTCAGTAATTTCAGCATCGGACACTTTATTTTTATGGTGCCAGCTTAAATTTCCTTCGGTGAGTGGAGTGCCCTTGCCTTTGATTGTGTGGCAAATCAGAATTGAGGGTTTGTCGTTCACGAATGGTAGATCGAGCAAGGTTTTTCGAAGCGCTACGGAATCGTGTCCGTCGACTTCGACCACTCCCCAGCCAAAACTTCGCCATTTTTCGGCAAGGGGTTCAAGATCGAGGACTTCGCACGTCGTTGAGTAGGACTGCTGTTTATTGTAATCAACGATTCCAACGAGATTGGTCAGTCGATGTTTTGCCGCGCACATCGCAGCTTCCCAAACCGAACCTTCGTTCAGTTCGCCATCGCCCATAATCACAAACACTCGATGGGTGGCCTGATCATTTTTCGCCGCGAGGGCCATGCCGACCCCGATAGGAAGTCCATGCCCCAGACTACCAGTGGACGCTTCTACTCCGGGTACCTTTCCGTATTCCGGATGACCGCCGAGCATTCCATCCGATTTACAGAATTTCTCCAGTTCAGCTGGAGAAAAAAATCCCTTTTCCGCGAGGATTGCATAAAGCGCGAGACAACCGTGTCCCTTGCTCAAAATGCAACGATCCCTGCTCGGCAACCGTGGAATGGCGGGATCATATTTGAGGATGTCGTCGTAGAGGGTCCGGAGAATCTCGACGAGCGAGAATGCGGAACCCACATGTCCTCGCTGGCCGGCGGCTAAAGTCCGTACGATCCGGCGCCGCAATTCGCGTGATTTTTCAGATAGATTGCTCATCGGTGGTCAATTTATGCAGCAAGGACCGAGCTTTATCCAGCTGTTTGCGCCGAAGGAGTGCGACGTCGGAACCCCCCTGAGAAGCAAATTCCCGACGATCCAACTGGCAGGCGAGAAACTCGTTCAGTAAGATCAAACACCATTTCATTCCATAGATCGGATAGCTCGCGTAGAGACGCGGTTTAAGGCGCTCTCCCTCCGGGAGCTGTGGAATAAGCCGGTTCCAAAAATGGTTGCGTTCCGCCAAGGAGAGCCCCATGGCTGGATGCAGCGCGAAATCAGAAAGCGTTTTGACCGGGTCATCCACTCCAAAATACTCGAAATCGAGAAAAATGAGATTCCCCGAGACTTCTTCGATCGCGTTGTGAAAACCAAAGTCCGACGGGCTAAGAATGCGACTCTCGAGTGAGAGCACTTCGTCTGGCGATCTTCCTTCTTGGGCGATCCTCCGGGCCCCGATTTCTACGAACTTCTCGTAGTGAAGGTCCCAGTCGGCGAGGTAATTCCGGAGCTCGCTTGTGAGAACGCCATCTCTATTTGCTGCTTCGCGCAGGCGGGTTCGTCTTCGACCGAGGTTTTCCAGAAGCGCATTCCAGCTGAAGGTCGCTTCCGAAGCGGGCGCATCCACGGTAGTAGGTCGGGGTAACCGCGCGATAAAGTCCGCGGCCTGGTCGAGGTGACTTGTAAATCGGTTCGTCGACAAAGGCCGATGTCCGTCGACGAATCGATAGTAGGCGACGCTATCTTCAGGAGCAATTGCTCGGGGTTCTGGAATCGTCCTGATGCCGACAGCCCATAGCTTTTCTAGGGCTTGATACTCCGTGTCCATGCGGTTCCGCGGATCGGCGGCGTCGCGGAAATACCACTTCGCGACCACTTCCTCGTTGGGTGGAAGCTTAACGCGGAAAACGCGGCTGTTTCGTCCGGCATAGATAGGTTGTAATCCTACAGGAACACTTCCGAATACTTTTAGTGATATGGCGTCGATCGCGACAAAGCGCGACTCCATTTCGGCGACGCTCTTTTGGATCGCGACCCAGCTATTGCAGATTTGTACTCCTGGAGCTCGGGGCGGCTCAGATCCCGGACGAAAGAGAATTCGCTCGATGGTTTTCGGAAAGCTAGGTTCCGCGAAAACCTCTTCTAGGTCATCAATGAACCACTGACAGTTTAAATTTGCGACACGAGCGATTTTTTCTGAACGCGTCGCCTCGAAGTAAACGTCGCTTTCATTCATGCCTAACCCCGTCGATGAAAAGAAGTCGTGCCTCCGCATCCATTGGCGGGCGGCTTCGCGGAGGGGGGTTCGCGTTTCGTCGATTGCAGCATACTCCGATTTATGACTGACGATTACGATGCGAAGATCAAGCTTTCGGCAAGCGGAGAAAAATTCTTGGACGCCGGGAATTAGCTGGGCGCTCTCCATCGCCGGGCCGTATGCTTCGCCCTGCAGTTTTTGCCATCCCAGATCACCACTCGGTCCCCTTCGGATCGCATCCCTCAGCTCGCGTTTACTGCCGACGAAATCGGGAGATATTAAGTTATGTTTACGGGCTAAAGTCCAAAAAAGTTCGTCGTAACTCGCAATCGTATTGTCGAAGTCGATACCAACGATGCGTTTCATAAGAGCTGCTGACGTTCGCACATTCGCCGGAATGTGGAGTCGGTCCGGGCAATTAGGTCGCTGAAGGCGCCTTGTTCGACGATTTTTCCGTTAGCCAAGACGTAGATACGATCGGCTTTTTTTATGGTAGAGAGGCGGTGAGCGATAAGAATGACCGTGGTCTTGCCCTTGAGTTCGTCGATATTAGACTGGACCAAAAATTCAGACTCCGAATCTAACGCACTCGTCGCTTCGTCGAGTATAATGAGGTCGGGCTCCCTGTAAAATTCTCGAGCGATCGCGAGACGCTGGCGTTGGCCCCCCGAAAGTCGAACACCGCGATCTCCCAACTTTTCCTGGTAGTTTTGGTTCATTTCCTGAATGAATGACGCAGCATGAGAGGCCTGAGCGGCCAGCCTTACTTTTATGGCGATTTCTGAGGCGGATCGTGTTGGGTCCCATAAACTTATATTTTCTGTGACCGAGGCATTGAAGATTACGCTTTCCTGCGGGACGTAACCAATTCTGCTCCTCCAGGCTTGGATATCCAACGAGCTCAGGTCGTTTCCGTCGACAAAAATCGACCCACAAGTAGGTTGGAGTAGTCCAAGAATAAGATCCGCTAAAGTTGTTTTGCCATCGCCCGACAAGCCGACGAAAGCGACGGTCGTTTTAGCCGGAATGGTTAGATTTAATCCATCCAGAACGGGTTTTTCTCCATAGGCGAACGCCAAATTTTCAATCCTGATCTCCGATTGGAGCCGGACAACTTTTTGGCCTTCACGTGGCTCGCGCTGTGAATCTAAATCGAGAAGCCAGGCTTGGACACGATCGACACTTCCAGCGACTCCACAGAAGCCTTGCCAAAGCGTCTGTACGCCAATGAGTGACGTTAGGGTTCGCTGGAAAAGCACGAGCGAAAGCAGGATTGAAGCCAGAGGACGGCCGTACCATTTCGCTTCTACATAAATAAGTCCACAAAGCAGAACCACGATGAAAGGTTCAATGAAGGTTGGTGGAATGATCGACATTCGGCTGAACTGTCGAGATAATTCACGCAACTTCAGGAGGGTCGATTCTGCCTGATCACCGAGACGTTCGAACGTTCGAGTAGCTTGGAGATACTTGAATGCCTGGAATATTTGCAGAATGAGACTGGAATTCTTTTCATTTAATCCCGTCATCGTTCGTGACGCTTCTTTTGCCCTAGCCGCTAATTTTCGTAGAACATACAAGAAAGGGAGACCGGCAGCGATCGCGATGAATGTCATTCGGGGACTTAGATAGACCGAAATTCCAGAATACACGAAGACGGTAAGAATACGGGTAAGTAGTTCCGCGAACCTTGCGAATGCGGTTGCGGTCCGAGGGATCTCTTGGGTTATTAGATTGGTCAGGTGTCCTGCTTCAAGCGAGACGAAATAGGAGTAACGAATCGCTTTTAGGACATTCAAAACGCGGATCCGAAGATTTTCTTGGATCGCCGGGCCGATCCAACTGAGGACTAATTTTCGAATAAAATCGATCCCGGCCCTCACCACAAACAGTGCGCAGATCAGAAATAGAATCGGTTCCAAATTTGGTTGGAATCCAATCCAGTCGAGGGCCATCACGACCAATTTACCCATGCGATCAGTAGCGACGATCGAGGAGCCCGCTGTGTTCATTGTTTGAAGCAGCGGAAAGAATAAGACGATCCCCATGCTTTCGATCACTGTGCCGACGACGGTCAGAGCGACGAAGAGGTAAATTTGCCAGCCAACCATGCGCCGAAAAACATGGAGATATTGTAGGGTTCCGCGAAACATGGAGGCTGAGTTGGGAGCCCGTTCCGGGATCGATTTTGTCATCTGATACTGGTTATAGTCTTTAAGAAACGCCTGAGCAAAGTGTCTAATGTCGAGTAGATGTAGTGATCACAGAATACGAAATCTGAAAATGATTTGGCGTCGTGGGTCCTTCCAGTCGAGGCATGCGAACTTTCTGTCCCGCGATGCTTGGTGCGACGAGTTATTTCATTTGTGTCGGTGCGGACGCCGAAATTCCGAGTATGTCGATACAATGCATCAGACCAATTTTTTGGTCGACTCGAGTTTTTAGTAGGGAATACCCCGTTTACGCGAGTGCATGGTCGTGACTCCTCCTAAGTGGTGAGGGCTTGCAGGTAGTTTCTCACTGCAATCTCGGGAGGATTTCTCGGAATGCCGGGGAAGAGTTGTTTGACCAGGCTATTATCAAAAACGAGGTTATACTGTGGCCTTGACCCTGCTTCTGCAGGCACGTTGCGCATCAACGTTACCCGTCCGGCAGCTTTTGCGATGAGTTCGATCCAACTTCGGATTGAGAGACTTTGTCCGGAAACGAGATTTGCCAGTATCGGGAGCGGACTCGCAAGGTAAGTTTCGAGAATATTGCAGAGGTCCTGAATCTCGAGAAAATCGCGTTTACTTCTACCCTCGTCGATTAGTTCTATGTCCTGGTTCGTAAGAATGCGCTCCGCGAGTTTCCCGATTAGACTCTGTCGTTTATCCAGAGGACCGTACACCCCGGGAAGTCTAAAAATTCCGACTGGGAACGACGGATTTGCTTGAAGCAGGATGTTTTCCGATTCCAGTTTCGCTGCCCCGTAATAGTCGCTGGGATTGGGCGGCGTAGATTCCGAGATGACTGCCGGGGGGGAAAACCCATAGACGTCGACGGAGCTTAAGTAACTCAAGCTATGTGGAGGGTAGGAGCGGCAGGCGGCCACTAGGTTTTCAGCCATCCGCAAATTTACTTGTTTAGCTTGAATCGAGTTATCGACGCCCCGGTTGACGACTGAGCAGAAAATGATGTCGGCGTGAGCTTTGCCGAGTTCGTGTTGTACGGCGGCGAGGTCGGTGGCATCGCAAGCCTGGGAGCTCAGCGCGAATACGGTCCGCCCGCGGTGTCGAAACCAGTTTGTGAGCGTGGTTCCGATGAATCCGGTACCACCAAAAATAATGACAGGTAAATTTGCGGCTGACATATTACTTTACCACTTATGCTTCGAAGATTTCGATTTCGCAATGCGCTCGAAAAGATCTTATCGGGGTGGAGTCTGGTTCGGACGGTCTCCTGGGGCATCCTCTTAACCGCGAAACTTCGCGCCGCCATTCGTCGATGTGAACGAGTGATTTTCATTCCTTCGGCGGGCTTTGGTCATTCGATCCATGATACTGACCTCGCTCGGCGGCTCTTTCCTGGTCAAAGGTGTTTATTGGTCTTTCTCTCTGGCCCGGGACGGCATAATCCTGAAGTAGGGGTGCTTTGGTCAGATGCAGAAGTTTTCTTTTTGCCAACCGGAGCCAAATGGAGGGTAGCCGGGCGGATTTTTCTAAGCCCGCCCCAGGTCTGGTTAGCGTCCAGTATATCGCGCTGGTTGAGATGGATGACCGTCCGCGCGGGCGGATATTTTTTTGAAGGCCAAGAACTTTACCAAAATCTTATTGAAAAGGGGACTTGGCCGGAATCCTTACTCACTCAGACCGCCCATTTGAAAATGAACTTTCGGTGGCCAATTTTTTATTTTCATTTGCGTAGCCGTACGAACGCCACTCGACCCCGCCTACCTGAGTCCATTCGCTCAGAAATCGAAAAGAAACTTCCTAGCGGGAGAACTCGAGTTGGTATTTACCTTCGACAGAAGGGTTTAGATGGTACGACGATAATTGATCGGCAAAGGACTGGGTCACCGCTCGAAAGTTATCTTCCGGCGATTCGGTGGCTAGTGGGTCAAGGGTATCAAGTTCTCATATGCGGCGATGCGGAATGGCCCTCTGACTTAGCGCCTGATCTAGTGGGCGAAGTGCTCGATGCTCGATCTGTCGACGTACCGAAAACCAGGTTCGATTTGTACGCCGCGACCGAAGTGGCATTGTTCATTGGTGAATCTGGCGGCGGGATTTGGCTTCCAGAGCTTTCGGGTATTCCGGTTTTGATGCTAAACGCCCTTCCTTACAGCGTTGGAATTCCACACGCTCAGATTTTTTATCAGCTCGTTCGCCGACCCGAGAATCGAAAGTTGGTTTCGCGAAGCGAGATTTACGCGAAGCATTCCTACGACTATCTGTTTCCGGGATTTCTTCTCGAAAAACTCGGGCCCGAACATATTTTAGCTGCCGTGCAATCTTTCATTAAGACCAGTCACGAAGTGCGTGAGCCGCGGGCGCCGGACTGTGAAGAAGCAAATCTGCCCCCCGATACGTGGATTCGCCAGTCAAATACGCGGTTTTCCCAGGCATTTATTGATCTCTATCGATCGGAAGGATAGACCGTTTTCATGTCCGTGGTTTGTCCTATTTGTGAATTCTCCGACTTCGCGCCAGTGATTTGCGTACCCGACGCACAACTTTTCCAGCTCGTTCCGCGTGGAAAGTTGCCGGAAGATTCCGACTTCTCTCCACTCCGCATTTCCCGTTGTCTCGATTGTGGGCACGTATTTCATGCCGAGTTCGACGACCGCCTCGGCGACCGTATGTATCGGGGCGACGTGGTGAGTAATTTTCCGGTCGATGTTTCGATGACGAGAAATCTCGAGGCGATCGTCGAGTGGATCGGAAGGGAAAACTATTCGTCGAAAACGGTTTTGGAGGTCGGGGCAGGAAGCGGACACGTAGCTCGGCTCCTCGCGAAACTCGCGAAGTCCGTCGATGTTTTCGAGCCGAGCGCGGGGGTTCGTTCCGAATTGATACCTGAAGCCAATATCAGATGGTCTCGGGATATCTTTCGCGGCTCGGGGGCGCATCGATATGATCTCGCGATTTGCCGGCAGGTCTTAGAGCATGTCCGCGATCCATTCACGCTGCTGTGGTCAATCGCGGAAGCGCTTCCTTTTGGGGGCGCGCTTTACTTAGAAGTGCCGAACTTAGGTTACATCGAGGATCGCGGCGCCGTATTCGATCTCCATCTTGCGCACGTCCATTACTTCGACCGAATGCGTCTGGAGCGATTATGTACTCGAGCGGGATTCGCATGCGAACGCGTTTGGGAGCTTAAAGAAGGTCATGACCTCGGGCTCTTCTTGAGAAAAACTTTGCCTAATTTGGGCGAAATGGCTCCTTCGCCCGTTCCTCCAGCAAGGCCGAATCTATCGACGATCCTGAATTCTCGCTTATTGAAGGTTCGCGAGGAAGTGCGCGATCTGGGGACGAAAACGGCCCTCTATGGCGCAACCTGGCAGGGACTGAGTTTCTTAAGCCAGGTAGAAAGCGATGCGAATTTCGTGTGCGTTTACGACGACAATTCAGCTTTCTGGGAAAAGGCTTTTTATTCGCGCCAGCAGCTCCTTCGCGTGAGAGCCCCTGGCCCTGCCGCCTGGGAGGGGATTGAGAACATTATTATCACCGCCTATCTCCATCAACAAGTCATCGTTGACAAGTTGCGTTATCTCGGTTTCAAAGGATCGATCTGGAGCATTGGATCTCCCACCGCTAGTCACGGTTTATCGGCTTTTCAGGGCTGAAATGGCAAAAAAAAAAGGATAAGGACTGGGGATGCAAAGGAAACGCACTCTGGTCACCGGCGGTGCCGGATTTATCGGTAGTCACCTGGTTACCCGCCTCCTCGAAGATGGCCACTCGGTTGTCGTCCTGGATAATTTTTCTACGGGTCGACCCGATAATCTTCAGCATTTAGCGGGTTCAGATCAGCTGCAAGTCATCAAGGCGGATGTTTCGGAATTGGCGGTGATCCGCCCACACTTTGAAGGAATCGACTGGGTCTTTCACCTCGCTGCGTTGGCCGACATCGTTCCGTCCATGCAAAATCCCATGGAATATTTCCGTGCAAACGTCGACGGGACGGCAGCGGTTGCCGAAGCTTCTCGGTTAGCTGGCGTGCATCGATTTATCTACACGGCCTCGTCGTCTTGTTATGGAATTCCCGATGAGTCCCCGACATCGGAATCCGCCGAAATTCGCCCGCAGTATCCTTACGCGGCGACCAAGAACTGGGGCGAGCAAATCGTCCAGCACTGGGGACAGGTTTATGACCTTCCTTATATTTCGCTGCGTCTCTTTAACGTCTACGGCCCGCGCTCCCGCACCAGTGGAACTTACGGAGCCGTTTTCGGTGTTTTCCTCGCCCAGAAACTGGCGAGCCGTCCCTTTACGGTCGTCGGAGATGGAAATCAGACCCGTGATTTCACTTTTGTAACCGACGTGGCCGATGCCTTCGTCCGAGCAGCCGAGTCCTCGGTTCGCGGGGAAGTTTTCAATGTGGGTTCAGGCGGAACATATCCGATCAACCAACTCGTGAAACTTCTCGGCGGCGAAGTCACCTATGTGCCGAAGCGCCCTGGCGAACCCGACTGCACTTACGCAGAGACCGCGCGCATTCGAAAGCAGCTGGGTTGGAAGCCGCAGGTATCGTTCGAGCGCGGAGTCCAGATCATGCTCGAGAATATTGATTACTGGAGGGCGGCGCCAGTATGGACGCCGGACTCGATCGCCCACGCCACCCAAGATTGGTTTAAATACTTGGGAAAATGACGATTCATCTTTAGGAATGAGTTTTCGGAAATGACCACTAAAATTCTCACGCCCTCCGACCTGCTTCCAGAAATATCCCGCTTAAAAGCGTTGGGAAAAAAGGTCGTGCAATGTCACGGCGTTTTCGACCTGGTCCATCCCGGACACCTTCGTCATTTTCAGGCTGCACGCCGGGAAGGCGATATTCTCGTCGTAAGCTTGACCGCGGACCGGCATGTCAATAAGGGACCTGGCAGACCCATCTTCCCGCAGCTGATTCGCGCTGAATTTCTGGCGAGTTTCGCTTGTATCGATTTCGTAACGATCAGCGAGTCGCCGACGGCCGTGGAGATGATTCGCCAACTTCGTCCTGACGTGTACGTAAAGGGGATCGAATACGCCGATCGTGAAAAGGACATCACCGGAAAAATATACGACGAAGAAGAAGCCGTTAAAACGGTGGGCGGTCGAATCCATTTTACGAATGACATCACCTTCAGCTCGTCGAACCTGATTAATACTCACTTTAACGTGTTTCCGCCGGAAGCCGAAGAATGGCTGAAGGACTTTCGGCGACGTCGGTCTATCGATGAAATTTCCGAGTGCCTCGAATCACTGAACGGAGTTCGGGCTCTGGTAGTGGGCGAAGCAATCCTCGACGAATACGTATTCTGCAATGGATTAGGCAAATCAACCAAAGATCCGATTCTTGCGTTCCAGTACCAGTCGACCGAAACCTATGCCGGTGGAAGTCTTGCAGTCGCGAATCATCTGGCCGGATTCTGTAAGGAAGTAGGCATTCTGACGATGTTAGGGGAGGACCGACGGCGCGAGGATTTCGTGCGCTCGGCCCTGCGGCAGAATGTCGAAACCCACTTCGTAACGCAACCATCGGCACCGACCATCCATAAGCGGCGTTTTGTCGACACTCACACGGGTGCACGGATGTTCGAGCTCTATATGCTGGACGATAATCCGCTCCCGAGCACCACCGAACGAACATTGCTGTCCAAATTAGAAAAAGTAATCGACCAGTACGATGTGATCGTCGTGACGGATTACGGGCACGGAATGATGATCGTACCTGCGGTACGGATGCTTTGCGACCGGGCGAAATTTCTTTCGGTGAATACCCAGGCCAACGCCGGAAATCGGGGCTTCAACACGATCTCGAAATATTCTCGAGCCGATTATGTGTGTCTCGCGGGTCATGAGATCGCATTAGAAACTCGCATGCGGCACGCTCCCCAGCGTGATTTGATTCTCGATGTCGCGGGAAGGGTGCAATGTCCAAAGTTCACAGTGACCCAAGGTAAAGCGGGCACTCTGCATTACACCCACGGAGATGGATTTACCGAAATTCCCGCGCTGGCCTCAAAAGTCGCCGACCGTGTAGGTGCGGGAGACGCGGTGCTTGCGCTTACTTCGCTTCTGGTGGCCCAAAATCGCCCGTGGGATATTATTGGCTTCTTGGGGAATATCGCAGGTGCGCAAATGGTTGCCGATTTAGGGAATCGAGTGACCATCAATCGTGTTTCAATCGAAAAGCATATGGTCTCTCTGATGAAATGAGCGATGAAAATTTCTAAAGGTAAATAATTATGAACTCAGCCAGTCCTATTAGATCCGTATTGGTAACCGGCGGCGGTGGCTATGTCGGAGCGGTTCTTGTTCCGCAACTTCTCGAAAAGGGGTACGAGGTACGCGTTTTAGACCTCTTCCTTTATGGAAAAGAGGTGCTCGATTCAGTTGCTCGCCACCCACGATTACGAGTGATTCAGGGCGATATCCGTAATGAACAAACATTGCGCGAGTCGCTTTCGGGGACGGATGCGGTCATTCATCTCGCCTGCATCTCTAACGACCCCAGTTTCGAACTCAATCCGGACCTCGGCAAATCGATTAACTACGACGCCTTTCTGGGTTTGGTAAAAATTTCTAAAGAAGTAGGTGTTCGTCGATTTGTGTATGCTTCGAGCTCAAGTGTCTACGGTGTGAAGGCCACCCCCAACGTTCACGAAGATTTACCGCTCGAACCCTTGACCGATTATTCGAAATTTAAGGCGATGTGCGAGGACGTTCTCTTGCAGGCCCGCGGACCTGGGTTCGTTACGCTCATCATTCGTCCCGCCACTGTTTGCGGATATTCTCCGCGGCAGCGTCTCGATTTGACCGTTAATATTCTTACGAATCACGCGTTCAATCGGGGTAAGATCACAGTTTTCGGTGGGGATCAAATGCGGCCGAATATCCACATCGAAGACATGTGCCGACTTTATCTAAAGTCGCTGGAGTGGCGCGATGATCAGATCGACGGGAAAATCTATAATGTCGGTTACGAGAATCACACGGTAAGTCAGATTGCCGAAATGGTTCGCGAAATAGTCGGGAATGGAACGACAATCGAGACGACCCCTACGGAAGACAATCGATCCTATCACGTTTCGTCGGAGAAGATTCGTCGCGAACTTGGCTTTGTCCCGACTCATACCATTCAAGATGCGATTCAAGATTTAACAAAGGCCTTTAAGAGCGGGCAGTTGCCAGAGTCGATGAAGGATTCTAAGTATTACAATATTAAGACGATGCAAAAAGTCGGGCTCACCTAAGGAGCAAAATGGCGCGTTACGATTTCATTGAACAGATTCATCGAGGTACTTCGCGGAACTATCTCGAACGTGTGGTCGGAGTCGATAAAGCTGCCTGCGCTGAAAAGGCTCTCTTATACGGGGTTGATTACTGGGATGGTGATCGTTCTACCGGATACGGGGGCTATAAGTATGACGGTCGATGGCGAAAGCTCGCCGATCAGCTGGTCACCCATTATGGTTTGAAAGCTGGTATGCGGGTGCTGGATGTGGGCTGCGGGAAAGGCTTCTTGCTCCATGATCTTCTGCAGGCCGTCCCTGGACTGATCGTGGAAGGCATCGATATTTCCAGGTATGCGATCGAAAACGGTAAATCCGAGATTAAACATTCCCTTCGCGTAGGAAGCGCAGTCGAGCTTCCATATGCAGACCGCTCGTTCGATCTCGTTGTATCGGTCAATGCGTTACATAATCTTTACAACTATGAGTTGGATCAGGCTCTCCGCGAAATTGAACGAGTTTCACGCGCGAATAAATATGTCGTTGTGGAAGGTTATAGAAACGAGCGGGAAAAGGTGAATTTGATGTACTGGCAACTCACTTGCCGGTCTTTCTTTACTCCTAAGGAGTGGGAGTGGGCTTTTTATCGTAGCGGTTACACCGGGGACTACGGATTCATATTTTTTGAGTGAGACGGCTTGCTGCTCGGAGACCACTATGGACCTTTTTTCACACCCATTTTTTGTTCCCGAAGAAGCAGAAATTGTAGAGAGGTTTTTAAGAGACGGCTACATTGTCGTGCCACTCGAGAATGTCGACTTCGTTACGCATCTCCGTGGAAAGCTCTTCAAGGCGGCTACCGAAATGAGTGGGCAGCCGGCGGCCAAAACCGAGGACGAATTTTTTGATCGGACCCAAGAATTTGTAGCCCTCGATCGTTTGAACGAAATGCGAGTAAAATTGATTTCGAGGATGGCTGAAGATCCCGAAATTCGACCGGGGATTTATCAGTCCCTTAGAAAGTATATTCACTGGATTGTCGGGAACGAGCTGTCTATGCAGCGTTCCGCCAACTTAAGTATTCAGCTTCCGGCTGACTCGAGTTCGCTTTTGCCGGTGCATTCGGACGTTTGGTCCGGAAATTCGCCTTATGAGGTCGTGGCATGGGTGCCGCTGGTCGACTGCTATAAGACGAAATCAATGTTTATTCTGAATCGAAATGACTCGGAAAAGGTCTATGCCGACTTCCCTCGGTACTCTAAACTTTCGGCAGAAAGTTTTTTTCGCGAGATAGAGAAAAATGTCCATTGGCTTGATGTTCCTCGCGGACATGCCGTTATCTTTTCCCACGTCTTAGTGCACGGGAATCGTGTGAATGCGGAGACCACCGCGCGGTGGACGATGAACGTACGATTTAAGGGTCTGTTATCTCCGTACTGGGCGAAGGAAGTCGGAGAAAGTTTCCAACCCATTACCGTCCGGCCGATCACGCGGATCGGATACGCTTATCGCACTCCGGAAGTCGATGGGAGGTGAACCCGTGCGGGGATACCGCGGATATATCGGCAGTAGCGAGATGGGTGCGGTACTTGTTCCCCAGCGAGTGCAGAATCTCGTGATCCGTACCTACGCCCAATCTCGGAACATTCTCTATTTACTCAGTGCTACCGAGTACGCCATGCGCGGATGCGACATGATTCTTCGGGGCGCGCTCGCCGAACTGGACCAAGTAGACGGAATGATTTTTTATTCGACCCACTTACTTCCTAGTTCGCCACAACGCCGCCTGGGACTTTACAGGACTTTGCTTGCATCGGGTAAGGAATTACATTTCGCCCTGGAGGAGCTTGTGATCCGAAAGCACGAAGATTGCCAGCTAATCGAAGATATCATGATGACTCGTGAAATTTCTGCCAGAGCGCGATTGGTTGAAAATGTTTTGGAGAAAGAAATATGATTCCACGTCAGTGGCTTGAAAAGCTGGGGGCCTCCGTCCTGAAATCCGAAGCCTCATTCCGCGGTGAGCGCGTAACTTTAGATCACGGGCTTGAAGAGCTTAAGCAAGCTCTTTTAAAGGTAAGGAGCGAAGGCAAGGCAGTTTGGTGGGTGGGTAATGGCGGGAGCTCTGCTCTCTGTTCCCACCTGTCTCAGGATGCTATGAACAAACTGAACCTTCGTTCGCAGGCGCTCAGCGATGCATCGCTCCTGACGATGGTTGCGAATGATTTTGGTTACGAAGAAGTCTACGCCTATCCGTTGAATCGGCTCGCGCAATCGGGCGATCTGCTCATTGCAGTGTCGAGTTCGGGTAGGTCGAATAATATCCTGCGGGCCGTAGAAGTCGCTGCCTCCAAGGGAATGAAAATCATCACGCTTTCTGGTTTTGATCCTGAAAATCCGCTCCGTAAGCAGTCCGCGGAGATCGCATTTTTTCTCCCGAGCGATTGGTATGGTTTGGTCGAAGTGGGCCATGAGGCGCTCATTCATTCTGCGATCGAAAGCATTTGGGCCGCTGAAAAGAAGTGAAGAGGATCGTAATTCACTACGATTTTTGAAGCAGGAGACGAGCGGTGCGACGAGCAAGGCTGAGCGAAGCCGTCAGGCCAGGGGACTCGATTCCAATTAAGTTTACCCACCGAGGAAGATCTTCTCGAAGGACGAAATCCTGTTCTCTGCTGTCGCCGGGGGCTCGAAGTTTTGGACGAATTCCACAGGTAGAATAGTGTAGGTCTTCTGGCCGGATATCCGGAAGATACCGTGCAGCCGCCGCATAAAACTGATCGAGTTTCGCTTTTAGCTGCACCGGGTCCGCAAAGTCGTCTCGAGAATCCACGATGTAGGCGTCGGGGCCGAGTCTAAGAGCCCCGGCAAGATCGATCGTCAGGTGGATTCCTAAACCCGGATCCCCAGGACGTTTAACCGGATAGACGAGCGAAGATATTCCAAGTTCTCTGCGAATGGCGAAGTAGTCTCCACGCCACGGGTATAACTTGTAGCACCCAGCACCGGCAAGTTCTGCGATTCGATCCGATTCGAGGCCCGCGCAGTTTACTACGCGTTCAGTCCATATCTCGCCGCGAGTGGTTTCAATCCGGTATCCATCCGCGTCGGAAGTGACGCCCGTCACCCGTGTCTGAGGGACGAATTCAGCACCCGCGTCCGTTGCGGCATGGAGATAACTCCGGGTCAGCGCATGTACGTCGACAATCCCGGTATTTGGGCTCCAGATCGCTTCGGAACCTCGGATTCCAGCAATCCTGTCCTCGAGGTGAGCGCCGGAAATCCTTTCCAGCCTTTTTGCTCCACAGGCTTCTGCGTTTTTTAAAAGCTGCTCGAGGAAGCTTTCTTCTCCTGCCTGGGCAACAACCCACTTTCCTGTGCGACGAAATGGTACCCGATTCTGATCGCACCATTCGTAGAGGAGTGCTTGGCCCTCAATACACGACTCTGCCTTCAGGGATCCGGGTGGATAATACAATCCCGCATGGATGACGCCACTATTGCGACTAGTAACCCCCTCCGCAATTCGTGGGCCTTGTTCCAGTATCCAAGGAGAGACGCCTCTAGCGGAAAATTCGCGAGCAACCGCGCAACCGACCACGCCGGCGCCGATGACCAAGGCCGGGATCCTCTCCACGGCGTTCCCTATTTCCCGTGTGACTCGGGTTCGTAGCAGTTTCGGCAAGCGCGCGGGACGCGGCCCTCGATATGCTGACGGCGAAATTCGCGATAAGTTTCCCCGTGCCAGTGTTTTTCGAAGTCTTTCGCGTCCCCGAGCTGTAGTACTTCGGGTGTCCCTATCATGCAGCACGGAACAACGGCGCCTTCGGAAGCGATATAGGCCCTTTCGAAAGGCCAGGGACAAAGTCGTTTCGGGTCTTGATGGCTGTATTTCGAAGTATTATTCCAGAAGCTCACGTCGACGCCGAGTTCTTTACCGCGTGCTAACGCTTTTAGCGCCATCTCTTCAGTTACGCGCTCTTCTACGGTTACCGAGCTATTGGTCTTCGCCCACTTATCCTGACCCCAGTCGTTCAAATTCAGCGCAAGGGATACACGTTTAAATCCGAGCATATGTCCAAAATCTACGAACCGATCAAACTCGGCGATGTTGCTTTTCTGGACCACGGTCCACATTCGGGTCTTCAGCAATCCTCGTTCATTCGCGTATGAGTTAATCAACTGGCAGTTCTCAACCATACGAAGAAATCGAGCGCCCCGTCGGATCTTTTCGTAAGTTTCCGCGGTTGTTCCATCGACTGAAATTTGGACTTCGTTTACTCCCGAGTCGATGAGTTTACGAGCATTGTCGTTCACATGTAATGTGGTCGCGTTAGTCGTCGTTCTTACCCAGATGTTCTTTTTCCGCGCGTACCGGATCATTGTGTAAAAGTCATCTTTCGCAAGCGTCGGCTCGCCCATTCCCTGAATCTTGATTTCGACTAGGCCATGTTGACGATCGATTTGATTCTTAAATTCTTCCACCGTCATGTCGGCGGCTCGCTTGCCGCCTTCCCATTCGCTGACCTGGCACATCGTGCAACGAAGGTTGCAGCGACTGACATTTTCGAAATCCATTTTGATGGGTAAATAACTCACATTGACCCCGCGTTGAGAGCGCTTGAACTTCCAATAGTTCCACGCCTTGCGAGGTGATTTTGCTAGGGCAAGCCAACGTTCGCGCGCGTATTCCCAAGGATCGGGCGACGGGACAGGGAGGCCAGTGGTACCGCGGCTAGGCTGGATCCGAGGGCGGTCTTCCTTTAGAGAAAGAGGTTCGGGTTGAGTTATCGTGATCACCCTACGAAACTATAGATTTGGCGCCTAAACTTCAACTAACCAATTTCCACGATTGGCTCTCAGGGCCCCTCGTAGAAGATTTTCGCACCGTCACCCACAAATGTGACCCCATGCGTCACTATGAAATTTACCCCCATCCCCAATCTTCGAGGTGGTAAGACTCTTGTGAAATGGACAAACCTTTAATGACCCAGCTTCGCGATTTCGAGTCAGAACTTCGCGATCATCCCCGTAAATGGTTAGTGACGGGTGCGACGGGATTCATCGGCACGAATCTGGTCGAATATCTTCTCCGGCTTGGCCAAGAGGTAACGGGTCTTGATAACTTCTTTTCTGGTAAGCGAAGCAATTTAGAAGAGCTCCAGAAAATTGCGAGTGAAGTTGCAAATCCGTTTCGGATGATCGAAGGCGACGTTCGTGATCCGATTACTTGTGAGGAAGCGTGTCGTGGTCAGGACTATGTTCTTCACCAAGCCGCGATCGGTTCCGTACCCCGATCTGTTCGCGATCCTTGGACTTCGCACGACACCAACGTGAATGGGACTCTCCAAATTCTGATCGCCGCACATGATTGCAAAGTGAAGCGTGTTGTTTACGCAAGTAGTAGCTCTATTTATGGAGATGATGGCAGGTTACCAAAGCGTGAAGAAAGCTTTGGAAATGCCCTTTCCCCTTACGCCCTGACGAAACAGATCGATGAAAGTTATGCCACTTTATTTGGCCGGGTCTTTGGGCTGGAAACGATTGGACTCCGTTATTTCAATGTTTTCGGACCTCGTCAGGATCCCGAAGGTCCATATGCGGCCGTCATTCCTAAGTGGATTCAGCAGCTTCTTTCGGGGAAGACTTGCGAGATCTTCGGAGATGGGAAGAATAGCCGAGACTTTTGCTTTGTGCGCAATGTCGTTGAGATGAACCTTCTCGCCGCGATGAGCGGAAATCCAGATGCCGTCGGAAAGGCATTTAACGTGGGCGTCGAGGGTCGGACGTCGTTGAACGAGCTTTTTGAGATGCTTCGCGTACGGCTCGGGAAATTCGTACCCGAAATCAACGATTTTAAGCCGGGCTATCTTCCCGCACGGGCAGGAGATGTTGCGCACTCCCAAGCAGATATCTCGCGCTCCCGAAATCTCCTCGGCTATGACCCTCGATTCAAGATCGAGGAAGGTCTGGATATTACATTAGACTGGTATCGCCGCAATCGTTTCAAATCCGGTTAGATTTTTTCCAAAGTCATTTTCACGGAACCCGCTATTGAACGGACGCTTTCAGCGACCGGGATCCCTGAATGCTTTTCAAAAATCGGATCAACATATCCGTGAACTGCTGATCGGGTTACCGATCTCAAAAACTTCAGGACCCCGTTCGGTTCGATGACTTGCCTATTCGCCACTACGGTATCGACCGCGCTTCGGCAATCTTCGAGCGTCCGAACTCGAAGCACCCCTGAACATGCCTGATACCAAGGGGAACCGAAAATAAGTGCGGGTTTTCCACGAATAAGCCCTTCCCAACCCGCAGTCCCCGTAGCGGTCGCAACTGCACGACACTTTTCGATCAAGTCAAATGTTGGTGTATCCAACGTCACTAATCGAACCTTGGGAATCTTCGCTAAATCCGAATAAAAATAAGGGTCTCTCCCCTGATGGGCATGGCTACCGCCAGGGAAGACTTGCCGCGGATGTTCTTTCACCACGACCTGCCAATCATCCGGAATGCAGGCCGCAATCATTTCAATCATAAGCTCTTGGCTTACGAATCGACCGGCGAGTGGACTCGTCGTACGCTCGGGTTGATAGTTGAGCGGCGCATAGATAAAGGGTCCATGGAAGTCGAAATTTCGGGCAAACTTTCCGTAACTCCGACGAAGTTGCCGCTTTTGGCGCTCCCACTTCCACTTTTCCACCCGATAGGAAAAAGGTCCGATGGGGCGTAAGGAAGTCAGGGGTGGCACGCGCATTCGATTTAGCCAGTGAACGAGCTTTCGCTTGAATTTGCGACCGATTCGGCGATGAAGCGGAAATCCGGAATCCAAGTCCATATTCGAACGTCGAGAGGGGGACGACTTCTTTCCTAAATATTTTCCCATGTAAAATGGGGTTGAATCTCGACTCGGATCGATTTGGTCTTCGTAGTATGCACGGATAGCCGGATCTAGATCTTCGATCGTAGCGGACTTATCAACATCGGAGTCGGAATTAAGGATCGGTCCCGCGTCGATTCGCTCAACCCGGAGAATTCTACCCGGAATTCGGGTATAATCGAACATGATCGTCCGGATCCCGATTTCTAAACAAACTCGATAAGCGATATAGTCGAAGACCATATGCGGCGAAATTGAAAACACGACGGCGTCGGGGCGCTTTTCGCTAAGAATGCCCAACCAATACCGAACCATACGGTAATAGAGACGCTTTCGTTCATTCACGGAGAGATCGCCGACATAGTCCATGCGATTCATCATCGAAATGACTTCGCTTTCGCAATCCAGCAGCCGATCAAGGAAGCGGGGATCTACCGGGGCAAAACGCCAATGATCAATTCCTTCCGGAGCAAGACCGCGCATAGCGTCGAATGTGTTGTGAATGATTATCCCGGGGAATATTTCCCGAAGTCGGGAAAAACGTAGTCCTCGGTTTTCGACCGCACTCCAGTAAAGGACCTGAACTCCCCTTTTTGCAAGTTCATGAGCTAGAAGTTCATGATAAGAAACGCTCCACTCGAGCATAAAAATTTTTTTCGACATCGCTCCCACAGGGATCATTTTTCGAATATCGGTGTCAAGGCTCGAGCAAACTGGAAACTTGGAAGGATTCGGTCAGTTTAGGTATAATCGAGAGAAATCCATGAATTCTCTTAGTTCGGCTGACATTGCCATTTCCGTAGTGGTGTGCACCTACAACCGCTTGTCCATGCTTCAGCAGTGTCTCGCATCCCTCGATGCGCAGACCGTCGCGCCGAAGGAGATACTCATAGTCGATAATAATTCGAGTGACGGCACTCGAGAGTGGATACTGAATCAGGCGCCACGGCAGCCGCTCTGGGTTTACGAATTCGAATCGAATCAAGGGTTAAGCCACGCTCGAAATCGCGGATGGCGAAAAGCTCGCGGGGAGTTTGTCGCGTTTCTGGATGACGATGGTATTGCGGAGACTGGATGGATCGAAGGAATTCTCCGCACGCTGATCGAAGTGGGCCGAGATTTAGCGGCGTTCGGAGGACCCTATTTTCCATTCTACAACGATGTAAAACCTGAATGGTTTGTGGATCGGTTCGGAATGTGGGATGGCGGTCGTCGAATTCGCGCATATCGGGGCGGAGAATGTATATGTGGTGGAAACATGGTTCTGCGAAGGGACGTTCTCGAACGGGTTGGAGGTTTTTCTCCAGCGCTAGGGATGCGGGGAAGCGTCCGCTCATTCGGCGAGGAAAGCGAAGTTCACCTTAAAATCAAGCAATTAGGCCTCAAAACAAGCTATTCGCCGCATTTTCCCATTCGGCATCTCGTGAAAAAAAGTCAGTACGAAGTCAAGAATCTCCTCCGAGATTCGTTTCGAGCCGGGCGAAACGCGGGGCAATTGGCGTTAGTGGGAGAATCCAAATTCATTTCTCTTTTGAAGATCGGGGTTACATTTGTGGCTTTTCCAATTTATTTTTTCAAGTTTCGCGCTGAAAAAATCAAAACTCGCGTGCTCGATGGAGTCCTCCCGCTTTATCGTAGGATGGGATATCTTTTCGGTCTTTTTGAACGCTGATTTATGACGAATTTTGCCGCTTAACCGGGTCCGGGTTTCGCTACCGTCCGGCCCCTCGAGTTCACTTTCGAGACAACAGTTCGAGCGCAACTTTAAAGGCGAATTTAGTATTTGTGATTAGATATCGACGCCATAGGCGGCGGGGTTCTTGAAAAAGGCGGTACAACCACTCGCACCCTATCTCCTGAACCCAAACTGGTGCGCGTTTTTTCGTATCTGAAAGAAAGTCGATGGCTGCCCCCACCCCGAAAAAGAATCCATGCGCATATTCTTTATGGATCGACCGCATCCAAAGTTCCTGCTTAGGAGCTCCCAGGCACACCCAAACGTAATAAGGAACGTCAACGCTCTTCGCCCTGGCGAATGAAACGAAGGTTTCCCAGTCTTTCCTCGCATTCGATGGACTAAAGGGCCGGAAGGGTGGGCAGTAGTGTAGGATTTCGACTCCAAATCGCGCTCCGATTCTCTCGGCTTGCCCTGGCTGACCTCCGATGAAACCGAAGGTTTCCCCTGGGTGGCGAGCGAGGAATGCCTCCATAAAGTCTGGACCCGAAATACGTTCCGCGACGGGACTTCCGTGAAGGCGCGATGCCCAGACGAGCGGTACCCCGTCCGGAAATGCGTATGTCGCAGCGAGAAGGGATTCCCGAAGGCCAGGATCTTTGGCCGCCGTCGTCGCCGTATGGACGTTCACGAAACAAGCGTATCCGCCGTGGCCCTGTTTACGACGCGCCTCTAACGCCCGGAAGACTTCTTCGCGCGTTCCGCCATAAAGGGGAATTCCTAGTATTTCTGCTGTGATTTCGGTGATTTTATCCAAAATGTCGACCCTAGACGACCCTACCAAACTCGGCTAGAAGACGTAAGTATGTTGAAGCAGCGCAACGAACAGATTCAGGCCGCGATGCGGGGGTTAGATCTCCTGATTTGCATCGTCGCATTTTTCGCTGCGTATTCGCTTCAGGGGACCATCCTTTACTCCTTCGCCAACTACGGCCCGGTCGAACCGATCGACGCGATGAGTTGGCTCTTGGTCGCAAGCATCGTTCTCCACCTAATTCTGTATCCCTTCTACGGGTTCTACACTTCGCTACGGATGAAATCGATTTTCGATATCATCCGGATGGTCCTGCGTTCCGCGATCACCGAATTCTTCGTTCTCGGTGCGCTCGTCTTCCTCATCCAGGCGAAAACGACCTCGCGGTACTTCTTCGCCACCTTTCTCGCCCTGAATTACGGGCTGATCTTGGCCGAAAAAGTGGGGGTGCGGGTCCTGCTCTCCGCCATCCGCCGACGGGGTTATAACTTTCGCCAGATTCTCATCGTCGGTACCGGCTTCGCCGCGAAGCGGGTCATCCAGACCCTCGAACGGAACGCGCACTGGGGATATGTTCCTTGCGGGGTTCTTTACTCCGGGGCAAACCCGCCGGATACGATTGCCGTCCAGGCGACTCCCGAAGGTCGGAAAGTTCCTGTGTGGGGGCCTCTCGTCGATCTCGAGAAATTCGTGAAATCGAAGGTCGTCGACGAGATTATCTTCGCGCTCGATCGCATCGATCCCGAAGAGGTCTCCGAACAGATTCGGCTCTGCGAAAAACTCGGGGTGCCGACTCGCTTTTCTCTCGAGTTATTCGACCTCCAGAACTCGCGCGTGACGTTCAGCCACATGGACCAGGTTCCTCTGCTTACATTTTATACGACGCTTCGAACGCCTTTCGAAACGTTCGTGAAAAGAGTGATGGATATCGCCATCGCCGTAATCGGTCTGATCATCGCGCTGGTCCTTTTCCCGTTTATAGCCGTGGGCATTCGACGACAGAGCCCGGGTCCGATTCTCTTTAAGCAGCTCCGCGTCGGAGAGAACGGCCGGCTTTTTCGGTGTTATAAATTTCGGACGATGCATCTCGACGCGGAGGCACGAAAAGCGGAACTCCTAGGCCAGAATCAGATGCAAGGACCGCTCTTTAAGATCGAAAATGACCCGCGTGTGTTTCCCTTCGGAAGTTTCATGCGCAGGACTTCGCTCGACGAGCTGCCGCAGTTTTTCAACATTCTGCGCGGGGATATGAGCGTCGTCGGAACGCGTCCCCCGACCCCCGACGAAGTCGAGATTTATGAAACTCGTTACCGGAAACGACTGAGTGTCCGTCCCGGCCTCACGGGCCTGTGGCAGGTGAGCGGTAGGAATAATATTCGGAATTTCGAAGATGTTCTTAAAATGGATGTCGAATATATCGATCGCTGGTCCATCGGCCTGGATATACGCATCATCTTTAAGACAATCTGGGTCACGGTATTCCGGCGCGGAGCCTACTGATCTGCTGAGAAATCTGGCCTGGGATCTCGATTTTCGATAAACCCTTCGAATGGGTACGCGGACGAGAACGCTCGTCGAAAACACACTGCTTTTTCTGATCGCGATCGGAATCTTCCCATCGCTGATCGCGCTTTCTGCGACCTATAGCGAAGTCTACCCAGATCTCTACCGCTGGACGGGCCCACTTAATCCCGGGAAACTTCTCCTCCCGGTGCTGTTTTTATGGTTTCTCGCCTACGGGATTTCGACGATCGGTAGCGGGTGGAGCAAAGCGCTCCTCGTCGCATGGAGCATCGGCACCCTGTCCACCTTCTGGGCGGCCTATCGCTGCGATTTCTCGCCGCTTTTTATCCGTGAATGGGTAAACCTGTCGATCGGTTTAGCGTCAGGGTACTTTCTCTCTGTCGTGTCCGAGCGCAAGCAAGAGCGGGTTTTCCTCTTCTGGTTCGGAGTCATTCTTGCGTCGGTCTTGCTCAGCATCTTTTTTCCATCGCTGATCGACTGGTCTTACGAAAATATTTTCGGCCCGGAGACGCGTAAAGGCGACGTGGGGGAAGCCGGGGAAAAGCTCCTCACCGGGATCTTTGGGCGTCAGTCACTCGCCAAACTCATGGCTTGGACGCCTTGGCTTGTCCTTCCGTTCTTTTTGCGGTTGGCGCGAAGTCAGGTCATTCCACTCATGGGAGTAGGGCTCTTTATCGGACTGATCCTCGCGACTTCCCAGCGCGGTCCGACCCTCGCCGCTTTTCTCGCGATGGCCGCATTTGGAGTTCATCGTATTTGGCATGCCCGAAAACTGAAGTCGGGTGCGCCAGCGTTTACCGCCCTGATCGTCGCCGTTGTTTCTCTTTTTCTTTTTGTTCCGACCGAAATTCTTCGTCCTCGGGTTACCAGTGCCTTCGTGGAGCCTGAGAATCCGAGTGTAACCGAGCGCGAGCACATCGCCGCCGCTCGGGATAATGCCAGTGTCCGGACGAAAATGACCGTCGCATCTCTTGATGTTATCCGCGAGTTTCCCCTGGGCAACGCTTGTTTGCCCGAAAGTTTTTACACCGAGCGCGGGCTTTTCGTTTCGCATTCCCACAGTCTTTTTCTGGAACAGTTCCGTACCCGCGGTTGGCTCTGGGGATTTCTCCATCTGGCCTTATGGTTGTTCGCCGGGCTCGCCCTGTGGCGAGGCAGCGATTTGCGTTCCGCTTCTTATTTCGCCGGATGGGTCGCGGTAGTGGTCTCCGGATTTTTCGACCACCCGTGGTTCGTCTTAAATCACGCGCTCATTCTCGGCGTATACCTGGCGCTCGGCGCCCGATACTTTCGCGCTCGCGAAAAAGCGTCGAATTCGGTCTAAAGCTCCGAATCGACCAGGATTTCCACCATTCGCTCGAACGTCACAGTCGGCTTCCATCCGGTCTTTCGTCGGAGTTTCGTGGAGTCGCCCACGAGCTTGGGCGATACCTTCTTCGCTAAGTTCGGGCGGGTCTTTAAGTGTTTTTTCATCGGAACCTTCGCGCGGCGAAACGCGAGCTTCGCGAAGTCGCCCACGCGATGGGCTTTTCCGGTCGCGACGACGAAATCGTCCGGAATCTTCGCCGCGAGAATTCGGTGCATCGCCTCGACATAGTCGGGCGCGTACCCCCAGTCTACTTTCGAAGCCAAGTCCCCCAGAACGATTTCCTGGGCCAGTCCCTTCCGGATGTTCGCCACACCGGCTGTAATTTTTTTCGTCACGAAACGATGGGCACGAAGGGGCGATTCGTGATTGTAGAGAATTCCTGTGGAGGCGAAAATGCCGTGTATTTTTCGGTAATAACGAACAATCATCATTCCCGTCGCTTTGGAAATCCCGTAAATGTTTTCGGGATCCAGTGGAGTCGTCTCGTTCTGCGGACACTTCTTCGCAGCTCCAAAAACGTGGGAGGAGGACGCGTAAAAAATCCGCGTTTTCGGCCTTTCCAGCCGAATGGCTTCCAGAAAGTAAAGGAGGGAGGTCGTATTCACCTCGAAACTTTTCGAAAAGAGTTCCAATTCCGCTTGTCGGGCGTCTTCCGAAGAATGGTGGAAGGCCGCTAGATAGAAAATTTCTGTCGGTGAAAATTCGCGAACGACTTTGCGTACGGTTTCGAAGTTCGAGATGGAAATCTTTTTCCCGTCCCACTTCTTTTCCGTCGATTCACTCAAGTTTTTCGTAATGCCGAGCACGGCGTACCCTCGATGCCCGAGAAATTTGGATAAGAGGGTTCCGTCCTGGCCGCCGGATCCGACGATGATCGCGCGTTTTACGGGTTTATCCATAGATCGCCTTAGCCGACGATTTCGAGCTTCGGAAGCGGAAATACGAGTTTAGTCCCCTTGAATTTCGTATTGTTCTCGAAGAACCGGCGAAAATGCCAGGGAAGGACGAGCAGATAGTGCGGCTTCTTCGCCAGCACCTCTTCTTCGGAGATAATCGGAATGTAAGTTCCGGGAGTGAAACATCCGAACTTATCGCGGTTTACCTCACCGATGAACGGAATCTGCTCCGGGGTCACCTGGCAGTACTGGAGAAGGACGTTTCCTTTAGTGGAAGCCCCGAGTCCGTATACCGTTTTGCCTTCGTCTTTGGCTTTCCGAATGAATTCCAGAAACTCCCGCTTGGCGTTCGCGATTCGATCGCTGAACGCGTGGTAGTACTCGAGGCTTTCGATTCCGAGAGACTTCTCGGAACGGAGCACCTCTTCGACGTTGGCCGCCTCGGTATACGAAGAGTTCTTCTTTGCGACCGTGACCGAAAAACTTCCACCGTTAATGTCATTCATCTCGAGGGCGATGATCTTAAAACCGACTCGATCGGCCATCCATTTAATCTGCGACAGCGCATAGTATTCGAGATGCTCGTGACAGATCGTATCGTATGAATTCGTCTCGACCATAGTCGGCAGATAGCTCTGTTCGAAAACCCAGATGCCATCTTCGGCCAGAACATCATACACCTCCTTCATGAAGGTCATGGGTCGTTCTAGGTCGTAGAACATCGAAAACGAAGTGACGACTTTGGCTTTTTTCTCGCCGTAGTGTTCGCGAATTTTCGCGAGCGAGAAGAAGTCGGGGATGAGGTTGATGTGAGCGGGGTAATATTCCTTGAACTTTTCGCCCGTGGGATCGACTCCGACGAGAACGTAATCTTTGGTCGGGTAGGCTTGGAGACTCGTGCTGTCGTTGCTCCCGATGTCGATGATGAGATCGCCCTTCTCGAGCTTCGTCAGCGAAAGAATGCTCCGGATCTTGTCATGGAGATGGATCACCATGCTCTTGTTCAGTCCCGAACGATATCCGTAGTTCAGACCGTAAAGTTCCGAGAGATCGTAAGAATGGGCGAGCTGCACTAGACCACAGTGTTCGGAACCGACGACGTCGCATTTTACGAGTGCGAGTGGTCCGGAGGTGGCGCGCTCGTTCCGAGTTTTCGGAAAGACCCCGGTGAGCATTTGGTCGCCGAGGCTCAGAATTTCCGTTAATTTAGGATTTCCGCAGATCCGGCACTGGCTGATTTTAGTGTGCATACGTATCCTTGATTTCTCGTGCTTTTGGCTGCGAAGTCAACCAAAGAGCCCACTAAGATACGCCGCATTAAGTTCGGACGTTTCTTTAGGAAAGGGGATGTCCGAAGAGGCCCTTCAGCCCGTTGCGGAAGATTCGCGGATCGAGTCGACGGACCGCCCGGGCAAACGAAAATCCAAGCAGCTTAAGCCACATGAAGGGATAGACGATCTTCGGGGAGTGGTGGCGATAGAGACGAAGTCCATTTCTTACATGGTAGTAGGTATGGATCGCGCGATCCGTGATTCGCGCCCCGCCTCGGGGAGCGGCCAGATGCTTCAGTTCCGCTTTTGGATCGAAAACCATTTTCCCCGGAAATTTTCGGACGAAGCTTAAGGAACCATCGCTTTCGAAAAAATACCCGTTTCCGACAAATCCTTCGTCGAACCCACCCGCCTCGATCAGGCGAGTTCGGATGAAGGACATATTTCCCCCAGGTGCGAAGTCGCAGATCTGACGGACGAGTCCGTTGTAATGAAAGGTCATGCCGCCCGTCCATTTCGAGAATTGACCCGTTCGTTTCACTTTTTCGGGCGGGCGATCCCCCGTAGGCTGCTCGACTCGCCCAGCCACCGCGAAAAATGAATCGTCTTCGTAATTCTTTAGGTGGGCCTCGACAAGGGTGGGACTCGGAACGATGTCATCATCCAGGAAAAGGATGATTTCTCCGCGCGCCTCTCGGGTGAGCCGGTTCATGTTGAAGACGACTCCTCTTGGTTCCGTTCGGATATGACGGACGAACGCCGGACACTGCTTTAAATACTCGTCGAGCTCCGAAAGCGACGGCGAATTCTGGTCGGAGACCAAAATTTCCGTCGGCTGCGTCGTTCCGCGGAGAAGGGCTTCGATCGTATCGCGCACGACTTCGAACCGGCCCAGGGTAGGAATCGCAACGGTGATCGTTTTTTTCATTTGGGGCATATTTCCTCCCCTGTATATTCCGATCAGTGCGAATCGGAAAGCGCTTCCTCATGATCGGCCTGTTGGCCATGCTCGCTTTTCAAGCTGTATTCGCAGTCGGAAACTATTTTCGTTCCGCGACTCTCGATACTCCGTTTGGCTGGCAGGACGAGGGGTATGTTCTTGGTCCGGCGATTCGGGTCTACGAGGGCGGTTGGGAGGATTACCGCTGCCGCGGAAATCAAATTATTTGTTACGGGGCCGTCCATACGTTTTTCGATGTTCTCCTGCTCCATGCTCTTCCGGACCGCTGGTTGAAAGATTCCCCGCTCGCCGTCCAGCCTGGTCCAGAATGGTTTTACCAGTCGAAGTATCCGAATGCATTCGTTGCGTTACGAACCTTTCGGGTCGTGATCGCAGTTTTTCTCCTCGCTCTCCTTGGATGGATCGCGTGGAGAGGTTTTCGCTCCATTCCTTGGTCGATCGCCTGGGCACTCGCTCTGCCGAGCTTTCCGACTTTCCAGCTGTCGCGGATGGGACTGAAAAATGACTTTTCGTTCGCACTCTATCTGGTCGTCTTTCTCCTCCTTGCGAATGAGGCGCTGAAGTCCTCGTCGTCCGGGCGGACACGGTGGTTCTTTCATGCGGCCGTGGTCGCGGGAGTTGCCGGAATATCCGTAAAGTTCGGAATCGTACTTCCGCTTGCGCTTTTGGCACCTGCTTATCTCGTGATTTCGTGGAAGTCGGCCCGTTCGATTCGATCGATCCTTATAGACTTTGCCGTCGCGGGAGTTCTTGCTCTGGTCGCGTTCCTGGCAACCAATCCTTCATTCGGCGTAAGTTTAGGCGAGGCCAACTGGATTTCTTCTTTTATTTCCGCAACCGGCCGCACTCCGACCGGAGCCGAGCGGAGGTCGGAGTTCCTAGACGTTCTTTTACCCAATCTATGGCCGCTGGCATTTTGTCTCTTTGCCATCGTTCATTCGATGAAGAAAAAATCGAACCGGGAAATATTCCGCTGGGCCTACCTCGTCGTCGTTCCCGTACTATGGGCCATTCTTACCTGGAAATCCGCCTATCATCGGCCTGCCTACTATCTTCCGATTTTAGTCTGGGTCTTTGTCATCGGAACCTGGTTACCCCGACTCCCTGGAGTACTGATTTCCTTCCTCGGCGCGCTACTCGTCTTTCAGGCAGGAAAAGCTGCGGTGCACGAGCGTGCGATGTGGAACAACTTTTCGAATCGCGCCACGCCCGGAGAATCCCAAGAGCCGTGGAAGCTCTTTAACTGCGGAGAGATCGACTGCGCACCTGATCGCTGGGTGATCGATCGAACCGTTCGAGCGGCGGTCCCGGAGAAACTTCCGGATGCAAACCTCCTCTATTTCGATTCGCTGGTGGAATCTCCTGCGGCCCTGGCGCGAAAGATCGCGGAGAAATGGCCGGATCTCCAGACGCGGAGCCCCCGCATTTTGGTGACCTGCTGGAGTTTTCCACCGGCGCCTCCCGACGACCCGCTCGAATTTTACAGCCCGGCGGGCGAATCCTGGGGCGAAGCCTTGCGCGAGTTTTGCTCGAGAAAACACCCTTTGAATGCAAATGCAGCCTTCGCCTTCGAAAATGGATGGCGCCCGACTGAATATCGCGTGCTGGAATATGCGCAACTGAGATTGGCGGCTTTTAAGAGTCGTAATACCGCGGAAGTACTTGCCGTCCGGCGAGACGGACTGAGCCCGCGAATGCTTGAAGGAGCGTGGCAAGGAATCGATAGTTGGTACGCACCCATCATCCTTGATCGGAACGCGGTTCTCGAGGGAGAGTTCGCGTTTCCCGATGGACTGAGCGAGGCGACCCTACCCTTCGAGAGCACTTGTAAAGGCGAGGGAAGGGTAACCTTAGAAATCGCCGGATCGAAGGCGGACCGATCCGCGGATACGCGATCCGTAGTTTGCGCTAGGCGTCCGTGGGTATGTCGTGCGCACCTGGAGAACTGGTGGACCGAGCGGGTCGCCGTCGAACCGATTGCTCTCCGAATCGGAATATCCCGGAACGGTCGCGCACGAGTGAGGATTCGAGTGACGGGCGGAGACCCGGATCGATGCCGGATTTCACTCGGGAACCTTCGGTTCAAACCAGAACCTTCGCTCTGAATTCCGTTCCGTTCCCGGTCTAATGACGTTAATTTTCCGTCTGATGCTGGAACGTAAGAACGCTATCCTCTGGATCGTCCCCGAAACGAAAGGGGGGATCCGTACCTACGTCGAAGGGTTAGTGCCTCTCTTCGGTGGGAGAGTGCGTCCGGAGTACGAAATTCTGACTCCGCAGGCGATTGCGGAACTGAACCCCGAAGTGGTTCATGTCCAGCACGAGTACGGACTGTTCGGTTCGAAGATTCCGGGCCGCTATCTTTTTCCCGCTTGGTTTCGTAAGGCCAAAGCGGCGAACCCTCATAAGAAATGGGTGGCTACCGCCCATTCCGTGATCGAGTTTGGCTATCGCTTCCCTTACGAAGGGCGAGGATGGCAAAAGTTTCCACGTTTCATCCTGAACGGACTCCTCACGCTGCCTAGGAATCCCATTTTAAAACTCTGGGGTCAGAAGACTTGGGGCGGATTTGATGGCGTGATCGTCCTGCATCGGCAGCAGGTCGCACCCGTCGTCGCGGCGGGCTGTTCTCGAGTCGTCGTCATTCCGCTCCCAGTCGCGCGGATTCCCGGTCTGCGGGAAGTCACTGCGGAGAATCGAACGAAAGTCGTTCTTTTCGGATATTTTTCTCCGGATAAGGGTCAGGATATTGCGATTCGTGCGTGGAAGATATGGGGAGAGCGTGCTCCCAAGCTCGTTCTCGCTGGAGGGGTCCGTAGGCCCGAAGACCAGCCTTATTATGATCAGTGCCGTAAGCTGATCGAGCAACTCGGTCTTTCCGCTAAAGTGGAAATCACGGGATATGTACCGAACGAAAACCTCGAATCGATCTATGCGGAATCCAAGCTTGTACTGGCGCCCTTCCGCGCATCGACGGGTTCGGCTTCGATTGCTACGGCATTTTCCTATGGCGCCGCCGTGCTGGCATCCGACCTCCTACTCAATCGGGAGCTGGACCATCGCGAGCCTGGCTGCGTTACTTTCTTCAAATCGGAATCCAGCGAAAATCTGGCGGAGGTCCTGCGCGCTCTCGTGTCCGACGAAGGCCGACTTTCGAAACTTCGGGAAGCAGGCCGTCGGTACGCCGAAAAATTTTCGTCGGAGAAAATCGCACAGCTCCATCTGGATTTTTACCGCCAAGTACTCGATGGACGTGCGCCGTGAAAGAGAAGAAGGCCAGCTGGTTCGCCAGCGGAGTCTGGAACACGGCCGAACACGCTTCCACGCGGATCCTCGACGCCGCCGCGACTCTTTTTATCCTGTGGTCGGTGCCGACGGAAAAATTCTCCCAGCTCGCTCTGGCCCAGGCATGGGTCGCGCCATTGCTCCTTATTTTCGTCGCACCAGAAACGATCCTCTATCGGGATTTTTCGAGTTGGGAAAAGCGGGGGCGTGGGGTTTTGCTGACCCGCATCCGGGCACTTCGACGATTTGCGTGGGGAAAAGTACTGGCGGGGCTGCTCCTCTCGTTCGCGATCGCGAGTTTTTCGTCGGCCGGACCGGAGACCGGATCGACTTATTCAGATCGATTTTTTGCGCTTGTTTGGGCTTTTACTCTACCCCTCGCGCCCCAGATCGCCGGACCCGACCGCGAACTCCTGCGAATCGATCTCCGACTTCGCCAGCTGAATTTCGTCACGTTTTTACAGCGAAGTCTCTATCTGGGACTGCTCCTGATCGCGATTCGTTTTTATGATTCTTCTCTGGCGAGCCTCGCATTGGCGGCGGGAGTCGCGATTCTGGTGACCGCGTTCGTCGCGAGATTCCTGGTGGAGCGAAACTTTCGCGAAGTGGTTCCGGTACATTCACCCGAAGATTCGTTTCGCGAGGTCATTTCCCGGTCGCTCACTGGATTCTCAATTTGGAACCATTTGGCTGGCGTCGTGATCGGCTGGATGCAAACCATGGACTTATTCTTTTTAGGAATCTTCCGGTATTCGGCGTTCGAAATCGGACTTTATAGCACTATCCTTAAACTCGCTAACTTCACCCTCGCGGCTCCGTTTGCATTCTCGAATCTATACGCCGTCCATCTGGGTCGAGCGGACCCTGTCCAAACTCCTGAGTATCGTAGAGCGGAGTGGACTCGAATGCTCCGGCTTTCCGGGTGGTTGTCCGCCTTCGTAGTCGTCCAGGCCGTAGTCTTTCGGTTGGCCTCGCCTTGGGTCCTTAACGAACTTTCGCGTGACCGTTGGTCCGAGGCGGACATAGCCGGAATGCTCCGCTGGCTCGATTGGGTCTTACCTTCCTGTGCTTTGTTCGGAGCCCTCCTCCTCTGGACTTCATGGCTGAATGTGCGCACATCGATCCGTTCTCTGGTGCTATGCGCCTACCTTCCTTGGGGTGGAGTTGCCCTATCGGTCTATGCTTATTTTATCCATCAGCAGGGATCGAGTGGGGCTGCCCGCGCGAATCTCCTCGTCGTGGTCCTGCTTCTCCCGCTCCTTGTATTTGCTACTCGTCGCGCATTTCGGTTAGGTTTGACGCATGGAAAAGGGCGCTAAGATTTTTGTTGCCGGACACCGCGGCCTTGTGGGCTCGGCAATCGTCCGAAAGCTTGAAGGCGAGGGGTACACGCGCCTGGTTTTGCGCGATCGGTCCCAGCTCGATCTCCTTCGGCAGGCGGATGTCGAGTCATTCTTCGCCGCTGAAAAACCCGAATATGTGATCCATGCGGCCGGGCTCGTCGGTGGAATCTGGGCGAACTCCACCCGCCAAGCCGACTTTCTCTACGAGAACATGATGGTGTCGGCGAACGTCATCCATGCGGCGGCCGAACACGGCACCCGGAAACTCCTCTTCTTAGGCAGCTCCTGCATCTACCCGAAATTCGCCAAGCAGCCGATTCACGAAGATGAACTCTTAGCGTCGCCGCTCGAACCGACCAACGAGGGATACGCGATTGCCAAGATCGCCGGTCTTAAGCTTTGTTCGATGTATCGACGTCAGTACGGTAAGAACTTTATTTCGGCGATGCCGACCAATCTCTACGGACCTAACGACAATTTCGATCTCGAATCTTCCCACGTGCTTCCAGCCCTCCTCCGAAAATTTCACGACGCGAAAACGCAGGGGAAAAATGAGGTCATGCTCTGGGGTAGCGGAACTCCGCTGCGCGAGTTTCTCCATGTGGATGATCTCGCGGACGCGTTACTGCACCTGATTCTTAAGTATGAGGACGAGAAGGCGATCAATGTCGGTTCCGGAGTGGAAATTTCCATCGGTGAACTCGCGAAAGTCGTGGCCGAGGTCGTCGGTTTTCGGGGCGACCTGGCTTTCGACCGGACTAAACCCGATGGAACGCCCCGAAAAATTCTGGATTCCAGTCGGCTTCGGGCTTTGGGATGGAAGCCGCGATATTCCCTCTTCGATGGAATTCGCCATACCTATACCTGGGCGCTAGATAACGCCGTCTTTTAGGCTCGGAAAGGACTCGATGAAATTGGTTTCGGGACTCTCCCGAGAGGTGCTCTTTTTTCGATTCGCCTGGTTTGCGTACTTCGTGGCAACCCTGGTGGGTGCGCGCACGCGCTATTTGGCTTGGGTCCTCATTCCGATTTCCGTCCTGTGCTGGTTTTTTTCGCGCGATCGAAAAGATTTTTTCCGAGTCGCGCTCTCGTTTTCCGAGTCGTTGGAAAATTCGAAAACGCTTCGATGGATCATGCAGGGAATTCTTCTGCTTTCCGTTGCGGTACTCCTGCTGTCTTCGTACTTCTCTTTCGCCGGACTCGAGCAGAGACTTTACGACTGGGGGACCTATTTCCAGGCGAATTACAACGACGCGTTTCACGGGGAGGCCACGCTTACCCCGAACGACATGTTTTTCGACTCGAAGCAGTTCCACACTACGATCGGTCTCCCGATCCTGACCGCCTTGTTTCGTTTCATCCCGCATCCCGCTTCCCTCATCGCTTGGCATGGAATTTTTCTCGTAGCCCCGGCATTCCTGTTCATCTACGGAATGCGCCGAGTGCTCCGCGAATCAGGGCTCCCGCAAGACCCGGTGGCTGAGACTCTCCTGGTTCTGGTGTTTCTGCTTAGTCCGGTTTTTTCGGGAAATGCCCAGTGGCCTTATGTTTGGCATACGGCCGGAATTCTGTTTTACGCGCTCGCTTACCTCGCATACTGGAGAGGAAGCTTAGGTCTTTGTTTTTTCGCGCTCGGAGTCTTCTCGCTGCATAAAGAGGAATTTGGCCTGTTCTCGGCATTTTTCGCGGGACCTATCCTCCTCGATTCTCGATTCTCGATTCGAAAACGGCTCGCATGGGCGACGACTATTTTCGCCGCCGGAGTCGGTTATTATGTATGGGCGGTTCCGCAAACCATCTCGCCATTTTCTGCTCGTTTCGGAAATCTCGGAAATACTCCGCGTGAGGCGATCGTCCATCTCTTTACGGATCCGATGCGCTATATCCACGTCTGGACTTCCGAACTTTCGCTTCGGTTCATCTCGTTTTTTTTGGTCGGAAGTTTATGGTTTATCGCGCCGACGCGCCGAGCGTTTCTTCTCGGTATTCCGGTACTCCCTTTTCTTTTTCTCTATGCCGCGTCCGAATACGATACGATGCGGCAGTTTCGGCACCATTACGCTTTGCCGCTGGGAATCGCGTTTTTCTCCGTCCTGATATTCGCTGTACTGCCGGCATGGATCGCCCGATTTTCACGGAAGCCGGACGATCCATCCGAGCGCTATTTGCCCCGAGTTCTCTTGCTCTCGGTACTCTGTGCCTCCGCTCTCTGGGCCCAGGGGACGCCTTTTCTCGACTTTCGCCGAGCCGTCCGTGCCTACTCGAGCCATCGGGAAGATAGAAACTTTCTGGCGCCTCTGCGCTTGCGACGAGACGAAGTCATTTGCTGTGACTTTATCCTTTGCTCCTATCTCGCCGACCGACCCGTGTTTCTTCTGACCGAGGTTTGTACGCGGGGTTCTAAGATCCTGGCCGAGCTAGGAGTGAAGCGGGTCGGGTTGCTGGTACATCCCCGCACCGACGATTCGCGCGTCGAAGTGATTCCCGGGCTGCCGAGGGTCGTTTATCCCGAAGAGTGGGAATACCGGTCGGACTACCTGGCGTTTTCATGGGTCGAGGTCATCCAGCCGCCCGTAGGTTCGACTAAAAATTAATCCGCTCTTTTTCAATCACCAGCGGCCGCTTAAGCACCTGCGTATGGATCGCCCCGATATACTCGCCGAGGATGCCGATGAAGAAGAGTTGCACCGATGCGAAGAGAAAAATCCCGATCAGCAGCGGAGCCATCCCGAGTTGGAAATAGTCCCAGAACGCGAGCTTTGCGACGAGATAGGCGAACGCCATGAGAAACCCGACGAGCGACATCCCGAATCCCAGCATCGTCGCGATGCGCAGAGGGACCTTCGAATGGCTCGTGATCCCGAGCATGGCGATATCGTAAAGCCGGTAGAAGTTATTGCTCGTCACCCCGCGCTTCCGGGAAGGCTGGCGGTACTCGATCTTGGCCGCCGGATAGCCGAGTTCGGAAATCAGCCCGCGGAAATAAGGGTACGCGTCGCCGATCGCACGGAGGTTCTCGATCACGACCCGGTCGTACAGCCCGAAGCCCGTGTTGTTCTTCGTGAGCTCGGACTCCGATACGCGCGTGACGAAGTTATAGTAACTCTTTCGGATAAAGAACATGAGCGCGGATTCTTCGCTCGAAGTCTTAATTCCGAGCACGACCTTAAATCCCTTTCGCCATTCCCGCAGAAAATCGACGATCATCTCGGGCGGATCCTGGAGATCGGCGACGATCAGGATGACGGCATCTCCCGTCGCCTGCAGAATCCCGTGGAACGGCGACCGGATATGCCCGAAGTTTCGGGTATTCAGGATGACTTTAACGTTCCGGTCTTTCGCCGCGATCTCACGGAGAATCTCGGGAGTGCGATCCTTCGACGCGTTGTCGATGAAGAGATGCTCGTAGGTCACGTCGGGAATTCCGGCGAAGACCGCCTTCACTTTTTCGTAAACGGCTTCGGCGTTTCCCTCTTCATTAAAGCACGGCGTAACGACGCTGATATGGGAGGGGGTCATAAATACTCCGCGATCCGCGACCGGATCTGGGCGTTCGCGAGGCCGTGTTCGGAGAGCGCGAACTCGTGGCCACCGCAGAGTTTCGCGAACTGATCGCGGAGGCTAATCGAGTGGACGATCGGTCGCTTCGCCGCCACGGAGTTTTTCCCCCGGGCTTCTTCCGCGAGTAAGTTTTCCGCGATCGCGGAATAGAGACCCCCCGCTTCGTGATGTTCTTCGATGACGAAAACCCGCTCGTAGGCCGAAAGCTCCGCGATGAATTTCGCAGGAAAAGGTTTTAGCCGGATCAGGCTGACCGCATCGGTCCCGAGTTCCGAAGCAAGGCTCACCGCCGTACTCGACATCGAGCCCGTGCCCACGAGCAGTGCCCGAGCGCCCGTCTGGCGCGTGAAAACGTAGTCCATTCTCGAGAGCTTCGCCGAATGTACGACCGGCCGATCGCTCTTGCCGATCCGCAGGTAAGTCGGACCGGCCGCGCGATCCATGGATTCGCGGAACGTCGCTTCGAGTTCGAATTCGTCCGCGGGGGAGTAGATCGTAATCCCGGGCATCGGACGGAGCGCGGCGATATCTTCGCCGCACTGGTGGGAGGAACCTAAAGTCGAATAGACGAGTCCGGCGCCGTCTCCGAGAAGAAGGACCGGAAGCTTCGCGATGCAAAGATCGAGTTTAATCTGCTCGAGCACCCGGATCGGGAGAAACGCCGAGAGCCCATAAGCGATCGGAAGATAGCCCGTCCGCGCGAGACCCGCCGCGATCCCGATCATGCCCTGTTCGGCGACGCCGACGTTCACGAACTGGTCAGGCCGCTCCCGACGGATGGAATCGAAGAGCGCATAGCCATGATCGCCCGAGAGGACGACGACCTTCGGGTTCTTTACCGCGTACTCCGTAATCAGTTCCGAAAGTTTCTCACGCACGCGAGGAACCCTTTCCTTCGACTTCGGCCACGGCCGCCCTAAACTTCTCGTCGTCGAGTCGGGTATAGTGCCAGCGGTTATCGCCTTCCATGAACGACACGCCCTTTCCTTTTACCGTGCGCGCGATGATCGCCCGCGGCTTGCCGCCGAGCTCACGCGGTCGAGAAAGTTCGCGATCGAGCGCATCCACGGAATGGCCGTCGCACTCGACGGCGTCCCAACCGAAAGCCCTCATTTTATCCACGAACGGTTCCATCCCGAGGACGTCTTCGATCTTACCCATGGCCTGAAAACCATTCGCGTCGACGAGGACCGTCAGATTGTCCAGGCGATGGTGGGCGGCGAAGAGGATCGCCTCCCACATCGAGCCTTCATTCATTTCGCCGTCGCCGACGATGCAGAAAACCTTCCTCGCATCCGTTCCTTTGGGGGTGCCGTCGGCCGCGGCCGTTCGTTTTAGACCGAGCGCCATGCCCGTCGCGATCGGGAGCCCGTGCCCGAGCGATCCCGAGGTGACCTCGAGGCCAGGAACGTGGCATTCCGAGAGCCCGTGGAGAAGGGAGCCGTCGGAGAAATACTTTTCGATCGCGTTTCGGTCGAGCCATCCGAGCTGGTGGAATGCCGCATAGAGCGCCATGACCCCGTGGCCCTTAGACAGGACGACGTAATCGCGGTCCGCGGCGCGCGGATTCTGGGGATTGAAGCGGAGGTGCTTTCGATAAAGGACGCTGACCATTTCGACGAGCGAAAAGGCGCAGCCGATATGCACGGTTTTCCCGTGGTAGGCCATTTCCAGAACGACCTTCCGGAGGGCCGCCGGCGAGAGATCAATCGAAGTCTTCGGGTCGAGCAGGCTAGCTTTCATTTAGCACCCATTCTGTCGTTTCCCGAACCGCTTGGGTAGAGGACTTTCTGGGTTTAAGCCCATACGCTTGGGTGACCGCCCGGAGATCGGGAAGATAGTCAGGCCCCGCCGGAAAGGTGCCATCATAACGGATCGAAACGGTCTTTCCCTGCTCTCCGAAAACCGCCTGGACGGTCTCGGCGACCTGGCGAATGGAAATACAGTCGTCGGAACCTACGTCGAATGCGGTCGTCTCTCCCGACCCGTCGGGCGCACTCGCCACCATTCGGAGCAGCCATTCCGCGAGTTCGTCGCCAAACAGGTAACTCCGGAGGGCCTCGCCGTTCGATCGAACTTCGATTTCCCCACGCTCTCTCGCCGCGTGGATAAACTGGCCAAGCGCGAAACGCCCTTCGAGCGGAAGGTACGGTCCGGCGCAAGCATAGATCCGGGCGATGGCGGCGGGAATCTTCCGGGACGCCGCCGCGGAAAGAAAAACCTGCTCGGATTCCGCTTTCGCTTCCGCATACGCATTCCGCCCGGTGGGTGGGTGCGAGACGGGAGAGAGTGGATTTTCCCGAACGCTGTGGACCGCGCCCGAGCTGAGCAGAAGGACCCGCTCGGGTAGTGCGGAGAGCGCGCTCAGCTGCTCGAAAAGCCAGGCGGTTCCGGCGACGGTGGTCTCGCGAAATTCTCGCTCCGCGGTCTCGCCGCAGGGATTACCCGAGGGATTTCCGCCGTGGATGACGAGATCGTACTTCGCGGTTTCGGGAAATCGAAAGCGGCAGACATCTCCGGAAACGAAATTTAAACCCGGCCAGAGAAGTTCGGGTCGTTCGGCCGCGAACCGCCCGGAGTTCCGCGAAAGGACGGTGACCGAAGCCGGAGACGCTTCCGGACTTTCCTCTGCGAGCGCCTTTAGGCGGCGCAGGAGGAGCGAGCCGATGTAACCGGTCCCGCCCGTGATAAAGATTCGTTTTCCCGCTAGACCATCCACGGCGCTTTTTTCTCGGTGATCAGCGACTCGAGGTAGACCTTGTCTCGAAGCGTATCCATCGGCTGCCAGAATCCGGCGTGATGGTGCATCGACAGCTGCCCGTCTTTCGCGAGCCGGTGGAGCGGAGCCCGCTCGAGAATGCAGTCGGCGTCCGCCGCCAGATATTCGCGAAAACCCTTCTTAAAGAAAAAGAATCCGCCGTTAATCCAGTCGGAGCGAGACTGGGGCTTTTCCGAGAAGTCGGTCACGCGATTCGCGGCGTCGACCGTGAGCTCTCCGAAGCGCGCGCTCGGATGCACTCCGAGCACGGTCCCGATCGTGCCCGCTTTCGCATGGGCCGCGAGTTCGACGTCGAGACGTACGTCGGAGACGCCGTCGCCGTAGGTGACCGCGAAGTGCTCGAACTTCTCGCCGCCCTGGGCAATGGCATCGTAAGCGCGGGCGACCCGCGCTCCGGTCATGGCGTCGACTCCGGTGTCGATGACCCGGACGCGCCAGTTCTCTTGCTCGGTGGCTTCGCTCGTTTTATCGGCGAACGGGATGGCCGGGGAATTCGCATCGCGACGATGGTCGATTTCGAGGTGGGTCTTTCGGAAACCGTAGGTGAGGAAATACTGCTTAATTTCCCACGACCGGTAACCCGCGCAGATGACGAAATCGTTGAATCCATGCCGATAGTAAGAGCGCATGATGTGCAGAAGAATCGGCTCGCCCCCGACTTCGATCATCGGTTTCGGGCGAAACTGGCTTTCTTCCGAAATTCGGGTGCCGAGGCCACCCGCCAGAATAAAAACGGGAACCGTCTTGGGATCGATGCCGCTCATCCGAGAATCCTCGCGACTTCCGACTCGAGGGTTTCGAGCATATAGGTCGTCATGCCCGGAGTCAGTCCGGGGTGGACGCCGAGCCAGAACGTCTTCTTCATCACCCGGTCCGTATTCTCGAGATTTCCCACCGTACGGAAATCCACGCCCGCATACGCGGGTTGCTTCGTGAGATTCCCCGCGAAAAGGAGGCGCGTGCCGATCTTCTTCGCTTCGAGTCCGCGCGTGAGCGCATCGCGATCGAGAGCGTCGGAAACATGCATCGGGAAACCGAACCACGAGGGATTCGAGTTCGGAGTGGGTTCGACCGGAGTCAGGTGCCGCGAGAGGAGCGGGGAGTTCTTTACCCCGTCGTAAAGCGTCTTCCAGTTCTTCCGGCGCGCCTCGACGAAGGCCGGGAGTTTCTTCAGCTGCGAAACGCCGAGCGCGGCCTGCATATCGGTGACCTTAAGGTTATAGCCGATATGCGAGTAGGTGTACTTATGGTCGTAGCCGTAGGGAAGGTTTCCGAGCTGCCATTCGAATCGTTTCTTACATGTATTATCGACGCCCGGCTCGCACCAGCAGTCGCGGCCCCAGTCGCGGATGCTTTCGGCGATCCGTTTCCATTTCCCGTCCGCCGGCACCACGGCTCCGCCTTCGCCCGTCGTAATATGGTGGGCGGGGTAAAAACTCAGCGTCGCGAATTCTCCGTACGAACCGACCGGTCGATCCGCGACCGTCGCCCCGAGCGCGTCACAGCAGTCTTCGATCAGGTAAAGGCCTTCCTTTTTGCACCAGTCGGCGATCAGGTCCGAACGAAACGGATTGCCGAGGGTATGCGCGAGAATGACGGCCTTCGTCTTCGAGGACTTCGCCGCGGCGACCGCGTCGGGAAGCGCGTTCAAGGTTTTCAGATCGATGTCGATGAAGACGGGCTTCCATCCGTTCTGGATGATCGGATTCACGGTGGTGGGAAATCCGGCGGCGAGCGTGATCACCTCGTCGCCCGCTTCCAGGGGCGCACGTCCGAACTGTTTCGCCATCGGGGAACCCAAGGATGAGACGGCGACGAGGTTCGCGCTCGAACCGCTGTTCACCAGCAGCGATCCCGTCTTCCGACCGAAGTGCGCGGGGAGGGCCGCCTCGAACTCGCGACCGAAACGCCCGGTCGTCAGCCAGAGGTCGAGCGAGGAATCGATCAGAAGTTCCAGATCGTTCGCGTCGAGCGTCTTCGCCGTGACGGGGACGTAGGTTTGCCCCGGGATGAATTCTTTCTTAGGGAGAGAGTCGAAATATTTCCGGCTCAGGGCCAGAATCTCTTCCCGGTTTTCCGAAGGGGTACGATTTGGGGTGGCGTCCATCAGGCGGGTTCTCTTATGGTTATTCCCATGGCGAATCCCACAGGCGCGAGTCAGCAAAATTCCGGCAAATCACCGCTCAGTTTTTATCGGGGCAAGAAGGTTTTAATCACAGGAAACACCGGATTTAAAGGCGCATGGCTCTCCGCGTGGTTGGAAAGTCTCGGCGCCGAGGTCCACGGACTTTCGAACGATATTCCGACGCTCCAGTCCGCTTTTTCCGAGCTGGGCGGCGACGATCGTTTTCCCACCGCGTTCGTCGATATTCGAGACTTCGAAGCCACGGCGGCCGAACTCGGGCGTCTGCAGCCCGATCTGGTCTTCCACCTCGCCGCCCAGTCTCTCGTTCGTCCTTCCTACTCGGCGCCGATCGCGACCTGGGGCACGAATGTGATGGGTACACTCCACGTCCTCGAAGCCGTGCGCCGAACGGAATCGGTGACTGGGTGCGCCGTTATTTCGAGCGATAAGTGCTACGAAAACCTCGAAAAGCCTGGGTATGCCTATGCCGAGACCGACCGCCTCGGCGGAAAAGACCCCTATAGCGCATCGAAGGCGGGAACCGAACTCGTGTTCAAGAGCCATTTCGAATCGTTCTTCCGGAAGTCGGAAACTCGTCTGCTCTCGTTTCGCGCGGGAAACGTTCTGGGTGGGGGGGACTATGCGGTCGACCGGATCGTGCCCGACTGTATCCGCGCGATGCAGGAGAAGAAACCGGCCGTGATTCGGAGTCCCGCGGCGACGCGGCCCTGGCAGCATGTGCTCGAGCCGCTCGGGGGCTATCTCCTCGCCATGGCCCGCGCGATGGCGGAGCCCGGGACCGGGGAGTCCGCGAAGTCGCGCTGGGCGGGCGAAAGTTTTAACTTCGGACCGGCTCCGGAAAACTCGAAGTCCGTGGAAGCGCTCGTGACGGAGATGAAAAAACATCTGCGGGGCTTCGACTTCACGATCGATCCGGCGGCATCGCGATCGCTTCATGAAGCGACCTATCTCCAGGTCTCGTACGCGAAAGCGAAAGAGTGGATGGGCTGGCAGCCGACGCTCGGTTTCGAAGAAACGATTCGCTGGACGGCCGAAGGATACGCGCCCGAGTTTAAAACCCACGTCGAGCGGAAGATCGAGGAATTCAGCGGCCGGTTCTTGGAGAAACTCGGTCTGGAGAAACGCGCCTGACCGCGGAGAAGCGAGAGAAGAGTCTGTGGGCGATCGCCGCGATTTTATTCGCGCTGATGCCTTTCGCGCTCCTGATAAAGACGTCGGCCTTTCGGCTCGAAGAAACCCTTTTTCCGACCCACGGGGACTTCCTCCTGACTTCGACCTGGATCCAGGAAGTTCTGCGCGGCGGATTCTCTCCCTTCGTGCGAAACGAACTTTCGCGAATGGCGGCGCCGTTCGAGCCGCTGAGTCTTTCCCTCGGGTTTCCGGTGGCCGAA
>CAZIAL010000007.1:0-97362 GCA_964536965.1 uncultured Bacteriovoracaceae bacterium
AGGCTGAAGGCGGTTAACTGGGACGACGGGATCACGCCGAAGACATTCTCCCGGAGAATCCGCTGCAAAGCTTCGAAGCCCGTTTTCAACTCACTTAACCGGGCCTCCTCGAGAATTGCAGTTCCGGTTTTTGCGTCCAGCATCGCCTGGAGAAGCGGAGCGTTTTCTACGAACAATGCACGAATTCGCAGAGCCTGCCGCGCTCTCATCTCGGACTCGGGAGGCTTCGGCACCTCACCCGCGAGCTCATACGCGTTCAACCCCGAAAACCGGGTGAGGTCGGTGGCCGCAACCAGTTCCGCGAGGAATACGCGGAGCGCGGCTCCGCGAGAATTCGGATCCGCCGCGAGCGGAGCGCTGATCGCCATAGCGAATAGGACCAGCATGACTAAATTTCGGACAACGGAGAGAATCCGACGCAACATAGGGGGTCCAGTTTTCTGAGTAAAAATTAAGGAAAATACGTACGACCGAACCCGCAAGATCCCGAAGGCTAGGCCCGCGGCAAAACGTTCTGCGCCGTTCGACCCTTCGGCCCTTCGTAGATATCGAATTCTACTTCCTGGCCTTCGGCGAGCGTCTTATGACCGTCGCCTTGGATCGCGGTGTAGTGGACGAAGATTTCTTCGGCCGACTTCGAGGTGGGGGGGATATAAGAAGAACCCGATTCGCGTTCGATGAAACCATATCCTTTGGCGTCATTGAACCACTTCACTCGTCCGACTGCCATGTTGCGCGAGGCCTCCATGCAAGAGAAACAGAGCGGGGAATCTTCTCCCAATCCTTGGGAGGGACTCACGGATCATGGTTTCGGACTTCAATGTCCTCTCCATATCCGTAGGTTTAAGTCTGGTAGACGGAATGCATTCTGTCAAATGCCGTCAAAAAGATGAGCGCCAATTTATCGGCGGAGCGGGGCAGACTGGGAAAAGGAGAAATCAAAAATCATCTCGTTTTCGCCCACATACCCCATGGTTTTGCGAATTTCGCGTTCCTGGGTCGTCCGGCTGCCCATGAGCGCAGCCGCTTCGCCTTCGAGCCGCCCGATCTCCGCCTCGGTATTCAGGGCCTGGGCATGCCGCTCGGCGAGCAGGTGGCTCAGCCGAAGATACTGGAGAATCCCCGGGGAGCCGGCACCGATCTCGTGCGTGATCCCGGAAAGCAGGAAAAGCCAGAACGCGAAGATACCCAACCACACGCGGTTCGGGGTCCAGTGGAAATGACGGAATCGCAAAAGCAGGGACATCGACACCCTTCCTGGGTTCACCTTCCACATCCAGCGGAAGACTCCCAGAATACTCGAGGACTTCGGTTTAATGCAAGACGGCGGAAATTGCCGATCCCGCAGGCACTGCTCTCAACCAGAAAAGGTTTATCGGAAGGAGCCGAATCAATTCCCGGCGTAACGGGCTCGCGCGCCGAGCATCTCTTCGATGCGCAGGAGCTGATTATACTTCGCGATCCGGTCCGTTCGCGAAAGCGATCCGGTCTTGATCTGGCCGCAGTCGGTTCCGACGGCCAGGTCCGCGATGAACGTATCTTCCGTTTCGCCCGATCGATGCGACGTGACCTGCGCGTATTTCGCATTCGTCGCCATCCGCATCGTGCGAAGGGTTTCGGTCACGGTTCCGATCTGGTTCACCTTGATCAGAATCGAATTCGCGATCTGCTTGTCGATCCCTTGTTTAAGGAACGAGATATTCGTCACGAAAAGATCGTCGCCCACGAGCTGGATTTTCGAGCCGAGCTGTTTCGTGAGCTCGGCCCATCCCGCCCAGTCATGCTCGGCGAGTCCGTCTTCGATGGAAACGATGGGATACTTCGCGACCCACCCCGCGTAGACCGCGGTCATTTCGGCGGCGGTCAGTTCCTGGCCTTCGAACGCGTAGAGCGTCTTTTCCTTCGTGGAAGTTTTCGCGAGATACTCGCTCGCCGCGCAGTCGAGCGCGAGGAAGACTTGTTTTCCAGGCTCAAACCCGGCGCCGCGAATCGCCTCCATGATCAGCTTCAGCACTTCTTCGTGCGGGTTCGCGCCGGGCACCGCCGGCGCGAATCCGCCCTCGTCGCCCACTCCGGTGGAAAGACCGCGATCGTGAAGGATTTTCTTCAACGTGTGGAAAATTTCACAGCCGGCGCGCAGGGCTTCCGAGTATTTCGGAAAACCGCGCGGAATGATCATGAACTCCTGGATCGCGAGTCCGTTGTCGGCATGTTTCCCGCCATTCAGGATGTTCATCATCGGAACCGGAAGCGTGACGCCTTCCGATCCGTAGATTTCCGCCAGCAGCCGGAACGTCGGCGTCTCGGTGGCGACCGAAACCGCGCGCACATAGGCCATGCTCACACCAAGAATGGCGTTCGCGCCGAGTTTCGATTTCATCGGCGTACCGTCCATCGCGATCAGCGCTTCGTCGAGCGCTTCGACCGAGGCGAAAGTCTTGCCGACGAGCGCCGGGGCGATCACCGTGTTCACGTTCGCGACGGCCTTCTGCACACCTTTGCCTTTGTATCGTTTCGCATCTCCATCGCGCAGCTCGAGCGCTTCGCCTTCGCCAGTGGAGGCGCCGGACGGAACCAGCGCGGTCCCCTTCGCGACGGCGATTTTTCCGCCGGCGAGGGTCAGATCCACTTCCACCGTGGGAAATCCGCGGGAATCGAGGATCTCGCGGGCGTGAACGGACGTAATCTTCAAATTCGCAAACGGGGTATGGGTCGACATGGCGGGCAATAAACCATACGAGCCATGCGTCATTCAAGGCTTACGGGAGGTTTTGGCGGCGGAGCTGCTCCCGAAAAGCCGCTCAATCGTCGCCACTCGGTGCTCGAATATTTTTCGGACGTCGCGCTTCACGAAAGTGCCTGCGACGAGGTTTCCTAACCACCCGAGCGGAAGCCGAAACCGTACGCGGTCCCGCATGAAAGTTCCCGAAACTCCGTTCACCGTCCTCGCTTCGAAGGTATGAGTATGGTGCCAGAGCGCGTAGGGTCCCCGGAGCTGGTTGTCGACGAATCGAACTCCCGGCTCCCAGCATTCGATCCGAGTCTGCCAGCGCGCAGGAATCCCCCGAATCTTCAGCCGATAGTCGATCAGCGTCCCTTCCCCGATCTTCTCCGTGCTTTTCCCGAGCACCTTAAAATTCAGAATATCCGGAGTCAGGATCTCGAGATTCGTTTCCAGGCTGAAAAATTCGAAAACCTCGGAAACCGGGCGCGGCACCCACTGCTCCGCTTCGAGGACATGCTCCCCATCGACATAAGAAAACGAAATCGACATGCACCGTATTACGCTCCCGAGGCGTAAAAGGTTACGTTTTCGATCGAGTCGTTCCGCGAATCATGTTCACGGCGTTGAAAGCGGCCGTTTTGTAGGCTTCCGCCAAGGTGGGATAATTAAAGACCGAATTCGTGAAATAGGTCACGTCTCCCCCGAACGCCATCACCGCCTGGCCGATGTGGATCAGGTCGGCGGCGTTGTCACCGATGATGTGGACGCCGAGCAGTTTGAACGTCTCGCGGTCGACGAGGAGTTTCAGGATGCCCCACCGATCGCCGACGATCTGCCCACGCGCGAGCTCCTTGTACCTGGACCTTCCGACGACATAATCCACGCCCGAGGACTTCAGCTCCTCTTCGGTCTTCCCGATCATCGAAATTTCCGGGATCGTATAGATGCCATACGGAAAATTCTTCGGCATTTCATGTTCGGACTCGACCGCGTTCGTTCCCGTCTTCATCGAAATTCCGAACGCATGGCAGGTCGCGATCCGTCCTTGTTCCATCGCGGTGGCCGCGAGCGCCGGCGCCCCGACGACGTCGCCGACCGCATAGATCGAATCTACGCTCGTCCGAAAATGCGAATCCACGCGCAGCAACCCGCGCTCATCCGGATGGATGCCGATCGATTCAAGCCCGAGGTCGCCCGTGTTTCCGAAGCGTCCCTGGGCGATGAGCACGCAGTCCGATTTGATCTTCTGCCCGGTCGAAAGTTTCACGAGGACCTGCGGCTTCTTCCCCCGCTTCGGAAGCTCGATCGCCTTCGCTTCCGCGCCGAAGAGAATTTCCATTCCCTGGTATTCGAAGCGGTCACGGAGCGCGCGCACGATTTCCTGGTCGACGCTCGCGAGAATCATATTTCGTTTGTCGACCAGGATCACCTTCGTCCCCGCCATCGCGAACATCGAGGCGTATTCGCAGCCGATCACGCCCCCACCGAGGACGACCATCGATTTCGGGACGCACTTCAGGTCGAGAATCGTATCGCTATCGAGGACATACTTGCCGTCGATCGGCAGATGATCCGGCGACACGGGCCGCGAGCCGACCGCGATGACGACTTTTTCGGCCCGGAGGGTGACCGACGGCTTTCGCTTCGAACTCGTGACTTCGACCGAAGTCGGTGTGACGAACCGGGCGCTGCCTTGGAAAACTTCGATTCCGTTGCGTTTGATCTGATCACGAATGACTTCACTCTCGCCCGCGACGACCCGCGATCTTCGCTGGAGCAGGCGACCCATATCCGGAACGATCAAACTCGGCTTTTTCTTTCCCGCTTTGCTCTCATCCGCCTCGCGACCCAGCACCCCACGCGAACCCAGGGAGTAACGATAGATGGATTCTCGGAAGGACTTCGAAGGAAGCGTCCCGAAATGGACGCAGGCGCCGCCGATCAGAGGATACTTCTCGACGATCGCGACTTTCTTCCCGGCCTTGGCGCCCTGGAGCGCGGCGCGCTGGCCGCCCGGCCCGGAACCGATGACGAGGAGATCGAAGACGGTGGAAGTCGAAACTGCGGAGTGGGAAGCCTTCTTCGGCTTGGATTTTCGGGTGGCCATGAACGCGATCAGAATCGCATTATTCGACGGTTTAAGGAATACCTTACCGAAACCGTAGTCAGTATCGCGGAGTGTTAAGCGGCTTTCTTCAGGAGGCTCCGGGTCTTCCGGAAGTATTCGGCGGCCCAGTCGGGCGGGGTGAACTTATCGCGGCCGTACGGAAGCCGATTCACTTCGATTTCTTCCATGAAGGACGGAAGTTCTCCCGTCGGCACGAGCTCGCCCACGATTTTTCCTTCGGCCGTCATGCCGCGCTGGATGAACTGGAAAATATCGCGAAGCTGGTACTTTCCGAACTCGTCGACCTCGGGAGTAACCTCGGCGATGTTCGTGATCTTCCGGGAGCCATCATTCATCCGTTTGATCTGCACGACCAAATGGATCGCGGCGGCGATCTGCCGGCGTATCGCGGTGGGCGGGACCTGGGTGTCACCCATCATCGCGAGGGTCTCGAGGCGGACGAGTCCGTCGTAAGGCGTGTTGGCATGGGTCGTACCCATGGATCCGCCGTGGCCGGTGTTCATCGCCGTAATCAGGTCGAGGGCCTCCGGTCCCCGCACCTCTCCGACGATGATGCGATCGGGACGCAGACGCAGGGCCGAGCGAACGAGGTCGCGGATCGTGATTCCGCCTTTTCCCATCGCGTCGGGGGCTTTCGTTTCGAAGAAGACCACATGGTCGGTATGGATTTTCAGCTCGCTCGCGTCTTCGATCACGATCAGCCGCTGGTTTCCCGGAACCCGTGAACCCAGGACGTTCAGGAGCGTGGTCTTCCCGGAGCCGGTACCGCCCGAGATGATCATGTTCTTCGCCAGGTAAATCGCGACGTCGAGGAACCGCGCGGCGTCCTTGGTGATGGACGAACGCTGGATGAGGTCGACGAAGGTGGGCGTGCCCTTCTGGAATTTACGAATGGAAAGCGTCGTCCCTTTCCGCGAACACGGAGGAAGCACGGCGGATACCCGCGAGCCGTCCGGCAAGCGGGCGTCAAGCGTCGGATTCTCGTCGTCGATGCGACGACCGACGAACTGGGCAATGTTTCGGACCGCGGCCTGGAGCGCCTGTTCATCCTTAAATTTCGCGTCCACGCGCTCGAGTTTTCCGCGGCGCTCGACGAAAATCTCGCTCGGCCCATTCACGAGGACCTCGGAGACGGAGTCGTCGTCGAGGTACGCCTTAATATTCGCGAGGAAGGTCGCTACTGAATCTTCGAATACGCTACTCACGTCGACGCTCTCTCCGGGATCAGCTTTCGCCCGGTGTTGCCGTAGTCAGTTCCTTCACCACCATCGTGCCTTCGCTGCCGTTCACCGGGCAGTAGTACCTGAACGTTCCCGGCTGGTTCGGCACGAAGAGGATTTCTTCGATCTTGTTCGCCCGGACCTGCTTTCGCACGTTGAACGAATCCATCATGATGCAGAGCGAGCCCTTCGAAGCGCCCGTGACGAAAAGGCGTACCGGGACGTCGCGCGAAACGAAGATCGTCTTCGGGAAAAACCCGAGGTCTCCGGCGATGATCGAAACTTCCTGGATGCCTTTGCGGCGCGCGATCGGGTCCTGCACCTCGGCGACGAAACGCTCCGTCTCGTCGTCCGCACGCGCCGCCTCGGTTTTCGAGACCCTTTTCAGAACCGGGCGCGCTCCGCGCGAGTCTTGGGCTTCTCTCACTACCTGGCGAGGCTGATCGACCGTCGTACTCTTCCAGCCGTCGCCGGCGGCAGAATCTTTTCCGGCAGACTTTACTTCCAGTCCGGCCGGCGCCCGCGAGAGTCGGCGGCGGTTGAAGTCGATTTCGGCGCCCTCTTCGTCCTGCAGCGTATTCCAGCGATCTTCGCCGGGCATTACGCCCCAGGTGGATTCCTGCTCGGTCCCATCGACCGAGGCCCCTTCCTGATGTCGCGGCGGCGGCATCGGAAGCACGCGGGTCCCGGCTTCGAGCGAGGATAAGGTGAGGGACGTCGGCAGCATCAGCGCGATCGCGAGGACTGCATTCGGAATTTTTTTATTCATCATCATGATGGGCTCCCAAGCGAAAGACGGAATGATCCATGAGGGCAAACTCCCTCGTTAACCCTTCGGCGGGAAACCCGGGGGCCTTAAGGAAAATGGGTCGGCCACGACACGCGGGCAGCGCCATTTTTTCGACGCGACTCACGAGCGGTCGCGCGGCGGCAAGACCCAAGCTTTCCCTGCCTATTGCCGCGGTGCCTGCGGAATCCGAGAATGGGAGGATGAAACGGCTTTTCCCCCTTCTTCTCGTGCTGGCCCTGGCCCCTCTCCCTTTCGCGAATCCCGCCTGGGCCGCCGAAATGAAGGGCGTCACCTATTCCGTCACGCCGATCGTCGGTTACCAGCTGGAACGAAAAGACAACCCCGCGCGAGCGAAACAGGTCCTCATCTACGGCGCGCGAGTGATCGCGGGCTGGAAAATCCTCTCCGCGGAGGGCGAATACACGATCGGCGACAGCAACGAAGTATTCGCGGATACGGGAACGCGAATCGAAGAAAAGACCGAGAGGATCCGCGCCGGTCTTCGTTCCACCTATTCCCTCGGAACCGTTCTCGACTGGCACCTCCGCGGGGGGGCCGAAGCCCAGCGGCGGGATACCACGCGCACGGTGGGCGGCGTATCGACGAAAAGCGAGAGCCCGTCGAAAGTTTACCCCTACGTCGGCACCGGCGTCGAAATCCACGTCGCCAGCCAGCTCTCCCTGAATGCGGGGGTGGTCGCGACGATCAAGGACTTGCAGGACATGAAGCAGAACGAGTACGCGACGACTCTCGGCGTGAGAATCAACTTTAATGCCCGTTAAACGGGGCTTTCTGGTAAAGGACCTGCCATGTCCCAACCTTGCGAAACCTGCCGCACTCCCGAGGCTCCATCGAAATGCGACCTCTGCGAATGCGCGCTCTGCAAGCGCTGCATTCTGAAATTACCCCCGGGCGCATTCGCCATGATGAGCGTGATTCCGCCGGAGCTTTCCCTCAGCCGCTACTGCCGATTCTGTTTCGACGACAAGGTCCAAGCGAGGCTTACGACCTATGAGGAAACGCTCGAACTGGCGAAGGAGGTCTTCATCTTTTTCGAGACCCAACGAAAAGAAATTCCGCTCATCCGTAAGTCGCGCGAGGTCCTGAAAGTCGCCGATTGCGTGGATCGCGACGAGACGATTCTTCGCCTCGCTTATATGGCCGCCGAACAGAAATACAACGCCGTCGTCGATACCTACGTCGACGGAGAAAAGAAGCGGAACCACGCCCATCAGACTTACCGTTGGTCGGGCCGCGGGACCCCGGCCCTGATCGATGCGGCGAAAATGGACCGCCAGGATCGCCAGAACCAGATCTATCGCTGAGGGGCCGCTCCGGACGCCCCGACGCAAGTCCCTCGGACCCTGGGTTGAGCCCACGCCTTTCTTACAGGGTGTGGCTAGAACTTAGGCAGGCTTTTAGGGCCATCGACAGTCGGAACGCCCCGTACGCCCCCCCGGGCGGCTCTGCGAATATTTCCCGAAACGGGAATATCCGAAGGGCTGCCTGGACTTAGGACGTCCTAGGATTCTTCCGTCACCTTTTTGCCGCATTGCACTAGGCATGGCACTTTCATTGCTCTAATGGGGCCGGCGACCCGAACTGGGGCGCACGGGGCCGATGAAGGCCTCGGAATAAGGATGTCTCATTTATGTCGAATACGCAGTCGAACATTATCTCTCTGAAAGCTTACAAGGCCCTGAAGGACACCGATAACGAAGAGCTCGCGTATCGCGCTCGAATCCTTTCCATGTCCAAGGTCGAACTCCTCGAAGAAATGGTCCGCTTTCAGGAAGAGCGGAAACGCCTCGGTTCCCTCACCCCCGAGCTGATGCTACGCGGGCGTCACCTCTTCCGCGCCCTGGAAGAATGCGCGGATTCGCAGGAACTGAAAATCCTCTCGCGTTCTTACTGTCGACATCTGGAGTACGAAATTGCAGCCGCCCGCGAGGGCCGCTCCAACCCATAGCTCCCCGACCCCTTCGTCTCCGCTAAAGCAGGTTCGAGGCGAGTTCGGAGAGCTTCGAGCGTTCCCCGCGCGAGAGCGTGATATGCGCCGAGATCGCTTCATCCTTAAACCGTTCCACGAGATGGACGAGACCGTTATTCGCGGCGTCCACATACGGGTTATCGATCTGGAAGCTATCTCCGGTCAGGACGATCTTCGTACCATCGCCCGCGCGAGTGATGATGGTCTTGATCTCGTGGGGAGTTAAGTTCTGGGATTCGTCGACGATCAGATACTGCTGCGGAATCGAACGCCCCCGAATATAGGTCAGCGGTTCGATCTGCAGGAGTCCTTGGTTCATCAGCTCCTGGGCGCCGCGACCGGCGCCGCGACGAGAAGCCCCTTTTCCGCCGCCGGTGGCGCCGAAAAGGAAATCGACGTTATCGTAGATCGGCTGCATCCATGGATTCAGCTTCTCTTCGATATCGCCGGGCAGGTATCCGATGTCCTTTCCGAGCGGGAATACCGGACGGGAAACGAGCAGTCGATGATAGACGCCTTCATCGACGGTTTTCGCGAGTCCCGCGGCGATCGCCAGCAACGTCTTCCCCGTACCGGCTTTACCGACGAGGGAAACAAGTTTAATCTCGTCGTTCAGTAGCGCATCGATCGCGAACGCCTGTTCGGAGTTCTTCGGAAAGATTCCCCAGAGTCCTTCCGGCGGTTTGATCACCGGAACGAGGCACTCGAGCTCCTTCGAATAACGACCCATGGCCGTGTGATTCGGGTTCGCCGAGTCCTTCAGAATAATGTACTGGTTTGGCTTGAAAAGCCGCGCGGCTTCCGGATAGACGAGCTTTTTCGTGGCGTAGAACTCGTCGACCATATGGGCTTCGACATTCACGGTCGCGACGCCGGTATAGAGAGAATCCGGTTCGACGCTCGACGGTTCGTAATCTTCCGCGAGAATACCGAGCGCGTCGGCTTTAATCCGGAGGTTGATATCTTTCGTGACGAAGACGATCGGCCGCTTCGGCTGTTCTTTTTTCAGCGTGATGGTCAGCGCGAGAATCCGGTTGTCCGCCTTGTCCATCTGCAGTTCGAACGGGAGCGGCTGCTCGGTTCCGAGTTCGACCGTGAGGATTCCACCGTTCGGAAGCTTCACGCCCTTCGAGAGCTCTCCGTCGGAACGCATATTGTCGACGAGACGCGAGAACTGCCGAGCGTGGCGGCCGTTTTCCGACATCTCGCGCTTGAACCGATCGATCTCTTCCACGACGACGATCGGAATGATGATGTCATTGCTGCCGAACTTGAAAATGGCGTTCGGATCGAAAAGAAGAACGTTGGTATCGAGAACGAAGGCTTTTCTCAAAGAAGGCTCCCTGTCTTCGGAAGGAAAATGGGTGGTGAGTACTGCATCCCATTCTGACGCCAATCCGATGGCGCCCACTCAGCGTAAATGAAAGGAGAAGCGCACCCAAACTTAAAAACGCTAACATTTAGCGTTATCTGGAAGCGTCGTGACACGGCGCAAAGACTCGAGGCCTCGCTTACAATCCGGTGACGAGATCCGGGGTTCCCTGCGAAGTCGCGCCGGCGCCATTTCCGAGCTGGCCGGCCGAGTCCTGCCCCCAACAGTAAACGGCCCCATCGGACTGGACCGCGCAGCTATGTTTGTCGCCCGCGGCGATATCGGTCACTCCGGAAATCGTGGCCACGTCCACCGGCTCCGGTTCGTCCGCGGAAGGAGAATTATCGCCAAGCTGCCCTTCGTCGTCGCGACCCCAGCATTTCACGGCGCCGGCGATGATGGCGCAGCTATGGCTGGTACCCAGGGCGAGCGAGCTTGCGGAGGCCGCGAGCGCGACGGTTCCCGGAGTATCGCGATCCGCGAGGGTGGAATCATTTCCAAGCTGACCATAAGTATCCGAACCGAAGCATCGGGTGCTGTTCGCCGTCGTGCGTATACAAGTGTGGCTTCCCCCCGCCGAGATCTCGCTACCGCCCGAGGCGGAATATCCATTCACGCTGACGGGAGTATCGCGCTCGTTGAATGAATTGTCCCCGACCTGGCCGCTGCTGTTGGTTCCCCAGCAGTTCAACTCTCCGGTATTCAGCATCGCGCAGGCATGGAGAGCGCCCACGGTCAGCTGTTCCACATTCGAGCCGGATCCATACGCGCCGACCCCGGACGGAGTCGTCGCATCGGTATTCGATCCGCCGTTCCCGAGCTGCCCGCCCGAGTCGTCGCCCCAACAGTAAGTCGCCTCGTTGGTCCGACGTCCGCAAGTGGTATTCCCCCCGGCGGCGACGCGATCGAAATCCGTATAGGTCGAAACCTGGACCGGAACGCCCGAGCTCCCGCCCCCGCCGTTTCCGAGCTGGCCATCGCTATCCGAGCCCCAGCAGTAGATTCGTCCGTTGGAAAGAACCGCGCAAGTATGGGCCGTGCCCGCCGAAATCGCGGTCGCATTCGTGATTCCGCTGACGAAGACCGGAACGGTGCTCGAAGCATAGGCGGCGGAATCCCCCAGCTGACCACTCGTGTCCGAGCCCCAGCACTTTACTTGTCCCGTACTGTAGAGTGCGCAGGTATGCTGATCGCCGGCCGCGATCTGCGTGAGGGTCGCGCCCGTGCCCGAGAGCGCCCGCGCGGAAGTCGTGGTTCCCGTCCCGTTGAAGTAGGAGAGGGTCACGTCACCCGCATAGGCCGTCGCCGCGCTTGCCGTAAATTCCACGACGAGCGTGCAAGTCGCCGCGGCGTCCAACGTCGTCGTGCATGTGCCGCCGGTCCCCGGATACGTTCCGCCCAGGAAGTCGAAAGCCCCCGCGAGCGTGGTCTCGGAGAGGGTCGTCGCCTGGCTCCCGCCCGCGTTCGTGACCGTCAGGGTCTTGTTCGCGGAATACGATTTCGCCACCGTACCGAAGTCGTAGGTCGGACCGTCGGAAATCGTGAGATTCGCCACCACGCCGCCGGTCCCGATGATGGAACGAGTCGACGACTGGTTCGTGACTCCGTCGTCGTATCCGAGGTCGATCGTCTCGGAATATCCCCCGGCCACGGTGGGGTTGAATGTCACGACGAGCGAACAGGATGCGCTCGCAGACAAATCCGTCGAGCAATCCCCCCCCGTTCCCGGATAGGTTCCGCCCTTAAAGCTGAAGGGCGCGCTCAGAAGCTGCGCGACGATCGAGGTCGCATCGGTCTGGCCGGTGTTCGTCACCGTAAACGTACGATCCGTCGAGGTGGTGACCGCGCGACTTCCGAAATCGTACTGTGGATTATCGGAAATGGTGAGCAAGGCCGGCGACTTTCCAATACCGGTCATCGCTCGCGAGGCCGACTGCGCGGCGACGCCGTCGTTATAGTCCAGGGTGAGAGTCTGATTATGCGTGCCCGCGGTCGTGGGGTTGAAAGTGACGACGATGGAACAGCTCGCGGCAATCGTCGATCCGCAGGTCCCGCCGGTGCCCGGGTAATTTCCGCCTTTATAGGAATAGGGAGGCGTCAGCACGACCGGATTCACCGCGGAGGCGGAATCCCCGCCGGAGTAAGTGACCGTGAAGGTATGATCGACCGCATCGCCATTGGTGTGGGAGCCGAAGTCGTAGGTCGCCGCATCGGAGATCACGAGCGACGCCGCCGCCTGCCCCGTGCCTTCGACCGCGCGAAACGCGCTCGTCGCGGCGGCGCCACTGCTGTAGTCGAGCTGAATCGTATCCGTCGCGAGGCCGCCGGCGCTCGGCGTGAAGGTCACGACGATCGTGCAGTCCGCGGAGATCGTTCCCGAGCAGGTCCCGCCCGTGCCCGGATAACTTCCGCCCTTGTAAGCGAACGGGGCCGCGAGACCGGTGCCGGTCACTCCGGTAGCGGCGGTACTTCCCGCGTAAGTCACCGTAAATGTTTTTTCCGTCACGCTCGCAATCGTGCGCGTCCCGAAACTGTAGGTCGCGCCATCGGAGATCGTCAGCGAAGCCGGGGTGATTCCGGTCCCTTGGATCGCGCGAGTGGACGAAGTCAGAATCGGGCCGTTGTCGTAATCGATGACGATGGTATCGTTATGGGTCGCAACCGTCGTCGGCGCGTACGTCACGATGATCGTACACGATGCTCCCCCCGCGAGCGTCGCGCCGCAGGTGCCGCCGGTTCCCGGATAAGTCCCATCTTTGAATTCGAATGGAGCGGCCAGTCCGCTCCCGGCGACCGAAGTCGCGGTCACCGCGCCGGCCGCATTCGAAATCGTAAAGGTCTTTTCAACCGCCGGCGCGCCGCTTGCGACGTTACCGTAGTTATACGTCACCCCATCCGAAATGGTCAGCACCGCCGCGGCGGTCGCCGTTCCCGTCATCGCGCGAGTGGACGAGGTTACGATCGCGCCGTTATGGTAACCCAGGACCAGATTTCGGTTATGCGTGCCGGGCGCCGTCGGCGTGTACGTCACCATGATGGTACAATCGGCCGCGATCGTAGCGCCGCAGCTTCCGCCCGTACCCGGATAGGCGCCGCCCTTGAAGGAATACGGAGCGGCGAGAGCGGTCGGACTGACGGCCGTCGCCGAATCCGTTCCGGTCTTCGTTACCGTAAAGAGATGATCGGCCGTCTCACCGACGGTGAGCGAACCGAAATTATAAGTCGCGGCGTCCGAGATCGTCAGGACCGCGGCCGTCTGTCCGGTACCCTGCACGGGCCGCAGCGCCGAGACGACGCCGGTGCTATCGTTATAATTCAGCTCGATCGTATCGGAGCGGAATCCCGCGACGGTCGGCGTGAAGGTCACGACGATCGTGCAGTTGGACGAGATCGTCGTTCCGCAGTTCCCTCCAGTGCCTGGATAGGTCCCGCCCTTGAACGCGAAAGGGGCCGCGAGACCGACTTCCGCCACCGCCGTGACCGCCACCACGCCCGTGAAAGTCACGGTGAAGGTTTTGTCCGTCGCCGTGCCGATCGTCTTTGTTCCGTAATCATGAGTCGGGCTGTCGGAAATCTCGAGCGTGCTCGGAACCACGCCCGTCCCCTGCACTCCGCGAAGCGCGGTGACCGTCGTCGATCCATTATCGTAAGCGAGTTCGATCGTATCCGAGTGGGCGGCGGCGGCGAGCGGACGATAGGTCACGATCAGGGTGCAGGAGGCGCCTCCCGCCAGCGTCGTCGAACAGGTGCCGCCCGTTCCGGGATAGGCGCCGTCTTTATAGTCGAATGGCGCGGCGAGACCGGCCCCGGCCATCGCCGTCGCGGTCGCGAGTCCGGCGCCGTTCGTGACGGTGAAGATTTTCTCGGCGGGCGGCGATCCGACGACGACGTTGCCGTAATTATAAGTCGCGCCATCCGAGATCGTAAGGGAAGCCAGTCCCTGGCCGGTGCCTTGGATGTCGCGCGTGGTATTCGTCGTCGCGGTCCCGTCATGATACGCGAGCACGATCTGGTCGGAGCTCGCGCCCGCGACCGTCGGCGCGTATTCGACGACCATCGTGCAAGTCGCAAGCGAGTTCAGCGTGAGGCCGCAAGTTCCGCCCGTGCCCGGGTAGGAACCGCCTTTGAAGGTATACGGAGCGGCGAGTCCGCTGCCGGCCATCGCGGTCGCGTCGATGCCGCCGGCATTCGTGACGGTGAATGTCTTTTCCGTCGTGGTGCCCAGAACTTTCGTCCCATAGTCGTAGGTGACGCTATCGGAGATCGAAAGCGCGGCGGCGACCGTCGCCTGACCGTTCAACGTCATCGATATCGAGCGGGCGGTGCCGCCTGAAGTGTAATTCACCGTCACGGTGTCGGTAAAGACTCCGACGCTCGCAGGAGTGAAGAGGATCCCCAGCGAACAGGTCCCGGCCAGCGGCTGCGCGCAGGTTCCACCCGTGCCGGGAAAACTTCCGCCGTTAAAGGCGAAACTCGAATCCGAGTGGGAGTACGAATCGATCGTCGCGTTGCCCGTTCCGGTCGTCTGGATGGAGATGCGAAAGAATTTCGAGCCGCCGAAACCAATGAATCCCACGTCGTAGGACGGCGATTCGACGAAACTCAGGATGAGGGGCGAGGAATTTCCTCCGCCGCCGCTCGACGCCGCTTCGATCTTGCTGGCGCCTCCGCTACAGCCCGCGATCGTCAGCATTCCCAGCGCGAGCGCGATAGGCGATCCACCACCGAGCGCAAAACGCGCCGGGCGAGGTAAGGCCTTACCTGCTGCCAGGGTTCGGGACATGATGGCTCCTAAAACGTCACGCGACGTACTGCTGCTTTAGGCTTTTCGGTCAAACCAAGGACCAGCTCTAATTCTATAACAATTTCGCGCACTGCGTCAATTTGCGGAAACCCTCTCCCAGAGCGGCTAGGCCACCCCGGACACAGCCGCGAACTCGCGCACGTTCGAGCCGGGAACTCGACCTAGAACTCCATCTTGAAGTCGGCGCGAATCGACGTGCGGGATTCCACGTCCTGCTTCGGATAAAAACCGAGCTCTTCCTTGTAGACGGTCGCGGCGACCCGGACGATCCAGACATCGACGGCGGCTCCGTAGGTGAGAAACCCCTGATGGAATCCGGCGAAGAGGTCGACGATGGGGAGCGCGACTTTCGCGCCGATATTCTGTTTCTTGCCGAAGTCGGCGTCGCGGTTGATCTGCTGGAGATCGTAGGCGAGCGTGACCGTCGCGAGTCCCTGATCCACGACGACCGCGACTCCCGTCGACAGGTCCCCTTTCAGCGGGCTCGCGCCGTTCCCGAAGTGGATATCGCCGATATTTAGAAACGCGGCTCCCCACTGGAGCGCGACTTGAGAGTTCAGCTTCTGAATCCGCTGCACGCCGAGGTCGCCGCCGTAGCCGCTCCCCTTGCCACCGATCAGATCCTCGGCTTCCATATTGTCGATCGAAAAGAGCTCCGCCGCGCTCAGGAGTCGATAGCCTCCTTTGCGCGAGAGCATCTTCGCGCCGAAGCCGAAGCGCCACTCGTTCAGATACTCGCGATTTCTCTTTCCGAGTCCCCGCTTTTTCCCGTCCTGAGTCGAAAACCCGAAGGCGACCTGAAACCCTTGGGTGGTCTGGTAGCCGTATTCGATTTTCGGAAAAGCCTGGTTCTTCGCGTAAAGCGCGGCCTGGACGTCGTAAAGTCCCACGAGCGCGAAGCCGGGAGCGAAGACTCCCGCCGAACCCGTTCCCTGCACGAAGATATTCTCGCCCATCAGCCGGTTGAAATCGGAACCCGACGGGTCTTTCAGATCTTCCATCGTTTGCCACCCGCTGATCACCCAGTCGGATACGGTCGCGTCGATATTCGCGTAATGCACGGAAAGGCGGTCGTAGGCGGCGACTCCCGCCGGATTGTAAAATGGCGCGTCCCGATCCGAGACGATCGCGGTGTAAGCTCCGCCCATCGCAAGCGCCTCGGGACTGCGGAGAAGACTACGGCTCATTCCCGCGTGCGCCTCGCGAGCGAAATGCGGAAGAAACACGGAGCAAACGGCGGCGAGCAGACCGACGCGGAAAAGCGCTCGCGGCTTCAAGCCCGGCCCACTGGCCGTTCTCCGCGATTCGTCGCTACGGCCGCCCCGGCGCGGTGACTCGGCCTTTCGCCTCAATTCGGCCACCCCAGCGGATTGGAGTTCATGAACTCCACGATGCCCGTCGCCGCGCAGGTCGCGGCGTCAGTCGCCACCCCTGTACACGAAAGACGATTCCGCAGCTCGATCGGACAGGTCGAACACGTCCCGGCCGGAAGTCCGCAGGCGTCGCAGCCGTCGTCACACGCCGAATTCATCGCCGCCGAAAAAGCCGTCGCCGCCGTCGTCAGCGCGGTACCGACGGAGCCACCGAGGGAACTTCCAATGGTGGTCGAAACTTGTCCGATCGAATCGAACATCGAGAGGATCGCGCCGGCATAGGTGCAGGCATTCACGTCGACGGAAGTCGGGATTTCCCAGCCGTCGGGGTTACCCGCGATGGCGCCGAGCTTCTGCGTCTTGTGAAAGTTCGCGGCCGGAGCTCCGTAACGATTCTGGAGCGCGCCGACGAGCGACATCGAAACGAGCATGCCGTAAAGATTCGAGTCTTCCGAGCGGTGCGCGGCGACGAGCGTCCCTGGATTCGCGCTCGTCGCGTTCACCATGTACTGCGGCGGCGTGAGAATGCCGGGAATGCGCAGGGAAAAAAGCGCGTCGAGGGAATTTTGGCCGGCGGTCACTCGCTGATCGCTCGGGGACGACGGGAAAAGCCGAGTCAGAGAGACCCACATCTCCGCGCCCGCGAGGTCGCTGTTGGCCAGTCCGTCGAGTAACGTGAAGAAGTTCACGTTCGCGGCGCAGGCGTTCGCGGATGCGCGGGCGGTGCGGATCTCGTCCGACGCGCAATCGGCCTGGGGATAGAATTCTTCGATAATCGCCAGGGCTTCCGCGCAGGACTGTTTGCTCAGGGCTGCATCGACGTCGGCGACGATCGCGCGACGACCCTCGGCGCTCGAACAAGAGCGTTTCGAACCTCCGCAGCCGGTCAACGCGACCAGCGTCAGCCCGACGCAGAAGACGAAGCTCGAAAATGATTTTGGCCGAAAGGACATCCGTTTCCTCGCCGGTTACCCCCTCCATCCTGGAAGGGCTTGGTCTGGGGGCGCGCTCGCCGAATCCGGCGAACGTTTTAGTGCGAGCGAAAGAAGTCCACCAAACGCTCGCAGCCCTTACGAAGCGTATCGTCGTCGGTGGCGATGCTCATCCGGACCCACTTCGGCGCACCGAAGGGAGTTCCCGGGACCACGGCCACTTTCGCCTCGCGAATCAGAGTCTCCGACAACTGCATCGAATCCTCGTCCGCCTTGAGAAACGCTCCGATCCCCAGGAAGACGTAAAAAGCGCCGTCCGGAGGAACCACTTCCAGTTTCTCAGCTTTCGCGAGGATTTCCAACGCCATCCGTCGACGGCGCTTGAACGCGGAAATCATCTCGGCAAATTTTTCCTCCGCGAGGTCCAGCGCGGCGATTCCGGCGTACTGGGCGAGCGAGTTGATCCCGCTCGTCGACTGCCCCTGAAGCGTGAGCAGGGCCTGGGTGAGTTCCGGCGGCGCGACCGACCAACCGATTCGCCAGCCGGTCATCGCGGCGGACTTCGACAGGCCGTTGACGGTGACCGTGCGATTTCGGAGCGCAGGTGCGGTATCGAGGAATGAAACGAACGCATCTCCCTCGAAAAGGATACGGTCGTAGATTTCGTCGGAGAGCACCCAGACGTGCGGGGCGGATTCGACGAGGTACTTCCCGATCGCCTCGAACTCCGCGCGGGTATAGGTCGTGCCGGTCGGATTCGACGGCGAGTTCAGGATGAGAAGTTTCGTCTTCGGCGTGATCGCCTTTTTCAGGTCCTCGACGCCGATCTTAAACCGGCGATCCGCCTTCGTCTCGATGATGACCGATTTTCCGCCGGCGAGTTTCGCCATCTCGGGATAACTCAGCCAGTACGGCGCGGGGATGATCACCTCGTCGCCCGGATTTAGAAGCGCCATCATGATGTTGTAAATCGACTGCTTGCCACCGTTCGAAACGACGACGTCGGTCGACTTCCACTCGCCGAATTCGGCGACGACGTTCGGGTGCTGGAGATTCGTCTTCTTCGCGATGCGTTCGCGGATCTCGGGGATTCCCGCCACCGGCGTGTATTTATTCTTGTTCTCGTCGAGCGCTCGGCGGACGGCCGCTTTCGATTCTTCCGGCGGCGCGAAGTCGGGCTCGCCGGCGGTCAGATTCACGATGTCTTCCCCGCGCGCGCGCATCGCTTGGACGAGCGCATTTAACTTTAGAGTCGCGCTTTCGGAGACTCCGTCCAGCCTGCTTGCAATCACCGATTTTGGGGACATTCGTCGCAAATTCCTCTCAGGAAAAATATTCAGTTAGCTTCGACTCTTCATCGTCCCGGAAGCATCCAGAACCGCGCGCTTTTTCTCCACCGCCTCGACCACTTGCTTCGGTACATATCCGCCGATCTCGCCGCCGTAACGAGCGAGCTCCTTCACCATGCTCGAGCTGACGAAATAAAGATTCTGGGCCGTCATCATGAAGAGCGTTTCGACATCGTGGTTGATCTGTTTGTTCATGCTCGCCATCATGAACTCGTATTCGAAATCGCTCGCCGCGCGGAGGCCGCGGATCACGGCCGAGATGCCGTGCTGGGTCGCATACTCCATGATCAGGCCCGACCAGCGGTCGACCTTCACGCCGGGACGATCCTTCACGACGCGCTGGATGAGCTCGACGCGTTCTTCTGGAGTGAAAAGCGGACTCTTGTGTCCCGCCCCGGCGACCACGATCGTGATCTCGGGAAAGATCAGGAGGGCGCGGTCGAGGATGTCGAGGTGCCCGTTCGTGATCGGGTCGAAAGATCCCGGATAAATCGCCTTTTTCACGGTTTTCGTCGGACTCATGGAATTCTCCGGCTAAACATCAAGGAATGCGACGATAGGTCGTCAGCACGCTGTCCCCGTAAACCTTCTCACGGATTTTCTCGAGATGCTCGGTTTGATCCGGCACCGCCTCGATTTTGCTTTTTTGTTTTCCCCACTCGAGAAGAAAAAGCCCCTCGGGCGCGAGGAGTACGCGCCAGTCGGCATCTCCTAAGAGCTTCATCTCCCAGTCCTCGGCGTACGGCGGATCCGCGAAGATCAGATCGAACGGCCCAAAGCGGGCGGCCATTCCGATTCCCTTCGTCACATCCTCCGAAATCAGGCGAACGCGCTCACTTGCGGAAAGTTCACGGATGTTCTTCTTGATCGCTTCTAACGCCGCGCGATGGTTTTCGACGAGGACCGCCTCGGCCGCGCCCCGCGAAAGCGCTTCGAAAGAAAGCGAACCGGAGCCCGCGAAGAGATCGAGCACCTTCGACCCGTCGACCTGGAATTGGATCGAGTTAAAGAGCGCCTGCCGGAGTCGCGCCTGGGTGGGACGGGTCTCGAGATTCGGCGGCGTCGCCAATCCCCGGCCCTTCCACTCTCCGGCGGTGATCCGAATCATCGTCCCCGACTCCTCCGCTTAAGCGCGCCCGTGGTATTCGTCTTCGCTGAACGAGTCGACCTGGATCGCGTCGATCCGAACCGTCTCCCATTTCAGAAGCAGTTCCTTCTCCGCAGCGGTCAGGATACCCGCCGCGACGGCGTCTTCGATCATTTGCTTCCGCGGTTTTTTCGTCAGCTTGCCCGCCTTGCGGCCCTTGCGAAGCTTGCTTTCGACGTCCTCGACCTGACGAAAAAGCACGACCGCATCGTCGAGGCGCTTCAGTTGTTCGCCCTCTTTCGTCGGGAGATAGATATCGCCGGAAAGAAGATCGCGAATCCGTTCGTCGTCCAGAATCAATCCCGCGATTTTCATCACATGTTTATCGGCGACATCGCCGCCGAGCGACTGGAAGCCCGACCAGGCGCGAATCGGTCCGCCGAAGAACCAGCTCAGTCCCGGCACTTGAAGATTTCCGAAAATTCCATCGAACGAGCGCTGCATCCGGCCCATGAGGAAACACATCGAGAAATGGACGAGCGGAAGATCTTCTTTCTTCGCTCCTTGCTCCTCGAAGCGCTTCAGCACCGCGACCGCGATGTACATATAGGACAGAATGTCGGCGAAACGGCCGGTGATGCTTTCCTTGATCTTCAGCTTTCCGCCGAGCGATCCCATCGCGATATCCGCCATGATCGCGAACGACGCCGAGATCCAGTTCAGCCGGCGGTAATAGACCGCGGTCGAGCCTTTCCCGAACGCGTAACTCGTCAGCCAGCCGCGCGTGATCGAATGGACCACGGAACGGAAAGAGTTCCGGACGATGTGACCGATATGCCCCCAAAACGCGGCATCGAAGGCCGAGGCATCGTTCGCCTCGAGCGCCTTCACTTCGGCGAACGCGTAGGGATGGGCCCGGAGCGCGCCCTGACCGAAAATCATCAGCGTCCGCGTGAGAATGTTCGCGCCTTCGACGGTGATCGCCACCGGCGCGGCGATATAAGGATGACCGATCAGGTTTCTTGGCCCGAGGGAAATGCCGGCGCCACCCATGATGTCCATTCCGTAGTTCGCCACGAGACGAGCCATTTCGGTGGAGTGGTACTTCGCGATCGCGGTGACGACGGCGGGTTTGATCCCTTGGTCGAGCGCGGAAAGGGTATAGAGTCGAAGGGCATCGAGGATGTAGGCGAACCCGCCCAGGCGAGCGAGCGAGTCCTGCACGCCTTCGAAGCGCCCGATCGAAACGCCGAACTGGTGGCGAATGAGGGAGTGTGCCGAAACGGCACGGGTCACGAGCTGGGCATTCCCCGCGCTCTGGGCCGGGAAAGAGATCCCCCGACCGGCGGAGAGGCATTCCATCAGCATTTTCCAGCCTTTTCCGGCTCCGGCGATTCCACCGACGATGGTATCCACCGAGACTTCGACGTCATGACCTTGGGTCGGGCAGTTATAGAACGGAATCCCGAGCGGATCGTGGCGCTGTCCGAGCACGACGCCTTTCGTTTTAGAAGGAATCAGCGCGCAGGTAATGCCGAGATCGACCGCGCCGCCCAGAAGTTTTTCCGGATCGCGGAGGCGGAACGCGAGACCTAACGTCGTCGAAATCGATGCCAGCGTGATCCAGCGCTTGTTCCAGTTCAGACGCATCATCATGCGACCGTCTGAACCTTTGAAAAGAACGCCGTCGGCCGTAATGGAACCGGCGTCGCTGCCGGCGGTCGGTTCGGTCAGGGCGAAACATGGAATTTCCTCGCCGATCGCGAGCTTCGGCAGGAGAGTATTCTTCTGCTCTTCCGTCCCGTAGTGGTTCAGAAGTTCGGCCGGCCCCAGCGAATTCGGAACCATGACCGCGATCGTCGTCGCGACGGAGCGCGAAGAAAGGATCCGGATGACTTCGCTATGGGCGTAAGCCGAGAATTCGAGCCCGCCGTATTTCTTCGGAATGATCATGCCGAGAAACTTTTCACGGCGGATGAAACTCCACACTTCGTCCGGAAGCTGGCGATCTTTCCAGATCTGCCAGTCATCGATCATCGCGCAGAGTTTTTTCACCGGGCCGTCCATGAAGGCCTGCTCTTCCGCGGTCAGCTTAGGATAGGGCTGACCCATCAGCGTTTCGAAATTCGGTCGTCCCGAAAAGAGTTCGGCATCCATCCAGGTCGAACCGGCCTCGATCGCCGTTCGCTCGGTTTCGGAGATCGTGGGCAGGAACTTCAGCGCCTTCAGCGCGCCCATGACGCCCTTCGAAACCAGGACCGTACGCAGGGGTTTTATCGTCCCGATCAGGCCCAAGACGATGATCGCCAGGGAGAGCCCATCGGGAGCGCCAAAGCCCACGGAAGCTACGAGGAAAGTCACCGCCCAGAGCCAGAAAGGGGCTCCTAAGAACCCGAGCGTGAGCGCGCAGAGGACGAAAATCCCGACCCATCCGAGACAAGGGACGTTCGCGAGACCGTGACAAAAACCGCCGTGGAAGTTCTGAAAGATTTCAAGCATTTGCCTATAGGAGTACGGCGGGAATCCCTGTGAGTTCAAGCGGATTCAAAAAACTTATGCAGCGCGCATGATAAAAACGGTCAGAAAAATCCTACAGAGCCAGCGATCCTAAAGAAATCCTGTCAAAAGACTTCCACTGTGCGGAGCACCCTTGTTAGAACTCCCGACTGGATGCGGGAAGTAGGGGAAAAAAGAAGCCGGACATCGGAGATGAGGAAGCTCCTGATGCCGACACTGGGAGATCTGGGTGCACTCGACCCTACGATCGCGCCCTATGCACGACGTCAGGCGCAGACGGAAATGCGGGAACAGTTCCGCGACCTCCTGAATACGGAAACGCCGACCCCATCCCAGCCTCCCCTTCTCAAGTCGCCCCAGTCGTCGATCTTTCAGTCGGTCCCCCTCACTTCTTCTTCTTTCACCCACCCGATCACCGCGTCTTCCGCGCCGCTCTCGAGCGTCCGGGCCCGCAGTCTCCCGCCCGGATTAATCGCGCTGATCCATTCGATTGTTTCCGATCTGGAGTCGAAGCCGGGCAGCCTCCTGGGACTGAATCCTTCTCGGCGGGATGCCATTTGCGCGCATCTGAACCGCCTCGCAGGTGGAGCGGGCCGTCCGAATCTCGCGGCTTGGCTCCAAACCCAGCGCACCTCCCACGAATCCGGCGCGCTTTTCTCCTACTTCGAGGAAATCGCGCTCATGGTCCTCGGCCAGGCGATCCTGCTGAAACGCTGGAGCGATCGCGGACTGCGCGTTTTCCGTCCGGAACATCTGGGTAAACTGAATTTCGAACTTTCGACGGCGCTGCGTCCGCATGTTCCTCTGCATCGGGAAGGCTTCCACCTGACCCGGCCGAACCTCTATTCCTGGTACTGCCCGCCGGCGAACCTGCAGGAAGAACTTTTCCGCACGCTCGAAGCGATCGACTTTCGCGAGGAATCGCCGGTTTTCGTCCTCGAACTCTGCACCGACGGCCGACGTTTCTTTCCCGACTGGCCGGAGCTCCTCGGCTACGACCCGCGCTTTTATCAGGAAGCTTCGAACGAACTTCTTCGCTGGAGCGCGCTCGCACGCACCTCCCCGGCCAAGCGGAAAATCGGTTTCACGCCGACGCTTCGCCTCGGACAGATCACCCACGGAAATACGACCGCGATCCACTGGATCGGATGCGAAGAGAATACCTTCGCGCTCCTGATCTCGGAGATGATCGATCTCTGGTGGGGGCCGAAAGCGCCGCCGATCTGGGCGAACAGCGTTTCCCTCGAAGCGCATCCGAAGGAACAGCTGCCCCTCGTGGCGCCGGGACTGAAGCCAGGCGTGCTCGCCATGCTTTCCGAGATGGAAGCCTGCGACTTCGGCTGGATCGCCGAAGAACGCACGCAGAAGGCCAGCCGGTGGAAGTCCATTCTCGATACGCTTCCCTTCTTTAAAAAGCTCCGCGCGACGGGCACTTCACTCGGAACCCTCCAAACCTGCGTCGCGGTGACGAAAGTCCGGCCGGGCGGGCGCATTCTCTGGGTCCGCGAAGAGCCGCTGACCGCGGAGGAAGGAACGGAAGCCCTCGCTTTCATCCTGGGTCGCGCGAAGCTCCTCGCCGAAATCGACCTTTCCCACATCGAACACTCGCTGCCGACCCGGCGACCTCTTTTTCCGCGCTTCGTTTACGTCCTGGAGCGCGATTTAAATCACGAGACCCGGCTCGCGCATCGTCCGGTTCGCTGGATGGGCCAGGGCGCGATTAAATCGCACGTCGAAATTCCCCTCTTCCTTTCGGATGTGCTGGCGACCGTCAGTGCCGTCGGGCCGCTCGGCACCGAACCGCTCACGACTCGCACGAACTGGAAACTGACCGCGCAGACGAGCCCGCTCCCGCAGAAGGAATGGATGATTCGCTGGCCGGATCCGAGCTGCGCCAAGTCGCTCGCCAACCTCGAGGCGCTTTCGCGCGGTACCGCTCCGCTCGCCACTCTCGCGACGATCCGTCCGATTTATAAGGCGTCGACGGATTTGAAAAATTCCATCGATCGCGCGCAGCCGGCGCTTTTCGTCGAAGCCCGCGGGGAGCTCCGCGCGGACGGTAAGACCGAAGCGCGGCGTCTCGCCGTGAGGCCTTTCCGGAACCTGACGCCGGGGATTGAACACACGGGTTACGCCGTTCTGCTTCGGGACGAGGCGTGGGTCGAACCGATTCGCGCTTACCTCGAAAGCGACGGCATCTCCCAGTGGCTCGAGCACCATGCCGAACGCAAAGGCGATCGCTGGGTCCTTTCCGAATCGCTGCTGAAAATGCTGCCGATTCCCGAAACGCTTTCCGCCGCCATCGCGCGCGAGGCGAGCAACCCGGACCTTCGGGCCTTTGCCGCGGGAATCGCCAAAGCGCCCGAACAGATCGGGACCATGGATTCCCTGCCTCCGGAACTTCGGTACATCATCATGAGCCAGGCGATGCGCGAGATCGAATGGGGCCTGACCCAGGTGCGTCCGTTTCTCAGTGTGGAAGGCGCGATCGACTGGACGAAACTTCTCGGACTCTGGCGCTCGCAGGACTCGGTACCGATGACCCAGCATCCGCTCGTGCGAATCGTCGGACAAATCCCGGTGAACAGCCCCATCACGAAGATGGATCGCCTGAAAGCTCCGCAGAACGGCCTCCTCGTCATGACCGAGTCCGGCGCGCTCGCGAAAATCGTTTTCGATCACCGGATGCTCGCCGACATGGCCTGGGACCAGAGCCGTCTCCACACGCATCCGACCTGGGGCGAACTGGTGCAGTCGGTCCGCCTTCCGCGCACCCTCGAGCTCGCGGAAACCGCCGCGAACGATATCCTGCTTTCCTACCAGGACCTCTCGCGGAAGCGGCAGATCGTCTCGGTTTGGTTGTCCGCGGGCCTTCCCGAAGCCTGATCCTTCCGATACACTTTCTGCATGGCCTGGTACGACCGTCATGCCTCGGATCTCGAGCGCCTGGAATTTTCCCGGCTCGCCGAGCTCTATGCACTGCTAAACCGCTGGAAAGATTCCGTTCCGGAACTTCCCTGGCGCCCCGTTCACGAGTTCGAGGCGAAACTCGCGAACGGCTCGTTCCAGCTCGATGATTTTCTTTATGAGGAGACCGGCGCGGAGATGATCGCGACGCTGAAACTCGGGCTTCGCCAACTGCTCACCGACTGGGAAAATATCTTTCTCGCCCTGCGTGAGAAGCGCTCGCCGCTCCTCGGTCGCGCGCTCCGTCTCGCCGAAGAAGAAGCGCTTCGTTACTCGTCCACGCAGTGGAAAGACCGGAGCGAAGATCGTTTTCCGTCGCTCGGACCCGTATTCGCCGCTTATCGCGAGACTCCCTTCTATACTTTGTATCGCGACCAGCTCGTGATCATCCGGCAGACCGAAGCCGAGCTTCTCTTTTTCACCAGCCATCCGGTGCTCGATCTGGAATCCTCTTGGATGCGCGGGTTCGTCAGCGCCCTTCGCCCCGCCGTGACCGTCGAACCCTTTCTATTCGGGGATCGCACGGCCTTCGCGTGGAGGGAGAGCCGGAGTTGAGCGCGCGAAAAAAAAAGACCGCGAAGCAAAGACTCGGCCTCGCTCGAATCGTCGCGGAAACCCGGCGTGCCAGCCCCTTTCGTCCGTCCCGAGGCCTGCGGGCGCAGCGCGAGCTCCAGGTGCTCCAGCGCTCGATCTATCTCTCGCTTCGGAAAGAGGCGGAAAGCTTGCTCGGGCGCACGCCGATCGGAATTCGGAACTACGAACGCACCTACCAGCGCGAGCTGGAGCGGCTCGAGCGCCAAGTCCGCCCGATTCCAGTGGCGAAGCTGATCTCGCGCGCGCGGGACGCGGACGTCCTGCTGATCGGCGACTACCATACCTACGGACAATCCCAGCGCGCGGTCCTGCGACTGCTTCGGGAACTCGTGACGAAGATTCCGCCGCGCGAGATGGTCCTTGGCGTGGAGTGCATCGCCTCTCACCACCAGCCGCATCTCGACCAGTGGCTGCGGGGCCAGATCGCGGAAGACGTCTTCTTGAAGGCGATTAAATACGACGAGTCGTGGGGCTTTCCCTGGGACAATTACCGCGGACTTTTCCATTTCGCCCGCGACCATGGAATGGAGATCCTCGCGCTGAATCGCCCGCGCGAACTGCTGCCGCCGCTCGCGGCGCTTTCCGAATCGAAGCCGGCCGGGGACCTCGGCGCGCGCGACGAATGGGCGGCCGGAATCGTCGTCGACGAACTCCTGCGGCCCCGCGCGCGGAAGATGATCGTGGTCTACGGCGAATACCATCTCTCGCCCTCGCACCTGCCGGAGTCGATTCGAACGGTCGCGCGCCATAACGGGCTCGCCTCGCCTTCCCTGCTCGTCCTGCACCAGAACCGCGACGAGCTCTTCTGGAAGCTCGCGGCGCGCGGGCTTGAGCAGCAGGCGAGCTTGGTGGCGCTCGAGGGCGATCACCTCTGCATTTTTTCGGGAACTCCGTGGACAAAACTCCAGTCGCTCGTGAACTGGATTCGCGGCGATCTGGCTCGTTTCGTCGACGAGGACGAAGAGGACACCGAAGAGGAGTTCCTCCAGTGGATGCGGATCTACGGAAACGCCGTCTCACGTTTTTTTCAGATCCCGGACGCGACTTACGGCACGCTCCACCTCGCCAAGTGGGAAGATCTCCAGGGCGGGCCGCGATGGTGGCGGAAACTTCTCCAGGCCCAAGAGCGTTTCTATCTCCGCGAAGACGAGTCTTCGGTGCTCGTCTATGTCGCTTCTTTTTCGGAGAATGCCGCCGCCGAAGTCGCGTCCGTGCATCTCCTCCATCACGACAATCCCCGGAAACGTCCCTTCAGCGGGACGAAGACGGTGGCGCTCGATGATTTCGCCTCCTCGACGCTCGACCATGCGTTCGGATTCCTCGGATCGCTCCTGATCAACCCGCGGCGCAAATGCGACTTTCCGCTCGATCACGAAGCACGTCTGCGCGAACTCCGTCGCTCGCCGAAACGCGCGCTGTTCGCGCACGAGGCGGCGGCGCGCAAGTTCTTTCTCGTCCTCGTCTCGAAGCGAAAGATCGAGCGTAAAACGCTGGAGAAGATCTTATCCAATAGCCCCCCCGAGCTCATCTTCACGACGTCGCGTTACCTCGGTCACTGGCTCGGGGCCCGCCTCCACGAGAAACTTCTCACGGGAGCGAAGACTCCGGCCGCGGTTCGGCTCCGCTTCTTCGAGCGCCGGCGCGCGGACTCGTGGCTGCGGCTCGAGGAACTTTTCGCGATGTTCGCGGCGGTTCCGCGGCGGAAACAGAGCAAACGCGACTCGCTCTAGGCCTTCGCGGCGCGGCCTAACGTGCATCTCTTCCCTGGGTTCGACCCGTGTCGCGAAACGCTCGGCCATGATGCATTGGCAGGGGCTACAATGCAGGCGAAGAGAAGCAGGTGCCGTCAGAGACCTCCTTAAAAATAGATTGGGGCAAAACTATGGGAATTTCCGAACGAATTGAATATTGAACAATACGAATTGGATATTAATGCTTTGCGCTAGAACGTTGCAGTTTTATGCGACACTTTTGCAACACATCGTCGCATTTTAGTTTGGGTCGCGCACTTCTTCCGCTAGGTTGCGGACCATGTCGGAGCAGCTCCAATTCCAAACTCTCTTACGCGAAGAGCTCATGCGGGCCCAGAACGCCAACCCGCAGTTCTCGCTGCGGGCTTACGCAAAACGCCTGGGAATCCATGTCGGAGCGCTCTCTTCGATTCTGAACGGAAAACGAAACGTTTCCCGCAAACTCGCGGAGCGAGTCGCGCGCCGAATGATGCTCGATCCCCAGAAACGCAGCGAGCTCCTTGGTTTTTTTCCCGCCAAACGGAAGTCTAAACCCGGTCTCGCTCCGGCCGAAGCGAAACCTTCGTCGCGGTACCTCGAACTTTCTGCCCAGTCCTTTCGAGTTATCGCAGAATGGGAACATTTCGCCGTCCTCTGCCTTTTCCGAATGCGAGACTTTCGCAGCGACCCCGAATGGATGGCCGCGAAACTCGGAATCTCTGAAGCCAAAGTCACGGCTACCGTCGAGCGCCTCCTCTCCCTGGATCTCGTCGCTCGAAACGCCGCCGGAAAACTGTCCCGCACCACGCAGTCCGTTCGCACGACGGACGATGTGGCCGATCTGTCCCTGAAAAAATGTCATGAGCAATCACTGGATCTCGCGAAGCGTTCGCTCTTTCGAGATCCGGTGCATCTTCGCGACCATACCTCGGTCTCGATGGCCATCGACCCATCCAAACTCAGTATGGCAAAGGAACTCATCCGGAAATTCCAGGATGAGCTTTCGGACCTGTTGGAGTCGGGGAACCCCTCGGAGGTTTACCGACTTTCCATGCAACTCTTTCCGCTCACTGGAGAAAAAAAATGAAAAACTCAACTTATCCCCTCACTTTTGTCCCTCTATTATTCAGCGCCGTATTCACCCTCGTGATCAGTGACACATTCGCAAATCCCGCCCCGATGAAACCTTTCATCGGCGAGAAGGCCGGAAATGGCGGAAAAGTCGTCCGGTGTCCGGCGCCCGGGGGCACCCTCGACGAAGGCGATTTCTCGCGAGAACGCCCGGCACCTCACTTAGAAGTTCTCGACTATCACCGGGCGAAGACCGAATTCGGCATCGTTCCGCTAGAATCAGTCGCCGGCGGCGACGAGTTCGAGCAGGCCCGCGCACTGATCGAGCGAATCCGCGGCATTAACCCCACCCGCGCAACGAACTACCTCGCAGATCTGGAGAAATTTTCGTCCGAAGCCAGTTTCGTTCCGGACTCCGATTTTCCAAAAAGCGATGATACGAGCGAGCTCGCCCATTGCCGAGGGGGCCAGGTCATCCAGGTGATCACGCAGCGGAAACCTTTGACGACTTTCGAGAAGCGCTACCTGGTGAATGCAGATCTGTGGGCGCAGCTTCCGACCTTTCAGAAGGCGCTGCTTCTTACCCACGAAATCGCGCTGAAAGAAGCACTTGCCGTAGGTTATGATGTCGCGGACGGTGCCGCACGGATGAACGCGATTCTTTTCGCTCGTGATCTGGCCAGTTTCACCACAGAACAAATCGGCGAACTCATGCTCGCTACCGGACTTCTCTATCTAAAACGTCCGGACGAATGCACGAACGTGATGCCGTACTCGGCCATGATTCTCGAGATCCTCGATACTTCAAGGAATTCGATTCAAGCGGAGCTCATGATCCCCTACGCAAGTCTGGATTTTTTCCGCATTAAGGCGCCCGCTTCCACTTTCCCTATTTTCGGAGACTTAGCGGTCTTTGATGCAGACGGTCCCGACGATCGTGACATGCAAATTGATGTGGCAATCGAGACTGCTCACCGAGTGAAAGGTTTTCTGACCTTCCGTTTTCTTTCTAACATGGGTCACGGCCGCCGGGCCGTTAGCTTCGACGTCTTGAACGATAGCCGAGAGCATCTCTAGTAAAATCGTTCGGCCGAAGTCTCTAATGCTTCTGAATTCACGCCGGGAAAGAAGGGGTCTCCTCTCTTTCCTGGCGTTCCCGCTTTTGGCCACGGGCGCTTCGTCTTTCCCCAAAATCCTTACTTCGAAGTGAGCTTTAGCCCGACGATCGCGACGAGCAGAAGCACGAGGAAAAATAGCCGCGCGGGCGACGTCGACTCATGGAAGAGCACCATGCCCAGAACCGCGGCCCCGAGCGCGCCGATCCCGACCCAGACTCCGTAGGCGGTTCCGATCGGGAGCGACTGGCTCGCGCGCGCCAGCAAGTACATGCTCGCCGCGAGCGTGACGACGGTGAAAACACTCGGCCAAAGTTTCGTGAACCCTTCGGTATATTTCAGTCCGATCGCCCAGCAAACTTCGAGCAGTCCGGCGGCGACGAGCAGAACCCATGGGGAGGCGAGGGACATCGGGAAGCCTTTCTCGCCGGGCTAAATCTCGGCGCCCGGCGGGGCGCCCGGGATGGAACTCGGTGGGACGTCCGGCGTCGCGTCTTCCGGAGCGTCTTCTTTTAATTTCCGGTAGATCGTGCGCGAGTTGATCCCGAGGAGTTTCGCCGTGAGGTTCTTGTCCCCTTGGGTCAGTTCGAGCGTCTTCCGGATCAGGATTTCTTCGATTTCCCGAAGCGGAGTGCCGACCGGGATCGTGATCGAGTGCGGGCTTTCGGCGAGGCCGAGACCCTTACCCGCGAGTTCGAGGACATGCGGCGGAAGATCCTTCGCCTGCACGACCGGGGTCTCGGCGAAAATGACCGCGCGTTCGATCGCGTTCTGGAGCTCGCGGACGTTTCCGGGCCAGGCGTATCGCGAAAGGACCTCGAAGGCGTCCGGCGCGACGGCGACGACGGACTTCGAGTGCCGGGCGGCGGCTTCCGCGACGAAGAGCACGGCGAAATCCGGCAAATCCTCCAGTCGCGCGCGGAGCGGCGGCAGATCGACCGCGACGACCTCGAGGCGGAAGAGCAGATCCTGGCGAAATCGCGATTCGGCGACGAGCGTTTTCAGGGGCTGGTGCGTGGCGGAGATCATGCGCACGTCGATTTTCCGGGATGCCGCCGATCCGATGCGACGAACTTCGCTTTCCTGCAGAACGCGCAGGAGTTTCGCCTGGAGCGGAAGCGCGAGATCGCCGATCTCGTCCAAGAAAAGCGTGCCGCCGTTCGCCGATTCGAAAAGCCCCACTTTCGCGGAGGTCGCGCCGGTGAACGCGCCTTTTTCGTACCCGAAGAGCTCGCTCTCGAGAAGATTCTCGGGCAGGGCCGCGCAGTTAATGGCGAGGAACGGGCCGCTTCGGCGCGCGGACGTTTCGTGGAGCGCGCGCGCGACCTGTTCTTTACCCGTACCGCTCTCGCCTTGGATGAGAACCGTCGCCGTCGTCGCGCCGACCTGGTCGACCCAAGCGCGCAGTCGCTCCGCCTGGATCGAGCGACCGGCGATACGCGCGGAGCCGCGCCGGCCTTCCGCTTTGGCTCCCGATTTCGGATCGACTTTCGCACCGGCGCGCTTCAGCGCACTCTCGACCGCGTCGAGAAGAGCCGCGCGCTTAAAGGGCTTGGTCAGGAAATCCACCGCGCCGAGTTTCATCGCCCAGACAGCGTCCTCGACGCGACCGTAGGCGGTCATGAGCACCACCGGAATCGTCTTACCCGAGTGGCGAAGCGCGCTCAGGAACTCCAGCCCTGTCATCCGCGGCATGCGCACGTCGGAAATCACGAGGTCGAGCTTCTCGCGACCTTCGGCGACTTCGCGACGAATGCGATCGATCGCGACCTGACCGTCTTCCGCCGTTTCGACGGTGAATCCCGCATGTTCGAGAATTTTCCGAGTGGTCGCGAGCCCCTGGACGTCGTCATCGACGACCAGGATTCGCGCGCCGCGAGAAGCGTCGAGAGCTAAACTCATACGCCCACCTCCCCGGGTGATCGGCGATCATCGGCGAAAACCAGTCCGCTCACCGCTCCCCTGGCCGCATCCTCGATCGTCGCCGTTGCGTCGAACTCCGGCAGCAAGATTTCAAATCCGGCGCCCCCAAGTTTCGTCTGTTCGACGAAGCGAACTTCGCCGCCCGCTTCTTCGGCGACCTTCTTCACGAAGCTGAGCCCGAGGCCGGTCCCCTGCGCCTTCGTCGTCGAAAACGGCGTGAAAAGTTTCGCGCGTACGGAGTCCGGCACGCCCGCGCCGTCGTCCTCGATGCGGAGGAAAACGCGGCCGCTCTCGAGGGCTCCGAGCCGAAAATGGATTCGCGTCGCGCCCGCCTGGAGCGCGTTGTTCAGGAGATTACCCACGGCCTGCTCGAGATTCGTGGTATCGAGCGAGACGACGAGCGCGCGTTCTTCTTCGCGAGTCCAGTCGACGCGCACGCCGGCTTTCTCGATCGCGGTCGCATAGGTCGCGAGCACGTTCTGGAGCAAACCCGAAAGCTCGATCTGCGATTTTTCTCCGCTGCCCATCCGCGAAAGGCGCAGATAATTCTCGGTGATTTTTTCCAGCCGATCGACCGAGCCTAGGATCGCCTGGAGCGCCGAACGAAGCGAAGTATTTCCCACGGCCGTCGCGGTTTCGAGGGCGAGCTCCGCTTCAAGCCCGATCGAGTGGAGCGGATTCCGCACTTCGTGCGCGACCTGAGCCGATAATCTCCCCACCGCCGCGAGGTGCTCGATCTCTTTCAGTTTCTCCTGCAGCGTGACCTTGTCCTGGAGGAGCTGGTTCTGGTCGGCGAGCACGCGTTTCTGGCCGTCGACGACTTTTTCCCATTCGAGTAGCTGGGTTGCCATCCGGTGGAACTCGCGAGCCAGCGCGCTGACTTCGTCGTCGCGGTGGAGCGGCAGTTCGGGCAGGCTTTCCTTGTCTCCGCGCTGGAGACCGCGCTCAGTGATCGAGCGTACGAGACGAGTCAGCTCGTCCAGCGGGCGAAGCGCGCGTTCCCCCACCCAGAGCATGAGGAGCGAAAGGCAAACCACGACGCCGAGGATGACTTCGAGACCGGTCCGCAGCTGGCCGACGTTGGCCTGCGCTTCCGTAAATCGGTCACGGACGGACTGATCATGCAGCGCCATGCCCCACTGGATCTTCTTTCCCCATTCCTCGAAGCGGGAGTTCCAGGCCGGGTAAGCGCGGCCCGCCGTTTCGTAGTCTTTTTTCGCGAGCGCATCGAAAATCGTAGCCGCCTCCGTCTGCAGGCGCGAGAAATCGTCCGCAACGTCGCGCGACCACGCGGCCCAGTCCGTGGAAAGCTCGCCGGACTGACCGCCGTTCACGCCCCGGTACTGCGTCCCGTCCTCCGGGAGCTGTGCGACGAGAGACTGCATGCGTTCCACTTCGGCCGCGACGACTTCGAGAATCCACCCTGGAATCGGCCGCGGGATCCAGTGCGAATCGTTCCAGTGAACGCTCCCGATCGATTTCTGGGCTTCGCGACGGAAGACCTCGACGTCGATCTGCATTTGCGCGAAGAGCTTATTCAGCGGCAACGAGACCCGGTTGATGGAACCCAAGGAGCGGTTCACTTTCGAAATCTGGAGGAGGGAAAGCGACGAAGCCGCCAGCGAGAGCAGGATCAGCGCGCCCACGAATCCGAAAACCCGCGACCGGATACGAGCACCGCTCGGCCGGACGCGAACTCCCTCCGAGGGAACCGCGAGAGGCAGATTTTTCGCTTTGCGAATCATTCGCGATGACCTTCCTGGTGCGACGACGACTTAGGTGGCTTCCTTCGCCAGCTCGATTCTCGGATAGATCGGCTTGGGCTCGCCGGGCTTGATCCCGACCTGGCCCCATTCGAGCTTCCCGAGCGAAGTTTCGGGCACGCCGAGCTGACGGAAAACTTCCAGCATTCCTTGCGGGAGAATCGGGAGGAAGGCGGTAGCCGTCCAGCGAATTCCCTCCATCAGAGTATAGAGAACTTCGCGAAGTTCCGCCATCGACTCGGGCGTCGCCGTTTTGGCGAGTGCCCAGGGTTTCGTACGGTCGATATAGAGGTTCAGCACCCGCGAACGGGCGCCGCAAGCCTGGGCGTACGCCTTCGGATCGGTCGCATCCAGCGCGGCCTTCAGCTCGTCGCGGAGTTTCCCGAAACTCTCGATGATGTCTTTCGAGTGCGTAATCACCTTCGGGGCGACCACGGTCTCTTCCGGGAAATACTTCCGGGTCATGTTGATCGTGCGATTCACGAGGTTGCCCCAGTCGTTCGCCAGGTCCGCGTTCACCTTCAGCGCCATCAGGTCGAAAGCGAAGTTACCGTCGCCCCCGAATTCGTTCTCGGCGAGGAGATAGTAGCGAAGCTGATCGCTGTTCGCGACCGCGAGCACATCGTCGGGAGATACCACGTTGCCCGAGGACTTCGACATCCGGTCGCCGCGAAGATTCATCCAGCCATGGCCGAAAACTTTTTCCGGGAGCGGAAGATCCAGCGACATCAGCATCGCCGGCCAGTAGATGCAGTGGAAGCGCGTGACGTCTTTGCCGATGATCTGGTTGGTCGGCGGCCAGAATTTTTTAAATTCGGCGTCGCCCGCTTCGAAGTTCGCGGCCGTGACGTAATTAATCAGCGCATCGAACCAGACGTAGACGATATGCTTATCGTCGAACGGAAGCGGAATCCCCCAGGTCGAAGTGGAACGCGAAATGGAGAAATCGCGCAGACCTTCCTTGATGAAATTCAGTACTTCCATCCGACGACTGTCGGGCTGGAGAAACTGAGGGTTTGCAGCGAAGAGTTCCTCTAACGGTTTCTGGTATTTCGAAAGCCGGAAGAAATAATTGTCTTCGGCGATCCACTTCGGGACCGTCTGGTGGTTCGGGCATTTTCCGTCGACGAGATCCTTGTCGAGGTAGAACGCTTCGCAGCCTTCGCAGTAATGGCCCTCGTAGCGGTTCTTGTAGATATCGCCCTTGTCGAAAGCTTTCTGCGCGAGCTTCTGGACGACGCGCTTATGGTCGGCGTCGGAGGTCCGGATGAATCGGTCGTAGGAAATGTCGATCTTCGCCAGCGTCGCGCGAATATCGTCGGCCATTTTATCGCAGTACTCCTGCGCGCCGAGGCCCTGGAGTTCGCCGGCCTTTTGCACCTTCGTCGAGTGCTCGTCCATCCCCGTGACGAAACGCGTCGGGTGGCCAAATGCGCGATATCCGCGCGCGAGCCAGTCGGCGGCGATGCATTCCCAGGCCCAGCCGATATGGATGCGGCTGTTAGGATAGACGATAGCGGTCGTTATGTATTTGGAATCACTTGACATTTTTGGACACCCGGCGCGGCGCCAAAACCCTGTTAGGAGGCTTAGGTAAAGGGTCCGCAAGACCGATAAATAGAAGAACGTCAGGGAGCCCAAAATGCAAGGTTCAAAACCCTTTACGATCGGATTCGTGACCGATCCCTGCCTCTCGCGAGAGAAGACGCAGATCGCTTTGCGCGCCCTGAACTCGCTCAGGAATTTCGCGGAGATTCGTTATTACCCCGGCACGCTGACCGAAGAAGAACTCGTGAATCGCGTTCAGCGCGAGACGCTCGATCTCCTCATGGTGCCGTGGCACGCGTATCTCCACTACCAGAAGATCGAAGCGCAGTTCGGACTCACGCGCACGCATGGTCCGACCATGGTCGGGTACTTTGCCGAAGACGTCTCTCCGGTCGAGCTCCAGGAGGAAGACCATCACTTCCGCGCGATCCTGATCGACCTGAATCGACTCGCGACCGCGGAAGCTTCGAACATCCTTCGCTCCCTCCTCCGCGATTCCACGCGCTGGGGACTGCGCCCACTTCTCCAGCCTTCGACTCCGCTCCACTTCGAGTCGTGGAGCGCGCAAGTCGGAATGGGCTTCCGCATCGATACGGTCCTGGGGCTGAACGAAATCTCGAATTCCCACTGGGCGAAGCGCGCGAACTCCGTGCGAGTCCTCATCTCCGCTCTCTGGAGCGTGATTTTCGATAACGGTCCGGGGAAAGCCGACCGCCAGCGCAGCGGCGCGGACCGGACTTCGCGCGCCTACTTCGAAGTCGGCGTGGATCCGCACTGCCTTGCGTTTAGGCTTTGCTACTCCGAGCCGGGCTGGCGGGTGAAGGACGTCCTCCACCAGTTCTGGCCGGGAGCGCTCACGCCTTCGGCGGCGGGGCAGATCGTTTTCCAGTACTCCGACCTTCTCCGCGTCCACGTCGATCCGGACTCGAGCGAGATCGAAATCGTGGCCGCCCTCTTCCCGAGCGGACCCTCCGAACGCGCGATCGATCTCATGCGCACGCTCTGGATCGAGCCGCTATCGAATATGACCCGGCTCGAGCGATTCACGGAGTCGCCCGAAACCCAGGAGCATTACCATAAGCCGCTCGTTACGCACCACGCGCTGATCGGAAACGCGGCCGAGAAGATCGACGATCTTCGCAAGCAGGTGGAAGCGAAGGACGACGAAATCGCCGAACTGCGCACGAAGGGTTCGGCCAAAGAAAACGTCTTCATCTATCCCGCCGGCCTCGACGGCGAACAGCTGATCGACATCGTGAATCGCCGTCTCGTCGAGAACAAAGCGAAAATCAAAGGCCTGCAGAGCCAGTTTCAAGCCCTGCGCCAGGATCGCGACGAAGAACTGAAGGAAGCCGGACGACTGATGAAGGAAATCCGCGAACTCCAGTCTTCCCAGAAGTCTTGGATCGCGCGCCTCACCGAAATCGTGGACAGCTACCACCAGAAAATCGCGGAAGCCGCGACGGAGCGTTCGGCGGTGCTTGCGGCAACCGAACCCGTCGAAGAGCTTTCCGAAGAAGAGCAGGCGCTCGCCGCCGCGGGAACCCAGACCCGCGTGGTGAAAACTCGGAAGCCCGTGCGGAAGCGCGCCGCTTAGTCCGACGCTCGAGCAGCTCGTTGACCGTGTCCATGCCTCCCTCTACACTCGTCACATGGGGAACCTCTCGTGCTGAAGCAGGCGGTCGGAATTGTCGTCGCCGGCGCCGTTTTCCTCTTCGGTTATCTCGAATGGGGCACGGATGCGCTCGAGAAAGCGCAAGTGGTGACTCGAGCGGCGGAGCTCCTCGCCCGTCCCGATCTCTGTCTGGAAATTTCCGAAGGCACGGGATTCTTCGATTCGACGCTGACCCGCGAAGCCTGCCAGGCGAAAGCTCGGAGATCCGGCGATATGCCGGAGGAAGCGTTCCGCGAATTCCTAAAAAATTACGGACTCGAGACGCGCTTCGGTCATTTTCAGAGCTTGGTCGAAGTCCAGGAAAGGAAAAGCGATTGGGAACCCCCGGTCGCAAGTTCGGGAGGAGCCGCCGGTGCGACACCTGGTCCCGAAGCCGGAGCCACTCCCGGACCGAGCGCGACACCTGGTCCCGAAGCCGGAGCCACTCCCGGACCGAGCGCGACACCTGGTCCCGAAGCCGGTGCCACCCCCGAACCGAGCGGCGTGCCCGAAATCGCCGCGCAACCTTCCCCGGTCCCGAGCCGGGTGACGTCCCTTCCCCTTACTCCGGAAGGCGAGAAGGCGTACTCGAACTGGCAGCGAATGGAATTCGTCCATTGCGAAGTCGACACGGGTAGCCTGGCTCGACACCTCAAAGAAAATTTCGACATCGTCATCTCTGTCTACTGGGGCAAACCTTCGCCGCGCTCCTGTTCGATCGGAGGGTTCATCGGACTTCCCCGGGCCGATACGCCCTTCGCCCTGCGCGCGCCCGGCGAAGGCGGAGTACAGCCCTTCACGCCAGGCGCCGCACTCCACTCGCGAGGCGCGGGTCTCCAGGCCTTCTATCCGAAAGTCGATTTCCTACTCGACTGTCCGCAGCTTCGATTCGGTTTTCGAAAGGACTTCTGCCATCTTCGCGCGGCGACCTTCCGCCGCGGGACTTTCCTCGAACGGAAAGCCCACTGCCTGTCCATTGGTGCCGATGATCTGCGGATCTTCTGCCAGAACCTAGCGGCGGAAGCCGGCGACCGGCCTCATCCGTCGTTTTAGGCGCGGCCCATTGAGCAGCCCCTTTTAACCTGGATTCCCCGATCCTTTGCCGCCAAACTCGGGGGCATGGCGCTCCCGACTCCGGGCGCCGCCGACCCGCGATCCGCGTCGACGGCCCAGCAATCCTTAAAGCTTTACCTGACGGAGACCGCGCCGGCCCCCGTCGAGAAACGTTCGCTCGGACGCTGGCTCGCCCTCGCGCTCCTCGCCATACTCATCCACGTCGCCGCACTCCAGTTCATGCCATCGCTTTTCCGGCCCGCTCCCCCGCCTCCGGTCGAAGTCGACCGGATCGACCCCGCGAAACTGAACGCGATCAAGCAACAGTGGAAGAGCCGAAAATTTCTGCTCGCGAAGGATCCGAGCGAAACGAACCCGGATTCGGCCGCGCCGAAGAACGCCCGATATGAGTCTGATCGAAACCGATCGGTCGAGCGTGAAACCCAAGGCAGAAAACAGAACGTCATTCCGAATACGAGCGGCGATCCGAACGCGAAGTCCCAATCACCAAAAAAACCGGCGCCGAAAAAGATTCCCCTCTCGAATCTTTCGAACTTCCAGGGGCTGCCGCGGCCGGGCCCACGCCCTGAAGAGCGCGAGCCGCGACGCGGACGCCCTGGCGAGACCGCCGACCAGTCGATCGACGATCCGAATCTTCCGGTCGGCGCCGAGACGATGCTGAATACGGTCGAGAGCGTCTATTATTCGTTCTACGCCCGACTCTTCGAACAGCTCGGACCGCTCTGGCAGTCAAACGCCCGCGATGCGGCCTACCGCCGCACCTACGCCCCGGGAGAGTACCGGACCCTCGCCGAAATCATCCTCGACTCCGAAGGAAGTTACGTCGAGACGATTATCCGCGAATCGAGCGGAGAACCCGAACTCGACGGAACGATCCACCGCGCATGGACCCGTGTCCCCCGCTATCCGAACCCGCCGCGCGGACTGATCAAGTCCGACGGAAAAATCCATCTGCTCATCGGCTTTACGTTCACGATCGATAACCAGCGAAACTGGCAGTACGTTCCGCCGGAGCGCATCGAGTGATTATACCCGGGATTTAAAGTAAGACAGCGCCATCAAGGCCCCGAGGAAGACGAGGGCCCAGACGGCGTTTTCCTTCCGCGAGAAGAAGAGCGCTACGGTCTCGCGAAACGTCAGATCCATCGGTAAATTTCCCGACTGGATTCGGCCGCGACGAAGCGCCTTCTGCATCGTCTCTCCGAGATCCGAATGCAGCGCACCGGGTGCGGAAAGTGGAATCCACTTTTCGACCGCGTAATAGAGTTCACGGGTCGCCGAAAGCGTACGCTGGCAATCCTTGCAGATGGCCGTGTGATTCTGGAGGAATGAAAGTTCCGACCGACCCATCTCGTCGTCGAGGAGTTTCTGCGTCCAGGGCTTTTCGGGATCGAATTCCGGGCAGGACTGTTTCAGCCGCGAATTTCCCATGGGATGCGGAGCTTGCGCGCGGACCTCCGGCGACGAGGCGATTCGCGTCCGAGCGATCCACGCCAAGGTTTGCACGTCGTCCGCAGTGGTCTCGAGGAGACGCGCGAGCTTCTTGTACGAAACACGGCCGGAATGCAGCAAGAAGAGAACGAACCGCTCCTTCGGGCTCAGTCGAAAGAACGGGCTGTCGATGCCACTCGCATTCGACCGCAGACCGTCGCGCTCGGCCCGATGGAGCATGAGTCCGAGCGCACGTTCGAGAAACTGTTCTTCCGAGATCTCGGGAAGCGTCGAAATCGCAGCGACGGTTTCGAGCGAGCGCGACTCCGCCTGCGCGCGATTCGCGTAAAGGGCCTGACCGAGTTTCGAGATGAGCTGGAGGTCTTCCGTGCGCATAAATCCCCTTCTAGTGTAGCCCGGCCATTTCATGAAAAACAACTCCGGCCCCAGACCCGGCCGGATCGCGGTGTTTACCCTTGATCTCGAGGGGTTAGCGGGCTTTGATCATCGAATGCGTTATGTACGAATGCCGATCGAGATCGAGTCTCCCGAACAAATGGGCTACGAACGACTCAGGTGCAACCTGACGGAGAGCTCGTTTCGCGACGCTCGACTGGGCGACCTGGGGCTGGACCTCTCGCAGCTCCTCCTCTGCTACGGAGACCACCTGGGGCTGAAGCCCCTTCGCGAACAGCTGGCGAAAGAATACGCGGTCTCGCCCGACGAGGTCCTGGTCACGGTCGGCGCCGCCCACGCGCTGTTCATCATTTCCACTTCGCTCCTCAAGCCCGGCGATCGACTCCTCGTCACCCGACCGAACTACGCGACGAATATCGAGACCCCGCGCGCGATCGGCGCGGCGATCGATTTCCACGAACTGAGTTTCGAAAACGGATACCGACTCGATATCGATCGCTTCGCCGCGCAAATTCGGCCGGATACGAAACTCGTCTCGGTCACGACGCCCCATAATCCAACGGGCGTGGTCATCCCGGAAAACGATCTCCGGAGACTCGTGGAGATCACCGAAAAAACAGGGTGTACCCTGCTCGTGGACGAAACCTATCGCGATATGGCGTTCGGGAAAATTCCCCCTCTCGCCGCGACGCTTGGTCCGCATGTCGTCTCGGTTTCTTCGCTTTCCAAGACCTATGGACTGCCCGGGATTCGAATCGGATGGCTCGTCTCGCAGGATCCCGTGCGCATGGAAACATTTCTCGCCGCTAAAGAACAAAGCGTCATCGCCGGCTCGATCGTCGACGAGACGATCGCTCACGAATACCTCCTGAAACGTGCGGAATACTTTCCGGCCATCCAGGCGAAGATTCGCGCGCATCACGAAATTCTGGAAACTTTCTATGCCGGCGAAAAACGTTTGGAACGAATCGCGACCGAGGGCGGAGTGGTGAGCTTCCCGCGAATTCGGGCGGGAATCGGGTTCGATACGCTGGCCGCCGTCGATCGTTTCTACGAAGTACTGAACGGGAAGCACGGGACTTTCGTCGGTCCGGGGCATTGGTTCGAGCAAGATCGGCGCTCCATGCGAATCGGATTCGGCTGGCCCACGACGGACGAACTCCGGGCGGGGCTGAACTCGATTACACAGGCTCTGGACGAGGCGACGCGAACCTAAGCTCTCGTTTTTTCGGCGTAATAAGGTCTCTGGAGACCGGGCGAGGGAAATCGCTTGAGGTTTATGCTGCGCTGCGTTAAATCTCCGGCAAACTGAGTTTCCCCAACCCTTGTCCGAACCTTGCTTGGAGCACCCATGAAATCCCCTCTCCTTTTGACCGCACTGGCCACCTTCCTCACCTGCGGCGCCGCTTCGGCCGCGTCGATTAAACTTCCGGAAGGCTACGAGCCGATTCTTCGCTGCGAAGCCGCGATGAACGCTCCCGAATTTAAAGTCGCCCGCAAAGACGGGGATTTCTTTCTCGCCGCGAAGGTCGGCAGCAAGACCGCGATGTATCTTCTCGACATCACCGACGGCGACTGCGGCTATTCGAATCTGGCTCCGATGAATCGCGATGAACTCGGCGATCTCGATCGGCACGTCGGTTACATCACGATCTACAACAACGAAGAAGACGTGGAAGATCCGGATACCGCGGTCCTTACCGGCGGCCATATCAGCACTGACGATCGGGATGACCAGGAATGTGAATCCATCGGCGAACCACTCATGTACCCGATCGATTAAGCTTTCGATTCCCAATTCATCTGAAAGAGCCCGTCGGCGCCAGCCGGCGGGCTCTTTCCATTAAGACGAAGGAAAGCCTAAACTTGACGCATTGAGTCATGCTTGATATAAGGCTCCCGTTATGACGAATTCGACCCCGGCTTCGCCCTTCGCAAACTCGCTCCAGACCGCCGTCGCGGTCTTGCTGGCGGTCGTTTGCGCGCCGTCCGCGCAGGCGGCGCGCATCATCGACGGCATGCCGACCGAAGCGAACGAGTTTCCCGAAGTCGTTTCGCTTTATTATCCCAGCGCGAACTTCGCCGGGCGCGTGGAGCTTTGCACAGGGACCCTGATCCATCCGAAAGTGATTCTGACCTCCGCCCACTGCGTTCCGGAAAATCCGGCGGTCGCCGTGACCGTGAACGAGGGCACTTCGGTGCGCGCACCAGCCCGTCAACCTCGCGTCGCGTTCTCGGTCCGTCACGAAGAGTATTCCTACACCCAGGACGAGATTCTCCAGACGGGTTACGATTTCGGAATCGTCGTCCTGCAGGATGGCATCGAAGACGTAACTCCCGCCCAGCTCGTCTCGATGGAGGCCGCGGCCGTCCGCCGGGCACTGCTCGCGCAGGACGCGCTCGAAGTCGTTGGATTCGGCGGTAGCCAGAAAGTCGGGACGGATATGACGACGGGGACGCAGCGCCGGGCGAAGACGCGCGCGGTGGAAACGCTCGACAAACAGTTTTCCACCGAAGGCCCCGTATCTGCGCTTTCCATCGGCGACAGCGGCGGTCCAGCGTTCCTCGCGAACGCGAAACATGCACGGCAACTCGTCGGCGTCGCGAGCGGCGTGCCCGACGAAAAAATTTTTCTGCGCGACGGCCGCCCTTCCGTTTCGCTCTACGCCGGAATTCGTCCGGCCATCGTCGAATGGATTTCGGAGAAATCGGGATTTCCGATCGAACTGAGCCATGGGCAAACGACGGTACGGTCGAATTCAGATTTGGATTCACAGTTCAATTCGCAGATGCGCTCGAAGTCATCCTCGGGCTCCGCCCCTCGCAAACGCGATCCACTCGCTGGTTTTGGAGAATAGTCCTATGATCCGCATCGATCTGTCGCCTCGCCCGAAGAAGTCCCGTACGCTGCGCTGGGGCTTCGCCCTGACGGCGATCGGATTGCTCGCCGCATATCAGGGGCATGCCGTGCTCGGCGGACGACCGACGATGCCGGGAGAGTTTCCCGCGGTTTTTGGCTACGAGGCCTCGCTTCGCGACTCCGGCGCTTCCGTGTTCTCCGGCGCCACCCGTGCGAACTGCACGGCATTTCTCGTTCACCCGAAACTTCTTTTGACGGCCGCCCACTGCGTGAAGGACGCGCTCTCGGTGAATAGCGCGGCCAATGGGGCGGAGTTCGGCGGTAAAAAGACTGAACGGGGAATTTCCGTGAAAATTTCCGAATTTAAGTCCCATCCCGATTTCGTCGACATGACCCCGACCGCGACCACCGATGAAAAGGTGAAATCGTCGCAAAACGATATCGCCTATCTCGTGCTGCGGGAAGCGGTCACGCAGGTCGCTCCTTACGCCCTCTATATCTCTTCGGGAAACCAGAAGATGCTGCGGCTCCAGAGTCTCGAGGCGACCGTCGTCGGCTACGGCGCAACCAAATGGAACGAAACGGGAAACTATTCGACCTCGTCCTCCGGCACGAAACACACGGGAACAAAACCGATCACGCGACTCTCCTGGGGATACTTCTACCTCGACGGCGAAAAACACAGTCCGCTCCCCGGCGATAGCGGTGGTCCGGTCCTCGTCGGCGCCGGCTCGGAACTTCGCGTGGCCGGGATCGTCCACGGCGGATTCAACGGGACGAAGATCGTCGTGAACAAGCGGGGAAAAGAAAAGAAAGTGGCCACGAGCGGCGCCGTGATCGCGACCATGCTGACCCCGAAACTGCTTTGCTGGGTCGAGAAGGAATCGAAGATCGACCTCCCCGAGGTGGAATGCGAAGTCGACGGCACGCCGAAGCCGATCCCCGAAGACACGAGCGTGGTCGTCACGCCCGGGACGCCGGCAATCATCACGTCCGGGACGCCCGTATCGACGCCTTCGCCCTCCCCGAGGAACTAGGACTTTCCACCGCTCGTTTTTCCCGAAGCCTTCAGCGCGCGTTTGTCCCGCAGATTCCGGTGATAGTTGATCGCGAAGCGATGGGCCTCGTCGCGAATATGGGTCAGAAGCTTGTACGCGCCCGTATGTGGGAGGAGCGGCACCGGGTTTTTTCGTCCCGGAATGAAGATCCGCTCGAGCGATGACTTCACCTCCGTCGCGCGGAAGTCACTCTCGGTTCGCGCTTTCGCGAGTCCTACGACACCCACGCCCTGGACGGAGAGCTCTTCGAGAATCGCGACTGCCTGGGCGAGCTGCCCCTTGCCTCCATCGACGACCACCAGATCCGGAAGATCCTCCTCCCGGTTCGAAAAACGGCGACCGAGCACTTCCCGCATCGTCGCGAAGTCGTTCGCGCCCTCCACCGTGCGAATCTTATACCTGCGGTAAAGGTTCTTGTCGGGCGCCCCGTCGATGAAGACGACCCGGGACGCGACCGCGTCTTCGCCCTGGATGTTCGAATTATCGTAACACTCGATCCGCGTCGGCAACTTCGCGAGGTGGAGCTTTTCCTGGATCTCTTCGAGCGCGGGAAGCCCGTGACCATGATCGGCCTTCCGCGCCTGCTCGAGCGCGTGCCGTGCGTTGGTCTTCGCCACGTTCACGAGCTGCTTTTCCATCTCGCTTTCCGGGACGCGGATGCGCAGCCCGAGGGTGCGTTCGAGCAGATCTGGATCCGCGGGCGCGACGGAGACCAAAAGCTCATTCGGCGTGAAGACCGAACCGACCGGGAGCTGGGTTTCCGTTTCCCCCGCGGCGATACGCTCTTCCGCCTTTTTCAGATCGGCCGCCACGCCGACGTAATATTGCGAGACGAATTCGAAGAGCACCTCCGCATCGGTCTGCGCGTCGTCCGAGTTCTGCAGATTCAGATGACGTACGGCGATCATCTTTCCGCCGCGGATCTGGAGCACGACCGCATGACCTTCCCCTCCCTGGCGTTCGACGGCGATGACGTCGCGATTCTTCTCCGCTCCGGCATCCTCCACCGACTGGGTCGCGGTCACGAGCGCGAGATTCGCAAGCTGATCGCGGTAAAAGGCGGCGTCCTCGTATTCTTCGTTCACCGCCGCGTCGGCCATGCCGCGCTCGAGTTCAAGCTTGAGCCGGTCGCTCTTTCCTTCGAGAATCGCGATCACGGCCTCGATCGATTCGCGATAGCGCTCCTGGGTGACCAGTCCCACGCAAGGCCCGCTGCATTTTTCCATCTGGTAAAGGATGCACGGACGGGAGCGGTGCCGGAACGTATTGTCCGAGCAGTCGCGAAGCATGAAGAGTTCGTTCAGGAGCCGCAGGATGCTCTTTGCGCTGAATCCGGAAGGAAACGGACCGAAGTAGCGGGCGCCGTCGCGACGAACGCGCCGGGTCCACTCGATCCGCGGATAATTCTCGCCGATCTGAATCCGGAGATACGGGTACGACTTGTCGTCCTTCATCCGGATGTTGAACTTCGGCTTATGCTTTTTAATCAGCGTGCATTCGAGGATGAGCGCTTCGCTCTCGGTTTCCGTCAGAATCACGTCGAACTTCGCCGCGCGGCTGACCATGATCTCGGTCCGCGGAACTTCGTGGGCCGTCCCGCTCGAGGCGCCCTGGAAGTACGTCACGAGACGATTCTTCAGGTTCTTCGCCTTGCCGATGTAAAGGATTCCGCCCTTTTCGTCCTTCATGAAATACACGCCCGGCTCCGTCGGGGCCGCGCGGGCATCCTCGAGGAGTTTCAGGCGGACTTTCGAGTAAGAGTTGGACGGATCTTGATTTTCCATTCGCGGAACGAATAAAATACTTCTTCGTTAGTTATACGCCAACAGGAGCTGCATCTCGAATGGTCCGCGTCGCCGAACAAACTCTCGCTTATTGTGGTCAGTGCAAAATGGATCTCTCCGCGACCGTCGTCGCCATGCGGGGGGATCAGGTCGTTCGCGTCCAGTGCCGCACCTGCCGCGGCGAGCGGGCCTACCGCGCTCCGAAAGGCGTGACGGACCCTAAAATGGCCCCCCCGCCCAAAACCACGACGCGAGGCGCCAGAACTGCGAGCGGCGAACGACCGGACCACTCCGTCGGTGCCGAATGGCGAAAAGAAATGCTGGCCCATAAGGACCGCCCCGCGAATGCTTATGGCGCGAAGAATCAAATGAATGTCGGCGATAAGATCGCCCATCCGGTCTTCGGCGAAGGCATCGTCATGAAGCAGATTTACCCGAACAAAGCGGAAATCCTCTTCGAGATGGACCTGAAAGTACTCGTCTCCGGCGGACCGCGAACGAGCTAACGGTTCAAGCCCCGCTCTCGGCTAACGCCGACGGTGCTCGGTCAGCCGAATTCGGTATCCTTCACTCTCCCAGGTCACGATTCCACCCGGAACATCGCCGATCACGGTGGCGATGAAGATGCTCTTTTGGCCCACGATGAGAAACTCGACGTGGCAGGTTTCGATTCGTCCCCAAGGCGTATCCATCCACTCACGACGGTCAAGCGGACAGGTCTCCCGGTACCACTCGATCTCTTCGGGTTGAAAAAAGTCTTTTTTCCCGCGGCGTTCGACGTCGAGCACCAGGCGCCCGTCCCGGTCGAATAGCTGCTTTCGATATTCCCAGTCGGATTTTCGCGGGTCGAGGTCGAGGACTTTACGGGTTTCGGAGAAGGGCTCGTCTTCGATCGTCGTCTCGTATACGAGCGTATCGCCTCGGCGCACATCGTAAACCGCCTCCGCGGCGAACGCGGAGGTCGCCCACGCGCTCGCCAGCGCGAGAACCGGAACCCAGCTGCCGCTTCGTCCACTCATCACCCTACCCCCACTCGATCGAAATGATTTCCCTAGGCGTACCAAACGCGCGTCGTGTAGGAAAGGGGCCCATGAGCATTGTCACGATTCGGGGGCTGAAAAAATCCTTCGGAGCCCACGAAGTTCTGAAGGGAATCGATCTCGACATCGAACCCGGCCAGCTCATCTGTTTCATCGGCCGCTCCGGATGCGGGAAGTCGACCCTCCTTCGTTGTCTGAACGGTCTGGAGGTTCTCGACGAGGGAGAAATATCCATTCATGGGCACGGCCTCTCCGTCGGGCCCGACAACGGTTTCGAACGCAAAGCGCAGGCCCTCCGACAGCACTGCGGAATGGTCTTCCAGGACTTCCGACTCTTCCCCCACATGACCCTCCTCGAGAACGTCGTGCTCGCGCAGACGGTTGGCCGGAAAATTCCGCGCGATGAGGCGGTCGCCCGATCGGAAAAACTTCTCGGAAAGGTGGGTCTCCTCGCCCACCGTGAAAAAATGCCGGTCCAACTCTCCGGCGGGCAAGCCCAGCGAGGCGCGATCGCGCGCGCGCTGGCGCTGAATCCGGCGGTCATGCTCTACGACGAGCCGACCTCGGCACTCGATCCGGAGCTCGTGGACGAGGTGCTCGCCGTGATGAAGGCGCTCGACGAAGAGGGCATGACCCAGCTCGTGGTCACCCATGAGATGCGATTCGCGCGCGATGCTTCGGATCTGATCGTATACATGGAAGACGGCGCCATCGTCGAAATCGGCGCCCCCGACGTCCTCTTCTCGAGCCCGAAGGACGATCGCACGCGGCAGTTCCTGAGGAAGTTTCTATGACCGGGGGCACGCGCGCATGAACTTTGAGATGGATCGTCCCGGCTGGGACCGCGGCACCACGGTTCTTCGATTCTTTCTGCCGCTGATCGGCCTGCTCCTGGGTCTCGCGCTTCTCGCGACCGTCGCTTCGCTTTTCGCCGAGCGCGGCTACGCGGCCGAACCGCTTCGCTGGGCCGCCGATACCGAATCCGGGGCGCCCCTCGTTTTCCAGGATCCGCGTGAACCCGAGAAAATCATCGGCTTCGAGCGCGAGGTGATCGAAGGCATCGCGAAACATCTCGGTCGCCCGACGACGCTCGTCCACAACGCCTGGGACGGACTGATTCCGGGGCTGGCACGCGGAAACTACGACGTGATCGTGAACGGGATCGAGATCACGGAAGAACGGAAGCGCGAGATTCTTTTCTCCGACCCGTACTTCGTCACCTTCGAACAGCTCGCGGTCCGGCGTGACGAAACTCGGATCAACTCGCTCGAAGACTGCCGAGGTAAAAAGGTCGGGACCCTAAAATTTTCCCTCGCCCACGAAATTCTCGAGAAATTCGGCGGCATCACGGTCGTTACCTACGAGACCGAACCGAGCTCCTATGAAGACCTGATGAATGGCCGCACGGATGCCGTGCTCCTCGATGCGCCGCTTGCGGTCTATAACGCGAAACCGAACGCGCAGCTTAAGCTCGTCGGACCGCCGATCGGGTCCGTCATGTACGGGATCGGCATGAAAAAAACCGACCGCGCGCTCCAGTCGGAAGTGAACGCCGCCATCGCGAAGATGGCAAAAAACGGCGAGCTTCGGAGAATCTACGATCGCTACGACCTATGGAACCCGCTGATGGCCGAGCGATTCGGCGATCTCCGGGAGAAACCGCTCGAGCCGCCGACGATGTACGAGTACTTCCTGAACTCGACGAATCGCGAGCGCACCCTGCGGGAGCGTTTCCACCTTTACGTTTCTTTTCTCCCGATACTCGCGCGGGGAGCGGTCACGACCCTCGAGATCTCGATCGTCGCGATGCTGATCGCCGTCGCGCTGGGACTGGCGCTCGCGCTCATGCGCCTCTACGGCCCGCCCCCGGTCCGCTGGATTTCGGTGATGTACATCGAACTCATCCGTGGAACGCCCCTCCTGATCCAGCTTTTCTTTATTTTTTACGCGCTTCCGCACCTCGGGATCCGCCTCTCCCCGTTCATGGCGGCCGTGCTGGGACTGGGGCTGAATTACGCCGCTTACGAGGCCGAAAATTACCGCGCCGGCATCGGCGGCGTATCGAAGGCCCAGTCCGAGGCGGGACTCGCGCTTGGGCTTTCCCATGGCCAGACGGTTCGACATATCGTGATTCCGCAGGCGCTGCGGATCGTGATTCCACCGATCACGAACGATTTTATCTCGCTGCTGAAGGATTCCTCGCTCGTTTCGGTCATCACGATGGTGGAGCTCACCAAACTTTACGGGCAACTCGCATCGACATACTACGACTTCCTCGGCACCGGCATTTTGGTCGCCGCTTTCTATCTCCTGCTCGGCCTCCCTTTCGTCCGTTTCGCTCGCTATGTGGAGGCGCGACTCGCGGTGGGCACCGGCAAGGCGACGGGGACCTCGCGCTAGAATTTAAGCGCCCGCCACCTGGGCTAGATCGGTTCGCTTGCGCGGTCTTCGGCCGTCGCCCATGCCTCGACCGTGTCGTAGCCTCGACACGCCCCACGGGCGCAGACCTTGAACTCGCCTAAACTGCCCTTGAAGAGCGAGCTCTCGTTCGAGAATTCGGGCGCGAAATCGCGATCCGACGACACGGCCGCTGAAGCCCGAACGCCCGAAAAAACACGAATCCCTTCGGCATGGAGCCGAAGCGCATTCGCAAGTTCTCCGTGTCCGAAGGCATTCTTTTCGAGATGGGGGATCAGGCGAGCGACGGACCGCGCCGCTTCGTCGCGAAACTTCGCGATGGTCTCGATCGAGTGCTTCTCGCCGGGCTCGAGAAGCTCCGACAGAACGATCAGGTTCGAGATCGTGACCGCCGTCCCGGACGGGATGGCCTGGTCGTATAGGCTTTTCGGCCGCTGGAGAAGTTTTTCATGGTCATCGCCCGTAAAGAAATAACCGGGATCTCCGGATGGATCGCGAAACGAATCGAGCACGCGCCCCATCCAAAGCGCGGCCCACTCCTCGGGCGCGCGGGCACCCGAGAGTTTCACTCCGAAACGCGCGAGATCGAGCGCGGAGCGCGCGAGAAAAGCGTAGTCGTCGAGAAAACCGTTCCCCTTCGGAATATTTTTCTGGATCGTTACGGGTAGGTCCGAGGCGAGCGGCGATTCCGGGCGCAGCGGGAGATTCACGATGCGTTCGAAAGCTTTGATCGCCGAACCGCGTGCCCGCTCGGCGAGCGCCGTCAATTCGGGCTGCGTCGCGATTTCGCCTTCCCACTCGAGGAGATGCGCGGCCCAGACGAGCCCCGTGATCGCGAGACCGTTCCAGGAGACGAGAATTTTATCGTCAAGCCCGGGGCGCACCCGCTTTTCCCTCGCCGCAAACACTTTGGCCGCCGCGTCCCGAAGCAGTTCGCGAATCTCATCTTCCGATTCTCCGACGCGCGCGGCGACTTCGGATTCGGTCATCGCCTGCCAGAGGACGGTTTTGCCATGCTCGAAGTTCCCCGTCGCGTCGATCCCGTAACGAGCGGAGAACGCGTGGAAAGCGGGCGAATCCTTGCCAAGAATCGATTCGAGATCCGCGAGATCGAAGGCGAAAAACTTTCCTTCTTCTCCTTCGGAGTCGGCGTCCTGCGCGGCGTAGAATCCACCATCGGGGTCTTCCATCTCGCGGAGCAGATACTCCGTCGTCTTCCGAACGGTTTCGATAAAGAGCGCGCGAAACTCGGGACGGAGCAGCGACGGGCGACCCGCGCGAATTTCGGCGCGATCTCGCAGGACGACTTCCGAATAGAGCTGGAGGAGAAGGGCGTTGTCGTAGAGCATCTTCTCGAAATGCGGCACCGCCCAGCGGTCGTCGACCGAGTAGCGATGGAATCCGCCGCCCAGCTGATCGAAGATTCCACCCTTGGCCATTTTCACGAGCGAAAGCAGCGTCGCGGCCATCGCCGTTTCACCGCCCATTCGCCAGAGGAACGAGAACATCATGGAGTTCGGGAATTTCGGCGCGTCGCCGAATCCGCCCTGGTTCCAGTCGACTCCGCGAAGCACGGCCTCGCGGACCTCGCGAAGAAAGGAGAGCGACGACTCCCCTTCCGGGACGGCGGGCTCGACCGGCGATCCCGCGACGTCGGTCTTTCTCTCATTTCGTTCGAGTTCGGAGATGATCTGCGTGAGCTTCTCCGCGTTCTCGAGAACCGATGGACGATCGTCGCGATACGCTTCCGCCAGCGACTTCAGAACGCGCGGAAAACCGGGGCGCCCCCAGCGATCATCCGGGGGGAAATACGTCCCTCCGAAGAACGGTCGCTGATCCGGGAGCAGAAACACCGTGAGGGGCCAACCGCCGCTCCGGGTGAGCGCCTGGGCGACGTTCTGATAAATCTGGTCGAGGTCCGGCCGCTCCTCGCGATCCACCTTGATGTTGATGTAATTTGCGTTCATGAGCGCGGCCGTCTCCGCGTCTTCGAACGATTCATGCGCCATTACATGACACCAATGGCAGGCGGAATAACCGATCGACAGGAGAATGGGTTTATCCTCCCGACGAGCGCGCTCGAGAGCTTCCGGACCCCAGGCGTACCAGTCGACGGGGTTACGGTCGTGCTGCCGGAGGTAGGGCGATGTTTCCAGCCCCAGACGATTCGCTTTCGATTCGGAAGTTTCCACGCCCTCACGCTCTCATATTTCCGCCGGGTTGGGCTAAGGGCTCGGATTAAAAAGGTAAAAGGCGTTCCGGGTGGGGGGGAAACTTGTTCGGGTGGTAACTATTTGAAATATAAGTGCTTTTTAGTTTAGAGATGTCTAGTTTTAGGATTGACGCAGCGCGTTGCGCTTGATATATCCAGGTCGGCTTAAAGAGCCCAAAGGCGGTCCCCGCGTGGCTTTGTTTTCGGTTCGCTCATCCACACGATTCCTTCTGGCCAGCGCGGTCTTTTCCGCGCTCGTCTTGTCGTCGTGTTCGCAGAGCCCGACCCAGAGCTCGATGCTCGGCAAAGAAGGCGAACCCGTGGCCCCGACGCCCGAAAAGATCGTCGCGAGCCCCGTTCCAGGACTTTACGACGATGAAGAAGAAGACACCGAGGTCACACCCACTCCCGAAGTGAAACCGTGGGGTCCTCGCCCTCACGATCCGACGCCGACCACGCCCACCTGGGATCCATGGAATCCTTTCAAGCTCCCTCCCGGCGTTCCGCCAAAGAAGGAACCGAAAGCAGAGCCGAAGGCCGAACCGAAAACAGAGCCGAAGGTGGAACCGAAAGTTCCGCCGACCCTCGGCCCCGTGAAGCCGACCCTCCCCCCGCCGCCGACGACGAATCCGCCGTGGGATCCCTTTAAATTACCACCTCCTACCCAGCCGAAGGTGGAACCGAAAAAAGAACCTCCGAAGACCGAACCTCAGCCAAAGACGGAACCGAAGAAGGAACCGACGACGGTTTGGCCGAAAAAAGAACCCGTGAAGGAACCCGTGACCCCGACCCAACCGGTCACGCCGACGAAGCCCGTCACGCCGGTCGTGCCCGCAAAACCGGAAAAGAAGGAAGAACCGAAGAAGGAAGAATCCAACCGCTACGATCTTCTGAAAATCATGACCCGCGCTTACGCCCAGGCCGTCGGCGTTTACGACCGCGGCTCGCTGACGCGCGCCGATCTCCTGCCCAATTCGGGCGATGGCTATTTAAAGATTTTCCAGGAGCGCCAGCGTGGATTCGGCTCGCTCGACCTGATTACGCTGATCATCGAAGCGTCGCGAGAAATTCGGCGCGACTTCCCGGCGGTCGAACGCGTCCAAATCGGAGATCTCTCCGATAAAAACGGCGGTAAACTCGGCGGCCACGGGAGCCACCAGAACGGTCTCGACGCCGACCTCGCGTACTTCCGAAAAGACCGCGTCGAAATGCCGCCTACGGGTTCCAAGCCCGGCAGTACCGGGTTCGGTGCGGGCTTCGTCCAGAAAGGGCAGGTTCTGCCGACTTTCGATACCGAGGCGAACTGGAGATTCATCCAGATGCTCGACCACACCGGACGACTGGATCGTATCTTCGTCGACCAGCGAATCAAGAAAGAGTTCTGTAAACTCGCCGTCGCCAAAGGCATGCGCGACGACTGGAAAGAGACCTTACGCAAGCTTCGCCATTGGCCGAATCACGCCGACCACATGCACGTCCGCATCACCTGTCCGAAGAATAGCAAGGGATGCAAACCGATCCCGGCGATTCCCGCGGGCGATGGTTGCGACGCTCTTCTCGATCGCGGCGGTATCGTTCGCACGAGCGGTGGTTTCTATCTGAACGCGGAAGATCAGCGCCGGAACGAAGCGATGGGCGAAGACGCGCTCGATGTGCCGGAGCCCGCGATCGAAGAGCACGGTTGTTAGGCCGAGTGAGAACGACGTGAAAAACTTTCGCGCCTCTCTCCTGATCACTCTGACCCTCCTGAGCGGCATCCTCCTCGCACCGCCCACCGATGCTTCCGTGATCGTGCGGGGCGGCGCCTGGCAGACGAACTCGCTTCGCACTTGCTGGACTCTGCCTGCGGAAGCGGCCGGGCAACCTGGTCTGCTGAGCCCGGGGCAGCTCCAGCATTTCGCGGGCGCGACGACGCCTGCCACCGATCTCGTCGTTTCACTCGCCGCCGCGCGGATCCGGGAAGCCGCCGACCGAGAATTCACGGTCGAGGCGACCGTCGCCGCCTTTTCCACGATCGACTTCTGCATCCAGCCACTGACGCAGGAAAATTACGACCTCGTCCTCGTGATCGGGCGCGGAAGCGGCTCCCCGCTTCCGTCCGGCGAGGCCTCGGCGGCCGGCTATTCGCCGACCCGCACGCTCCCCGCCAGTATCGCGCTCGCGATTCCGTCCGCGTGGACGGACACGGAATTCGACGACGCACGCCAGGTTGCGGTCGAAGCCACGAGCCTCCATGAACTCGCCCATATTCTCGGCCTGCACGAAGAGCGCTCCCATCCGGCGATCGTGACCGATCCGTATCAGGGCCCTTTCGAAGTGCGGCTGAATACCTTCCCGGTGAGTCGTTTCGATCCGAATTCGATCATGCTCTATAACTTCGTCTTTTCCATGATCGACCCCGCGCGCTTCCCGACGGAACTCGCGGCGTTTCGACGGGTGGATCCCGATCTCTTCGAAGCCGACGCCACCGGTCCCGGCTACCGACCCGCGCTGAGCCGGGGCGATCGTCACGGGCTTCGTTGCCTCTACGATCCGGAACTCGATCCGGCCCATTGCACCGACCAGTACGATCCCTACGGGGACCTCGACCGAGTCGCGGACTAAAGCGCGAGCTCGATCATCTTCAGCTGACGGACACGGTCGCGGAGAGATGCGGCCTTTTCGAAACGAAGGGCTTTGGCCTCTTCCTTCATTTCCTGCTCCATCCGCGCGATCGTCGCACCGATTCGATCCATCCCCAGGAAGAACTCGCCCGCGATTTCTTTCGCCTGGGCTTCCGTCCCGGCCTCGTCGACCAAGTCGGCCTGCGCCATCAGCGCGGCGTCTCGCGAGGGTTCCCAGGTAATCCCGAATTTCGATTCTCCTGCCGGAGCCTTTCTCCCCGTTCCGAGCGCGCGCTTCGCATGCGCGGCGCTGTCGGCGTTCCGTTTGCCCGCGCCGCGACTCCGCGAAAGCTGTCCACCGTCGTACTCTTCGCCCTCGTTCGCGATCGGCGCCCGAATCGCCTTCACGATCGTCGTCGGGGTGATTCCGTGTTCGGCGTTGTAGGCTTCCTGCACGGTACGGCGCCGGTTCGTCTCGTCGATCGCCTGCTGCATGGACTCGGTGACTCGATCCGCGTAAAGGATCGCGACGCCGGTCGAGTTTCGTGCGGCCCGGCCGATGGTCTGGATCAGCGAGCGCGCGGACCGCAGAAATCCCTCCTTATCGGCGTCGAGAATGGCGACGAGCGAAACTTCGGGTAAGTCGAGTCCCTCGCGCAGGAGGTTAATCCCGACGAGGACATCGAATACGCCTAGCCGCAAGTCGCGCAGGATTTCGATTCGTTCGAGGGTTTCGATATCCGAATGCAGGTACTTTACCCGGACCTTTTGCTCGGTATAGTACTTCGTCAGATCTTCGGCGAGCTTCTTCGTGAGCGTCGTGACGAGCACCCGTTCTCTCCGGTCCGCACGAACGCGGATTTCCGTGAGCAAGTCGTCCACCTGCGAAGTCGCGGGCCGCACCATGACGACGGGATCGAGCAGCCCCGTCGGACGGATGACCTGTTCGATCACTTCCCCGCCCGATTTCTGGAGCTCGTACTCTCCGGGCGTCGCCGAGACGTAAAGCGTCTGATTAAGGATTTTTTCCCATTCCTCGAAATTCAGCGGGCGGTTATCCAGCGCCGAAGGCAGGCGAAAGCCATGATCGACGAGCGAGGATTTCCGCGCACGATCGCCCCGGTACATCCCGCCGATCTGCGGGACGGAGACGTGCGACTCGTCGACGATAAGTAGCCAGTCGCGCGGAAAATAGTCCATCAGCGTCGGGGGCGGCTCGCCCGGCGCGCGTCCCGTCAGGTGGCGGGAGTAATTCTCGATTCCCTGACAGAAACCGAGCTCCTCGATCATTTCTAGATCGAACATCGTACGTTGCTCGAGGCGCTGGGCTTCGACGAGTTTATTCTGGGCTTTCAGTTCCTGCAGACGTTCCCGAAGTTCAACGCGGATCGAGTCGATCGCCGCCTTTCGATTCTCCTGCGAAGTAACGTAATGGCTTGCCGGATAGATCGTGATCCTGGGGAGGGGCCGAATTTTCACTCCGCGCAGGGGGTCGGTCTCCGAGATCGCCTCGATCTCGTCGCCGAAAAACTCGATGCGAATCGCGCGTTCTTCTTCGTAAGCGGGATAGACTTCGACGACGTCGCCGCGCACCCGGAAAGTACCGCGGTGGAAGTCGACGTCGTTTCTCTTGTACTGGATTTCGACGAGCTTCTTCAGCACGTCCTGGCGCTTCGTCTCGCGGCCGACTTCGAGATAGAGCAGCATGCCCTCGTAAGCGTCGGGAGAACCGAGACCGTAGATGCATGAAATGGAACTCACGATGATGACGTCGTTCCGTTCGAGCAAACTCCGCGTCGCCGAATGACGGAGCTTGTCGATCTCGTCGTTGATCTGGGAATCCTTCTCGATGTAGGTGTCGGTCGACGGGATGTAAGCCTCAGGCTGGTAGTAATCGTAGTACGAGACGAAATACTCGACCGCATTATGAGGGAAAAACTCGCGCATCTCGGAGAAGAGCTGCGCCGCGAGCGTCTTATTATGACAGAGGATGAGGGTCGCCTTCTCCACCTGGGCGATGGTGTTCGCCATGGTGAAGGTCTTTCCCGTCCCCGTCGCCCCGAGCAGGCAAATCGACTTGCGGCCTTCGCGGATGGACTCGACGATCCGTTCGATGGCGGCTGGCTGGTCACCGAGCGGCGCGAACGGGCTCTTCAAGTCGAACGGCTGCTGGTTCTTTGATCGTCGAGTGGACACGCTCTGAATCTAGCATTTCCCGCGCCCTTTCTGTACGGGGCGAAAGCGCTGACGCGGGTTGTCCAGGCTTGAGAATCCGTACCAGGCCGGCTGCCCGCGTTTAAGCCGAATATTCCCAAGTCGTGCCGGTCGGCGAATCCTTGATCGCGACGCCGGCCTCGGTCAGTTCTTTCCGGATGCGGTCAGCTTCGGCGAAGTTCTTCGCCTTCTTCGCTTCGGCCCGAGACTGAATCATCGCCTCGATTTCGGTTTTCGTGAGCTTCGTCCCCCCGGAGGCGCCGGCTTTCGCCTCGTGCGCGCGGGCGCGGATCTCCCCGATCTGGCTGAGCATCGCCGTGGCGGGACGACGTCCGACGCCGAGAAAACCGCCGAGCTCGTCTTCGATCACGCGGATCAGTTCCTGGGCTCCGAGCACGGCCGAGGGCGTCGCTTCGGCGCGAGGTTCGGCGAGCGCGCGATTAAACGCGCGGATCAGAGTAAAAACCGCGGCCACCGCACCCGGCGTATTAAAATCATTCGCCATCTCGCGGGTCACCTCGTCGCGAGCCTTCTGGCAGTCGGCGAGGAACTCCATCCAGACGCTTTCCGCGCGTTGGTCGGCGACCGCCGCCTTTTTTCGCGTGATCTCTTCGGCGCGGGCTTTGGCTTCGTAAAGCCGGTGCAGACTCGTGAGCGCGGATTCGATCGCATCGTCACCGAAGTCCGCGATCGTGCGGTAGTGGACCGACATCATCACGAAACGAGCGACCTCGCCTCCGTAGAGCTCGAGGAAACCGCGCGCGGTGATGAAGTTGCCGAGCGACTTCGACATCTTTTCGGAGTTGATGTTCAGCATGGCGTTGTGGAGCCAGTAGCGCACGTAAGGCGCTTTCCCGGTCGCGGCCTCGCTCTGCGCGATCTCGTTTTCGTGATGCGGGAACATCAGGTCCGTGCCGCCGTGATGGATATCCATCTGCGGGCCGAGCCATTTCGACGCCATGGCCGAGCACTCGATATGCCAGCCCGGGCGTCCCTTGCCCCAGGGAGAATCCCACGAGGGCTCCCCAGGCTTCGCGGGCTTCCAGAGGGAGAAATCGGCCGGGTTTTTCTTCTTTTCGGAGACGTCGACGCGGGCACCGGCGATCAGATCCTCGAGGTTCTTCCGCGAAAGTTTTCCGTACGCCGGAAAATCCGGGATCGAGAAGAAAACCTCCTTCGCGCCCGGCTCGGATCCGGCCGGCGCCTCCGCGAGATATCCGTGTCCCCGCGCGACGATCTCTTCGATCATCGCGATGATTTCCTGGATATGATCCGTCACCGTCGTCTTATGCGTCGGCTCCAGCATTCCCGCCGCCGCGTAGTCGCGCTCGACTTCGGCGATATACTTCTTCGCCACGGCTTCCGACGAAATGCCCTCTTCTTTTCCGCGCGCGATGATCTTGTCGTCGACGTCGGTGTAATTTCGGACGTAAGTCACGGCAAAGCCAAGCTTGGTTAAAGCTCGGTAAAAAAGATCGGCCGTCATCGCCGCGCGAAGATTTCCCACGTGGATCTGGCCGTAAACTGTCGGTCCGCACGAGTACATACGGACCTTCCCCGCTTCCATGGGCGTGAAGACCTCCTTCTTATGACCGAGGGAGTTCGTGAGTCGGATTTCGGGCAGCGTCGCCATTCTCTATTTCACCGCGGCCTGGATGGCCGCCATCCGATCCTGGAGCGCTTTCTTACCGAGGAGCGGGAATACCTTTTTCAACTCGGGGCCATGGGTCTTCCCCGTCGTGGCCGCGCGGATCGGCATGAAGAGGCCCTTGCCCTTCGCGCCCGATTTCGCGCCGACCGACTTCTGGAGCTGGTCGACGAGCTCGGCCGTGAGCGACTCGGGAAGTGCATCGACTTCGGCGGTGAGCGCGGTAAATACCGCCGCGTTCGCCGGGTCGACGAGCATCGCCTTCGCCGCGTCTTCCACGGCCGGGCGCGCTTCGATGAAGAAGCGAGCGGCCTCGGGAAGATCCGCGAGCGTCGCGCATTCGCCGCGAATCGTTTCGACGACTCCGACGTACCAGGCTTCGCCGTTGGCCTTCAGAGCATCCGAAAATCCCGCCTTTTCAAAAAACGGACGCGCGCGTTTCGCGATCTCCGCGAGCGGCATGTTCCGGATGTACTGACCATTCATCCAGCGAAGTTTCTGCACGTCGAAGACCGCCGGAGCCTTCTGGAGACCGTCCGTACCGAAGTAAGAGATCATTTCTTCCATCGTGAAGATCTCCGGATGGCCAGAAGAAGGTTTCACTTCGCTGCCTGGATTCCAGCCCAGAAGCGCGAGGAAATTCAGCAGCGCTTCCGGAAGATATCCGTTCGCGAAATACTCGTGCACCGAAGAATCGCCGTTTCGTTTCGAGAGCTTCTGTCGGTCACCTCCGAGCACCATCGCGATATGCGCGAACTCCGGAAGTTTCCAACCGAACGCATCGTAGATCTGAAGCTGGCGCGCGTTGTTTGAAAGGTGATCTTCCCCACGAATGACGTGGGTAATCCCCATCGCATGGTCGTCGACCACACAGCAGAAGTTGTAAACCGGCATCCCGATTCCTTCCGCGATTTCCTTCTCGTTCGGGCGCGGGGTACGCGTGATGAAGAAGTCACCCACGACATCGGGTGGAAAGCGCACATCGCCCTTCACGGCATCCTTCAGGACATACTCTTTCGAAAACGCACGGAACCGGATTCCGGCACGCTCCCCTTTCGCCCAGCGCGCTTTCGCTTCGGCGAGCGGAATTTTCGCGCAGGTGCCGTCATAGACGGGAGGGCGCCCGAGCTTCATCGCGAGTTCGCGCTTCTGCGTGAGGACCTCGTCCGGACAGAAGCAGTAGTAAGCCTGATCTCTCTCGAGGAGCTCCTTGGCGTACTTTCCGTAAAGCGCGAGGCGCTCGCTCTGGCGGTAAGGCGGAAACGGCCCGCCGAGGATCGGCGATTCGTCGGGTGACAGGCCGAGGGAGTCGATGTCCGCGATGACCATCTTCTCGTATTCGGGAGTCGAGCGCTCCTGATCCGTATCTTCGATCCGAAGCACGAGCTTTCCGCCGTGTTTCCGCGCGAAGAGGTAGTTAAAGAGCATCGAGCGCGCCCCCCCGACATGGAGGTATCCCGTAGGCGATGGGGCGAATCGGACGCGGACCGGAGATTCAGGGCTTGCAGGAGAACTCATAGCCCCCGATCCTAAACCGAGGCGTAGACGAATGGAACGCATGATACGCAGCGGCAACGGCAGTTTTCCGCGGATATTCCACGAACGAGAGGCGAATGAGACTCCTTAGCATCATAGCGAGCGGGATCGGCGGAATACTTCTGACCGGCTTCTTCGCGATCTTCGCCCTGCGAACGCGTAACCCGATCTGGTTTTCAATCGCATTCGGAGTCGGACTGCTCGTCGCGGCCGGCGTCGCGTGGAGAACTGGAAGAACACTTCCGGTCGCCCGACAAATCCGTGATTTCGGAATCGCAGTTTTTCTCGCCGCGAACTTCGGCGTGCTGATTTTGGGGCTGATCAACCCCCACGCCGGGGTGCTCGACCTCTATTCCGCATTCTTTCTCGATCTTTCGGAAACCACGGTCGAACGTTCGGCGCAGCTTCGTCGCTGGTTCGTTGAGCGCCCGCTACGCAGAGCCTCCCAGCAGCAAGGGCAGGCCGAACGATCAGGCATATCGGTCGAAGGGGCAAATTCCGTGGCGCCCGGCTGGAAAAAACTCGAGCTCCCGGGAACGGGTTCGATTTTTCTCGACGAAAAATCCGCCCGCCTCTGGAGTCCGCCCCTCGGAGAAAACTTTCCCGACTGGAGCGTCGAATCCGCACAACGGGCACAGGCGCTCTGCCAGGGACTCGCTCCCGCCGGATCATTTCGACTGCCGACGACCCAAGAATTCATGACCGCGAAAGAAAATGGCGCGTTCGCGGCCGACCCGCAGTTCCGAAACGCCTGGGTAACCCTCCTTCTCGACGAAAAGAGGCATCTGCTGGCCGGCGGCGCGGCCCTGTTCGGGGCCCCGGGCGGGCAAGGCCCGCGACCGCATGCGATTCGGTTCCGAGCCCGCTGTATCGCAATTGCGAATTTCGCCCTCGCTCCGATCCCCACCCAATGAAAAAAGCCGCCCCCGAAAGGAGACGGCTTTTTTAAACTTCGGACAATTTTGGATTCGAACGCTTCCGATCAGGAAGCGAAGATCGTCTGGATCTCTTGCTCGATGATTTCTTCTTTCTGTCCACGCGCGAGGGAGATTTCCTTCACGAGCAGGGCTTTCGCCTGGTCGAGCATCTTGCGCTCACCGAACGAAAGGTCCTTCGAGTGGCGAAGCATGAAGAGATTCCGAAGCACTTCGGCGATCTCGTAGACGGATCCCGTCTTGATCTTTTCCATGTATTCCCGATAGCGGCGATTCCAGGTCGTCTGGTCGATCTTCACGTCGCGCTTCTTCAGGATTTTATAAACGTTCTGCACTTCCTTGTCGGAAATGATCTCGCGCAGACCTACGGCGTCGGCGTTATCCGTCGGAACCATAATGGTCATCTGGTTCTCCACGACTTGGAGAACGTAAAACTTCTTCTTCTTGCCGCCCACTTCGCGCTCATCGATGCGCTTGACGACCGTCACTCCGTGCGCTGGATAAACTGCGCTATCACCGACTTTAAACATCCAAAACCTCCAAAAACTGCTTCGCCAAAGACCGGCACCAGGAGGCGCACCGTGCTCTAGCTTTTGGAACCCACACCGGACTCTCCGAGACACTCGAAGCAGCCTGAAATCTCAAAGACTGACGGAATATAGCAGGTCACGCTGCGTTCTGTCAAATATGACACAGGGAAAGAAAAGTTCCCAAGCATTTGAAATTATTAATCTTTATAAAAATGCGCTCATCCGTCGCCAATTTTCAGTTAGTTTTTTTTGACGCTATGCGGCCTGGATTATCCAAATCGTTTAAAACTGAGGCGATAAAACTGTGAACTGCGTTAACCTAGCTTTTCGGATGACCCTTCTAGTAAACAATAAATAGCTTACTCGCCGACGCCGGCCAACTTGCCGGAAAATTTCCGAAATCGACGACCGAACCCGCGGGCTCGCATTTCGCCCCTCCTGTACGGCCCCTTTGCCCGCCCGACATTTTGTCGAAACCGAATTCGCGTCGCAGCGAGTTTCAGACAAAATGTCAGACGCACCGCCATGCAGTTGGGCGCCGAAAAATTGGCGTTTTTTTCGCACGCTTAAGCTACCGAATCACTTCGGCTTTCCACACGGCTCGTTCGCCACTCGCCGCGATGATTTCTAAAAAACTGGCACTGAGCTTGCTTCATAGTGCGAGAGCGGCAGCATTACGAAGTGCAACCAAGGATGGTTCCGCCACCAAGGAAGGTAGAGGGTCTTCCCACCCATGAGCGATGACGGTAGCAACGGCAACCCGTTCCAGGAAAAGCCTGACTGGAAAGGAAAACTGAAAACCGCCCTTCAGAAATCGAAGGATGACGTAACCGGCTTCCTCACGCGCAAATCCAGCGGATCTCCGCTCGCCCCCGACTCCGGCGCGGAGACCGACGGTCATACCATGACCGACATGATTAAAATGGCGTGGAACAACCGCCTGAAACCGCGCTTCTCGAAGAAAAAGAAAAAAGACGAAGGCGGCTTCTCTCCTTCCGATTTTGCGCCTCCCGCGGGCGGCGGTGGATTCCGCTGGAGTCCGAACAAACTGAATGCGATCGCGATTCTTCTCTGTCTCGTCCTGATCGCCTGGACCGGGGCGGACCTGGTGGCCTATTTCGTCGAAAAACAAATTCCGCCCGCTCCCGTCGTCAGGGGTCGGGGTGCCGGCGCCGTGATCGCCGATCGCGCTCGACCCTTCACGGACTACCAGGTCATCATCGGCCGGAATCTATTCAGCTCTCTCGGACGCATTCCGGGTGATCAGGCCCCGGGACTCCAGGAACAAGACAACGATCCGGTGAAAACCGGGCTGCCGCTGAACCTGATCGGCACGGTCATCCTGCGGAACGAACTGCGCTCCGTCGCGACGATCGAAGACAAAGGCGAAAGCCAAGTCTATCCCGTGCGGATCGACGATGAACTCCCGGGGAAAATAAAAATCCTTTCGATCGAACCATTTAAGGTCATCTTCCGGAACCTCGCGAACGGCCGCAAAGAGTTCGTCGACATGCCGGAAGAAGGAAACGGGACGAGAATCAGCGTCGGTTCCCTTTCCTCGCGCAAACCTCCCGGCGGCGAAGGCGCAATCGAGCAAACCGCGCCGAATACATACAACATCGCGCGTTCCGAACTCGATAAGTATCTCTCGAACATCAACGAAGTCCTGACCCAGGCGCGCGCGATTCCGCATTTCGAAAACGGGCAGCCCGCCGGATTCAAGCTGATCCAGATCGTCCAGGGCAGCGTCTTCGAAAAACTCGGACTGAAAAACGGAGACATTCTGAAGGGCGTCAACGGCGAACCCGTCGACGCCGCGAAGGCATTCGAAATGCTCGGAATGCTGAAAACGGTTAACCAACTTGAGCTGTCCGTCCAGCGCGACGGCCGCACCAACAATATGTCTTACAATTTCAGATAGGGATGAAAATGAAGAACGATCACCCAACGCCGGTTGAAACTTCGATGTCGCTCTGGGTCCGCCTCCTCGGCGGTGCGAGCCTTCTGATCGCGATGAGCGCGCTCTTCTTTCTGATCGTCGACAAAAGCTACGCGGCCGACACCGCCGGAGGTTTCCGACCGGGCGGCAAGGGGTTCAACAATCCATACGCCCCCGCCGCGGCACCCGGCTCGCCTCCCCAGTATTTCGAGGGGGACGAAGAAGGCGATTTCGACGAAGAGGGGGGCGGCTACGTTCCCCCGTCGCCCGATGAAGGCGGCGGCATGGCCAGCGCCGGCGGCGGAACCGTCGATGTCGAAGGCTCGAAGTCGGGGGTCGTCTCGGGCAAGAATACGCGCGCGCTTCGGGTCGATGCGGAAGGCTCCGCGGGATCGAACGAAGTCGTCACCGACTTCAACTTCCCGGACGCCGACATCATGGATATCGCGAAGGCGCTCGGTAAGCTCACCGGCCAGAACTTCATCCTCGATAAAGACGTGAAGGGCCGAATCACGATCATCTCGAACAGCCCGGTCACCGTAAAGGACGCCTGGCGCGCATTCCTGACCGCGCTCGACATGAACGGTTTCGCGCTGATCCCTTCGGGAAAATTCATCCGAATCGGCCGCCAGCGCGACGCGCGCGATAAGCAGCTCCGCACCTACACCGGGAAGTACGCTCCGGACTCCGATGCGCTCATCACGCGCCTCTTTTCCCTGAAATTCCTTTCCGCCGAAGAAGTCGCAAGGAACTTTCGTTCCTTCATGCCGGCGAACTCCCGGATCATCCCCTACGAGCAGACGAACACCGTCATCGTCACGGATACCGGTTCGAACATTTCGAAGCTCGCGAAGCTTCTCGAAATCCTCGACGTCGAAACCTACGACGCCGGCATCGAAGTCATCTCGGTTAAGTTCGCTTCCGCCGTGGAGCTCGCGAAACTCGTCGACCAACTCATTCCGGGGAGCGCGGCTCCCGCGGCGGGCGGTCCTCGATTCCCGGGCGCCGGGGCTCGCGGCGGGAACTTCCAGTCCCGGAAAACCAAAGAAGGCGGGATCATCAATACGATCATCGCCGACGAGCGCACGAACACCATGATCGTGCACGCCAATACGAAAGGGGCCGATCAGGTCCGCGAGCTCGTCCAGAAGCTCGACAAGAAACTTCCGGCGGCCATGGGCGGCGGAAAGATCCATGTGATCTACCTCCAGTTCGCGGATGCCGAGCTGATTTCGACGACTCTGAACAGCCTGGCATCGAACGCGGGTCCGAGCGCTCGCCCCGCGGCGACGGCGCCGGCCGGCGGCACGGGCGTCAACCCAGTGCAGGCGAGCCTCTTCGAAGGCGCGATTAAGATCGCGGCGGATAAGTCGACGAACTCCCTGGTCGTCACGGCGAGCGGCAACGACTTCGTCACTCTCCAGCGGGTCGTGAACCGTCTCGATATTCCGCGCGATCAGGTCTACTCCGAGGTGTACATCATGGAGATCGGACTCGATAAGCAGTTCGACTTCTCCGCGAACATCCTGAATCCTTCCAGCAGACTGGGATCCATTACGAATTCCGACCTCGCGAACTTCATCCAGAACCCGCTCTCCGCGGGTGGCGCAATCATCGGCTTTCGCTCGGGCGGCGTGAAGAACCTGAACGTCGGCGGGACGAACGTACAGGTCGGCTCGGTCCAGGGGCTGATTAAATTCCTGCAGACGAACACCAACGCGACCGTGCTCGCCACGCCGCAGATCATGACGCTCGACAACGTCGAGGCGACGTTCGAATCGGCCGAAAAGGTTCCGGTCCTGACCCAGTCGGTTTCGCAAGGAACGGTTTCGACCGGGACCACGAAGGAAGACGTGGCGATCTCGATCAAGCTGAAGCCCGCGATCAACAAGCTTTCGAACTTCGTGAAGCTCGAGATCGAAGCCAAGCTCCAGGACTTCTCGGGGCGCGAACTCCCCCGCGCGCTCGCCGACCAGGCTCTGGCGACGATTTCCCGCACGGCGAAGACCCAGGTCGTCGTCGCCGATGGAGATACGGTCGTCATGGGCGGGCTCGTTCGCGATACCGCGAAAGAGACGCAAAGAAAAGTACCGGTACTCGGGGACATTCCGGTCCTCGGCTGGCTGTTCAAATCGAAGACGAGCCAATCCTCGAAATCGAACATGCTCATCTTCATCACCCCTAAGATCATCCGCCAGTACGAAGCGGTCCGCGGCATCCTCGATCGAAAGCTGAAGGAACGCGACGACTTCCTCGAGCGATCGGTCGGCGGCGTGGATCTCGGAAAAGATTTCCGCGACAAAATCATCCGGTCGCTGCCGGACATCAACAAGGTGAAGAACGCGAAGCCGCAGACGAACTTCACGATCGACAACAGTCCGGATGGCAGCATGCAATTCGACGAAACGGGCGGCGGCAGCTCGAGCGGCGGATATCCTCCCGCGGAAGCTCCCGTAAATACGACCCTCGCGCCGGGGGCCCCGGCCGGCCCGGCGCCGGTGCCGGGCGCGGACGGTTCCTTCGCGCCTCCGGAAGGCGGAGACTACATGCCCCCTCCACCGAGCTTCGACGACGATCAGGGTTAAACCAATGAGCCTCGCAGCCTACGCACCCGCACCCAAACTCGGACAGATCCTTCTCAAGCACACTTCTCTCTCCGAGGAGCAGCTGGAGGAGGCTCTCCGCATTCAGGAAAAAGAAGGCGGACTGCTCGGCGATATCCTGATTCGCCGAAGCATGATCATGCCCCATGAGATCATGCGGGCGCTCTGCATCCAGCTCGGAATTCCTTTCGTCGAAGATCTGAAAGCGTCCGACATCGATCCGAAACTCGTCAGCGGCATTCCGATCAACTACGCGAAGGTGAAAGAACTCATTCCCATGATGCGGGAGATGACCCCGGCCGGCGAACGCCTCGTGGTCTGCGTCGCGGATCCATTCAACGAAACCGTCATCGACGATCTGCAGGTGCTCACGGGGATGCCGATCCGGATCTGCGTTTCGACCTCGATGCGCGTCCAGGACGCGATCAACCGAGTCTACGAGCGCAATACCGACAATATGGTCGGCGAGATCGAAGGCGAATTCGAGGACGCGATGGACCTCGAAGGCCCGATCGACATCTTAGAGGCGACCGAAGACGACGCCCCGGTGATCAAATTCGTGAACTCGCTCCTTTTTCGCGCGGTGAAGGAAAACGCTTCCGATATTCACATCGAACCTTTCGAGAAGGAATTCGTCACCCGTTTCCGCGTCGACGGCGTTCTCTACGACGTCATTCGCCAGCCGAAGCGCGCCCACGCCGCCATCAGCTCGCGGATTAAAGTCATGGGCCAGGTCGATATCGCCGAGAAACGCCTCCCCCAAGACGGCCGCATCAAGATCAAGATCGCCGGCAAGGACATCGACATCCGTCTCTCGACGGTGCCGGCCACCCATGGCGAGCGGATCGTCATGCGTATTCTCCAGCAGACGGGCACGATCATGACGCTCGAGCAGCTCGGATTTCCGATCCGCTCGACGGAGATCATCGACAACCTGATTTCGAAAAAGTACGGAATGGTGCTGGTCACCGGCCCGACCGGGTCCGGTAAATCCTCCACGCTGGCCGCCTGTCTGTCGAAACTGAACGCCCCCGAGCGGAACATCATGACCGTCGAAGACCCGGTCGAATATCAGATCCACGGGATCAACCAGGTCCAGGTGAATACGAAGATCGAACTCACCTTCGCGCGGGTCCTGCGCGCCTTTCTTCGTCAGAACCCGGACATCATCATGGTCGGGGAGATTCGAGATAAGGAAACCGCCGAGATTGCGATTAACGCTTCCCTCACTGGTCACTTGGTTCTTTCCACGCTCCACACGAACGACGCCCCCGGCGTTTCGACTCGTCTCACGGATATGGGAGTCGAACCGTTTCTCGTCGCCTCTTCCCTTCTCGGCGTCATCGCCCAGCGACTGATCCGCAAGGTCTGCACGAAGTGCCGCGTTCCCCATATCCCGACCGAATTCGAAATGCTCGAACTTGCGCTGAAAAAGGTCCCCGATGGCGCGACGATCTATAAAGCCGTCGGCTGCCCAAGCTGCTCGCATTCGGGATACGCGGGCCGAACGGTGTCGCACGAGCTGATGCTCGTCGACGACAATATCCGGGCCCTGATCGTCAAGCACGCCGACGGCGGACAAATTAAAAAAGCGGCGATCGCCGCGGGAATGCGTTCGCTTCGCGAGGACGCGGTGTCGAAGGTCCTGACCGGAGTCACGACGATCGAAGAGCTGCTGCGCGCAACGCACGCCGAGGAATAAAGGATTATGGCTGTCTACGACTACAAAGCGTACGGTCCCGGCGGAAAATCCATCCGCGGCGTCGCGGACGCGGAAAATATGAAAGCCGCCCGGCTGAAGCTGAAGAAGCAAGGTCTCAGCGTCTACGAGATCAGCGAACGCACCGGCGGGAAGGCCCCGGCTCCGGGGTCGTCGGCCGCGTCACCCGGATTCTTTTCGGGCAAGATCGGCGTAAAAGACGTTTCCATGATGACTCGCCAGCTGGCCTCTCTCATCAAGGCCAACATCCAGCTCGTCGAGGCGCTGAACGCCATGGTCGAGCAGTCCGAACATCCGGTGATCAAGGTTGTCCTCTCGCAGGTCCGGCAGGACGTGAACGAAGGTCTTTCGCTTTCGCGCGCGATGGCGAAACATCCCCGCGTCTTCGATAATATTTTCGTGAATATGATCGAAGCCGGCGAGGCTTCCGGAACGCTCTCCCTGATTCTCCTGCGCCTGGCGGATCTGAAGGAGGCCCAGATGCGGCTCCGTTCCAAAGTGGTGAGCGGAATGACTTATCCCGCCTTGATGCTCGTCGTCGCCCTCGTGCTGATGATCGCGATATTTACGTTCGTGCTCCCGCAGCTGAAAACCGTCTTCGAGTCGATGAACAAGACCATGCCCCCCATGACGGTTTTCCTCATGGAAACCTCCGATCTGGTCGTGAATTATTGGTACTTGCTGCTCGGTGGCGGGGTCGGGGTCATCCTTTTTTTCATGCGCTGGAAAGGCTCCGCTTCCGGACGCCCAAAATGGGACGCGATCCAGCTGAAACTCCCGATCTTCGGCCCGCTGATCCGGATGATCGGGGTGCAGCGCTTCACGTCCACCATGGCGACGCTCCTCGGCTCGGGAGTTCCTATCCTGAACGCCATGACGATCGCCCGGAACCTCGTGGGTAATACGCTGCTCGCCAACGCGATCAGCAGCGCGCGCGAAAACATCACCGAAGGTCAGTCGATCGCCGGTCCCCTCTCGAAGTCGGGGCAGTTTCCCCCACTCGTCATCCATATGATTTCGATCGGAGAAAAGACCGGAGAACTTCCGGCGATGCTCCAGAACGTGGCGGAAAACTACGAAGAGCAAGTGTCCCAAAAGATCGACGCCATGACTTCGCTCCTCGAGCCGATGATGATCGTGGGCATGGGCGGCATGGTGGGCTTCATCGTCCTCGCCGTCTTCATGCCGCTCTTGGACTTAGGGAACATCAGTTGATAAGAGAAATTCAGAGTTTTGTTTCTAACCGAACCTGCCCCCGGGGGCCAACCGCAAGGAGAATGCAATGCAAGTAGTCGTTCAGAAGGCCGTAGTTGAAAGAGCAGTTGAAAAAGCAGTTGAGAAACCAGCCGTTCACAAAGCAGGCCGCGTCGCCGGCAATGAGTCGGGCTTCACCCTTACGGAAATGCTCATCGTCGTCGCGATCATCGCGATGATCGGGACGTTCGCCGTCGGCAAGATCTCGGCACAGTTCAACAAAGCGAAAGTGGACGCGACCAAAATCAAGATCAAGAACCTAGCCTCGACGCTTGAAACCTATCGCCTGGATTGCAACGTATTCCCCACGACCGAACAAGGTCTGGACGCCCTGGTCACGAAGCCGGTCGGTGGCCGCGACTGCAAAAACTACAACACCGAAGGTTATATGAAACAGGTGCCTAAGGACAGCTGGGACACGGATTTCGTCTACGAATCCGACGGCCAGAAGTTCATGATCAAATCCTTCGGCCAGGACCTGGTCGAAGGCGGCGAAGGAAACGCCGCAGATATCACGTCGGACACCATCTAAAACTCGTTCGCGATGACTCGGAAATGGACCATCCTTCGAAGCTCCCTCGCAGTCGCACCCGATCGCCGATCGCGGAATCCCAGTCGGGATTCTCGCTCATCGAGCTCATGGTCGTGGTCGCGCTTATGGCGCTCATCGGGACGATGGCCATTCCGAGCATCTCAAGCGTCTTTAAAATCTCCCTAGGCTCCACCACGCGGGACCTCGCCACCACGGTCCGCTATGCGTACAACGCGGCGATGATGACGAAAAAAGTGCATCGGCTCGTCTACGACATCGAAAACCATCGCTACTGGGTGGAAGTCGGCCCGCAGTCGATCCTGATGGATACCGAAGAAACCAAGGCGCGAGCCGAACGCGCGAAACGTTTCGCTTCGCGGAAGACCGAAGAGGAAGAAGCCGAGGAAGCGAAGGCGCGCGCGAACTTCACCCTCGCCAGCTATGTGACCCGCAAGAAGAACGACCTCCCTCGCGGAGTTCAGTTCGAAGACGTCACGACCGAACAGGCGAAAGACCCGATCAAAGAAGGGCTCGCCTATACGCATTTTTTCCCGCATGGAATCATCGAACAGACGGTGATCCATCTGCAGGACACTTCGAATCACCACGCCACGCTCGTGATCGCGCCGCTGGTCGGGCGAACGCGCGTGATCGACCGTTATGTGCCCTCCGAAGAGGCGCTGCTCGAGCCATGAAAAAACTCGATGGCCAAGGCTTTACGCTCCTCGAAGTCATGATCGCGATGGCGATCATGCTCGTGGCATTCTCGTCGATTCTCGCGATCCAGTCATCGAGTCTGAGTTCCGCGCTCCGCTCGCGGCAGATCCACGAGGTCGGGATGCTCGCTCGCGGCGCCATGGCCCAGACCGAGGTCGAAATCGCCGGAAAGAAATTCAACGAAATCAGCGAGGAAGCCTCCGGGCAGTTCGAAGATCCGTACCAGGATTACAGCTGGACGCGAAAGATCAAGGAAATCACGATGCCGAACCTGGCGGGCATTGCGCAGGCCGCGTCGCAGGACGAAGCGGGCGGGCAGAGCAACAGCGAGGAAGAAGCGCAGAAATCCGCGATGATGGAACAGATGACCAAGGTCGTGACGAATTTCCTGTCGAAGGCGGTTCGTGAAGTGACGATCACGGTAACCTGGAAGCGCGGACCGGGACTCCAGAAATACGAAGTCGCCATGTACTGGGTGGATCTGAACAGTGAATTTGAACTCAATCCTTAAGCACCGCGCGGTTTCCCGACGCGCATCTCGCGTGATTTCCCGCTCGACCGACGGCTTCACGCTGATCGAAGTCATGATCGCGATCGTCCTCCTCGTGATGATTTCGATGGCGATCTATCAGGCGACGACCCAAACCTTTAAGTACCGAGCGAAGATCATCACCGAAGGCGACTTCTACAGCGGCGTTCGACTCGCGATGGGGCTCATGGACCGGGACATCGCGGCCCTCTTCTCGCCGGTGACCTTGAATCCGAACCAGACGAAGACCGGCAGCGACGCCGCCGCGGAGAGCGCCGTGGATCAGCAGCCGGCCGCGCGCCTGCCGAGGACGCGGCCGGCGGCCGACGATCCCGACGCCGCCCTGAAGGCCCAACAGCTGGAGGATCTCCAGCGATCCGAACTCGGCCAGGTGACCGACTTCTGGCTCGGGGCCACGGATCTGACGGCCATCCGTCCGTCCCGTTTCGTCGGAACCGCGGATCGGCTCCAGTTCATCGCCTCTTCCCACCAGCGCGTGTACAAGGATTTCCGCGAATCGGAGTACGCGAAGATCATTTACGAGATTCGCGAAGATCCGAATCCGGACAAGTTCGAAAGCACGAAGATCCTCGTGAAAGTCGAGAATCCGAACGCATTCGACGAGGTGGAGAAAAAGGATAAAGGAGCGAAAATCTATCCCCTCCTCCCGGGAATCAAGTCGTTCCGGCTCCGTTACTATCGTCGCGAACGCGAGGCCCAGACGGGAACCTGGGAGACGGTTTGGGATACGAGTAAAAACCAGACCCAGGGAATCTACCCGGATTTGATCGAACTCACGATCGAGGTCGCTTCCTATAATCGCCTCAGTTTCAAGGGCACCTATTTTTTCAAACCGGAGACCCCGTTCCATGGGCTTGATTCGACGCTTTAAAAAAGCATGCGAGCTTCCGGCAAAATCCGACGAGAGCGGAATCGCGCTCTTCATGGTCATCGCGTCCATGACCGTACTCTCGGTGATCGTCACTGAATTCACCTATGTAGCGCAGGTGAATTCGCGCGCGACCGCCGATTCCTCCGACCAGCTGAAGGCGCACTACTTGGCGAAGACCGGATTCAAACTCTCTCTCCTGCGGCTTCGCGCCTATCGCGAACTGAAATCGTTCGGCGGCGAGGGCTCGAATCTTCCCAAGGTCCCGAAGAACATCCTGGATCAGGTCTGGAGCTTTCCCTTCTTCTATCCGATTCCCGCGGGCGCGCCCGGACTGACCGTCGTCATGAAGGACGAAATCGACAAGTTCCAGAATGAGTCGAGTCTGCCGGGAAAATTCACGGCGACGATCGAATCCGAATCGAACAAGATCGGCATCAACTCGCTGGTCGCTTCCATGGCGCCCGCCCCCGCGCCGAGCCCGACCCGGAAGCCCGGCCAAAAGACCCCTCCCTCGGGGTCGACCAACGAAGGCGGCGGAAAGAAAAACCAGAAGGCGGTGAAGTACGACGTCGAAGAAGCGCGGAAAGGCTTCAAGGAACTTCTGACCCGGATCTTCGAGGAGAAGTTCAAGAAGGATCCCGACTTCGCCGACCAGTATCGCGATCTCGAGATCGAGGAGCTCTACGACAACATCCTGGGCTGGATCGATTTCACCCACCAGCCCAAGAACGCCAGCGGCCGGCAAACGATCCCCTACAAACGCGCCCCCCTCTACAGCCTGACCGAACTCCATATGATCCACCCCGTGGACGACGGCATCTACGACCTTTTGGCGCCGAACTTCACAACCCTGATCACCCCGGGCATCAACGTGAACAAGATCCAGGAACCGATGCTCCGGGCGATCCTGACCGGAATTACGGACGACGAGGTCATCGAATTCTTCAAATTTCGCGATTCCGTCGAGGAGGACAACTCCTTCAAGAGCGGCGAAGAATTCTATAAGTACGTCGAGCAAAACGTCGCGGCATTTAAGAGCTCCACGACTCTGGACGAGCTGAAAACCCGCCTGCTCAAGCAAGGGATACAGCTCCTCGTCGATGAACGGATCTTCAAGATTACCGTCGTCGCCGAAGTGAACAAAGCGACCCGAATCTTGGAAGCGTGGGTCACGCTCGACGACCCGGAGACCGCCAAGAAAAAGACTCCGGGCGAGGGTGGCCCGCCCGCCCGACCGACCGCAGCCGGAGGTTTCGACGCTTCGGATGTCGGCTCCACTCCGGGTGCCACGAAGCCGAATGCGGCTGGCCTTCGCCTGCTCTATATGAAAGAATCTTAGGAGAAACATGCGCATCCTCGGACTGGACATCGGAAGTACCAGCATCAAGGCGGTCGAGGTCGATACGGCCTTCGGGCGGTTTGAAATCCACGAGTACCATGAAGTCCGGGTCAACCCGGGCGAGTCGGCGATCGCGGTCGCCGGGGGTCTCGTTCGCTCCCTGCCACGATCCCCGGACCGCGTGATCGTTCCGCTGCGCGCGAACCGCGTGACCCTGCGCAACCTTCGCCTTCCCACCCGCGACAAGAAAGCGATCCAGTCCAGCGTCGCTTTCGAGCTTGAAGACGACCTTCCCTTCGAAGAGGACCAAGCCGCATCCGACTTCGTGATTTTCGGCAGCGTCGGAAACGAATCCCAGGTGCATGTGGCGGCCGCTCTGAAAGTCACGATCGAAGACTACCTCGGACTCGCCGTTCCGGCCGGCATCGATCCGGATACGCTGACGACCGAATCCGCTTCCTACCGGGCGCTCATCCGGAAGATGAACCTGCCGGAGACGATCCAGGAACGTCCAGTTCTCGTCGTGAACATCGGCCATGAGCGGACGACCCTCTACGCCCAGCACCAAGGCATTCCGATTCTTTGCCGCGAGATCGCCTGGGGCGGGCGCGACGTGAACGTCCTACTTTCGAATCGCTATCAGCTTTCCGTCGATGCGTCGGAAAAGACGAAAATCGATAATGGCTTCGTCCTGCCTACCTCGCAACTCTCGGGAGTCTCCGAACAGCAAAAGGACTTTTCGGAGACGGTCTACGAAGCGCTCCAAGGGCTGATCCGCGACATTCGTCAGGCGGATCTCTCGTGCAAAAACTTATCGGGCCATCGCGCGGGATTCGTCTATGTGACGGGCGGGACCTCGCTGCTTCCCGGCCTACCCGCGGTTCTCGCGGAAGAAACCAAGATTCCTTGCCAACCTCTCCGCGCGCTTTCGACCGTGAAAAGCGGAGTGACCTATAGCGAAGAAACCGACGCGAAGTTCGCGCTGGCAACGGGCGCCGCACTTTCTTACGTCGCGAGCGAACGCCCCTTCCTGATCAACTTCCGGAAGGGAGAGTTCGCCAAGAACGGTCGCGCGGCCGAGATCGACCTCACCCTTTTCGCGAAGCCGCTGAAGACCCTCGCGATTTCGGCGGCGATTCTGCTCGTCATCCTCGGGGTGGAATCGACCCTCTACGATCAGCGGATGAAAGAGACGAACGCCCAGCTCGAGAGGACCGTGAAAAACTTCTTCGGAAACATGTCGCCTTCGGCGGTCCGAACCTATCTTTCCAATACGACGAGCTTGAAAAAGAATATCGACGCGACCCTGACGAAGGAGCGGAATCTCGTGGCGCTGCTCGCGCCGAATCCGAACTCCCCGTACGAACTCTTACGCGAACTTTCGGGCTCGATTCCGAAGGAACCCCCCGTGGATCTCATGCGGTACCACGTCGGTTCGAGCGCGAAAACCGAACCCTTCAGCAGTCCGGGTGTGATGAATCCTCCGGTCGAGCTCGAATTCTGGGTAAAGTCTCCCGCCGATGCCGAGCGCCTGGGCAGGTCCCTCGAGAGCAAAATCAAGAACGCGGAGATCGGGGGCGTCGAAGAAGTCGCCGCCACGACCAAGGGTGCGGCCAAACGCTTCAAATTCGTCGTGCGGGGCAATGTCGGCGACGCCCCGGCGGCGGCGCCGAAATCAGGAAAGTAGGACGAGATGGAAAATGAATCCAAAATCGGCCGCGCCTGGCAGAGTTTCACGGACAAACTGCAGGACCAGGTCTGGTTCCAGCAAATCAGAGCCAAGTGGGACGAGCTCGACGGAAAGACGAAAACGATTCTGAAATACGCCGGTCTCTTCGGCTCCGGCGCCCTCCTGGTGGGCGCGGTCGCGATGGCCATGATTTCGGTGAGCGATCAGAAAAAAGAGATCGACGACAAACTCGCGCTGATCCAAAAGATCCAGGGAGCGCAGGAGGAACTTCGCCGCCTGAAGGACGTCACTTCCCGCTTCGGCGGAGGTGGCGGTCAGCCGTGGCCGGCGTTTCTCCAGGAACGAGCGCAAGCCGCGGGGATCGACCCCGCGATCGTTACGGTCATCGGCGAAACTGCGATCGCCGCCCCCGGCAGCGGCAAGGCGATGGATGGTAAGGGCAAACCCATCACGGCTCCTCCCGTAACGGGTCCGACGGAAACGGTCGTGGAAGCCGCCCTGAAAAAAATCAACGTCCGCCAGCTGACGAAATATGTGCACGAGATCGAGAACGGAAATCGTACGGTCAAGGTTCGTCGGCTGCAGGTCGACACCCATCCGGACGAAAGCGGGTACCTCGACGCGACTCTCGTCCTTTCCGCCTTCAGCATGGATTCCGGGGAAGAATAGCGGCCGTCTGGTCCGGTCACCGAGGAGAAAGTCATGGTCAACGCCGAATCGAATCTATCGGGCCACGCCGTCGAGGAATCTTCCGGCGGATTTCTCCGCTGGCTCGGTTACGGATTTCTTTTTCTCATCTGCCTGATCCTTTTCACCCTCGTGAAACTTCCGCAGCCGAAGATCCACGCGTGGGTGCTCGGAACCATCAACCAGCAGACCGCGCCGATGGGAATCCAGGTCAGCGCCGACGAAGGACGCATCGCGCTCGGCCTCGGGCTGCAGTACGAGATGACCGGAGTCCGGCTGACGAAAGTCGCGACCCAGAAGAGCCTGATCTTCTCGCGGCTCGAAGTTTCGCCGAATCTGATCGGACCCCTTCTCCAGAAGAAGTTAGGAGGCAGCTTCAAGCTGGAAGAAGGGGCGGGCCATATCAGCGGAAACATCATGGCGGGCCAGGAAGACTTCGACGCGAAAATCCAGATCGAAGGCGTGAATCTCGGACGGATGGGCATCCTTCCCTTCGCGGCGGGTCTCGAGGGGACCTCCGATATTCGCGGGACGATCGAGCTCGCGGGCGCACCGAATCAGCTCACGGCGATGAACGGCCAAGTAAAGTTGAACCTGAGCAAACTCGTCATCGATTCCCAGAAGCTGATGGGATTTGATATTCCACGCACCGCCGTAGGCGAAGCGGTGATGGATATCGCGATCGGAAGCGGCAAGGCGGCGATCACGACCTTTCGCGTCGGAAAGGCGGGCGGCACGGACGACCTCTTCGCCGACCTCACAGGAGAGATCCGGCTGAACCGCATCATCGAGCAATCTGATGCGAATCTCCGCTTGAAATTCGGGTTCTCGGATCGTTACAAGCAGGAAAAGACGATCGCACTCGTCGATTCGCTGATCTCGGCCTTTAAACGCCAAGACGGCGCGTTCGGAATGCGTCTTTCCGGTCCCCTCTACGCGATCGTCCCTAGCCCAGACCCATAAACTATGACCCCTCCTTCGCCCGCGCCCCCCTCGCATGACCTCGACTCCGGAATCGAGCAGTTGGCGCGGTCCCTGCTGGCATCGACTCCGGAGCCACTGCGGGAATCGATGCTCTATAGCCTGCTCGGGCCGGGCAAACGCATCCGACCTCGCCTCGTCGCCGCCGTCGGCGCAGCGCTCGGACTGCCCCCCGAAGGGACGGCGCGAATCGGCGCCGCCCTCGAAATGGTCCATGCCTTCACCCTCGTGCACGACGATCTTCCCGCCATGGATAACGATGATCTTCGACGAGGACGACCGACGAACCATAAAGTCTATGGCGAAGCCACGGCGCTGCTCGCCGGGGACGGACTCGCGCTCCTCGCGGTAGACGCCCTCCTGCCGCTTCGGAAAGTTCTGCCTGCGGAACGGGTGTTCGCGGTGATCGAGGCCCTCCTCGAAGCGGCGGGCGCTCGCGGAGTCATCGCGGGCCAGGTTGCGGAATCCCTCCTTTCGCCCGGCGATCCGGTCGAACAACTCTGGGAAGTTTTTCGACTGAAGACGGGAGCGCTTTTTCGCGCGGCCCTGGTCCTTCCATCGGTCGCGGCGGGATCGACGTTCTCGGAAGAACTCGGAAAGCTCGGGGAAGCGATCGGAATCGCGTTCCAGATCGCGGACGATCTCGAAGATGATTTCGCGAAGTCGCGGGGCAATTCCCGCCATGTCGCAGGATTTCTGGAATACGAGGAGGCGCGCGGAGAGGGACTACGCATCATCCGCCAGGCCGCCCAGCTTATCCACGATCCGCGCTTAAAGTCCGCCCTCGAGCCTTTTATCACCGAACTCGAGAAGAAACTGAATCGTGAAACCGCGATTCCATCGCAGGATGGTCGACGATGAAGACGATGAAAAGGACACCGCGGTCGCGCGCGAAACCGCGACTCCTCTTCGTAGTGGACCCCTGGGAAACCCTCGATCATGCGAAAGACACGACCCTTCGTCTCGCCGAAGAGGCGCTCGCGCACGGCGCTGAATGTTTCCTCGCCTCGAATCGTTCGATCGGCCTAGAGGCCGGAATCGTTCGCGCCGAAATCCAACGTATTTCGTCGATCTCGCGGCCGCGTATGGGCGGCAATATCCGTCGCGAGGCGGTCCAGTGGAGCGAGCTCTCGAAGTTTGATCACATCTTTTATCGAACCGATCCTCCGGTCGACCTCGCTTATTTGCTGCCGCTCCAGCTGCTGGCCTCGATCGGCGCGAAACCGGGGAAAAGGGGACCCAAGATCCACTCGCCGCCCGAGACGCTTTTCTTTCTGAATGAGAAATGGGCGCCCGCGGCGCTAGGCTCGCTATTTCCCCGGAGCCTCGTCAGCACGTCGATCGACCGACTGACCCAGTTCGTGATCCGCGAGGGCAAGGCCGTGTTAAAGCCTCTCTACTTCGCCCAGAGTCGCGGCGTCGAAGTTCTCGATGCGGAAGCGATGCCGCTTTCGGTGGTTCGCGAAAAATTACGCTCGGCGACCGAGAAGGAAACCGTTCCGGTAATCGTGCAGCAGTTTCTCCCGGGAATCGCTCGCGGAGAGACGCGACTCTGGTATGTCGACGGAAAACTTCTCGCCGCCATTCGAAAGATCCCGAAGATCGGCGAATCGGTGATTAACATGGACCGGGGTGGAAGCATCGGAATCGCGAAACTTTCCGCGCGCGACCGAGGCTCGGCTCGAAAGGTCGGAGCCTATCTTCGGAAGCACGGCATCCTGTTTGCCGCCGTGGATCTCATCGACGGAAAAGTCACCGACTTCAATCACACCTCCCCCGGCCTGCTGGTCGCGATGGAAGAGCTCCTCGGAAAGAATCTCGCACGCGAAGCGCTGCGACCGATCCTTAAATAGAAAACGCCCGCGTCAGCTCCCCGGCTTGATAAACCCGGCGCGCATCGTCTTCATGTGAAACTCGAGCGTCGACTCGAGATCGAGCGGAATCGGATCCATCGAATCGACGACGAGTTGGTCCAGAATGAGATGCGCGAGCCCATGCGCCCCGGACCATGCCACGAGGGCCGTCCGGGTTGGCGAGCCTTTTCGGTACAGTCCATGATCGATCAGAATCTTGATCTCCGTGACGAGCACCTGGAAAGTCGCCTTTGCCGTCGAATAAAGTTCAGGGAAGTCGACGAACGGGTGGAGTTCGGGATGTCCCATCGCCCGAAAATGCCCGGGATTTTCGACGGCGAATCGCACGTAAACCTTGCCTTGCTCGGAAATCGGGTCGAGACCCGCCTTTCCTTTCGCGCGCAATGCGGCCTCCTGGAAAAGAAAAAGGAGCCGCTGATATCCCGCCAGCGCGATCGCCGCGACGATATCGCGCTTCGATCCGAAATGGCGATAGACCGCCGTATGGCTCACGCCAGCACGCGTCGCCAGTTCACGCAGATTAAAATCGACTTGTTTCCGCTCTTGGATCAGTCGAAGTGCCTCGGTGACAAGCGCGTTCCGCAGATCGCCATGGCGATACGCACCCTTCGGCTTTCGACCGATCGTTTTGGACGGAGTCTTTTTCTTGGCGACACGAGACGAAGAAAGAGCCATTCCTGATGATCTTACAGGGAAATTTGAAAAATTCCATAAATGTTTCCATTGGAAACTTTCTATGTTACCATTGGAAACATGAACGCGAACACCTCGACCCTCCAAAATCGCCTCGAACCGAGCCTCTCGGATTCCCCATCCCCGCGCGCAATCGAAGAGGCGAACCGTCTGCCTCGACGCCCATCCCTCAAGGAAAAGGCCGAATTTTTCGCCATCCGGTCCGCGTTCCGCGTGGGCAGTCTCGTCGCTCCGGGCCTGACCGCCGATCGGGCCCTCCGCTACTTCATGGAGCCGACCCGCATCCCCCGTCCGGGTTGGGAGCAGGAATTCGCCGGCAGCGCGCGGCGCACGGTTCTGCGAACGGGCATCGTCGCGTATTCTTGGGGGGAGGGCCCGAAAGTTCTCCTCGTGCACGGCTGGGACGGGCGAGGAACCCAGATGAGTCGTATCGCGCAGGCTTTCGTCGAAGCGGGTTACGAGGCCGTGGCGCTCGACTTACCCGGACATGGTGAGTCGCCGGGTACGTTCGCCCACGTCCCCCTCGCCATGGAAGCGATCCTCGCCGCAGGCGAAGAGATCGGCGAATTCGAGGCCGTGGTCGGCCATTCCTTCGGCGCGGCAGCGTCGCTCTACGCCGTCTACCAGGGTCTTCTCGCTAAGAAGGTCGTCTACATCGCAGGGCCGAATCGTTTCACCGATCTCTTCGATCGCTACTGTGCGTGGGTTGGCGTGACCGGACGCGCGCGCGAGCTGTTTCACGAAAAGGCGGCGAGGTTCGTCGACATCGACCCGGCGGATAATTTCCCGGGTCACTGGGCGACGAAAATCGATCAGGCGGGGCTCGTCGTCCACGATCGAAACGACGAAGACGTGCCATTTACCGACGCGGAAGCCCTCCAGTTCGCATGGAAGAATTCACGATTCCTGATCACGGCCCGCCTCGGCCACCGCCGAGTCCTAAAGTCGAAAGAGGTGATTTTGGCGATCGTGAACTTCGTGAAAACGTAGCGCTCCCCGAATGCTCTAGTCCTGCGGATGCTGCCGCATCCACTGGGATCGGAAATCGACGAGCGCCGCCGGATCATCGGTGATGATGCCATCCACCCCGTAATCGGCGAGACGCTGCCAGACCGCCGCAGAATTCGCGGTCCAGGGAATGACCTTGTAATTCGCTTTATGGAGCATGAGCACATCTCGCTGCGTGAGCCACCGCTCATTCAGCGAAAGGACTTGCGCCTTGAGCCGCGCCATCACTTCGACGAGGGTCTTCGAGGGGCGCTCTTCGAGCAGAACCGACGTCCGGACCATTCCGTTCAGCTCCCTAACCATGAGCAAGACGCGGAAATCGAAAGACTGGATCGTCGATCGCTCGAGCACGCCATGCCGATGGAGCGCATCGAGGATCAGCTTCGCGAATACTTTCGGATGCGGGGCATAGGCCGGAAACTCCTCCTCGCTCTTGGCCTCGACGTTCAGCTCGACGGTCTTCGCGCGCGGATTCTTTTCCGAGTTCAGCCAGACCAGAAATTCCTCGAAGGTCGGCATTCGTTCGCCCGGCTGCGCGATTTGGCGAGGAAACCGAGGATTCACGAGCGTCCCGCAGTCGTATTGCTTCAGCTGCTTCAGCGTAAGGCTGCGCACGACGACGGGCCGCTTCCCCAGCGGTTTGCCGCCAGGTCCGAGGCAGATCTCGGGGTTTAAAACGGGGTCATGCCCCACGACGAGCACATTATCCTTCGTCGCGAGAAGGTCGAGCTCCAGCGTATCCGCGCCCACTTCGAGGGCATGGCGAAACGCGGGCAGCGTATTTTCGGGACGCACGGCGCGTGCGCCGCGATGTCCCTGAATCTCGAATGCGGGCCTCAGCGCCTGGACTTTGGGCGCGGTCGCGCAACCGAACATCCCCGCAGCCATCATGCCTCCCAACCCGAGTGAAAATAAAAAGGATCGGCTAGAACACATAACGCGCACCCATAGCTAAGGAGTTGGAATAGAGATCGCTTCTCCGCGTCGGTTTGAGAGGATTCTCGTCGCGGAACGCGCGTCGGAACTCGAGCGTCGCACTCCACTTACGCGTAACCACCTGCTCGTACCCGAATTTTCCGACGAAGAGATAATCGTTATAAATGGAAAAGAAGTTGTTCGCCGCCGGATCCGTGAATCCGAGCTCGCCGCCAACGAACGCGCCGGGGAGCTTCGAGCGCCAAAAAAAGAAATCGAGGACGAACGTCAACCCGGTGTGGTTCTCCGTCTGCCCTCCGGTGAACCGTCGCGCGTCCTCATGGATATGGAAGTAGCGAATCCCGAGATCGAATCCTGAATCGGGAAGCGGCACGAGGACCACGAGCCCCGGACCCATCCCTTGCCGCTTTTCGGCGTTTTTACCGCCGAAGGTTCGATGGAATTCGATCCCCATCCGGGGAAGTCGCTCGGGCAGCGCTTCGGCGAGCGCGGGAGCGTTCGTCGCGGTCGGCGCTACGTCCGCACTTGCGAACCTCGCCCACCATGGAGAAAGCAGAAGTAGCCCGATCGACGCGATTCGAAATGCGTGCATCGTAAACCTCCGGAAGTTAGGGCGGATGGAGGACCGAAACCCGCCCGGTTAAAAACGAAAGAATCGCGAAACGTCCGCCTGGGCGAGTTCTTTCACGCTCTCGAGCGTCTCCCGAAGCGACTGGGATGCTTCGAGCGACGGGCCGGCCACGGCCGGCTTCGCCGACGCGGTCGAGTGACTCGCCGCCACGCCGGACTTCATCTCACGCAGTCGCTTTCGCGCCCCTTCGATCGAGAATCGTTCGACGTAAAGCAGATGCTTGATCAGCAGCAGTGTTTCGACGTGCTTTTTCCGGTAGACGCGCTGACCGGATTTCGACTTGGAAGGACTCACCGAGGCGAACTCCGTTTCCCAGAACCGAAGCACATAAGGCTTCACTTCGAGAAGTTCGGCAACCTCGCCGATGCGGAAGAAAAGTTTGTTCGGGACCGAGGCCAGCGACTCCGCGAGATCGAAAGTCGCCAGGACCTCCGGCACTTCGAGCGCATCCCCTTCGGCGAGATCGCGCGCGAACTCGGCGGACGGATCGAGCCCTTCGGCCATGATCTGGAACGTAGATCCTTCGATCACCGGATCGAAGCTCGACAGCAAGTCCTCGTCGGATTCATGAAGGGATCGAAGCGACTTCTTCTGCGGGTGGGCGGAAGGATCCGTCTTCATTTAATTATCGTCATCATCGTCTTCCTGAACTTTCGAAAGATCGACGGGTTTACCTTCAAGCGCAGCGTTCACTTCGGCGCGCAAAACTTGGGAGGGTCGGAATGTCAGCACCCGACGCGCGGAAATCTCGATACTCTGGCCGGTCTGCGGATTTCTCCCGATCCGGGAGCGTTTATCGCGCACGACGAAGTTTCCAAACCCCGAGATTTTAATCTTCTCGCCCTTCGAGAGGGTCGTCTTGATGTGATCAAAGACAAGCTCCACGAGATCCGCGGCTTCCTTCTTGGAAAATCCGACTTTTTCGTAAAGAGCTTCGACAATATCCGCTTTGGTCATCGCCACTGGGGGTTCTCTCCTTCGAGGCCTAAGGCTTCGATTTCACGTCGGATTTGATCTCAAACCGATGATTTTAGCTTGAAGGAGAAAAGAACGATCGGCAAGCCCCCCGAACCGAAAAAAGCGAATCATTCTGCAAACAAACGCGTGAATGTGCATGAAACGGGCAGGAATCGCGCGAAATGCGGCGATCACCCTTCCGCGGAGGAAAAACCAGCGGGCCCGCGCGTCGCGTCATCTAAATCCTTGGCGATATAGAACTCGTCTTGGAACGCACCTTCGATCAGAGCTGCACGAGTCCGCCGACCTTCGATTCGGTACCCCGCTCGAGTGTAGAATTCGAGACCGCGCGAATTTTCGACTCGGACCTGCGCCTCGATCTTCAAAAACCCGGAAGCCCGCGCATGGAATTCCATTGTTTCAAGCAAGAGCCTGCCGAACCCCCTTCCCCACGCCTCTCTTCGGACCATCATTCCGAATGTTCCGATATGCCGAGTCCAAGGATGATCGCGCTGGACGTAGAATCCTAGAAGCCCGAGCAACCGCACCTGCTGCGAACCCGAGGAAAAAATTCCGATCCGCAAATCTCGCGCACTCTCGGCCGTCTCTCCCCAACTACGGACCAAACTCTCCCGGTCGGGCGGCGGAACGCTCGGCGTCTGCAGGGTATGGGTCGTCTCCCGCGACACCGCGGTCCAGAAATCCGAGTAGCATTCGGCATCCGTCCCCTCACAGGCGCGAAGAATCACCTCTCCCGCTTTCGTGGAGACGACTCGTTCCGGTATCCGGGCCATTAGCGAAGCTCCGCGCCGAGATCCTTCTTCAGTGCCGCGACGATCGCCGACGAAACGCCTTCGGCTTCCGCTTCCGTGAGCGACCGCGTTTCGTCCTGCAGGATCACCCGCGCCGCGATCGAGACTTTTCCGGCCGCGACCTGTGTGCCTCGGTAAACGTCGAAAATCTTCCCGCTTTTCACGAGCGGTTTACCGGCTTTCGCGAGCACCGCGAGCACTTGGTCCGCGGTCACCTTCTCGTCGACCAGAATCGCGAAATCGCGTTCGATCTGGGGAAATTCCGACCAGCCTCTAAAAGCGCGCGCCTGGGCGGCCGAACGGCACATCTTCGTCAGGACGCCCCAGTCGAGTTCGCCGACGAAAAGATCGGCCTTCACCTTCATTTTTTTCGCGATCCCTGGATGGAGCAGACCGAAGTGACCGAGCGTCTGGTTGCCGGCCAGAATTTCGATCGCCTGGCCCGGATGTAGGAGTTTCGCGATCGGGTGCTGGAGGTTCCGCGAGGCGTGGAGCGGAATGAAACGAATTCCCTTCGCGCCCATCTGATCGAGGAAAGACTCAAGGACGGCCTTGCCATCGTAAAAGTCGACTTCGCCGACTTCCGCGCGCAAGGCGGAAGCGTACCGAGGACCCGAGAGCGCGAATGCGGCCTTCCAGTTTTCGACGACGCCGGTCTCGGTCTTGCTTGGCGTCTGGTCGTTCTTTGCGAACGTCGGACGAAGTTCGAAAAGGCGCACCGCCGGAGCCTCGCTACCGAAGGTATTCCGGTAATTATGGAGCGCGTTTCCGACCAGACCGGGAATGAGTGAAGGAACCATCCACTCATGCTCTTCCGACATCGGGTTCTGCACCCGAAGCGCGGAGACCAGCCCGAACTCGGCCAGAAACTTCGCGCTGGTAAACCCGTAGTTCAGCGCTTCGCAAAGTCCCTGACGAACGAACGCGTCCTTCGCGCGATCCATCAGGATCTGCTCGGCGCCCTGCGGATCGAAGGCGCGCGCCGTCGGGGAGCTCGAGAGTTTCGGAATCGTCGACGGAATGCGGTCGTAACCCACCGAACGCGCGACCTCTTCCGAAAGATCCTCGCGCAAATTTAGATCCAAGCGATAGCTCGGCGGAGTCACACGAAAGTTCCCGCCCGATTTTTCGACCTTACATTCGAGCGCCGTCAGGCACCTCTCGACTTCCGCCTCGGAAACGTCGATGCCGATGAAGTTCGGCACATAATTCGTCGGCATCTCGATCGTCGGACGGGACTTCGCCGCTGCCGTTTCTGCCTTCACACTGCCGACGATTTTTCCGCCCGCAAGCTCGATCACGAGCGCGGACAAACGGGTCATCACGGCCGGGAGTCCTTTCGGATCCACTCCGCGCTCGAAGCGCGTCGCCGCATCGGTCATTTTTACGTGCCGGGTCTTCGCCTTGCGGACCAGAATCGAATCGAACTCCGCGCACTCGAGGAATACCGAGGTCGTCGTATCCGAAACTTCGGAATTCCCGCCGCCCATGACTCCCGCGAGCCCAACGGCTTCGCCGGACCCCGAAAAAATCACGAGCTCCGTGCCCGCGAGCTTCACCGTCGAATCGTCGAGCAATCGGAGCTCCTCGCCCGATTTCGCGGTGCGGACACCGATTTTTTTGCCGGCGATTTTCGCCGCGTCGTAAGCGTGCACCGGATGCCCGAGTTCGAGCATGACGAGGTTCGTGGCGTCGACGACGTTGTTGATCGACCGGGATCCCACGGCTTCGAGTTTCCGCACCACCCACTTCGGACTCGGTCCGATCTTTACGCCGTCGATCTGGCAGCCGTAAAACTGCGGCGCTTTGTCCGACGCTTCGAGCGCGATCGTGATCGGCGAACCCTTCCAGTCGAGTGCCAGCGGTTTTCCACCGACCACGGCGGCCGGTTTTTTCACCGGTAGCCCGAGCGCGGCGCCGATTTCACGCGCGACTCCGACATGGGAGAGATAATGCCCTTGGTTTGCGTAAAGTTTCAGGGTGAGCAGCGAATCTCCGCGACCGAGGATATCCGCGATCGGTTGCCCGATCGGGGTCTCCGGTGGAAGGATGATGATCCCGGCGGATTCCTTCGAGATTCCGAGCTCGGCTTCGGAACAGAGCATTCCGTTCGATTCGACGCCGCGGATCTTCCCTTTTCCGATCTTCATGCCATTCGGAAGTTCGGCGCCGACCATCGCGGCGGCGACCTTGTCGCCGGATTTATGGTTCGTGGCGCCGCAGACGATTTCGATCACGCCGCCGTTTTTCGGGCCCACATCGACCTTACAGAGCGAAAGACGATCGGAATCGGGGTGCTTCCCCTTCTCCACGATATGCGCGGTAATGACTTTCGATAGGCCCTTTGACTGCTCTTCGAGTTCTTCCACTTCGAGGCCACGCGCGGTCAGGAGATCCGCGAGCTCCGCGGGAGACTGAGGAAAATCGACAAGCTCTTTCAACCACTGATAGGAAACTTTCATGATTCGCCCGTTCTCAGAATTGGGAGAGGAAACGTTGGTCGCCCGCGAACATGAATCGCAGGTCGGGAATTTCGTGCGCGATCATCGCGACGCGATCGATGCCGATGCCGAAGGCGAATCCGGAAACTTCCTTCGGATCGTAACCGGCGAGTTCGAGCAACTTCGGATGCACCATCCCGGCGCCGAGAATCTCGAGCCAGCCGCTGCCCTTGCAGATCCGGCAGGCGGCGTCTTTTCCGCCGCATTTAAAGCAGGAGACGTCGATTTCGGCACCCGGCTCGACGAACGAAAAGTACGAAGGACGCAGACGAATTTTCACGCCGGACCCGAACATCTCGCGCGCGAAAAACTCGAGCGCGCCTTTCATATCGCTCATCTTCGTGCCCCGATCGATCCACAGGCCTTCGAGCTGATGGAACATCGGCGAGTGGGTGGCGTCGTTGTCTTTCCGGTAAACGGCGCCCGGGCAGAGAATCCGGATCGGCCATTTCTTCCCGCTCATCGCGCGCGTCTGGATCGCGGTCGTCTGCGTACGCAGCACGAGTCCCGGACCCATGAAAAATGTATCCTGCTGATCGCGCGCCGGGTGGTCTTCGGGGATGTTCACGGCTTCGAAGCAGAAGTAATCGGTCTCGATTTCCGGGCCGGTCATCAGGTCGAATCCGATGCGCGAAAACACGTCGATCATTCGGCGCGTGGTCTGCGTGATCGGATGGAGCGCTCCGCGGTGGAGCTTGCGCGAAGGGATCGAAACGTCGATGCGCTCCTTCGCCAGCCGACCTTCGAGATCCTTCGCCTCGAGTGCCGACTTCTTTTCTTCCAGCGCCGCTTCGACTTTCGCTTTCACTTCGTTCGCCGCCGCGCCGATCTTTGGCCGTTCCGCCGGTCCGACCGAACCGAGTCCTTTTAGAACTTCCGAAAGGCTGCCTTTTTTGCCGAGGACCGAGACTCGAAATCCCTCGAGCGTCGCGAGATCCGTGGCGGCTCCGATTTCGGTCAGAGCCTGGGCTCCGATGGCATTAATCTTCGAGATGAGAGTTTCCATAGGCGTGTCCGGAACGAGGACCATCCTCGCGAATCGACAATAAAATCGAAGATTTAAATCTATTCAGACGTCCCGTGGAACACAAGAGTTGCGGCCGGCGCCGACCGAGAAAATTAACGAACCATGTGATCGGCGAAGCCGGGTCAGGCCCTCGAAATGGAGAAGGCGCCGGATCTTTCGATCGGCGCCTCCGTTCCCAAATGCTTCCCGTATTCGACTCGTGGTCTAGGGGTGAGTGCGTATCCCGCGGGAAGCCCCATCTGTGCTCTTCTGAATTGGATGACGTGTATCCAAAAATGCGCGTCGCGTCAACCCCTGTTTTACCCTTTTTTCGCCAGTAGGTCCGCGCCTAAACGAAACCCAGTTTTACGAGCAGGCTTCAACCCGAACTTCTTGGACGACTTCCTCGTTCGGACCATCGAAGACCTGATACTGGATTTCGTTTTTTCCGACCAACTTCATCTGGATCATGCGGAATTCATCGCCCAGGAAATCGATTTCGTTCAGGAGCTTGAGGATCTGGATGACCTCCGAGCGGTTTCCGTTAAAGCAAAAATCGCCCATGTGAATCGCCTGCTGGCCACCTCGCTCCCAGAGAAGCTCGACTTCGCTCTCGTCGAGTTCATCGCCGAGAAGCTCGAGGACGACTGTAGAGCGATCGTTGGTATTCACTTCGATACTGGCGATCGGGGCCGCAAAAGCGGTGCAGGAAAACATCAGAGCGAGCAGTGAAACAGCGGTGAATTTCATAGAGAAAACTCCTTAGATTGAAAATTTCTGACCAAACTTAGCACTCTGCGTCTAGCACGCTGCGCTGTAAATACAAACTTGAAATGGTTTGGATGTCCAAGGGCCGGTATATACCGGATATAAAAAGAAAAAGCCCGGCGGGTCGAGCTGACCGGCCGGGCTTTAAACTTTGCGAATCGCTTTGCGGCGATCCGGCGAATTACATCTTCGGTGCGTGCGTCCGCACTTCATTCACGATCGCGGCGAAACCCTGAGGGTCGCGGATCGCGATATCGGAAAGAACTTTCCGATCGAGGCGAACGGCGGCGACTTTCAGCGCGCCGATGAAACGCGAGTACGAGATATCGTTCGCGTTCAGGGCGGCCGAAAGACGGGCGATCCAGAGCTGGCGGAATTCGCGCTTCTTCGCGCGACGATCGCGATAAGCGTAGACGCCAGCGCGATCTACGGCTTCCGCGGTACGGGCGGCTTGGACTTTGCGGCCGAGGACAAATCCTTCGGCTTTTTTGAGAATCTTTTTACGACGTTGGCGGCGTTTAAATCCGCGTTTTGCGCGAGGCATTGAAAATCTCCTTAGATACTGCTTAAAAAAATAGGTTTAAATCGACGATCAGCGAGAAGCTTAGCAGCCGTATGGCATGCACTCTTCGATGTGCTGTTGGTCGCCGCTGAACACGATGCCACCTGCACGGGCTTTAAGTTTGCGCTTGGCGCTCTTATTCCCCATGTTGTGGCGCTTGCCTGCGCGCTTGAATTTTACTTTGCCGGTCGCGGTGAAGCTGAATCGCTTCGCGGCGGCTTTTTTGGTTTTCTGTTTCATGACTTCCTTTGCCTTCCCCAGCGTGTGCGAACCGCAGCCCCGTTTCCGGAGCGAGTTCCAATTGCTTTAAGGCGTTTGACACCGATCGAGTTCCGGCTGGAGACGGACCTACGGGAGCCGCGATATTCCGAAGAACATGCGAGGCACACCCCTTAAAGCGACCTATTCGGAGATCGCTAACCTACTGAAGGTGAGATGCCAATGCAACTCCCCAAACAGCACAGCATCAAAATGCGCGCTGCGTTATGACCAGAGCTACTCTTTGCCCTTTTCGACGGGCGGAGTTTTCTCCGCCACAGGCGTCTTTTCGGCCGAATCCTCGGTCTTGGCGATCTTGGCCATTTTCGGTGGCTTTGCCGGCTTGTACTTCGGGTTCGGTCCGATCACCATGATGAGCTTTTTGCCTTCGAGTTTCGGCGGCGCTTCGACGATCGCCATCTCTCCGAGCTCTTCGATCAGACGGCGCATCGTTTTATAGCCACCGTCGACGTAGGCGACTTCGCGCCCACGGAACATCATCGTGATTTTCGCCTTATCGCCCTCTTCGAGGAAGGTGCGCACGTTCTTAAACTTATAATCGAGATCGTGCTCGTCGGTATTCGGGCGAAGCTGGACTTCCTTCACCTTCACGACGACTTGTTTCTTCTTCGCTTCGTGGTCTTTTTTCTTCTTCTCGTATTTAAACTTACCGTAATCGAGAATTTTACAGACGGGAGGAGCGGCGTTCGGAGAAATCTCGACGAGATCGAGTCCGGCGTCGCGAGCCATCTGGAGAGCTTGAGCCGTAGGGGTCACTCCCATCTGGTTTCCGTCTTGGTCGATCAGGCGGACTTCGACGACGCGAATACGCTCGTTCGTCCGATGCTCATCGGTGTTAAATTTCGAAAGATCTCGGCGGGGATACCGAGGTGGGCGCGGCTGGAATCCGCCGCCACCGCCGCCGATGCTCGTGCCCGGACTGCGGTTAATCTTAATCGTCGTACCGCCAGAGGCGGGAGTGATGGTCGTGGTCGTCGTCGGACCGCCTGGACCATTCGGGGTAGGGCCGCCGGTCGAAGTGCCTGCGGAAGAACTGGGATTAGAGCCGACCGGGATAATGGAAACGCGTGGTTTAGGTTTAACCTCCATAGATGCTTCTAGAATTCCTCACTGAGTGGTTTATGGAAAATGGACGTGTTTTCAGGACGGGCTCAGGATGCCCATGCCTGGAATGCATTGTCAAGAATGCGGGACGGCCGGAACGCTTCGATGCGATCAAACGGAGGTTCCGGGGGCCGAATTCGTCGATTTCCGAGCCCGGCTCGGCTTGCGACCGACTTTTACTTTCACTCCGACGGCCTTTTCGACCTTTTTCCGGGTCTCGGTCGCCTTTTTCTTCGCGGCCTTCTTCGCCAGATTCGCCTTTTTGCCCGCCGTGGCTTTCGCATTCGTGAGCAGACGGGTCAGCTCCTTCTTCTGCTGATCGACGAAAGTCTGGATCTTCTTCACTTCTCCAGGAATGCGGGCCTGGAGTTTTTCCAGTTCTTTTCGCTCTTTATCGAGAAAACTGCGGAGTTTTGCGACGTCGGTATCGAGGATTTTTTTCACGTCGCGACCCTGTTTTTCAGCGGCATTTTTCGCTTCCTCGATCCAGCTGCGATCTTTCAGAAGCTTTTCGATCTGGGCCCGCGCCATTTTCACGCGTCCAACCAAACTCTTCGCCGTCGTCTTCGTCGTCTTTTTTTCCGTCGCCATTCCTTCGCTACTCCTCTTTCGATTCAGTCGTTCTTAGTTTAGCACAGCGGGCCAGTCCAATTAAAGGAAACTCACTTGTGTTTCGGCAGGCCCCCCCCAAAATAGGTCCATGAAGAAACTGACTTTAATGACTCTGACTCTTTTAGGCGCCTTTTCGATCGCCACCGCATACGGGGACGAAAAGGTGAAAAGTTTCCCGGCGGGCGGCGCGGCCGATATTCTGGAGCCCGCCCAACCGGAACTCCCGCCCGTAGGCGGCGCGATCGTGAAAAAAGCCGATTGCCGACTGAACACCGGCCGCGTGATCCGGGCGGAAGACCCCGACTATGCGAAATGCCTGGAAATGAAAGGCGCCGGCAAGGCAAAGCCCCTTGAAAAGAAAGCGAAGAAAGGCGAGCAATAAAGCTCCACACCGACTGCGCGCCCTTAGCTCAGTTGGATAGAGTAGCTGGCTTCGAACCAGTTGGTCGGGAGTTCGAATCTCTCAGGGCGCGCCAATTTATCTGAAAAGCCTTCCCGAGCTCGGCTCGGGGAGGCTTTTTTTATTCAGTTCGGTGAGCGTACCGAGAGCTTCGACCTAAGGCTTATCGAACCCGATCCCCCGCCCCGTCTCGAGCAGGGACTTCAGCCCACTCAGAATGATGGGCCATCCCCTACGAATTCCGGCTTCGACCTTCCCCCCGGCAAGAAGCCCGTCATGCGTCAGAGTCAGCCGCAGCACTTCTCGCTCCTTCTCGATTTCGAAGAGGACCCTCGAAAAACCCTCCTCGCGCAGGGCCGCATCCGCTTCCACGCGCCAGGTGTAGGCCAGCGCCTTCAGCTTCTCACAGCGAACGATCTCACCTTGGTCCGCGAGGCGCCCGTCTTCGGCATAGAATAATACCGACGATCCCGCCTCCCAGCTCGATTCGATACTGTGACCGAACCAATACTTCGAAGTGTGCTTCGAACTCGTCAGCGCTTCCCAAAGTTTTTCGGGAGTCGCGCGGATATAGGTCACGTAAACGTAGGCGGATTTAGGCGCTTCAGAGGTCATACTTTCATTTTTCTGGGAAAAAACTCATTTCGCAAGCCACCATTTGCCCAGGATCGGGTAGAATTCGGCCCATGAACGTGAAAACCGCGGCCGAAATTCGCCATATGGAAGCCGTCGGCCGTATCGCCGCCGAGGCCCTCCAGCACACCGGCGGGCATGTGCGCGCGGGAATCACTCCGCTCGAACTCGATCGCATCGCCGAAGACTTCCTCCGCAGCCGCGATGCGATCCCCGCCTGTCTCGGATATTTCGGGTACCCTCGATCGATCTGTACTTCCGTGAACGAAGTCATCTGCCACGGTGTTCCCGACGATCGTCCGCTCCAGGACGGCGACATCATCAACATCGACATCACCGCGCTGAAATTCGGATTCCACGGAGACACCTCTTCGATGTTCTTCGTCGGCAACGTCTCCGAAAGAGGGAAACGGATCGCCGACTGCGCACGCGACGCCATGGAAGCAGGCATCCGGGCGATCCGTCACGGTGCCACGACGGGCGATATCGGATTCGCGACGGAAGAACTGGTCCGGGCGCGCGGATTTCACGTCGTGCGCGACATCGGCGGTCATGGAATCGGCCGAAAATTCCACGAAGAACCTTTCGTCCCTTCGTTTGGACGCAAGGGAAAAGGCGCGCGCCTAAAAAAGTGGGGCACGATTACGGTCGAGCCGATGGTGAACGAAACGGATGCCGAGATCATCGAAACCGATATCGCGGGCTCCGACATCACGACTTTCACCACTTCGGACGGAACTCTTTCCGCGCAGTACGAACACACCGTCCTCATCACCGACGCCGGCTACGAGATTCTGACCCGCGCCGACTAGTTCGGCAGGTATTCGAATCGGCGAACGCTTTCGTTCCCCGCCTGATCGACCACGCGAAGCTGTCCTTCTCCGCGCGCGCTTTCCGGCACGGGGAGCCGCACGAGGAAAAGTCCTTCCCCGTAGTTTCCGAAATTCTCGAGTCGGTCGCCCGCCGCGGTCACCACCCGATCGACAAAGACGTCGCGAATATCCGGAAAACTCTCGTCAGCCTTCTGAAGGGATTTGCGAAAGTCATGGATGGATCGCTCACCCGACGCGAAACTGAGCTCGAAATAGACCGGCATCTGGACATAGACGCTTTCGTCTTTCGTATCCGTCGTCGCCACGACCAGCTCGCGGGTCCTCGTCAGAAGTCGTCCACCTTCATGCACATCCACGCTGCGCCGATTCCCGTTCGGGGCGTAGACTCCCCGAATCGTCGGCGCGAGCGAGTCGGGGATCGACTTCGAATAAGTCTCGGGATTCAGCGTCGCTCCCGCGGCGGTGTAGATATTGTAATGGACGTGATCGTAATCCGAAGGCCAGCGCGCCACATAAGCCAGCAACTCTCCGGCCGCGACCCGAAAACCTGAGCCATTCAGTTTCGCGACGATCGAATCGGGCAGAGTCATCGGATCGACGTGATGGAGCTCGAAACGATGCCCGTCGTCCGTTAGCACGGCGAGCTCGAAATAAAGCGAAGGAGTCGGATTGCCATCCCAGAGGCGCTCCCATTTTTCCGACGAGCCGTTCGGAAGAATTCGATACCCGTAATAGAGGCCCACGAGTCGTCCGCCGACCGGGGCACGAACTTCGCCGCCGGCCGGAGCGCGAAGATCGCATCCGCCATGATAGTACTGGCCCGTTCCGTAGTCTTGGTGCTGGACGAAATTCTGCGCGACCGTATGGGCGCGATCTTCGAACGTGACCGGCCACTCGAGATCCGTCGGTAAAGCGGGGCGCTGCGAGTTCGCGGGAACCGCCCTCCCCTCGCGGCTCGCCGGACGCAAACCGAGCGCCCGGAGTTCCGATTCGGAAAGCACCCGCTCACTTGCGAGTGCGGCCTGCGAAGAAAGACAGAGGAAGAAAAGGACGAACATTCGGCAGAAAAAGGAGTTCATGGAGGGAGCGTAACGCGAATTCGCGGGGACGCAAATTTTCCTAGGCCCCCTGGGGAACCGAACCCTTCGTTCATTCCTACTCGTCCAAGTTGTTACTGGACCGGAACGGACTGACGCGAGCCCGGCTTTCCGTATTTATGTTCGTCGCCACCCATATTATTCCAGTTGCCGTCGTCGGTCTCGGCTGGGGTTTCGTCGATCTTTTTCACGCCCGTCGTATTCGCGACTCCGGTGGACTTCGCGATACACGCGTCCGAGTCCGGAGTGAACTTCGAACCGTAGAAGGTCAGCGTCGTGAACTGGTACGGCTGGAAAATCACCGTCGCGAGATTCGTATCGCAGCAGGCGCGAAGGTTTTCGAGGGTTTCCGCTTCGGTGGCGCCGCGCACTGGGGTCGGGTCTTTGCCCGCGAAAATCGCTTTCGCGTTCGCCGCAAGTGCCTTTTCCATTTGCTCGGGCGTGAACTTCCTCGCCGCGAGGGTGCGATAGCTAATATCGGCTTTAGGGCCGACCGCCACTTCCCCTTTCGGAGGCACGGTCAGCGCGCCTTCGAAATCGAGAGATTTCAGATCGAGGGGATTTTCTCCGTTTTCGTTCCCGATCGAAAGATTCGTGAAGAAGTGGGCCGATGCGTTTTTGCTCCGTTGCTCCGCCAGCTGCGCGGGAGTCAGACCCGTCTTCGAATGCGGGACTTTCGAGGCGTGGCTCGTCGCTTCGACCTTATAGATCTTATACCCGGCCTGGGCGATCCGATCGGCCACCGCGCGGGTTTTCAAATAGAACAGATCCTGCACCTTGGTCTCGAACTCCTGGGAGCCGACGAGAGTCGAAGATCCGATCGGAAAATGAACCGCGACCGTTTCTTTGAGCGGCGCGTCCTCGCGCGTCCAGCAGGCCAACTCTTTCCGTTTCTCGGCTTCCGTCATCCCGATGGGTGGGATCGGAGACGGAGAGGGCGATGGAGACGGCGTCGGCGAAGGATTCCGCGAAGGAGCCTTGTCGCCGGTGATCTTTTCGTACTTCGCCTCTTTGCGTTTCACGGCGTTCTTTTTCGAGACGATCTTCGCTTCGAGCGCATCGATGGTCTGGTTAATTTCGGCGATCTCTTCCGGCGACTTGCCGGCTTTCGATGCCTGCAGTTCGTCGATATCCTCTTCGAGCTTCTCGATGCGGCGCTCTTTCTTTACGATTTTGCGGTACTTCTTCCCGCCGCGGTTCACCTGGGACCGAACTTCGCGATACTCGGGCAGGATCGCATCGAGTTCCGCCTGCTTCGCGGCGACGACGCCTTCGTCCTGGATGTCGCGGATTTCACGCCGAAGCAGATCGACTTTCGGCTGCAGTCGGCAGAGGCGAATCAGCGCCTTTTCGAAATTGGAGCCCACCTGCGGGCGCTCCGTTTTATGCAGACACTCCGCCCGGTCGGCATCGGTCACCTCGTCGTCGGCTTTCGCCATCCCCGGCAGCCCATTCGCGAGCGCCATAGCAACGATCCAGGCCCCAATTTCTCTCTTTTTAGAATGCATAAGCACCTCTCCAATCGAACTGATCGGCGAGAACGCGACGAACTATAGAAAAACCCTCGCGAAATCCGGGCCAGGAAGGAAAAATCGACTGCCGACGAAAGCGGTCGTCAACGTTCTGACAACGGAATCCGCTGATCCCAGACCTTCGCGATCGGCACTCGGCGGCCCACCCCGAAGGCTTTCGAAGAAACTTTCAGAACCGGCGCGCCCTGACGGCGCTTATATTCGTTGAGCTCGATCCGCCGAAGAATATCGGGAACCCAGGCCCCGTATTTCTTTACGAGTTCGGCGACCGGAGTCGCTCGCTCGAGGTAATCCACCAGCATCGGATCGAGCTCCGCGTAAGGCGGCAGCGTGTCCTGGTCCTTCTGATCGGGCTTAAGCTCCGCCGAGGGGGCCTTCGTGAGCGTGCCCTCGGGAATCGGTGCAGGTAAACCGTCTCGGATCGCCCATTCGTTCAGCTTTCGGGCGATGTCGTACACCCGCGTTTTCACCACATCGCCGATCGGTGCGATCGCGCCGCACATATCGCCGTAAAGCGTGCAGTAGCCGGTCGCGATCTCGGATTTATTCCCGGTCGTGAAGACGAGCGCGCCGTAGTGGTTCGAAAGCGTCATGAGGATCATCCCGCGCAGGCGCGACTGGAGATTCTCCTGTGCGATTTCCGAAAGTCCCTGCCGCGCCTCTCCGACTTCGCGATTCACGGTCGAGAACAGAAACTTGATCGGCCGCACTTCGAACGGAATACCGAGATTTCGCGCGAGCGCTTCCGCATCGGAAAGCGAATGCGTGCTCGAATACTGGGAAGGCATCGCGACTCCGAAGACATTGCCGGGACCTAACGCGCGCACGGCAAGCGTCGCGACGACCGCGGAATCGATCCCGCCGGAAAGTCCGAGGATTCCCAGGCTGAAACCGGTCCGCGAAAAATACTCCGCGATGCCGTGGACCAGACCGCGGACGAGCACCTCGAGCTCGTCGGGCGCGGAGTCCTCGCGGATCGAGTCGCTCTCCGCATCGAATCGGGCCCGATCCGTGTCGTAAATCGCGAACGCCTGACGAAAGGCCGGGAGACGTCCTCGCATCTCTCCTTTCGCCGAAATCGCGAAGCTCGCGCCATCGAAGAGGATGTCGTCGGTGGCACCCACCTGATTCACATAGAGGAGCGGAAGCGAATGGTCGCGGGCGATTTCGGCGTGCAACGTCTCGCGCCGGTCGCGCTTGTCGTACTCGTAAGGCGAAGCGGAAAGCGAGATCAGCAGGTCCGGACCGAGTTTCGCGAGGGTCTCGATCGGAAGTTTGCCGTAGATTCGGCGGCCCAGGACCGAATCCGCGCCCCAGAGATCCTCGCAGATCGCGAAAGCGATCTTGCATGATTTTCCGGAGCCATCCTTCGTCTCCCAGACCGCGTGCGAATCCGCAGGCTCGAAATAGCGGGCCTCGTCGAAGACGTCATAGGTCGGAAGCAAGGTCTTCGCCTGGGTGAAGACGATCCGCCCGTTCTCGAGGACCGAGATGCAGTTCCGGGCCGCTCGGCCGGAAGCACCCGAATTACGCGCGACATGTCCGACGGCGAGCGCGGTCGATTTACCGAGGGTGAGTTTCGCGAGTTTCGTCAGTGCCGCTTCGGTACGATCGAAGATTTCGGGGCGGTCCAGAAGATCGTGGAGCGCGTAACCCGAGACGGAAAGTTCAGGCGTTAAAAGCAGACGGGCCGGCGTCCCCGATTCGGGGGCGCAGGCCCGTTCATAGGCAAGGGTGATCGCGGCGACATTCTTTTCGAAATCGCCGACGATGGGCGCGATCTGGGCAATTGCGATGCGCATCTCGTGTAGGCCGCCTACGGCGACACTCCGCCGTCCGGTATTAGAACCGGTTCGAGAGTTCGGACTTGTCGAAGAAGTAAGCGATCTCGCGCGCGGCCGACTGCGGCGAGTCGGAGCCGTGGACGGCGTTCGCTTCGATCGAATCCGCGAAGTCCTTCCGGATCGTGCCCGGAGCGGCTTTCGCCGGATCGGTCGCGCCCATGATTTCGCGGTTGGCGAGAACGGCGTTTTCGCCTTCGAGAACCATCAGGAGAACCGGACCGGAGGTCATGAAATTCACGAGCGAGCCGAAGAACGGGCGTTCCTTGTGCTCGAGGTAGAATCCTTCCGCTTTTTCGCGGGAGAGTTTCGTGAACTTGGCGGCGGCAATGCGTAGCCCCTTCTTTTCGAAACGGGTGATGATCTCACCGATCGCGTTCTTCGCGACGGCGTTCGGTTTGATGATCGAGAAAGTTTTTTCGTTGGCCATGTAAAGTCTCCTTGAATCTCTGCCTAAATAGGAATGTTTGCGTTACTTCTAATCTTTTCGGGCGCCGAATGCCACGGTAATGAGCCGGCTCATTTCCCGAGCGCCGCTTTCATCGTGATGCCCAGTTCGGCCGGACTGCGGGTGATTTTCGCACCCGCGGCCTGGAGGGCCTGGAACTTCTCTTCCGCGGTACCTTTGCCACCCGAAATGATCGCTCCGGCGTGACCCATGCGTTTTCCGGCGGGAGCGGTGGCTCCGCCGATGAAACCGACGACGGGCTTCTTGAACTCCCGTTTAATGTAATCGGCGGCTTCGACCTCGGCGTTTCCGCCGATTTCACCGATCAGAATGACTCCGTCGGTATCCGGGTCGCGCGCGAACGCTTCGAGGGTGTCGATGTAGTTCGTGCCCGCGATCGGATCGCCCCCGATGCCGACGCAGGTCGACTGGCCGATGCCAAGTTTCGTCAGCTGGTGGACCGCCTCGTAGGTCAGCGTTCCGGACTTCGAGATGACGCCGATCCGGCCGGCCATGTGGATCTGGCCCGGCATGATGCCGATTTTACAGGCACCCGGCGTGATGATGCCCGGGCAGTTCGGTCCGATCAGTCGGGACTTCGTGGAGGCGAGGTAACGTTTCACGGCGAGCATATCGCGAACCGGAATTCCTTCCGTGATGCAGACGATCAGCGGAATGCCCGCATCGGCCGCTTCGCAGATCGCGTCCGCCGCGCCCGGAGGCGGGACGAAAATCATCGTCGCGTTCGCACCGGTTTTCGCGACGGCTTCCTCGACCGTATCGTAGACCTTGAATCCTTCATGCGTCTGTCCGCCACGTCCTGGAGTCACGCCACCGACCACGTTGGTTCCGTAGTCTCGGCAACCGATCGCATGGAACGAACCCTGCGAACCGGTGATCCCCTGGACGATCAGCTTCGTGTCCTTACCTACCCAAATAGACATTTTCGTATTTCCTTAGAATTTACTGATTTCTGGCCGCTTCGACCGCTTTTTTCGCGGCGTCGCCGAGATCGTCGGCGGTCGTGATTTTCAGACCCGACTTCGAAAGGATCTCTTTCCCCTTTTCGACGTTCGTTCCTTCGAGACGCACCACCAGCGGCACCTTCAGCGAAAGTTCCTTCGCGGCGGCGATCACGCCTTCCGCGATGATGTCGCACTTCATGATTCCGCCGAAGATGTTCACGAGAATCGCCTTCACCTTCGGATCTTCGAGGATGATTTTAAACGCGTGGGTGACTTTCTCCTTCGAGGCGCCGCCACCGACGTCCAGGAAGTTTGCCGGACTACCGCCATGCAGTTTGATGATGTCCATCGTCGCCATGGCGAGACCCGCGCCGTTCACGAGGCAGCCGATGTTGCCATCGAGGGCGATGTACGCGAGATCGAACTTCGAGGCTTCGACGTCCTGCGGATTCTCTTCGAGCAGATCGCGCATCGCGACCACGTCCGGATGGCGATAGAGGGCGTTGCTGTCGAAGTTCATCTTGGTGTCGAGGACATGGAGCTCGCCCTTCTTCGTCAGAATGAGCGGATTGATC
>CAZIAL010000008.1:0-94207 GCA_964536965.1 uncultured Bacteriovoracaceae bacterium
ATCGGAGGGGAAGACCGCGGCGCTTTCCTGGAAAAAATCCCATCTCAAACCGGAGTCCGGCAATTTGCCGTCCACGCGCTGGTGGAGCTCTTTCAGCCGGTTCGAATTGTAGACGGACCGCATGGCCTCATCGAGGGAAATCTGCCGATCAAACCCACCCATGACGCTGTTATTCAGGGACGTCTTCGCGACGAATAGTTCCTGGCGCTCCGGGTGGATGACGAAAAGACTTCGTGCGGAGGAGGAAGGAGTCGCGGAGTAACCGTTTCGGAATTGGGCCCGCGGCAACTTTCGATAATAGTTCGCCTGGGAAGGGTGGTAGAAGTAGCGGATGAACTTTTTGCCCGTCTCGTCCGTATGAATGAGGGTTTCGGGAACCTTTTCGCCCACGACGATCGCCTCGTCGTACGGAATGAGCGCCGTCCCGGGCGCGAATACGTTGCGGAAGTGGGGCTGGAACTTCTCCTCGAGTTTCCCGTGATGTTTGGCATCGTTGACGAAGAGGCCGATCGGATTGCGGATATTCGACATGAAGGGGGTCGTGTTCGAGAGATATTGTTCGGCGAAGAGCCACTTCGGCGAGATCTTCTTCTCGAAAATTTTCAGCTGGGGGCTCGGGTCTTGCGGTCCCGCGTTCGCGACCGAAGCTAGACCGAGCGATAGGAGGATTAGGGTGGTGCGCATTTATCTTCCTTTCGCCTCGGAAAACGTGAACAGTCCGAGCAAATTCCTCTTTGCGCGATAGTAGCGAACGGTCGTGACCCCCGCCACGGTCTCTTCGACCTTGATCAGTCCCGGATCTTCGAAGCTTCGGCTGAAGACGCGTTCCTTCAGGATCTTCTGGGCTTCCACGATGTTCTGCTGGGTGTTTTGCTCGATGACGATGTCCTCGACGTCGACGACGCGGACCTCGACCACGGCATCGGGCGCGATTGCGCCCACGGTCATGACTTCTTCCTGTCTTCCGTATTTGCTCGTGAAAGTGAATTCCGAGCCGTTGGCTTTCAGCATGGAGTTCAGCCGGTTCACATCGACCTCGCCGAAGCCGTTCGTCCGATAGAACGAATAAGTGATCTGCGACTTCATTGCCGCGACTTCCTCCGGCTCTCGGAGAAATCCCTTCGCGAAACGTTTCGCCGTGACCGCGTTCTTCGAGGAGGAGAGGAACGGGCTCTGGAGGTAGAGGCCGCCTTCGGTCATATGGTCTTCGATGTACTTCAGCAGCAGTCCCGGATTTTCCTCGAACAGGGTGTTGAAGGTCCGAAAGTCGCGAGTCACGAAAGGCTGGTTGATGATTCCGGCGCCGATCTTCGATCGCATGGAGACGGTCGATTTGTCGATGGAGGTGAACATACGCATGACCTCGCGGTCCGAAAGATACTTCGTCGCGAACTGACCGCGATGCAGAAGTTCTTCCCGGCGATAAAACGCGCGGATCTTCGCTTGCCACTTCTGGGTGTTGTTCAGCGTGGTCTCGAAGAAATTGTCGACGAAGTCCTTCGGAATCGAATTGAGCACGAAGCGATCGGTGCTGCCGTTGCTCTTGTTGACGAACTCGACCGACCATTTCTGGAAAGTCGCGACGAAGTCGTCGACCGCTTGCTGGAGATTCGCCAGACCCGCGTACTCGCGCTTCCGCAGGAAGTTCGCGAAGCTGATGAGGTCGAAATCGATCTTCGCGGAACGGTTCTTCTGGATGGACTGGATCGAAATCTGCGGGGGGATGTCACCGAGGAAGACGACCGGAGAGCCCTTGATCGGCATTTTTAGCAAAGCTCGCGAACGGACGTCGTCCTTCAGAAGTCCGGCGAGGATGATTCGGTCCTTCATCTCGGACTTGAACTTCGCGAGGTCGGTCGCGGCGCTGATCCCGTGGAGCGAAGGCATGAAGCCGAGCTCCGCGAGGTGGCGATGGTAGATCGCCGTCAGGGGAAAGTCCTGCGAAACCAGGCCGCTGGACTTCATCTCGAAAATGGATTCGAGAAGGACATCGACAATCGCATCGCCGCGACCGCTCGCCGCGATGCGATTCGACATCTCGCGGACGCGGCTGACGATTTCCGGCGTCGCGGAAAATCCTTCGAACTTTCCGAGGTCCTTGAGGAACGACTGGGCGTCCGTGGTCTTTCCGAAGACATGATTCGCGTACAGTTTTTTCGCGCGGTAAAGTTGGTTGAACTTGATTTGTCGGTGGATGGCCTGATCGACTTCGGCGCTGGTGGACGCAAGTTCCTTCGCGTAGAGAACGTCGCGAGGCAGGATCATGTTCGCGAAGTACCAGTTGCCGGCATTCGGCTCCGAAGACGCGTTCAGCACATCGACGATGCTGTCCCATTCCGCCCGAACGTCCGGCGTGCGGCTCAGATTCAGATCCAGTCGCGATCCGAGAAAGGTCTGGCAAATCGCCGATTGGTAGGCGGCCGCCGGTTGGACGAAGAGGAGGGTGATCAGAAACGAATGAAATAATCGCACGGTTGGATTCTCGCGAAGGTTGGACTGCCGGAGGGTAAGGTTCCCCTTGAACTTATCGGCGGCTGGGAGGGAAGTTTGAGAACCGGTCGCGGCGCGGGAAAAATGACGTGGCGCGCGTTACGCGCGTTGCGTTAACTGGAGATCCCTTGTCTCGAGACAGCGCGGAGCGAAGGCGGTCGGGATCGCATCTGAATTCTTCGTTCCCTGGAACTTGCCAAAATGTGGAGGATGAATACCCGACTTATATGGGTACATGCGAAGTCGTCGACGGTGGATGGTCTTGGCGCCGCGCCGCAGAAACGCCTCTCTCGCTAAATGTGCCGCGATTCACGCGGTTTTAGACGACTCGGCGATGGGTAAAAGACCTGATTTAAGGCTGATTTTTAAATGGCTGTGCACTCGCAGCGCGCGCAGAGGTGTCCCCCAAAACTTACGTCGCTGCTCGGTTACCCGAATCCGACAGATTGCGTTATTTTGCTGCGACGCGCTTAGAGAGGGAAAATTTGAAGTTCTTATATTGTCAGGATTCGGGTGGCTGCCTTGTCAAAAAAGCGACGCGTTGGTACCTCCAGCCTGCCTCAAAAGGGGGGGTAACTCATGATTCAAAGCAATTGGATTCGTTTTGGATTGGTCTCGACTGGAGTCGCGCTGGGGGTTGTAGCCCAGGTCGATTCCGCATTCGCCGTTCCGTCCGATAAGGAAGCGTGGAGGAACGACGAGCACGGCATCGTCATCTACAAGGATGCCGTGGATCCGGAAGTCTATTGGTACATTCCGAAGATTCGTTTCGAGGCGAAGGACGGAAAAACCGTGCTGCGCCCGAAGACCTTGGCGAGCGGAAAGATCGAATACACGGTTCGCATCATTCCGTATTTCTCCAAAGATCTGAAAGAGCTCGCCGCGCAGAACATCCCGAACATCCGCCAGGATTCGCAGCTGAAGCCGGTGGTGGCTCGCAGTATCGGGATTTCGCTCCCAGATTTCAGTTATAAATTCGCCTCCGCGAACGTCACGAATTTTCAGTATCTGGACGTGCCTCGTTTGCTGAAATTCGCACTCGACCCCGAAGAAGCGTCGACGTTCGACGAACTCTATCAGGACGAAGCGGGTATCAACGTCGACTTCGCGATTGCTTACGACGGAATGATGACCGACAAGTTTTACAACATCGACGTCAGCTGCAAGGAGATGGCGACCGAGTTGGAAATGAGGGCGGGCGTCTCGCCGAGCGTCGAAGGCAACGTCAAGGGCGCGAAGGTATACCTCGGCGCGGACCTCGAATACGCGTTCCTGAACAGCGTCCAGAACAGCCTGAAAGGTGTCAGCATCGTTTCGAAAGGCAATGTCCCGGGCATGCAGGAGATGCTCAGCCGAGTCATGAACCTCTGCTTCGAGCCGGAAGATCCTTATGATTCGAACGACGGCTACCCGACTCGCCGTCGTCGTACGGAAGACGAAGACGAAACGGATGACGATTTCGAAAGCCGTTTCGCGGACCGCCTTTCGGATCGCCTGGGCGCCGCGAGTTTCGCGATGACCAACCGTTCGACCGTAAACATGGCGGCCGTCGCCTACGAGCAGCAGCTGATCCAGGAACTGCATGACTCGATGGTCATCGATCCGCCGCAGGACCAAGAGCCTCGACGTCGCGAAACCGACGACGGCGGCCTGCTTCCGGAAGCCCAGCTGAAGGCGAAGTTCCGGATGAAGAAGACCAACATCAATCACGATAACGAAGCCGTCGTAAAAAATCTTTCGATGAAAGATACGACGAACGTTTATGTGGTGGCCGGCTTCCTCGCGGCGAACGCGAAGCAGGTCGAAAAGGTCGAAGTGACATCCCTCGGAGATAAGAAATTCTCCGTGAAAGCCGAGCATCGGATGGCGACACCGCTGAAGACGGGCATCATCGTGAAGTCGGGCGAGCAGTACTCGATCAACGCCGCGTACGTCTTCAAGGCGCGCACGAGCTACTCCGGCTGGCAGTCGAAGCAGTATGACTGGGATTCGAAGTGGGCGAAGACCGACGGAGATCTCTACTTCCGGATCGGCACCGGGCACTGGACCCCTGTGAACGGGCGCTCGATCATCGAGTCTTCCGTCATCGGCGGCGGGGAGCTCGAATTCTACCTCGATCACTCGGCGATCTTTAACAAGATTCCGAACGATCTCCGGGAGTCGAGCTGCCTCGGCCTTTGCGCGCCTGTATTCACGATCAAAAACCTCGCCCCGGAATTCTCCGTGCAGGTTTCAGGTCGTCGAATCAGCGTTCGCTAGTTACGATCAATTCGAATCGTTGTTATTTGAACGGCCGGACGCGAATCGCGCCCGGCCGTTTCCATTTCCACCTCCCGCGAGCGCGCTCTGAACAATGCGCCTAAACTCTGGTCGATTCTGAACCCGCTCAAGCCACCCGTTCGGAATCCCGAAGACGAATAAGAGCGGAGTGCGTTCGTTGTCTATGATGCAAAAACCCACCTGGATGATTTGCGCGGTGATTTTCGCCGCCGGTAGTCTCGCATCGGCCGATCCCGGCCGAAACTGCGGAGGCGCGCATGTGGTTTACGGCAAGGTCACCTGTTCCGGCCCCGGATCCGCGGAATCGTCGGGCCTTCTCGACGCCTACTTTTACGGGGCGACCTCGATCGACGAGATCACGTCCCGGTATCCCGAACGTCTCGAGCGTTTTCGAAATCGTTGCTTGAAAAAGGCGCTCGCCCGCGACCTCGCTTCGGCTCCCGCGGGCGCCGCGATCGAACGTACCGCCGTGGAGCTGCGGGTTTCCACGACCGAATCGTGCAAAGGCGGCCAAGGCTATCAGGAGCCCTGTACGCGAAACGAAGACTGTCTCGAAAATTTCTGCCATCCCGATCGCGGGACTTGCAGCGCGGTTTTTACCGTGCCGATGACGGCCGCGCACTGATCGCGCGAAGCACCTGGGTGAAGTCGAGATCCAGGATCGGATAATTCTTCTCTTCGGCGTGGTTGAAGTGCCACCATTCGTTTTTAATCACGCTGAAGCCTTGCCGATGCATGGATCGGATCAGGAGATCGCGCGCCGCCCGCGACTCCGCGCTTCCTCCGGCGTAGGCGGACCAGGCCGTTTCGTTCATTTCGTCGAACTCGGAAGGCATCCGCACTTCCGTCCCGTCTTTCAGACGAAACAGGGAGCAGTCGATCGCACAGCCTCGATTGTGGACCGAGCCTCGATCCGGATTCGCGAGGAACTGGCGCTGGTTCTCATCCGCCGCGTCCCAGAAAATTTTGGTCACCGACCAAGGACGGTACCCGTCGAAGACGAGAATTCCGTAGCCGAAGGATTCGAGACCGTGGTGGACGCGGAGCAGAGCCTCCGCTACCGGACGCTGGAGGAATGCGGCCTCGAACGGGTAGACCGCGCTTCCGTGGAAGTTGTCGGAGCGGGCATAACGAATGTCGAGGCCAAACGGGTAGTGGCCGAGGTCGACGAGGTCGTAGATGGAATCGGTAATCCGTTCTTTCATAGGGCCTCTTGCGTCCATTCGGCGAGTTCACGGGCGAGCCATTCGGGATCGTCGATCGCGAGATCATGACCGCCCCAGGGGTGCGAAACTTGTCGCGCGCCGAGCCGGTCCGCGACGCGGGCGGAGCACTCGGGGCGAGCGAGCCGATCGCCTTGGCTCGTCACGACGATCGTACGTGCCGCGATCCCGTTCATCGCCGGGAGTTCGAACTGCGAGGCGGAGCGAAGTTGGCGGAGCGCGGTCTGCCGGGTAGGGTGGCGTTCGCGGCGGGTCTTCAGAAAACCCGCTTCGAGCGTCCGCATCTTCGGATCGTTCGGATGAAAGCGGTTGGAAACCGCAGCGAGGATCGCGCGTACTTCCTTCCTGGGTTTCCCGAGAAAGAGACTCCATAAAATGCGCGTGCGGGAGGAAAGAAGGAAGCGTTCCCGCGGACTCGAGAGATCCGCACTCGATGGATTCATCAGAATCAGACGCTGGAAAAGCAGAGGTTCCGCAGAAGCCCAGTCGAGCGCGATCATGGCGCCGATGCCCGCTCCCGCGATGGCCCAAGGTCCTCCGGGGAGTTTGCCTTGGGCGATCCTTTCATGGAAACGTTTGGCCAAATCGATACGTAGGGCGGGCACGGTGTCCGGGCTGCTTCGCTGATATTCGGAGCCGACCCCGGGAAGATCGAATAGAAAGGGTTTTAAGTGCGGCGCGTGAACTCTCAGGCGAGTGGCGAATTCTTCCCAGGTTACCGGGTCTTGGAGGAGTCCGCGCAGCAGCAGCAAATTCATGCTTTCGAAGGTAACATGGCTCGGATAGGGATAGAATCATGTACCGCGAAACGACGGACGGAATCCTTATCGAAGTCCGGCCTACCTATCTGAGGGAGCATTCCGATCCGACGCAGGGCCTCTTCGTCTTTTCGTACGAGGTCACGATTTCCAACGAGGGCCGCCAGCCTGTCCGCCTCCTCTCTCGTCACTGGATCATCCGCGACGGCGACGGTGCCGAGCGCGAGGTGGAAGGGGACGGGGTCGTCGGTGAGCATCCCCATTTGTCGCCGGGAGCTTCCTTCAGTTATTCCAGCTTTTGCCCGCTTCCCACACCTACCGGCAGCATGCGCGGAACCTATCGTATGGCCCGCGACGACGGGACGGAGTTTGACGTGAAGATTCCGCTCTTTGTTCTTGCGAGATCTAACGCAGTATCAGTAGCGAGATGGACACTCCTCTTTCCGTAGTGATCACAGGTGCGAGCGACGGTATCGGCAAAGCCATGGCGCTGGAATTCGCGCGTCGCGGAGCGCGAGTCGGACTGATCGCGCGGCGAAAGGAACTCCTCGAAGGGCTGGTCCCCGAACTGAGGTCCGCCGGGGCGGCCGACGTCCTGTTCGCCGCGGTCGATGTCACGGATTTCGAAGCCCAGCGCGCGGCGCTGGCCCGCTTCGAGGCGGCTTTCGGAGGGATTTCGCACCTCGTTCTGAACGCGGGGATCTCCAGCCGAAGCAAGCCCTGGGAAGATTCCTGGCAGGACCTCGAGCGGTGTCTGAACGTGAATCTCATGGCCGCCATCAACGCGGCCGAATGGGCGAAGCCCCGGATGGTGGCTCGGCGTTCGGGAACGATCGCCGGAGTTTCGAGCATCGCGGCCGCCCGCGGCCTACCCGATTCCGGGGCCTATTCCACGAGTAAGGCTGCCCTTTCGACCTATCTCGAGAGTCTACGGGTCGATCTCGATCCCTACGCGGTGAAGATCGTGATCGTCACCCCGGGATATATTCGAACCGCGCTGACGACGAAGAACCGAGGATCGATGCCGTTCCTCATGGATGTGGATAAAGCGGGGAAGATCTTCACCCACGGCGTGCTTCGCGGCGCGCGGCGCGTGATCGCCCCATGGCCTTACCGTGGTTTGCAGGCGATGCTTCGCCTGATGCCGGATTCGATCTACGATGCTCTTATCCGCCGATACATGCGAAAAATTCGGGGCGATACCCCGGAGTCCCGGGTGGCGTCAAAATCCTGAGCCGTGCGGAACGGCGGCTTCTTCGCGAGCGGCGCCAAATTTCCATCTTTAGACGGAATCGGTCGACCGAATTAGACTCGTGAGATGGCCAGTGGCGTATTCTTCGTTCCCGATCCCGAACTTCTCGTGATGAATCACGCGATTCCCTACAACCTCTATATCAATTCGTCGTCCGTCGAGGGTCGCGATCATTTCGTGAAAATTTTTCCGATCGGCGACACGCTCACGAAGCCTGAGTACGCCATCCTCAAGCAGAAATATCTGCAGGTTTATATCTCCGAGCTCGAACGCGGCGCTTATCTTCGGGCGATCTGCCAGTACTTCGGAAAGACGGAAGCAGAGAAGGTCCAGATCCTGAAGAGTTCCGCGCTCCATCATCTCGATTCCATCTTTAACGTGAAGACCGACGAAGTTTCGGTCGAAATCGTGAATCAAACGCTGGATGGATGTCGCCAAACCGTCGAAGGTTTCGTCGAGCTTCTGAAAAACTACGAACTCAATCAGCTTCATGAGCTCATCGGAAGCCTGAGTTTTCACGATTTCTATACCTACGATCATTCGATCAACGTCTCGATGTACTGCATCCTGATCTATCAGCTTATGGAACCCGACGCCGCTCCGAACCAGATCGTCAACGCCGGGATGGGTGGGTTTCTGCACGACATCGGGAAAATAAAAATTCCGAACAAGATCCTGAACAAGGTCGGCCGACTCACCGACGAAGAGTTTCTCGAGATCCAGCGGCATCCGACTTTCGGAAAAGAGTTTCTCAGTCAGCGCGGAGTAAAAGCGCCGCCGGGCGCCAGCGTCGATCTGATTCGCGACGTCGTCTTCCAACATCACGAAAATTACGACGGAACCGGCTATCCCAGCCGGCTCAAAGGCGAGGAAATCCAAGTCCTCGCCCGCGTGACGGCGATCGCCGACTTCTTCGACGCGATCACCACGAAGCGGTCCTATGCGGAAGCCCTCTCGGTGGAAGAGGCGCTGAACCTGATGAAACGCGCGCGCGCGAAAAAAATCGATCCGGCGATCTTCGACCGCTTTCTTCTCCACATGAACGAGAAGTACCGAGAAAAAGACACCGGGATGCAGCTCGCGGACGACTTCGATCCGTGCCAGCCCCATGTAAAACTGAAACGAACCGGATAATTCCTAAGGAACCGGATCCGGAAGGTTCGGTGGATTCGCCGGGGGCGTCGGAAGGATCGGTGCGCGCTCGAAGGTCGCGGGCGCCTCGCCTGGAATCGGGTCGATCTCCCAGGTTTCCCGCTGGCGCGGAACAAGGGGCGGCGGCGGAACCGGAAGTGCCGATGGGCTCGGTGCTGGCCGCAGGGATTCCTGGAACTCCCGCTCACGCTGCATCGGGTCTTCGAGCGGAGCGGCAGTCGGAGATTCCGGCTGCGGGGTCGGCACGACGGGGGGTTCCGCGGGAGCCGGCGTCGGCGCGGGAGCTCCCGCCGGTTCAGCGGGCGCCTCCGGCGCAGTCCGGTCGAGTGGCCGGATTTTTTCTTCGATCGGCGCCTCGGGTGGGCGAGATTCTTCACGAGTCGGAGAACCCTCGTAGTCGTCGTAGGCTGGTTCTTCGCGGCGAACCGAGCGCCGCTCTCCACTCCCGAGAGCGATCTGGATGCCGACGCGAGCGTAGAGGCCCGAGCCGATAAAACGGACGTCTTCAGTTTGCGCGCCGGTATCGGCGGCGAGACGCGTGCCCGATGGAAAGTCGGAATAAACGGATCCTTCGTTTCCGGTGGACGAGAAATAAGAGCTCCGCAGACGCGAGTAACCCCCCTCCGCGACCAAGGTGACGGGGCCGACGGGAATCTCCGCGCCGGTCGTGGCGGCGAGCTCGAAGCTCCACGCGCGGAACGAAACTTTTCCGCTGGAAGCGGCTCCGGCGGAACTGTCGAATTTCTGATTTCCGGTGAAGAGCCCGGCGCCGAGTCGGCCGCCGACGAACCATCGGACGCCTTCGGATCCGATGGGGTACCAGCGCAGTTCAGGCCCGATCCGGAAACCGCCGAGAGTCGTTGTTTTCGTCTGCTCGGCGGCGTTCTGGGCCTTGGCATTCGTCGAAAGGGACTTCGGCAAGGTGAAAGCGAGGAAAGCGCCCCACTTTCCCCAGGATTCGAACTCGGAAAACGCGGTCGCGGAGATTTCCGAGAAGGCGCCGAACTCCGCCACGGAAGGGTCGCGGTCCCATGCCGTCGTCGAAGAATCCATGGCCGCGAAGGACTCCCAGAGTTTCGGCGACGGACTTCGGCGCTCGTAGTGCAGCTCCAGTTCCCACGCCCGGGCGGAATTTATCGGCGCGGCGGAGAAGAGAGCGACCCCGAGCGCGGCGACGATGGCCGTGCCCTTCGCGCGACGAAGCGACCTCCGTAAAAATCGCGCGCCGAGGATGATTGCGGCGAAGAGCCAGAAGCCGAAACTTCCGCCGATCCGTTCGAGAAAGGTCGCGGGCCGAGAATCTTCCCGGAAATCCGTTTGGGCAATCGCCGAGCTGATGCACCCGTCTCCCGCGGTGGTGCTCGGGCGCGCATTTCGTCCCTGGGTGTCCGTTCCGCAGTTGGTGTCCGTACCGGATGGTCCACCCGTGATGGAAGTACGACCGATGATCGATCCGCCGTTGTCGGTGCCCGTGTAGCTATCGCAGCGGGAGCCGGTCCGCAGCGGCCGCCCTCGCTCGTAAATGCACTCGATTCCGTCGCGGTCGTCCTGATTAATGTCCCGGCGCGAAGTATCGCTCGGATCGGCGAGGGTCACGGTCTGGACCATGGTCGCTTCGCGCAGAAAGGTTTCCGCTGAATCGTAGCCGTTCGCAGGCGTGCCTGAGTCCGGTTCGATCGGATGGTCGAGGCCGATGCAGTGGCCGACTTCATGCGTGACCACCGACCGGAGATCGGCTTCGCCCATGGCGGGAGCGTAAGCCATCGCCGTGGAAGCATTTCCGTTCAGTACGATATCGCAATCCGCAAAATCTTCACCCGCGACGACGGAGGTCGCGGCCGCGAGGATCGAAGTATCGTTCCCGTAGTAATTTCCTTCGGCGAAGGTGCGGTCATCCCACAAGATGGTATTCATGCCGTCGCTGGGATTGTAGATCGCGGACGTCGTCCCGACGACCTCGATCTGGAGATCGGCCCGGCAAGCCTGACTCCAAGCTCCGACCGCCGCTTCGGCGGCCAAGAGTACTTGGGCGCCCGTGACACTGGTGGCGATGCTGCCCCCCAGAGCGTCGAGATTCGTATTTACATAAAACCGAAGGACACGCTTCGGCCAGGTAGGTACGGCAGTGATCGGGCGTTCGCCTTTTTCGTATCCGCCGCCCGCGAGAAAAATAAATGCGCGAGCCGGAAACGGAAACGCGGCCATCGCGATCGCAAGGGCGATCCCCGCGAAGCGGAAAGGGGAGTATGTGAATTCTTCGCGCTTCCGCCGACTCATTCCCGTTCTTTCTCGGCGCGGGGAAACGGACCGGAATGGAACCAGCCGCGTGCGGGACGTTCGGAATAAATCAGACGAAGCGAGAATCGCTGTCCAGGTTTGGGCTCTACGATGTGACCCGGATAAATGATCGTCTCGGAGAGGGTGGAGTAGCCGCCTCCCGGGATCCAAACTTCGAATTCCTCGGAGAGGTTCCGGCATTGCGCGGATTCCACGCGCGAAAGCCGCCGGTAGCGCCAGGCGACTCCATTTTCTTTTCGCGCCGATCCGAGGAACTCGCCGGAGAGAACGCAGGCGGAATCGCGCAGGGGAGAAACGGCAAGTCGCGAAGTCGCCTCGGCGGACGGAAGAATGGCCGAAGCCAATGCGAATCCACCGGCAATTTTAAGAAAGGAAAACCGCGAAAACTGCATCACCTGGCATTTTTCCAAGAAAAGACCGGAGATCCAAGTTAATCCCGAGAGGATCGGTCGAAAATCGGGATTAGGCCGATTGACGCGACGGGCGAGAGTGCGCGGATGCCGCGGGAATTCGAATTCGGAAGGTCGTTCCCACGCCGATGGCCGTTTCGATTTCGAGGGACGCACCGAGCGCTTCGATCTGGGCGCGGACGATTTCCATGCCGATCCCACGCCCCGAGACTTCGTTCGGCGCTGCGCGAGTGGACAGACCCGGAACGAAAATCAGCTCCAGGGCTTCGTCCCGGGTAAATTCCTGATCGGGCTCGGCGATCCCCGCGAGGATCGCGGTCTGTACGAGGTAATGCGAATCAATGCCGCGACCGTCATCGGCGAGCACGATTTCAGCGTTTCCGTCGCGTTCATGGAAGGTGAGCCGGACCGAGCCGACGACGTCTTTCCCGGCGGCGCGGCGGCTTTCCGCGGACTCGATGCCATGGTCGATCGCATTTCGGATGAGCTGCACGAGAAGTTCGTCGAGATGGGAAAGGACTTCGGCATCCAGAAGCACCGTTTCGCCGGCACTTTGCCAGTTCACGAGCTTACCCAGAGCGCGGGCGGTCTGTTCCGCCGTGCATCGCATCCGTTCGAAAGTAAGGCCCGCAGAGGCCAAGCGGGGATTCTTTTTTTGGGTGGGCATACCGGTCCTTTCACCCAGCGTATCGGCGAAAGCGACGCCGCCCTACAGCGCCAATTCCCTGGCGACTGAGCGGAGTGCGCGAGCCGAAATCGTGAAGTTTCGCCTGCCTTCGTCATTCCTTCGCGGTAAGACGGAGAGGAGTGAACTCTGTAATGACGCGCCTGCGAATCTCGGATGCCATCATCGTGACCTTGCTCGCGGGCGGGCTCGTGACTTCGGGGGGCTTGGCCGTGGAGTTTCGACTCGGGCTCGCCGGTGTCTCTCTCTTTTACTGCGGACATTCGCTCGGAAAACACGCGGTCGTATGGTTTCAGAGATTTCGCGTCGATGGACGCACGGCCCTCTGGTTCGTCGCGAACGTGGCGTATCTCTATTCGGCCATCGTCTGGTTTTGGTGGAGCCAGCGGAAAGTATTCTTTCCGCCGGTCCTCCTGAACCGGCATTTGGAAGTGACGTATTTCTTCGAACTCACCGCGCTTCTCGTCGCGATCGGAATGCGGCTCGAGCTTCGCGCCGGGGTCACGAAGCACATCGACGGATCCCCATCGTGACGAATGAAATTTTCCGCCGCATCTCCGACGAGCTGGCGGCTCAAGGCTATAGCGTCCAGTCCGATTTTTTCCCCGAAGCTTTTTGCCTGGGCGTCCGCGCGGAGATCGAATCCCTGCGGGCGCGGGGAGCGCTTCGCGCAGCTGCTATCGGCCGAGCGGGGGATCGCCGGCCCGATGCGGAAATTCGCGGAGATGGAACGTCTTGGCTTGAGCCGGGAGATCCCGCGCTTTCCACACCCGCGCAACTCCAGATCGCAGAAGTTCTCGATGGTCTTCGGCGAGTACTGAACGAAACCCTGTATCTCGGGCTTTGGGACTGGGAAGGTCATTATGCCTGGTATGCGCCGGGCACGTTTTACCGCGAACATCTCGATCGATTCCGCGACGAGAGTCGCCGCACCGTCTCGATCGTTTTCTTTTTCAACCCCGGCTGGCAGGAAAAAGACGGGGGTTTCCTCCGCCTCGCGCTGCCCGAGGGAGAGCTTCGGATCGAACCGCGCGCCGGCACGGCCGTCATTTTTTTGAGCGACCGCATCGCCCACGAGGTGCTTCCGACGAGCGCGGATCGGTACAGTTTCGCGGGCTGGCTTCGCACGCGCGCCGGATAAGGCCGAAGCCATGTCCGGGGTCTAGAGAATATAAATCAGATCATCGATCAGGTGGGTCGCCTTCGCGAGTCCGATGATATCGTCGGCGGAGGCCGCGATGAATTCATAGGTGAGCGCGATATGCGCCGAGTTCGCGCTCTGCTTTTCTCCCGTGCGTTTCAACCCCACGAATTTCGCTTCGAAAACGGTCACCGACACCCGGAACAGATCCGAGTTTTTGCCGATGAACTTATGGGTATAGTTCGCGGGAAAGAGGTACGTCTCTTCCAGAAGTTTTCGGAACTGGGTGAAATCGTCGCTCATGGGTACTTTATCAGGGAATGCGGTAAAGGCTCGGGCGGCCGAGATCCTTGGTTTCGACGAAAATTTCGAGCCGGCATTCAGGCACGAGTTGTACGCCTACTTCGGCGTTCGCACCCGGCTCCGTATCTTCGGGAAGGATCAGTTCCATTTCGCTTTCCTGCGCGGGCTCCTCGCACGTTTCGGCGTCGAAAACATATTCCACGACCGATAGGCCGTCGAGCGGCGTGACTTCCGAAAGTCGATAGGGAGCCTCCGCCTCGATTTCGATTTTCTCTCCCCGAAGTCCCGTCAGCGCGAGGTCCTGGGAGAGGAGGTAGAGTTCGGACTTTTCGAGATCCATCCAGTCGAGCGCGTCGGCGTGGGAGATCGCCGGAAAGGTGGCGACAGCAATCGCGAGGACGAAGGTAGGGAATTTCATGGGGGCTACAAAACCACGGCGGTCCGTCGCTGTCTACCGCCTCGGAAGGGGTGGGCAACTGTCGAGAATTTAGGCAGTTCCGGTCGCGCGGGTGGCCGCGGGATGCCCTTCCAGACGGGGCTCAGGGCCTCCTGGATTGGTCTAAACCGTGCTTTATCGACGGTGGAGACTTCCGACATGCGTGATCAGCTGACGACGATTTTAAAGGCGAAGGTGAGGGGGGCGTCCCGCGGTCTAGTGACCTTTGCGGCGGGTTTAGGCTTCGCCTTCGGAGCTTTGGCCAGCCCTACCGCTTCATTCGATTCGAAGGTCGCTCCGGTCATTGGGAGACTGCCCGCCTCCGCATGCGGGGAGGTCCGCCTCGACGCCGAAGGCGGCGCGATGGAGCATGTGAAAGTTCGCAATCAGCGCGCGATCGGGAGCTGCTACGCCCACGCCGCCGCCCAGCTTTACGATGCGTGGCGCTTCCGAAACGCCGACATGGAATACGATCACTCGAGCGCCGGATTTGAAATCAGCCAGCGCTATAAATGGGATCGTGACGAGACTTCGGTCGACGGCGGTCATGTGAAAAAGATCATTCCGAAACTTCTTCAGGAGGGGACGTGCTCCCAGGAGGAACTCGATTCGCTCTTCCGTGGGGTCACGCTCGACGGGTTTGCTTCGAAAGTGATGCAGATCTTCACCAAGTATCGCGACGAGTTTCGTCGACGGATGAAAGAAGAGCTTCCTTCGCCCATCGAAGTGCAGGCGGAGATCGGTGCCGAGATCCTGAAGCGCGAGATGCAGGGATTTGCGCGCCAGGATAATACTCGCGTCGATCGCAGTCGCATTCACTTCGACGTTCGCTCCATGGTCGCTCGGGATGTCCTGGCGAAGGGAGTCGTCGAGCTCAAGGCCTATATTAAAGATGTCTGCGTGATTTCCCAGGCGCACATCCCATACTCCAAGCTCCAGCCGGACGCGAATACCGTACGCATGTTCGAAATGATTTCGCTCGCCGAATGCCCGGAGCAGCGCCGTCTCTACGCCAAAAATCAGTTCCGAATCAACGACGTCTCGACCTATACGAACGGGAAAGGAATGATTCCCGGCGTTCTCGATGAAAAGCCGCGTTTCAAGCCCGAGGTGTCGCTGCCCGCCATCCATCGCGAGCTGGACAAAGGGTTGAGCCGCGCCATGCCGATCGCGGTCAGTTACTGTGCCTCCGTTCTCGGCGAAGGAAAGGCGTTCAAGACCAAGGATCCGAACACGGATCAGTGCGGGCGACATGCCTCGCTCATCACGGGCCGTCGCAAAAATCCACAGTCGGGAAAATGCGAGCTCCTGATTCGCAACACCTGGGGCAATTCGTGCGGTTCCTACAGTAGGGACTGGACCTGTGATTCGGCAAAAGGTTCCGTCTGGGTCGACGAAGCGACTCTCGGCCGGGCCATTACGAACGTGCAGACGATCGTGCCGAATTAATCCCGCGTCAGCAAAACGTCGTTGTCCAAATTCGTTCCTCTCGCGCAAACTGAGGGGATATGAACCGGAATATCGCGATCGCACTTGTTTTGCTCGCCCTCCTGGCGGCAGCGGGCCTCTACTGGATGAATCAGAAGTCGGGAGAAGTTCCCGGAATCGATGCGGGCGAAACACCCAGCGGCGAAGCTTCGTCCCTTCCGGGCGCGGACGGAACGACCGATCCGGGAGTCGCGGGGGCACCTGAAGGAGCGGACGCGATTCCATCTGAGAGCGGATCGGCCGGCACGCCGAGTGCTCCGGGCGCTCCGGGCGCGGGGGAAGGTTCCGAAAATTCAGCCGAGAGTCCAGCTGCGTCCGCCGATCCGGGCGGAGCGGTCCCTTCGGGTGCTACGCCACCCGGAGGCGTGATCGCTCCAGTGGCCGGGACTTCAGGTTCAGCCGCTCCAGTGGCCGGGACGGAGGGTTCCGCCCCAGGCACGCCGAGCGGCGCCTCGACTTCGGACGCCGGCGGAATTCCCGGTCGTGCGGAATCGGTGGCAGGCGGCGGAAGACCCGCCGTCCTCGCGCCGGGAAGCAACGCCGATTCCGCGCTGAAAGGAACGGCTCCGGGAACGACGGCGACGGCGCTACCACCCGACGTGGATCCGAGCCGGGTCGGCGGTCAGGTGATCGCGAAGCGACCGCTGCCCGACGGTGTCGATGGATATCGCGCGATGGAAGGCGACGACGGGGCGATGCCAGCCGCGAAAAAAGCGGTCACGGTTCCGAAGCTCGCGGGGATCGAGAACCACCGGGTTTGGCTAGTCGCTTCCGATTTAAAGAATGTGAAGGGCGCGCGAAAGGGCGGCGCCCCTTTCGAAGTCGGGCTCCCGGAAGGGAGCAAGGCTTCGGCTTGGAAAAATCGCTCGGGTGCGAAGTTCGGCGACGGGATTCGCGTGAAAGGAAGTTCGACGGGAACTTTCGTGAAAGGATTGCGAACGAGTACTGGGAACTGGGACGCGGTGGCCCTGTGCGCGCCGGGCGCGCGGGAATGCGTGAACACCCAGGCCTCCCAAATCCGATTTGGCTTGGATGTGAATCATGCGGACCACTGGCTCTCGGGCGCGGACAAAACCGGAAAATCGACGAAGGGCGGTAGCAGTTTTACGGTGCTCTTCGTCGCGGCCCGTGCTTCGGCGGCGGCGAATCCGATTCTCGAGCACCAGAACGGCGAAGCCGGCGCTACGCGTGGCCCGTTTCTCGGCTGGGTCGGCCCGGATCTCGTCGGATCGATCCATGGAACGCAGGGAATTGTCGGCATGAACGCGGCCGCGATGCCGAGCCCCTACGTCGGCGGACCGACCGCGCCGGTCGTCCCGGTCATCTACTCGATGCGCTTCGATCGGAAAAAGTCGGATCTGAGGATTTTCCAAGTCGGCGAGAAAATTTCCGAGACCACTGCGCAGAAAATCGACAAAGGGGACGGTCCCGACAACGATCAGTACGCGACGATCGCCCTGGGTTCGAAGAACCCGGGCGTCGGGGGGGCCACCTATGTATTCGAGGCGGCGGCATTTCCGCGCGCACTGACGGATTCGGAGATGTGCGCGATCCATAAAGAATGGAACAAGAAATACGCGCTGAAAGTTCCGAACCGAAATATTAAACCCTGCTCGAAATAGTTCGTCAGGCGGCTTTCTTCGAGGCGGTGAGCTCACCGCTCCGGCGGGCGATCGCGCGGGTAGAATCCGGAATCACCACGATATCGCGGCGGAGGTTCGCGTTCTCGATCGTCCGCCGCCGTTGCCATTCCGCGACGGCCGCGGCGAGAACGCCGGCGACGAGGCACGCTCCAAGCGTGAACCACTGCATTCCGCCCGAAGTCGGGATCATCGTGCGAAATTCCGATAGGCCGAAGACGAATGCGACCGTGCGCATTTCGAAAACGTAGCGAGCGCGAAGCGGAATGCCGAGGACCAGGTTGCGGCCGATGAGTGCCGCGACCAACGGGGAAAGCCCCACCACGGCCGCGTCGGAGAATGGAGAAATCATTCGTCCGAGTGCGTGCGCGAAGATGAAAATGACGCCGAAGGTGATCGCGTACCGGACGCTTCCCATTTCACGCTCGGCCGCCGCACCCAGCGGGAGAAAAAACAGAAGGTTCCACGCCAGCTGGAAAAAAGTCACATGCGTGAGAAGCGCGAGCAGGCTCGCACTCGTCGCGCTTCCGAAAAGTTCGAGCGAAGTGTAGGGAAGGAGCATCGTGAATAGGCTGAGGAAGATCGCGAAGGCCGCGACGAGAACGGTCACGCGGATTTCCCGCAGCGGACCCTCGCTCAGCGCATATCCCGCTTTATCCATTCCGATCCGGACGATTTGCTTCGCGATCCGGATGTCTTTGCGGAGATCGTTCTCGAGCTTCTCGCGCGACTCGCGCCGCGCTTCGAGCATCTGTCGCTCTCGGTAGGCCGCATTCGACTCCCGGAAGAGCTGGAGTGTCGGCCGCTTCATCGCCACGAGGTAACACTTCGCGCACGCGATCAGCGCGTGATCCTTGCCTTCATGCCGAAATGGAACCCCGTGCGTATCGTGTCGACAGCAGGGGCACTTCCCGGCGACTTTCCAGCCGGCCGCGAGATTCGGAGTCTGGATGAGATTCCAGATCCGAGTCGTGAGCTGGGAGTCGGCGAGTTGCATGAGGCGACCCAGGCTATAATGCTCGATCTCGCACGCGTCGCAGCTCGCGACCATTCCGTTCGCGTTCGTCTGTTGGTCGAGCGCGTGCCGACACTGGATGCAGGTCACCATCCCATTCCCCCCGGAAACTGGCCCCATATTCCAGCTTAGAGAGAATGACTGACTGCGTCAACCGTTTTCTCCGAGCTTAAAAATACGAAGGAGGCGGGTCCCTTGCGGAACCAGGCCTCCTTCGCCCCCTTTGGCAAACGGATGGATTGTCGAACAGACTTCCGAACGGGTTGCCAGATTTGTGGACCGACTTACTGGCAAGCGATGCGCGGCTGGGCGCTCGCGCCTGCCGCGGCGACGTATTCGTGCCAGGCCATGAAGTCCAGGCAGTTGTCGTTCAGGTCGATGACGGACGTCTGGAAGTTCTGGTTCCAGGACTTCAGCGCGGAGAGCGTCGGCGACATCGCGTTCATCATCTGGCGCGAAGCGGAGACCGCTCGCTCGAGCCGGGCGATCGCGGCGGTCCGTTCCCGATGCATCGCGAGGACCTCGGCGTAGCCAAGCGGCGCGATCTCGGAAACCGATTTCGGAGAAAGCGTGCGGGCGATCTGATTCAGTTCGGTCAGGACCTGGCTCGAGGTCATCTTCACGACCGACTGCGAGGCGCTCTGGATCTGGGAATCGATCGCGGAGAGGCGGCTCTGCTGGGTGCTGATTTCGCTCTCAATTTTCGTCGTTTCCGTGCGTCCGTTTTCGGCGATCTGCTTCGCCATGCGGTATCGCGCGATCTCGTTTTTAATCGTGGTCAGCGTGTTTTGCACGTCGCGACCCCGAGACAGCTTCCGCGCGAATTTCTTTTCGCGGCGAAGGTAACGTTTCAGCTCGCGCGTCCGCTTTTTCGACCAAGGAAGAAGCGCTTCCGCCGCGGCGACGCCGGAGAGTTGCGACTTGGCTTGTTCGAGCTTCGCCTGGACGGCGACACGTTCGTTGTTCAGCTGCTGCACTCGAGCATTCACGCTGTTCTGGCTCTCGGCGTTCGCCGCGGCGACGGCGTTTTCAACGACGTTCGGCGAGGCGAGAATGCCGTTCACGGAATTCGCCGCCGCATCCGCCTGGGGAGCCAGGAGGCGCATCGCGTTTTTCTTCACGCCGTGCCAGAAGAGCGCGAGGCCGATCTGGTTGGCGCTATGACCGAAGCCGAGTTTCGCTCGGCACGCGTCGTTCCGGCGGGAACGGGTGTAGATCGTGCGCAAAGTTCCCGATCCCGTCTCGGTAGAAATCGCGGTATCGCCGGCGAAAATTCCGTCGATATACGCCTGATCGCGGGAGATTTCGGCGCGAAGGGGTTCGCACTGCTGAGCGCTCACGAGCGGGAGGACGCGAGTGACCCAGCGCTGGCCGCCGGTAATGGTATCTTCGAGCAGTCGCTCGTAGAACCAGCCCCGACCGGCGCGCGTATCGCGCAGATAGATGGCCGCGACCGACCCGGCGATGCCGCTGGTCTGGTCGAAGGCGCGTTTAATTTCGGCATCGCTTCGGGCGCTGGTCGCGATCGAGGCGAGGTCGTCTTCCGACCGCAGGAGGTCGGCCAAGATCTGTCGGGAAGCGGGGTTGACGTTCGAAGGCGCGCTTCCCTGGAAACCAGCGACCATATAGATCGACGGAAAAGCGGTCATCCACTGTTCGGGCATGTGCGGGTTGTTCGTATTGCAGCCCCAGAGAAAGACGGAACCGAACGAATCGAGGAGCTGCGGACGGGACTGGTAGGCGTTCTTAATCAGCTTCTGGAGGGCCCTGAAAGTGATACCGCCGTAGCGTCCCCCGAAGGAGCTTCCGCCGCTGTGGCCGGAGCCGATTACGGAGGTGACCTTCACGCCCTGGGCGGCCATTTCGTTCAGCGCCTTTTCGGTCGCGCTATAAATGAAGTCGTTGTTCCCGTTCGCCGCGCGAACGACCGCGATATGGGCTTCGACGGCCGAAGAGATCTCGCTATACATTTTCTCGAGCGTCGCCATGCGATTCGCGATGGTGGTGCAACGCTCGACGTTCGCTTCCGAGGATCCGCAGTTCTGGGTTTCCTGCGCGGTATAGAGTTTTTCCATTTCGTACTCGACGCCGTCGAGGCGGAGCACATTTTTAAACGCGGCTTCTTCTCCCGCGACCGGCGCTGGGACGCGAACGAAGGATTCGCCGCGGGCGCAGGCGGCGTCCGCGGCCGCCTTGATTTCCGCATAACCAAAGTTGGTGTCGACGAAGAGGACGGCTTTCTGCGAGTCGACGCGACGGTTGCAATCTGCTTGGGCTTGGTCAGCGGCGAACAGACTAGCGGTCATCAGAAAAGCGGCGATGGCGCGGGTAGCGAAAGGGGTCACCATAAAATCTTCCTCGTTGGCGTTTGCCGAAGAGCGGGGTCGTTAATGTTGTATGACGCGGCGCAACATAACGAGTTCGGAAACGTTAAGCAAGCAAGATTGTCAGGTTTTTAGACAGGACTTCCCATTCTAGACAGGGGGGGCGAGGTCCCTCGGCGATCGGATAGGTAAGGGCTTGAAACTATTAGAGATAGTTTCAAGCCCCGCTTTTTGGGAGATTTTTAAAGCACGGCTTTTCGCAGCTTCGACGAGACAAAGTCCACGAACATCACCAGTCCGAGAATGACCAAAATCACGGTCAGTACCTTCGGGTACTGGAAGAGCCGCATATACTGGGTCAGCAGGAATCCGATTCCCCCGGCGCCCACGAGCCCGAGAACGACGGCGACGCGTACGTTCAGCTCGAAGCGGAAGAGGAAAAGCGAGATGAAGTGGGGCGCGACCTGCGGCCAGATCGCCCAGCGAATGGTCGCGAGTTTTCCGGCGCCGGTGCTTTCGAGCGCTTCGACCGGACCGCGGTCGATGGCTTCGATCGCATCGGCGAAGAGTTTTCCGAGCATCCCCACGGAATGGATCGCGAGCGCGAGCACGCCCGGAAAGGGTCCCAGGCCCACGGCGCTTACGAAGAAGAGCGCGAGAATGAGCGAGTCGATCGCGCGATTCGCGTTCAGAAAGAACAACGTCGCGCGCCGTAGCCAGTTTCCTTCGCAGATATTCGTCGCGGCGACGAATCCCACCGGAATGGAAAGGATCGCGGCGATGACGGTGCTGACCCAGGCGAGCTGTACGGTCAGGATCGTTTCCTTCCAGACCTTGCCGAAGATCGACCAGTCGGGCGGGAACATTCGTCCCAGGAAGTCCGCCATGTAGGGCGCGCCTTCCTTCAGCTTCGTCGGACTGAATTCGACCGCGATTCCCGACCAGACGGTCATCACCAGCACGCCGAGTCCGACGACCGCCCAGATGAGGTGGCTCTGGGTGAAACGTGGAGGCGCGATTTCGATCGGCGAAGGAGCGGTGGCGGCCGCGGATAGGGAAACGTTCAGATTCGAGTTCGGTTTCATGCGTTCACCTCGTAAATGTTCTGGATCGCATCTTCGCTCAGCTGGGCGGGGGGACCGTCGAATACGACTTTCCCTTTCCGGAAGGCGATGATGCGTTTGGCGTATTTTCGGGCGTATTCGAGGACGTGGATGTTTACGAGCACCGTGATGCCTTGTTCGCGGTTTACGCGTTCCAGGATTTCGATCACGACTTCCGAGAGTTTCGGATCGAGCGAGGCCATGGGTTCGTCGGCGAGCAGGATTCGCGGCTGCTGGACGAGCGCGCGCGCGATGGCCACTCGTTGCTGCTGCCCTCCGGAAAGGTTGCGGACCTTTTCGGTATGGCGACCTCGCAGACCGACCGAGTCGAGCGTCTTCCTCGCGAGCGCGAAATCATCGGGCGCGTACATTCCGGTCAGCGAGCGCCAGAGCGGAGAGTACGCGATGCGTCCCATGAGGACGTTCTTCACGACGGTCAGGCTTTTCACGAGGTTGAACTGCTGGAAGATGAAACCGATCTGGCGGCGGTGGGAGGCGAGTTGTTTCGAGCGGAGCCCGGAAACCTCGTTGCCCAAGACCTGGATCTTTCCCCCCGTAGGTTTCACCATCGCGTTGATGGTGCGAAGGAACGTGCTTTTTCCGGCCCCGGAAAGACCGATCACGGCGACGAATTCCCCGGGTTCGATCCGGAGATTCACGCCGTCGAGGGCGAAGGTTTTTCCTTGGTCGAACGATACGCTTAGGTTCTCGGCGAGAATCGGCATGCGGGGGGTCCTTTCTATTCGAAGCGAAACAAGCCTACTCGAGAATGTTCAGGAGCCGGGCGGCCTTACGAACCGGTTCGTAGTCCGACGATTTTGCCGGGGTGACGGCATCGATGCGGTACAGCGATTTCAGGAGGGCTTTTCCTTCGGCGGTATCGTTCAACGAGAGCATCATCTTCACCGTCTGGTCGACGATCGCCGGATGCTCGTCCATGAACTTCTTCGAAGAAGTCATCGTATCGCCGGGAATCGGTTCGGTGACGTGCACCACTTTAATTTTCGCGAGATCCTCGCCCTTCAGATACTGGGTCCAGGCGCCATCCGCTCCCTTGGCGTCATTACTGAACGTGGCGCCGGCGTCGACCGTTCCGTTCAGGACCGAGAGGACGAGCGCGTCGTGCGATCCGGCGAAGACTTGTTTTCCGAAGAACTGGTCGGGATCGATTTTCAGTTTGTTGATCAGGCTCGCTTTCGGGAAAACATGACCAGCGGAGCTCGAAGGGTCCACCCAGGCGATACTTTTCCCCTTCAGGTCTTCGACTTTCGTGATGCCTTTATCGGCTCGCGAAATGATGGCGGCGTAGTAGAAGGCGTTGCCCTTGCGCACGCTTTTCAGCAGGACCCGCGCGTTCGCGACCTTTTCTCCCTTTACGAAGCTAAAGGGCGGCAGCCAGGCGAAGTCCACCCGGCCGCTGCGCAGCGCTTCGATCAGCGCGGTATAATCCGTCGCAATAAACGTCTTCACCTTCATGCCGGTCTTTTTCTGAAAGTGTTCCGCGAAGGCCTTCGAATTGTTTTCCATGACGTCCGCATTTTCCGCGGGGTTGAATCCCATCACGATTTCGGTTTTCGGGGCGGCGGCGTGGGCGGATAAGTCCGCGGCCGCGAAGAGAACGGCAAAGAGCTTGGAACGGAAATTCATACGGACTCCTGGGTAGCGACGAATCTGACGAATCGACGTGGGTAAACTGCTTAGGCCAACCAGAGAGCAACGGGTGTGCCACGCGGGTTGCTTGAGATTACAAGCGCTTAACTCTTCGCGGCGAAAATGCCAGGTGGAGGCATTCCAGATCGCACCAGGGCCAAAACGAAAAAACCCCCGGCGACCGCGGGGGGCGAGGGGTTAGCGGAGACCGGCGGATTGGTGCTCGACCATCAGGCAGCGGCGTCGCACGACGATCAGTCCGGCGTCTTCGGCCCGAGCTTCCGCGGCTTCGTCTTCGATATCGAGCTGGATCCAGAGGACTTTGGCGCCGGCTTCGATCGCGGCGTCCGCGACTTCGGATAGGTATTCGGAATTGCGGAAGACCGCGACGATTTCGAGCGGGCCCGGCACGTCCGCGAGACTCGGGTAAACGTTCATCCCGAGAATTTCGCTCTGGCCAGGATTCACGCCCGCCAGCTCGTATCCATGATCCTGCATGTACGCGCTGACGTAATGGCTCGGGCGAGCGGGATTCGGGCTGATGCCGACGACCGCGATCTTACGAAAGCGGCGGAGAATATCGGTGGTCGAGACTTCGGTCGGGGTCATGGGTTTCTATCTGGGTTCGGGATCCCTTCGCTAAAGCGCGGGAATTACTCCGCAAGCGATGCGGTCGCCGGCGTTTCCAGAAGGTTGCGAATGATGATCGTCCGGATTCGCGTGGATGACGAGCGCGGTTCCGCCGGCTTTACGGAGCGCATTCGTCCCATGGTCCAGGGTGAGGCGAGGGCTCTTCATCTTCACCTTATAGCTGCCGTCTTTCTTCACCTTAATGTTGTCGAAGTCACCCGCATGCGGGCCACGTTTCGCTTTTTTCCCGTGCTCGGTCGCCGCGGGGTTAAAGTGATCGCCGGCCGATGCGAAGGTAGGAGCGACGCACTCGCCCGACTGATGGACATGGAATCCATGCTCGCCGGCGGGGAGTCCTTTTCCTTCGAGAGCGATTTCGACCCCTTTGGCGGTTTCGGAAACCATCGCTTTGCCGACTTCTTCGCCGGCCGCGTTTTTCAGGATCACTTCGAGCGGTGCAGCGGGGGCCGCGAATGAGTTATTCGACAGGAAACTTCCCAGGAGGACGAGAAAGACGAAGTTCAGCGCGACGCCCAGCATGATCGTTTCCCAAGTCCAAATCTTCCCCTGATTTTCCATTGTAGGCTCCATGGCGCCAATAAGTGCACGTTCTTTGCCAAGATTAACCGTGGTTAATTGCCCCGGCCGCGCCGCGTTTTCTGATGACGAGGCGTACCTAATTGACAAAGCTTCCCGGGCTGATTACGAACAGAACTCTTCTCTATCGATAGAGGATGTTGGAGCGTAGCTCAGTGGCAGAGCACCGCCTTCACACGGCGGGGGTCGCTGGTTCAACCCCAGTCGCTCCAACCATTTAAATCTCGTTCCGATATTCCGACCGAGGAGCCCGAGGGAACCCCCGTCTTCGCCTCGAAAATCTGGTGTGATCACTGAGCGATGACCCGAACTTATTCCTGTGAGGCCGCCGCTTCCTCGATGACGAGCACCCCGTGCTCCATCGAAACCGAGTTTTTCGGACCGTCCGGATGATCCCGATTCTTTACCAACGTCTTCAATCCTTCCAGCGAGTTGAACTCGATCTGGTGCAGGGTCGGGGTCGCCTCGATCAGACTCATGCCTTCTGCGATCGATCCATTCGCCGCTTTCAGTCGGCCAATCGTATAGCGAAGAAATGACCGCTCTTCCGCCGTTGTCGCCCGGGGAACCATGCTCTCTAACAGAGGAATGGACTGTTCGGGAACCCCGGCGAGTTGCCGAAAGAGGCTCTTGCGATATGCCTGGTATTCAGTCGAGCTCTGATAGGAGTGGGGGACCAGGGCGCCGGCCGCGTAATCGCAGAATGCGCCCTTCATCGAAACGGGTTCGGGCGATTCCGCCGAGCAGACGGTGGAGCTCGCCCAGGCGTATGGGTCTTCCGACTTCGTTAAGAGTTCGCGCCAAGAGTAGGTTTCCGGCGCGGGCGGTGCGGCGGCGGTGGCGACGGCGGCCCCTTTCGCGTGCGATTGGCCTACGTCGGACGTCGTGGTGACGAGACACGGAGACGGCGGCGCAGGAGCGCGCGCTGCTTCGGGCGCGACGGAAACCTGGACAGGTTCTCGAGCGAGATCCACCTCGCGACGGGACCCAAAGTTCCATCCGATCAGAAAGGACAGGGCCACGCTCGCGAGGAGCGCGCCCCGGCCAATCGCATGCCTCTGGAATGGCGACTTCATGTGAATCCAGTCCGCGAGGCTTTTTAGTTATAATAGGTCGTGAAGTAACAGGTGACCATGCCGGAAGACGAAGTATTGCCTACCTTGGCTTGGCGACTCGTGCAGGCGTTGCCTTGATTCGCGGCCCTGCAGTTGTCCGGATCTGCATATCCGCCGCCTGACTTGCAGGTCCGAATATGCACGGCGACCGCAATGGCTCCGGCCTCGCCGTCGACTTTGTAAGCGTGCGCCTGCGAGATCAAGGTCATGGCAAAGAGAGCGAGCGAGAATAATTTAACTTTCTTCATACGTACCCCAATTGTTTAAGTTATCCTTACGACCAGTCTAAATGAGCGCTTTCGAATCGAAAATGTGTCGCTTTCGCCCCGACCCAGCCAGGATGGAGAGTCTGAAAATCCTTTGTTCTTTTTGCGACTTGCGGTCTTTGATAGCTATGGACCTAGGCCGGTTAACTCTGTTTCCGTCGAGCCGACACCTTTCGTGCTCGATCCCTCGACTTCGGATCATCCCGAGGAACTCCGCTTGAAAATCCTCCTCACTGTATTTCTTTCCGTCTTTCTTCTCTCCGCCTGTTCGACGCCGAAAAAATCCGGCGCCGACAAACAGTGCGGTGCTTTTTGCCAGGAGCTCGATCGTTGCCTCGGCAACGATTACGACACCGACGAGAAAGAGCGGCTCTGCGAGCTTGCCCGCTGCGAGAGCGGATGCCGGGCGCGGGCAAAAGCGCCGGCGGGTTACGTCGGAGCATTCCAGTTTTCGAAGGGGAGTTGGAAGGCGCTCTGTGCGCCGATCTTCCAGAAGAAAAACATGCCCCACTGTGCGAACATCGCCTCGCGGGAGAATCTCTGCTGTGCGGCTACCTGTACGGCGGCGGTAATCGCCGATGGGGGAATCGGCCACTGGCCGACCTGCGGGAGATAACTTTTCATTCCAGCCACGATGTCGAAACTGATTCTGCCGCCCGGCCCCTTCGATGCCTTTCTCTTCGACTGCGACGGAACGATCGCGCATTCGATGCCGCTCCATTATGTGGCTTGGTGTCGCGCGATGGAAGGGTGGAACTGTCCGTTTACGGAGGATCTTTTCTACGAATGGGCCGGAATCCCGGTCCCGCGAACGGTGGAGATGCTGAACGAACGTTTCGGACTCGCGATGCCGCCGCACGAAATCTCGCGAAGGCGCGAGGAACTCTATCACGAGGTCCTCGACCAGGTCGGCCCCATTCCTTCGGTCGTCGAAACGATTCACGAATACCACGCGCGCATCCCATTCGCGGTCGTCTCGGGCAGCCCGCGCGCTTCGATCGTGAAAACTCTGACCACGCTCGGCCTCCTCGACCGCTTCGAGACCATCGTCGGAGCGGAAGATTACACCCACGGGAAACCCCATCCCGAACCATTCCTGACGGCCGCGAAACGCCTCGGAGTCGACCCCCAAAAATGCCTCGTTTTCGAAGACGGCGAGCCGGGAATCGCTAGCGCGAAATCCGCGGGCATGCGGTGGGTAAAAGTCGAGACCGTGCGTTCCGGATCGAAAGTTTAGGCCCTGAAACGCGCATCGTACGTCATAGGCAGGGGATCGACGACGAACACGTCTGGGTCCAGTAAAGACCAGCGGGACTTGCCGAAAACCGGTTCGCGTCGTTATCCTCCAGAGTATGAAAATCACCCTCCGCGCGTCTTCGGTTTGGATGCTCATTCCCCTGGTCATGATCTCCGCGTGCGCGATCACGCGATATTATCGCGCTCCGGATCTCGAGGGGCAGCTGCGCGGGATGCGGACGGTGATCGACGGAAATCTCGCGAAGGTCGATTCGGACTACGAGGAGAAGCGGCGCTTTCTCGAGAGCGCGAAGCAGGGCGGGGCCGATTTCTCGCAATCACCCTTTCCGAAGCTGGCGGCGCAGTTCGCGTCCATGACCGAGGCAAAGATGCGCAGCCAAAATACCGCGAAGCGGGCTCGGGAGGACCTCGACGCACTGTCGAAGCATTTGGCGGGCCGAGACCGGGTGACTTCCGAAGATCCCGCCTTCGGGCATATCCAGCGCTTCGAAAAGTCGTCCGAGAAGCTGAACTCGGAGGTGGCCGCGTCATTCAGCGCCTATGCCGAGAGTTCACGAAGATTTTCCGAACTCGCCCGGGAAAGCCGGCTGATCCCGGTCGACGTTCCCGCGTTCGATCTTAAGCTGAAGAAAGTGATCGCGGAGATCGATGCCCAGTGCGCGCTGGCCGAGAGGAAAATCCCGGAAGCCGAGAAGCTCGCGTCCGCCGGAAGTTCGAGTCGGGACGCGGAGCGTGGGCATCTGCTGGGGGAAATGCGGACGGAGGTCGTAAAAATTCGAGGGATTCAGTCGGACCTCGAGACTTTCCGACGCTCGTTCCTCGCGGCCTCGAAGGGCAAGTCGGCGTATCTGGTTTCTCCCCAGCATCCCGATTATCCACTTTTCGAATCCCTCCGGGGGATCCAGGATCGGGCGAACTCCGCGGTGGCGGCATTCAACGCGAAGGCCGATTCTCTCAAAACGCCATAAACTCATTCTCAATGAGAATCTAACTTGTCGCCTTCGACCCACCGCGATACGCCCCCGACATGAAAATTCCCTTTCGGTCCTTCGTCCAGTTCCTGGTGATCGCCTCGCTTTCGACCGCGTGTCTGACCGAGTCGTCGACTTCGCCCGTGGTCACCGTCGTGCAGTCGATTCCGGAAGAGACCGCGCTCGCGCAGCAAGATCTGCCCTACGCCCTCGAAACTTGGGTTGCGATGATCGATGGCGCGACGAGGTCCATCGACGTCGCGCAGATGTATGTATCGTCGAAACCCGGCGAAGGAATCGAGAAGGTGATGGAAGCGCTGACTCGAGCCGCGAATCGCGGAGTGAGGATTCGGTTTCTCATTTCCGAAAACATGATCGGCGAAGAACCGGAAACTCTCGCCGCGGTTCGCGCCATTCCGGGCATCGAAGTCGCCATCATTAACGTGAAACCGCTGACCGGCGGCATTATGCATGCAAAGTACTGGATCGTCGACGAAGCGGAAGCGTTCATCGGCAGCCAGAATTTCGACTGGCGAGCACTGAGTCAGATCCACGAAACGGGGGTCCTGGTTCGCGACGCCGCATTCGCGAGGAAACTCGGAAGAATCTTTCATTTCGATTGGGAGATTGCTCGGACGGGCAAGGCGCCGGAAAAAGGGAAGGCCCTGGCCGAGTCGTCGAGCGACGTGGAACTCGTCGCGAGCCCGGAACTTCTGAATCCGGCCGGAGTCGGGGCCGCGCTCCCGGCCTTGCTCGGACTGATCGCGGGCGCGAAACGCTCCCTCCAGATCCAGCTGCTCGAGTACTCGCCCGCAAGTTATTCGGCGGGCGGCGACTGGCTTGAAATCGACGATGCGCTTCGGGCGGCCGCCGCACGCGGAGTGAAAGTCCAGCTTCTCGTTTCCCACTGGAATACGGCGAAGAGTTCGATCGGAGCCTTAAAACGCCTTACCGCGGTTCCCAACGTCGAAGTGAAAGTCGCCTTCGTGCCCGAGCACTCGACGGGATTCATCCCTTACGCGCGGGTGATCCACTCGAAGCAGATGATCGTCGACCAGGAAATCTACTGGGTGGGAACCAGTAACTGGTCGCGCGGATACTTTTACGCCACTCGAAACGTCGAAGTGATCATGCGTCGGCCCGAGCTGGCCCGGACCGGCGCGCGGATTTTCGACACGGTCTGGAACCAAAGTTACACCGAAGCCGTGGATCCGAACCGCGAATATCCGAAGCCTCGAAAGGGCCCCTGAGTCGCTCGAATCGCGCGGCTAGCGCATCAGTTCGAGGACGAAAGCTTCTTCGCGCCGTACGCCGGGAGGGAGCTTCTGCGTGCCTACGACCTTCAGCAGGCGCTCGAACGCGGCCGGATCGCGGTAAATTTCCAGCACCTTGGGAAAAATATAGTTATCGCGGCAAGTGGAGGGTTCGTTACGAAGCTGGTCCGCGGCGTTCTGGATCGCCACTCTCAGATTCTCTTCGATCTCGACCGCGCTTCGCGCGGGTCCGAAATCCAGCAGGCTTTTCGCGGCGGTCGTCGTCGCCTTCCAGGTGCGAAAGTTTTTCGCGGTAAAATTCCCGCCGAAAGTGGCGATCATGTATTTTTTCACGTCCTGGCCGGTGAGCGTGCGCGGTACTCCCTTGGCATCGACATAGTGGAAAACGGCCGGTCCAGGCGTCCCGAGCCGATTCTGGATCAGCGGCGCGATCTCGGGCAGATCGAGGGTGAATTCATGCTCCACGCTTTTTTTTCCGACGAACTTAAATCGGACTTTCGAACCGTTCACGGCCACATGATCGTGGAGAAGAGTCGTCAGCCCGTAGGTCCCGTTCTCCTCGGCGTACTTGCGCGAGCCCACCCGAATCGAACCGGTTTCGAGAATGCTCGCCACGGCGGCGAGGAGCTTTTCCTTCGTCACTCCCTCGGAGTGGAGATCGGCGTGGATCTTAGGTCGTCCCCCGGCGATCGCCGTGCCGAATTCGCGGATTTTCTCGAACTTTAGCTCCTTGCGCGCTTCGAGCCACGCCGGATGATAGGTGGACTGGATTCTTCCCTTTGTATCGAGCCCGCTGGCCAAGACATGCGCATCGAAATTCGCGGAGTACCATACGTCCGAGAACTCGCCCGGAACTCCGAGAGAGTTCAGATACGTCAGGGTATCCGCGTCCGAGATAGGGTCGCCGTTCGGTCGAAAGTACTGGAGGTCGTAGACGACGACTTCCTTTGCGACTTTTTCACCGCGCGCACCCCCCTTTTTCTGAACTTGTTTTTCGACGATGCGGGGAGTGGCGACGCGGCGAATTCCCCCTTCGCGTTTCACCACATATTCGAGGCCGAGCGATTCCGCGAGCTCGCGCCGAGTCGCTTCGTTGTCGAGCGACGACTGGCAAGCCGGCACCATCTTCGGCGCCGCGAACGCCGGGAGGCTCCCGAGCGAAAGGAGGAGGGCGAGACGGTAGGGGCGAAAAAGAGAGTCGATACGCACCTTTATCTATCGGAAGGGCGAGCCTGCGCTTTGAGTTCGATTTGTATCCCCCTGGAATCCTTTAAGTTTTTCAATCCAAGAGTTATCTAAAAAATAGAACGTAAATCGGGTTTAAATGCATTTCCGATCTAAGGAGATGACGCGTATAGAGGTTTCATGAAAAACGCATTCGTCCTCTCTTCTCTCCTTACGGTTCTGGCTTCCGCGTCGGCGATGGCCGACGGCTTCATCTGTGAAACTCCAGACGGAACCCTCAGCGTGAAAGTTTTCAATCAGACCGAGCCGCGGCTCGGGACGCGCAATGCGGCGATCCTCATTCTCGCGGATCTGACGGTCGCCGAAGATCGCCAGACGATCGCGACTTTTCCGTCCGATAACGACGTTCTCGAAAATTCGACGGCGACCTATATTGCCAATGTCGATCTTCGTTACACGGAGAGCGGTCGCGGCGGCGAAAATATTCTCGGCACGAAGCTCGGGAAAGTCGACGATATCATCCTCGACGTGAATTTCGACTACGGTCGTCCTTTGCGCAAAGGCGAAGAGACGGATGCGAAACTCATCCTGATCAAACGCGATGGAATGAAGATCCGCGCCGATTTAGTTTGCAGCCGGTATCTGAAGAACTAGGGGTTCATCGGTTCCGCTCACTGTAAAGGCCGACGCATAGGGTGCGTCGGCCTTTCTTTTATGGTATACGGGTCCGATTCCCATGAAGGCCCTGCTTAAACTCTCCATTCCAACTTCCGCGATGTTCCTCGGCCTGATGCTGATGGGACTCGTGGATCTACTTTTCGTCGGAAAGCTGGGACCCGCGGCAATCGGGGGAATGGGCCTGGGTAACTCGATCTTTTCCTGGGTCATGACCGTGGGAATCGGAATGATTCTCGGGCTCGATTTTCCGATCGCGAAAGCCAGCGGGGAGGGCGATCGTCGCCTGGCCTTCAGGTACTTCGCCCAGGGTCTGCATCTATCGGCGCTGATCTCGATTCCGGCCATGGGAGTCATCGCCATCGCGGCGATCTTTCTCGATCGGTTCGGACTGAATCCCGAAGTCGTTCCGTTCGCGCAGTCCTATCTCTTCATGACTGCGATCAGCTTCTTTCCGATCTTCCTTTTTAACGCCGCGAAGTCCTATCTGCAGTCGCAGGGCGTGGCCGTTCCGACCTTCATCATCCTGATCCTCGCGAATATCCTGAACTACGTGCTGAATGCCGGCTTCATGGAGGGGCGATTCGGATTTCCGAACTATGGTTACGAGGGATTGGCCATCGCCACGGTCCTCGGACGTTTTGCGATGGGAATCGCCTTGCTCCTGTATGTCGTCTTGCGCGAAGTGAGGCTCGGCGGAGCGATGTCATTCCGTTTCGAACGCCCGCTGTTCCGCGAGGTGACCGCCCTCGGAACCCCGGCGGCGGCGCAGATGGCGGCCGAGGTCGGGGTGTTCTCGCTCTCCACGGCGCTCGCCGCGAAATTCTCCGCGATCGACTTGGCCGCCCATCAGATCGTTCTGAATACGGCGTCCGTTCTCTTCATGATCCCGCTCGGAATCGGATCGGCCTGCGGATCTCTCGTGGGTCGCGCGATCGGGGCGCGAGATCGCGAAAACGCCCGCCAAACGGGGAATTCGGCGCTCGCGCTGGGACTCGCTTTCGCAATCGTCTCGTCCACGCTGCTGATCGTTTTCGCGGACGTCGCCATGGGATTCTATACCCACGATCGAGCGGTCGTCGAAGCGGCGAAGAAACTTCTTTTCATTGCCGCCCTTTTCCAGATTTCCGATGGGGCGCAAACCATCGCGACGGGGGCGCTGCGCGGCCTTGGCGATACCGTATCGGCCGCGATCGCGAACGGAGTGGGCCACTGGCTCGTCGGCCTGCCGCTGGGACTGGTCCTCGGTTTCGGCCTTCGTGAGGCGGTTCCCGCGTTAGGCGTCCTGGGGATCTGGATCGGACTCGCCACGGGGCTGACCGTGGTCGCGGGTTGGCTCGGCCTGAAATGGGCGTCGTCCATCCGCAAGACCGCTTAGGACATCGTATCAGCGGGGGCCGGCGGCTCGCTGGAGTCGGTCGGCGATCGCATAGGCGATGCCCGAGGTCTCGATCGCCTGCGCGGGGACCGGTTCGCAGTACAGAATTTCGGCCTCCGAGGCGTCGAGATGACGGAGCTTGCGGAACAAGGTTCTCGCCGCCTCCGCCCAGTCGCCTCCCGCCGAAAGCGACTCGGCCACGACCGGGATTTCGAAAATCTCCGCAAGGGTTTCCGCGGCTTCGTTCGGGTCGCCCTCGATCGTCAGGAGTCCGATTTTTTTCGGTCGGGCGCCTCCCAAGATCGCGGGCGGGCTCATCAGCTGCGAGACCGGACCGGGGAGGATGCGAAATGGCTTTTTCGGCGCATAGTGCGATGCGAGTCGTCCAGGCGCGATCTGCGCCGCGCCTTCGGAATCGACGGCGCCAGGATCCAGCACGCAAGTCTTCAGCAGGGCCTCGATTTCCGCGCGCGAGGTCACGCCGGGGCGAAGCAGAATCGGATCGCCGTCTTCCGTGATCCGCAAAATCGTCGACTCGAGTCCGATCTCGCAGGGCCCGCCTTCGAGGATGAAATCGATCCGATCGCCGAGTTCGTCGAGCACGTCCGTGGTGGAGGTCGGACTGATGCGTCCGAATCGATTCGCGCTCGGCGCGCAAACGCCGAGACCGAGCTCGCGGATGAGCGCGATCGCAACGGGGTGGCGAGGGGAGCGGATGGCGACGGTCTCCAGCCCGCTCGTCGCTAGATCGGGTACGAGATCGGATTTCGGCAAGACCAGGGTCAGCGGTCCGGGCCAGAAGGTGCGAATGAGGAGGTCGATCCGCTTCACGGCGAGATCCGAAAGATCATGCGGATAGATCAGTTGTTCGCGCATGAGATCGGCGAGTGAAGCTTTTTCCGGCGCGATATGCACGATCAGCGGATCGAACGTCGGTCGCTCCTTCGTCAGAAAGATCCTCGACAGAGCTTCGGCATCGAAAGCGTTCGCCGCTAAGCCATAGACGGTCTCGGTCGGCATCGCGACCAGACCCCCCTGTTTTAGAATGCGGGCCGCCGTGCGGATGTTCTCCTCTGTCGCTTCGTAAACTTTCGCCCGCATGGCGCCCGTCTCTTTCATGCCGATGTATCCAGTCCGAGCTTCGGTTCGATCTGTTTCCAGGCATGTTCCCAGACGGTTTCCATTTTCATGCCGCGCGAGCCCTTTAGCAGGAGGGCGTCGCCCGCGCGCATTTCTTTGGCGAGAGCTTCCGCGAGATCGGCATGGGTCGCGAAATGACCGACATGCATCGCCGAAGGAGTCTTCTTCAGCTCTTCGAAGAGCCAACGCATTCGCGGTCCGTAGAGAAAGAGCGTATCCACGCGCACGGCGGTGATTTTCCGGGCAAGATCCCGGTGGAACTTCTCTTCGAGGCTTCCGAGTTCGAGCATATCGCCGAGGACGGCGATTTTCTTCTTCGTGTGGTAACGAGAAGCGACCGACGCCAGGAGGTCGAGACCGGCTTCGACCGAAGTCGGGTTCGCGTTGTAATAGTCGCAGATGACCGGAGTATTTCCCGGAAGCAAGCGAAGTTCGGAACGACCGGCGGCGGCGGCCTCGCCGATTCCGAATCCGGAAAGTCCGCGCTGGATTTCGATCGGCGAGAGTCCGAGCGCGGTCGCCATGGTGACCGCGACCAGGAGGTTGCCTGCGTTGTGAGCTCCGGGTAAGGGCATTCCGAGTTCAAAGACCGAGCCGTTCGGCAATCCGACCTTTAGGATTTCGCGATCCGCGACATATTCGCCACGGACGGACTTATCGAGAAGCGACTTCCGGCCCTCGATTTCCGTCGCCATCGTACAGGTCCAGGCGTTGGCATCCCCGGGGATTTTACCCATCGAGGCGCTGATCCACGGGTCATCGAGTCGAACGACGACCGTCGCTCCGCGCGCGGCGGGGGACTCGAGCGCGAGACATTCCTCGCGCGCGACCGTTTCGAGATCGACGAGTTTTTCCAGATGCTCGGGTCCGATCGCCGTGAGAAGCGAATGGGTCGGGAAGACGAGTTCGAGGTGCTGGGCCATCGCGCCGGGTTCGTCGATTCCGACTTCTATTACGGCGATGTCCGCCGACTCGGGAATCGAAAGCAACGTCATCGGAATACCCACATATCCGTTCTGAGAGCCCACGGTCGAGGCGACGTTTCGGTATCGACCGCGCAGGATGGACGAGAGAAGTCCCTTGGTCGTGGTTTTGCCGACGCTTCCGGCGACGAGGACGAACGGAATGGAAAATTTCTTACGCCAGGCCTTGGCGAGTTCCCGGTAGGCGGAGAGGGAGTCTTTCACCGCGAAGACTTCGACGTTGGCCGGGAGGTTCGGGGGGATCTTTTCGGCCGTGGCGAGAATCGCCTCGGCTCCCGATTGTACGGCGGCGACGATAAAATCGTGTCCGTCGAACTGATCCCCGGGAAGGGCGACGAAGAGGCTGCCGGTGGTCGCCTTGCGAGAGTCGCTGGTGATCGTCGAATATCGCCGCGCGAAGCGTGGCTTTATATTCAGTGTGTCACCAATCCATGTCGACTCGAAACCCATGGCCGCACTCTACCCCAAAACTCCAAGGGAGCCGAGGAGTTCCGATCTCAGCGATAGACGGGCGCGTAATCCTTTGCCCAGGATTCCTGATTCGCTTCGAAGTTCGCAAGCCGGACCAAGTCGATCTGGTAGATCTGATTCATCAGGATTTTCGCGGCGATTCGCCCGAAAAAGCGCGAGCGCGCATTCTTCGTCACCGCGGTGGCCTCGCCGCGGACGAAAGCTCGGTGTCCGGCGAGCTTCTCGGCTTCCGTCGCCTCGCGTACGGAAACCCCCCATCTAAAGTCGGCGAGCAGACGCTTCGTTTTTCCCGAAGATTCGTCGGTCATACGAAATGCGAGCCGGCGTCCCGTTTCGACCTGGGTGATTTCCCCCATGATCTGGAAGCGCTTCCATTCCTTGCCCTTGGGTTCGATCCGAAACCTGGCCAGCTGGCCCACTTCGAACCGGTCGAAGGTTCCGAGCGGCACGTCGTCCCGCGATAATTTTCCGTCGCCGGGAGCGTAAAGGAGCGCGTCCTTGAGGGCGTGATGGAAAACCGGCCAGTAGCGAATATCCTGGAGGGCCGGCGCAAGTTCCGCGGGAGTATGTTTCGACGGGACCTCGCGGCTCCACTCGATCGGAAAATCGGGACCGCGGCTTAAATAGGCGATCGAACCGATCATGATCGCGATCGATCCAGTCAGGACTAGCCAGAAACGGAGAGATCTTAAGAGTTTCATAAGCGGACTCACTTTCTTCCCAAAAACCGCCGGAGTACAGGTAATTTCGGGAGGGTGCCGGCCGATTTCCCGCTTGAAATACTTTATGAAGACTCTCGGTTCATCGCCCTGAATAAACCGGCGGGACTCTTGTCGATTCCGGCCGATCGCGGAAACGAGCCGAGTCTTCTCCTTCGCTTGGCCCAGCGTTTTCCCCGACAGCGCTTCTTGGTCGTTCATCGCATCGATCGGCAGACTTCCGGGATTCTGCTTTTTGCGCGGGACGAGTCGGCCCACCGACTGGCGAATGGGTGGTTCTCGAATCACGGAGTCACGAAAGAATATCTCGCGCTCGCGCAGGGGGACCCGCGGCTTCCGGCCTTTCGCGTAAATCACGCGATCGAGGGAAAGGCCTCGCTCTCCCAGGTCCAAATTTCCGAACGATTCGTCCATCCCGAGTCCCCGGCGTTTCTCGCACGGGTCCGGATCGCGACCGGACGAAAGCACCAGATCCGCCTCCATCTCGAAGCCGAAGGATTTCCGATTTTGGGGGATACGCGCTACGGCGGCGTCTCCGAGTTCCGCGGCATCCGCTTTCCGCGATTCGCGCTCCATGCGGAACGTCTCGTCCTGCCGAAGGAAGGCGAAGCGCCCTCGGTCGAGATTCGCGCTTCTCTGCCGGATGATTTCGGCGAATGGCTGCGCGCGCTTCGGTCGACCTCGATCTCCGGAGGCGCCGCATGAGCGCGGGTCTGGAAAATGTTCGCGAAGCGCTGGAAAATGCGTGGCTCGCCCGGGCGCCCGCCTTTAAGGAGTCGCATGCCCTCCGCATTTTTCACGGTCCGACCGAAGCTCCGGACCATCCGGACGCGCGCCGAATCGCGATCGAGTTCTTCCGCGAGGAGGGGAGCGGTCGTGCTTACGCCTGGGTTTTTACCTGGGAACAAGGCGGGCGACTCGCGCTGGCCCCCGATCTGCGCGAAATCCTTGCGCAGTTTCTCATCGAAAAGGAATGCACGGGAGCGGTTCTCCTCGAGCGTCCGGAGAAGAAGGCCCCCGAAGACGCGACGCTGCTCTTCGGTGAGGTCCCAGAATTCGTCGATGTTTCCGAAGGCCGGGGAGCGCAGGCGCTCCGATATCGAATTCGTTTTCTGAAAACAAAACACCCCGGGCTCTTTCTCGACCATGCGCCGCTGCGGAAATGGCTCCTCGCGGAACTTGCGAAAAAGGCGAGTGGTCCCCGAGAGGACTGCCGCGTTTTAAATACCTTCGCTTACACGGGTTCTCTCTCGGTAGCCGCCCATCGGGGGGGGGCCACCCGGGTCGTGACGCTGGATCTTTCGAAGCCGACGATCGCCTGGGCGAAAGAGAATTGGTCGATGAATTTCGGGGAAGACGCGGCCGGAGATTTTATATTCGGAGACGTCTTCGAATGGCTTCCGCGTCTCGAGAAGCGCGGGGATCGATTCGAGACCGTGATTCTGGATCCGCCTTCGTTTTCGCGTTCACCGCGCAAGGTCTTTTCGACGGCGAAAGACTTACCTGCGCTCCATGCGGCTGCCCTCCGTCTCCTCGAGCCCGGAGGGCTGCTGATCACCTCGATCAACTCCGCCCAGATTACGGCCGCGCAGTTTCGGGCGGAGGTGGAAGCCGCCGCGAAAAAAGAAGGACGTCGGATGAAAGAGCTGCGTGCGCTCGGTTCGCCCCCCGACAGTTTTCCCGGCGTGACCTCGATGAAGGGTTGGATTTTTCGCGTCGACTAGCCCATCAGGTCGGGGAAAAAGGGCGGAGGTCGCTCGGAAGCTCGTCCGTGAAACGAAGAATTTCTTTCGTCATCGGGTGGGGGAACTCCATCCGGGCCGAGTGTAAAGCCGGTCGATCGAGGCCGAGCTCGCGGAACCGGGCGCCATACTTCGAATCCCCTAAAAGCGGCAACCCCATCGCGCTCGCCTGCACACGAATCTGGTGGGATCGGCCGGTCTCGAGACGAAACTCGGCCAGCGTGAGGAGTCGCGAGGGGGCCGGGGAATCTCCCGCGGTCTTCCGTATGCCGAGTGGCCGCACGTGAAGGGTCGCCTCCTTGGCTCCGGAAGTCCCGGCGCGCACGACGGCGGAAGTATTCGTCGCGGGATCCTTCTTTAACCAATGCCTCCATTCCGCAGGCTCCTTCAGCTCGCCCTCCAGGATGGCGTGGTAAATCCGCACGAGTTCGCCCTTCTGGAGCGCATCGGTCAGCCGCTCGGCCGCCTTCGATCGTTTGGCGACGACCATGAGCCCGGAGGTAAACCGGTCGAGTCGGTGGACGAGGCCCACGTAATTTCGGCCAAAATACTCGCGGCACCAGTCGACGAGGTTCGCCTCCCCGGATTTCTCGCCTTGCGACAGAAGCCCCGCCGGCTTGGAAATCACCAGAAGGTGCGTATCTTCGAAAAGGATTCGCGGTTGAAGATTTGCGGCCATTCTTTTTCCATTCTCCCGGCTCCCATGCAAAAATGAAAGCCAATGAACGTCTACCTCGATCTGCTTCGCCATGTGATGGAAAAGGGTGTCGAGAAGCAGGACCGCACAGGTACCGGCACTCGCAGCGTATTTGGCCACCAGATGCGCTTCGATCTCTCCGAGGGATTTCCCCTCGTCACCACTAAAAAGGTCCATGTAAAATCGATCTTCTACGAGCTGCTCTGGTTCTTAAGGGGTGAAACGAATATCGGATGGCTGAAGGAAAAGGGTGTTTCAATCTGGGACGAGTGGGCCGATGCCCAAGGAAACCTCGGCCCGGTTTATGGCGCGCAGTGGCGCTCCTGGCGGGGGGCCGACGGGAAGACGATCGACCAGATTACGCAGGTCATCGAGCAAATCCGCAAGAATCCGGATTCCCGCCGCCTGATCGTCAGCGCTTGGAACGTCGGGGAACTAGGAAAGATGGCGCTCCCGCCTTGTCACGCGTTCTTCCAGTTTTATGTCGCCGAGGGAAAACTCTCGTGCCAGCTCTACCAAAGATCGGCCGATCTCTTTCTCGGGGTTCCGTTTAACATCGCGAGCTACGCGCTGCTGACCCATATGATCGCCATGGTCTGCGACCTGAAGGTCGGAGACTTTGTCCATACGCTCGGCGACGCGCACATCTACTCGAATCACTTCGAACAGGTGAAGCTGCAGCTTTCCCGCGAGACCCGACCGTTACCGAAACTCGATCTTTCGCGCGCGGTCTCGCGTGGGGTGAAGACGGTGTTCGACTTCGAATACGAAGACTTCGCGATCGTCGGCTACGATCCGCATCCGGGGATTAAGGCTCCGGTCGCGGTTTGAGCGCTTCGAATCGACCGCGCATTAATCTGATCGCCGCCGTCTCGCGGAATGGAGTGATCGGACTTGCGGGTGCCCTTCCCTGGGATCTGCCGGAAGATTTAAAGCGGTTCAAGGAGACGACTTACGGCGCGCCGGTGATCATGGGGCGAAAGACTTACGAGTCGATCGGCCGACTGCTGCCCGGTCGAAAGAACGTGATCATCACGCGGGACGCGTCTCGGATCGTGCCGGGCGCTTGGATCGCCCGTTCGCTCGAAGAAGCGTTGCGGATCGCCGAGGGCGCGGCCGACGTCTTCGTGATCGGGGGCGGCGAGGTCTATCGGATGGCGCTGCCGCTCGCTGACCGGATCTATATCACGGAGGTCCAGGTCCATATCGAAGGGGACGCGTTCTTTCCCGGGTGGCCGGCGCTCGGTCGGGGCCCGCTGGAAATGGACGAAAATCAGCTCCATTTTCGGGAAATATCCCGCGAAAGTAGACTGGCCGATCCTGGGAAGAATCGGCCAGCGTTTGATTTTCTCGTTTTCGAAAAGGTCTAAGCGCCGCCCGAAGAATGCTCGATGCGCGCCTACGGACTACTCCGTGGTCAGGAGTTTAATCGCCGATTTCACGAACTTCTTGCGGTTCGTGAGCGAAGCGACCTGGTAGGCCTGGAGGATTTCCTGGAGGTCCTTATCTTTGGCGACGTGGGTGAACGTCGAAGCGGCCAGGCCGGCGCGCGCTTTCGCGGTCTTCGCGAAACTCTGGAAATCAGAACGTACGGAAAGATTTGCGGCTTGCAGCTCCTCGAGTCCGATTTTCAGGAACTCGGAAACCGAAGGAAGTTTTTCCCACGGCAGCGGAGCGCGGCCGTGTTCGATGTTCGAAATGAACTGGACGCTGCACGAGCACGCCTTTGCGACTTCAGCGAGACCGTAACCTTTTTCGAGGCGGTGTTTACGAATCAAGTCTCCAAGGGGACCGAAGGAGCGGCGATCGGTCGAGCGGCCTTTTGGGCGTCCACGTTGTTTCATAGTGTTCCAGTATGTAATGACGTCAAAAGATTTTTCCAAGATGTATTTCATAAAGTGGCGGAGAAATTTTCGTTGACCGAAAATCTCGCGACTTTTTTTGCTGGATTCGCATCGTGCTTAAAAAGTTTCAGATTCGACTTCGTGCTTTGACTTTTCTCAACCCGCCCCTGCGAGGTGGAGGCGAACGAATTGCGATCGTTCGCGATGGAATCCGAGACGCGCTCCCTTCGTTTCGGAAAAATTCCGGCATGCGGCGATTCTATCCCCGGTTTGCAGTTCCAAATTTCTCAATCTTCTTCGGGTGCGTCATTTTTGGCGCACCGCTCGACATTTTTCATGTCACATCTCTTGAAAAAGGTGCGTTACACTAGGCGTATCGCTTTTCATTGGGAGGAGTGGCGCACCGCGAAGGGCGGTGTAAAAGCCATAGATCCCATTTACCCAGGAGAACGTTCCCATGCGTCCAGTGATTCACGTCCTGTCTCTCTGCCTTTCGATTTTTGCCGTTAGCTCTCTGAGCACCGGCTTCGCATTTGCGGAGCATCACGAAGGCCATGCGAAGGCCGAGAAGAAGGCGGGCAAAGAAGCGCACTGCGAAAAATGCCATGATAAAGACGGTAAGAAAACGGCCTGTAAGGAATGCGCAAAGGGTGCGAAGGGCGAAAGCTGCAAAGACTGTCCGGAGTGTAAGGATGGGAAAAAGTGCGCCGACTGCTCGAAGTGCAAAGACAAGCACGCGCAGCAGAGCTGCGAAGGTTGCAAGCACGACGGCCAGAAAGATCATAAACACGAAGACGGTCACGAGCATAAGCACTCGCACGCGTCCTGATCGAATCGCGTAGAACGATTGGAATAGAGAGGCCCGGCTCCCCGTCGACGACGTGCGGAGCCGGGCCTTTTTTATGGGCTGAAACGCTTACGCCTGTGCGTGCGCGACCGTCGGCACCGAATCGGCTTCCGTCGCAGCGGCTGTAGCAGCGCGGACGCGACGCGTATCGGCGGGTGTCATCGGCATCGCATCTCTCACGCCCGGACGACCGTGGCGTGCGATGCGTTTCGACTCGAGAAGTTCAAGCGGTGGCTTCCGCAGGTCCCAGACGACGCCGATCTTGGAAAGCCCCTTCAGAACGTAATAGGTGATGTCGATCTCCCACCAGAAAAATCCCTGATTCGTAGAGCTCTGGTAGCAGTGGTGGTTGTTATGCCAGCCTTCGCCGAGGGTCAGGAGAGCCAACCAGAAGTTGTTTCGGCTCGTATCCGTGGTCGTATAGCGGCGAGTTCCGTAGACGTGAGAAAGCGAGTTGATCGTGAACGTCCCATGCCAGAGGAGCACGGTGCTCATGAAGAAGCCCCACATGAGGGCGGGAGCGCCACCGATGGCGAAAAGGATCACCGCGAGCAGAACCGCCGGCGCATGGGGGTATTTATTCAGCCAGACGAGTTCGGGAAATTTTTTAAAGTCCGGTATGAGCTCCCAGTGCGTGCGATCATTCGCCGGCGAGAGGATCCATCCGACGTGCGACCAAAAAAATCCGTCGTGGAGCGGGGAGTGGATGTCCTCTTCCATGTCCGAGAATTTGTGATGGTGGCGATGATTGGCCGCCCACCAGAGCGCGCCCTTCTGGGCGGACGACTGCGCGAGCAGGGCCATGAAGAACTGGAACGCACGCGAAGTCTTATAGGTACGATGCGAGAAATAACGGTGGTAGCCGCCGGTGATCGCGAACATCCGCAGGTAATACATTCCGACGCAGAGGCCGACCCATTTCCACTCGAACGGTACGAGCAAAACTCCCGCGAGCGCCACCGCGTGGAGAAGGAAAAACGGGATGGAGCGAGTGCGATGAATTTTTCGATCCGGGGCGAGGGAGGTGTCCGAGCTTTGCATCCCTCTATCATGCTTGGAGTTCCCCCAGGGCGGATGTAAGACTTCTGTAAGAGACGACCTCTCAGGAGTATTCAGCGTGAAGAAGTCCCCGGATTCTTTCCATATTTTGGATCCTGCCCACACTGACCCGGCGCGTCTGAAGCGGGAGCGGGCGAAGGCGCGCGAGCTCAAGCAAACGAACTGGTGGCGGACCCTCGTTTCGAAGGGCCTCTGCCATTATTGTGGAAAGAAATTTAAGTCGTCGGAGCTGACGATGGACCACGTCACGCCTTTGGCGCGCGGCGGAACTTCCACCAAGGGAAACTGCGTTCCCGCGTGCCTCGGCTGCAACCGGGACAAGAAGCTCGAAACGCCCGTCGACGACCTCTTTCGTCAGCTCGAAGAGGAGCGCTCGAAAAAAGATGAGTGACCAGTGAGTGAAGGACGAGTGACCGATTCTGGCTGGGGCGAAGCGACGACGAAGTATTTTTTCGAACTCACGCCCGATCGCGTCCTCGATGCGGTCGAGACCGCGGGGATCCGCTGCACGGGAAGGTGTCAGCCGCTGAACTCCTTCGAAAATCGTGTTTACGACGTCGAAATCGAAGCATCGGAGGAGGTCCCGCCGCACCGACGAGTCGTGAAGTTCTATCGCCCGGGACGGTGGTCGCGCGAACAGATTCTAGAGGAACATCTCTTTCTCGCGGATCTGCAGGCCCAGGAAATTCCCGCCGTGGCGCCGCTTCCATTTCCCGATGGCACGACCCTGCACACTTCGCCGACCGGGATCCACTATTGTTTGTTTCCTAAGGTGGGTGGGCGCGCGCCCGACGAACTCGACGATGAATCTTTTCGACGCGTCGGGCGTCTGCTCGCGCGCATCCATCAGGTAGGACGCTCGCGCGAAGCGAAGCACCGCATTCGTCTCACGCCCGATACTTACGGGATCGCGAATCTGGAATTTCTCCTCGCGAGAAATTTAATTCCCGCGGAATTTCGCGAGCGGTACGAAAATGCCGCACGTGAAATCTGCGCGCACGTTCGGCCCTGGTTCGCCGAGACGCGCGTGCAGCGAATTCACGGCGACTGTCATCTCGGAAATTTACTGCTCGGAAATGTCGGTATTTCCCGGGAAAAATCGATGAATTGGTTCTTCGTGGATTTCGACGACATGTGCGTGGCGCCGCCCGTGCAGGATCTCTGGCTTTTATTGCCGGGTCGTGACCGTCAAAAACTTGAAGTTTTGCTTGAAGGTTACGAAGAAATTGGAGAGTTTGATCGGGTATCGTTAAGACTGATCGAACCTTTGCGTGCGCTGCGGTTTATCCATTATACTGGATGGGTAGCGCGCCGCTGGGATGATCCCGCTTTTCCGCAGGCGTTTCCGCAGTTTGGATCCTACCGCTACTGGAAAGACGAAACCGAAGACCTGGAGCGACAGTGGCATCGAATCCGACTCGGCCAACTTTATTTCGAAGACGATTCCGGGATTTCGTCCGCGCGGGAATAGTCGCCACGGGTTTCGGAATTCTTTCCGCGAGTTCGGCATTCGCTTCGTTCACCGACGAGTTTTTGCCCCCGGTGCCGGAGAGTTCGTTCCTTCCGGCGGCTCCCGGCGAGCCACCCGTGAATTTCTGTTCCGAATGGAATCCCGAATTCGGCTATCGCGGTTACCGCTGTTGCGGCGATGTGAATCGCCAGGTGGCTTCGCGTCGGGGGAAGCGCCGTCGGAAGAATTCCTGCGCTCCGAATCGTTCGAACTGGACCTTTTGCTCGGACATGACGCCCGCTCATCGCGAATATGTGGAAGGGGTGAAGTCGGGCCGCGTGGACGTCCTCGAGCATATCCAGAAAACGATGGGCTCTCGCGGCGGACAGAACTTCTGCGGCGTGAGCAACGGGTTCTTGGTGGAGGGCCGTCCGCTCGTTCCGACCCCGGAGAATCGAATCGAACTTCGGAACGAAGGACGCTGCGCGAATTTCGGGACCGATCCGCTGGTCGGCGCGTTCGAGTGGATGGGTCGCGAGATCCGCCGCGAGTTTCACGAACCCGAGTTTGAAAAGGCTCGTCTGATCGTGGGAGATATTTCCGCTCCGCGAGGCGGCTGCATTCCGGGCCGCGCCGGGCGTCGGGCGCATAAGTCGCACACGTCGGGCGTCGACATCGATTTCGCTTTTTTCAATCCGCGCGCCGGCCATGCGCCGGAAGAGCGTTTTACCCGGAATTTCTACGTCGCTTCGAACTGGTGGTTGCTGAAGAAACTTTTTCGCAATCCGGTCGCGTGCGTGAAAGTCGTCTTCCTGGATACCCGTCACATCGGTAAACTCGCGCGATATGCGAAAGACGATCCGGACTGGAACAAGTTCCGAAAATTCATCCGGCACGTGCGAGGCCATCGCGATCACTTCCATATTCGGGTGGGAAGCGGGCCGGGGCCGGCGGGTTGCGCGTCCGACCCCAACTTGGAAGAAGACGAGGATATCGCGGACGAAACCGATGGATATCTCGTGAAAGACGACGCGGATCCCAAAGAAGAAGGGGAAGAGGGCGCCACCAGCGGCGATCCTACTCGCGGTCTCGCTTCGATTCCGGAGGAGGCGGCGACCGAAGATCTTCGCTCGCTCGCGTCGGGGGTGGAAATCGCGCAAACGACGCTCCCTCCGCATAAACTCGAGCCCACGATCACCGCGAAATATAACCAGTCTCCGCGCCGGCGAAAGCGCGGTGGTCGGAAAATCTCCCACCACCGAACTTCGAAACCGAAGGCGCGCAAGTTTTAGCGATTTCCCAAAACGCTTGATGGCGAGGTGAGTCACGAAAGATTTCGGCTAGGTTCGCGAAATGACGACGCCTTTCCGGTATCGCGGCTCCGGAAATTTCTTTAAAATCAGGGGCTATGACTCCCGGTTCGACCCCATCGAAAGTTTCATCCCGTCCCGTAAAACGCACCGTCCGCACCCATGACTGCGGTCAGCTTCGCGCGAAGGATCTCGAAAAGGAGATCCAGCTCTGCGGGTGGATCGGAAAACGTCGCGACCACGGCGGGCTGATATTCGCGGACCTCCGGGATCGTCACGGACTGACCCAGATCGTTTTCGATCCGGCGATTCCGGAAAGCAAGGACGCGCACGAGCGAGCGAGCCGGTTGCGCAGCGAGTTCGTCGTCTGGGTGAAAGGAAAGGTCCGCGCGCGGCCCGACGGGATGAAGAACGCGAAGCTTTCGACCGGAGAAATCGAAGTGATCTGCACGGATCTCGAGATTCTTTCCGAGGCGAAAACGACTCCGTTTCCGATCGAAGACGACGTCGATACGTCCGAGAATCTCCGGCTGAAGTACCGCTACCTGGATCTGCGTCGCGGAGCCCTCCAGCGAAATCTGCTCACGCGGCACCGCGTGCTCCAGATCGTGCGAAATTATCTGGATTCCCAGGGTTTCTGCGACGTCGAGACGCCGATCCTCTACAAATCCACCCCCGAAGGCGCGCGCGACTTCATCGTCCCTTCGCGCATGAACCAGGGCACGTTCTACGCGCTCCCGCAGTCCCCGCAGACGCTGAAGCAGCTGCTCATGATCAGCGGAATGGATCGCTACTACCAGATCGCGCGCTGTTTCCGCGATGAGGACTTGCGCGCCGACCGTCAGCCCGAGTTCACCCAGATCGATATCGAACAAAGCTTCATGGACGAAGAGGCGTTCTTCCCCATTCTCGAGGGGATGATCCAGAAGCTCTGGAAAGAAGTGCTCGGCGTCGAAATCCAGGCTCCGTTCCCGCGCATGGCCTATCACGAGGCGATGGAGCGGTTCGGCTCGGATAAGCCGGACGTCCGTTTCGGTCTCGAGCTTCGCGATCTCTCCGAGATTTTCGCGAAATCCGAATTTCAGGTGTTTAAGGGCGCGCTCGTGAAAAATTCGCGCGGGATTCCGGGTTCGATTCGGGCGATCGTGGTTCCGGGTGGCGCCGACAAATTCTCGCGCAAGGATCTCGACGAACTCACGGCGTTCGTCGGCCCCTACGGCGCGAAGGGTCTGCTCTGGATGAAGATCACGCCGGGCGGAGGCGCGGGTGCCGCGCTGGACGGCTTGGAATTCCAGAGCCCGGCCGCGAAGTTTTTCACCGACGAGGAAAAAGCGAATCTGAAGGCGACGCTCGGACTGAAGGCCGGAGATCTCGTGCTTTCCGTGGCGGATGCGAAAAATAAAGTCGTCTTCGACGCGCTCGGCGCGCTTCGGATGAAGCTGGGCGAGAAGCTGGGCGTGATTCCGAAGCCCTCCGAGCATAAGTATTCCTTTCTTTGGGTCGTGAATTTCCCGCTCCTCGAGTTCGACGATAAGGAGCAGCGCTTTTTCGCCTGCCATCATCCGTTCACCTCGCCGCGTCCGGAGTTTTTCGAGGACTTCATCAACGGCACGAACCTCGATAAGATCGAAGCGTCGGCTTACGATATGGTCTTGAACGGCGTCGAGGTCGGCGGCGGTTCGCTCCGGATCTATCGTTCGGACGTCCAGGGCGCGATGTTCAAGCTCCTCGGACTGACTCCCGAAGAGGCGAAGGAGAAATTCGGCTTTTTCCTCGAGGCGCTCCAGTACGGAACGCCTCCGCACGGCGGACTCGCGTTCGGCGTCGACCGCCTGGTCATGCTCATGTGCGGCGCGAGCGCGATCCGGGACGTGATCGCGTTCCCGAAGACGGCCAGCGGTGCGTGCCTTATGTCCGAATCACCAAGTCAGGTCGCGAAAGAGCAGCTGGATGAACTCGGAATTTTCGTACGTCAGCCGACGCCGGGCGCTTGAACGGTTTCGCACGGAGATCTTCGATTTCCTCGTGATCGGCGGGGGAATCACCGGAGCGGCCGTGGCCCGCGATGCGGCCTCGCGCGGTCTGCGTGTGGCCCTGATCGAACGCGAGGACTTCGCGTCGGGGACGAGCTCGGCTTCCTCCAAGCTGATTCACGGCGGACTTCGTTATCTCGAAAACCTCGAATTTAAACTCGTTTTCGAGTCCCTTTCGGAGCGCGCGCATCTCGTGCGGTCACAGCCCCATCTCGTGCGCTGGCTGAAATTCTACCTGCCGGTTTATCGCGCGGACCCGCGCGGAATGACGCTCGTATCGATGGGGCTCTGGCTTTACGATCTACTTTCCCTCTTCCGGGCCCCTCATTTTCATCGGCGGCTTTCGAGAGAGCGCATGCTCGCGGAAGTGCCCGGACTGAAGTCCGAAGGACTCGTCGGGGGGTTTACCTACTACGACGCCTCGATGTGGGACGATGTCATGTGCGTGGAGAACGCGCACGCGGCCCAGGATCTGGGTGCGGCGATCGCTACGCGCGTGGAAGCGGTGGCGCCGATCTGGGCACCGATCGCGACCGAAAGCGGGGCGCCGTCGCGCGGGCGGATCGCCGGATTTCGCTGTATGGATCGCGAGACCGGCGAAAAGATGGACGTGCATGCGAAGCGCACGATCGTTTGTGGCGGACCTTACACGGACCGTCTGGGCGAGATGCTGCTCGCCGGCGCGCCGGAAGGCGAGGAATCGGATTTTCGCGAAGAGGCGGCCGACGGAAAACGGGGGCCCTGGCGTCACTGGCTGAAACCGTCGCGGGGAACCCATCTTGTCCTCGCGAAGGATCGTCTGCCGGTGAAGGGCGCGATGCTGCTCACGAACCCGGACGATGGAAGAGTCTCGTTCGTGATTCCGCGCGACGATTTTGGTCCCGGCGTCGTGATCGTAGGGACGACCGACGGACCGTCGCCGGCGGATCCAGGGGAAGTGAAAGCCGAGAAGGAAGACGTCGATTATCTCCTCGCGCTTCTGGCGCGCTATTTTCCGGCGCTTCGGATCGGAGCGGCCGATATTTTGTCGACCTATGTGGGAGTGCGTCCGCTGATGGATCCGGAGTACGGTCAGGAACCCGGCGGCAGCGGCGGGGCCGGACTCGCGACCGTGTCGCGCGAACACCATATCGGGCGGGGCCCCGGCGGGACGATCCTCGTCGCGGGTGGGAAGTATACGACCCATCGGACGATGGCGGAAGAAATCGTCGATTGCGCCCTCGCCGAGTGGACCGAAGATTACTGGAAGGAAATCGCGCCGCGCGTGGCGAGATATCTCCGGCCGCGCACTATGGAAAACGTGAACCCCGCCGTGACCCGCGCGGCGCTCGCGAATTTTCGCGGCGAGTTTCGAAGCGCGGGAATGGTCGCGGGACGCGGACTCGGGCTGAAACTGACCGATCAGTCGATCGAGGATCTGATCGAACGATACGGTGCGGACGCCCGCACGGTTCTGGAGATCGCGTCGGCCCATCCGGAAACTCGTCCCAGCCCGGAGGGTTTTCCCTATCTCGAGGCCCAGCTGCGATATGCGATCCGCAAGGAGATGGTGCTCCACTTGGACGACTTTTATTTCCGGCGGCTTCCCCTATACTTAGGGAGAAAAGATCATGCCGAGGGATGGATCGATACGCTCGCCCGGGTCTGGGCGTCCGAACTCGGAAAAACCGAAGCCGAGCGAGATGCGGAGATCACGGATCTCCGAAGTAAAATCGCCCGGAGAAACGAAGGATTCCACTGATATGGCGGACACTCTGAAAGCGGTGAAGAACGGCGCTACGACGGGCGGAACGGGGCCGGGGCGGAAAGTGATCGGACCCCACACGGGCGGGAAGTCCTTTCCGACCGAATTCGCGAGCTTCGCGGAATTCTATCCCTACTACCTCGACGAGCACCTCGATCGCACATGTAAGACCCTGCATTTCGTCGGCGCGGCGGGAGTGATTCTTTCTCTCTCGACGATCGTCGCGACCGGGCAGTGGAAGTACTTCTGGATTCTTCCTATATTCGGCTACGGTCTCGCCTGGGTCGGGCACTTCGTTTTCGAGAAAAATCGCCCGGCCAGTTTCAAGCAGCCCCTCTATAGCTTACGCGGCGACTTCGCGATGTTCTGGGATCTGCTGACGGGCCGTCTCTCGTTCGCGACAGGGGCGAAACGGAAGGCTTAGTCGTCCGCATTCGCGGGGTGGAGCCACTGGAGTGCGTAGGTCGCGCGCATGAGCACTTCTGCGTCCACCCAAACATCCCCCTGATCCACCTGCCAGTCGGTCGAAACTTTATCCGGACGTCCGCCATCGGTGTCACGGACGAGAAACTCGCATTTGCCCGCGCGCTCGCGGCGGCCGATGACGAGACTCCAGTGCTGCGAACACGCGTCGTGGAGGATGGAGTTGGGTCGATATCCGCGCCCGCGTCCGACGACCTTATGGCAGTAAGCGATCGCCACGGGGAGGGACTTTTCCAAGGTGAGCAGCCGGTTGATCTGCTGGAAAGTGGTCGGCTCGCGAAACGGAACCGTCCGCATGCTCCAACCGAAGGCATCCAGTCCCGCGTCTATTTGCGTGCGGCATTCCGGAAGATCGGGAAGAGCCGTGCGCGACTGGCGACAGGGGGCGAGGAGCAGGCGCGACATCGGCACATAGGGATCGTCTCCGGTAAAGAAGCGGAGTTCCTCGGTAATCTCGGAATGAGACGGAAGGGCGGCGCCTTCGAGCGAAGGCGGCAGAGACGCGAGCACGGTGCGGATGCGTTCGGCGAAGCGTCGCCTTTTCTCTTCGCGCATCTTCGGATCCAGCGCCTGGTAGTCGCGAAGCGCATCGAAGAGCGCTTCGGTCTTGGCGATCGCCTCGAGACTCTTGCCTTGGGTCTCCTGTAGAACGCGGTCGGAGCAAACGCCGATTTCGCGCGCCGACTTCACATGCACGCAGACGAGACCGCCCCATCGGCCGCCTTCACGAGAAAGGGGGTCGGTCGAGTTCTGGATGGGAAAGGAGTAGGGAAAGTCATTGGAGGCGGCAAATTCCACGGCCAGCGCGATCGGCGACGTCCTTTCCTCGACGCGAAGCGGCCGGCCGAGGTTCGAAATCCTCCAGGCGTCGATCATTTCGGCCGCGGTATAGGGCGCGCATAAATTCGTTTCGCCCTGGTCGAGGTGGGGAATGCCCGCCGCGCTGCCCGAACCTTTTCTCAGATCGATCTCCGGTCCGTCGCAGCGATAACGATCGGTCAGGAGCTGTCCGCCGACGGAAAACGCGGCCGCGACGAGGAAAGGTATGGAAACCAGCGCCATGGCTAAATTCTCGCGCCTAAACGGCGTCCATGAAAGGGGAAAGAAAGTCCTGGGCCAAGACCTTCTGATTCAGCGGTGCCGTCATTTCCCGGCGAATTCGAAACAGCCGTTCCACGCGCTCAATCCAGAACGCGGCGGCGCGCTCCCGTCCTCCGAGCTTTTTCATGCATTTAGCCGCGTGTTCTTCGAGCGGGCGCTGGGCGTCCCGATTTCGAAGCGGAGCGTCCGACGATTGCGAGCGCAGGATCAGGTCGGCCAGCAGTGGTTCGAACTGGTCGAGGAGGTTTCGGAACTGGTTCACGTCACCTGCCGCATAATCGAGCAGCGAAAAGTACGCCGTCTCGGGCGAAACCAGGAATCGGAGGAGTTCGCCGCGGATTTCCCAGGCGTCATCGCTCGCAAGCTCCATCGCGCGCGAGAGCGACCCTTCGCCGATGGCGGCGACGACGGCGAGACGATCTGCCGGAACCTCTCGTTTCCGGAGAAGCGAAACCAAAGCGTCTTCGGAGAGCGGGCGCAGCCGAAGCATTTGGCAGCGGGAAACGACGGTCGCGGGGAGCAAAGACGCGTCGGCCACCGTCAGAAGAAAAATCCAGCCGGGAGGAGGCTCTTCGAGAATTTTCAGCAGGGAATTCGCCGCCTGGACCGTCATCCGTTCCGCTTCGGTGATGAGGAAGATTCGGTATCCGCCGCTATACCCCGAGAAGCCGAGACTTTCCTTGATCTCACGGAACTGGTCGATGCCGAGCGTCCGTGCGTCTTCGATCAGCGCGATTTCGCGAAAGTCGAGGGCCTGGGAATCGTTCGCGCGAATACACGAAGGACAAGTCTGGCACGCGGCCGGAAGTGCCGGGGATTCGGCGCCGCTGCCCGCTCCGCCGAAAAGATCGGCAGGTTTTTCGGTAAAACCGGCGTTTTCGCACTGGAGGGTTTGGGCGAGATAATAGGCGATCTCGCGTTTACCCGAACCCCGCGGTCCCGAAAGCAGGAGTACCGGCGGGACCTGGCCCGTTTCGATCCAGCTGCGAAGCGCCGCCCCGATCACGGGGGAATGCGATTCGAGAAATTCCTTTTCGATCGGCAAAGGAGCAGTTCCGACGGATTTGGCTTCGGCTTTATCGCGTTTCGCGCTCATCCGAGGATTCCGGCCTTTTCGAATCTGCGAACCACGTCGGCCGCCATTTTCTCGGGTGATCCGGAGCGCGCTCGAATCCGGACGAATCTCTTCGGTTCTTCACGCATTGCCCTCAGAAAACCTTTCCGCACGACGGTTTGGAACCGAATTCCTTCCGCTTCGAAACGGTTGGGATCTTTCGCGTCGCGAAGGCCCGCCGCGGGGTCGATGTCGACGAAGACGGTCAGGTGGGGAACCAGGCCGCCAGTCGCGATCCGGTTTAAATTGCGAAGGGTTTTCCAGTCCAGACCTCGCGCCGCGCCTTGATAGGCGAGGGTCGAGTCGGTGTACCTGTCGCAGAGAACGATCGCGCCGCTCTCCAGCGCGGGTTTCAGTGTTTTCCCTAGGTGTTCGGCACGGGCGGCTTCGTAGAGAAAGGCCTCGGTCCAGGGTTCCATCTGCGAGTCGAGGATCACCTTGCGAATTCGTTCGGCGACGACCGATCCACCCGGTTCGCGGGTCGTCACGACCTCCACCCCGCGGGCGCGGAGGAGCGTGGCGATCGAGGCGATCAGCGTCGATTTTCCCGCGCCTTCGGTCCCTTCGAATGTAATCAGACGGCCCTTGCGGGCGGCCGGCGATCTGCCCTTTTTCATCGCCCCCGAGCTTATTCGCGCGAGGGCGAGTCAGGCAAGGGTATAGGTCCAGAGAGACCGCTTAGGGCTCGGATTCCATGCGCTCCTGGCGATCACGCATCCCCGGCATGGTTCCCGGTTCCGGAATCATCTTGTCGGAGTCGATATTGGACGGATCCGCGGGATCTCCCATCTCGACCTGACCCTCGGGCGCGGGCTCGGTTTCGTCGACGTCAGCAGCGTCCTCGCCCGAGTTTTCGAGCGGTGGATCGCGTTCGTCTCGATACCTTGCTCCGCCGCCGCGTTCCAGACGTTCTTCCTCGCGATCCCGTTCCCGTTCTCTCTCTCGTTCGCGTTCCGCGCGTTCTCGCCGATCGGCACTCGGCCCGGGCGAGCGAGGCTGGACGATGGGTGCGGTTCGAACCCGCTCGACAGGCGCGGTATTCAGCAGCGCAGCGTTGGAGTTGGGGCGAGCGGGTGGGGGTTCGGGTGGAGTCGGAGCTTCCACGACCTGCGGTTTCGTCGGTCCCGATTTTTTCCCGATGATTCCGGAAAAGCCATAAACGAGAGCGCCCAGAATCCCCGCGACCACGATTACGAAAAGGAGTTGGGGCGGGAGGCGATTTCCGGCCGGGCGCTGGAGCTGTCCCCACGAGTCTTTGCTTCCCGTCGCCGGATTCGGGTGGGCGGCGCCTCCGGGACCGGCCTTCTGATTCGCTTTTTCGCGTACGGCCTGGATCGCTTGAAAAAGGGCTTCCGTCGCGTCGGGTGGACGCTCCTCGCCGGCACTGCGATCGAGGATGATGATCTTCGATCTTTCCAGGTGTTCGGTTGGACGAGGCGGGGGGCTGAAATTCGGATCGGCCGCGGAATTCGTGAACGGTGACGAAGGAGTCGATGCGAACGAAACGGGAGCTCCTGCTTCGTTCGTCCCGGTGATCGGCATCGCGGGACCCGTCGGTTTTTTCGTATAGAGCTCGTCGTAAGCGTCGATGAGATCCTGCGCGGTCACCCAGTCCCCGCCCATACGCGCAGCCGTGACCTGAGCCGTCGCGGGAATTTTTCCCGCACGGACCATTTCGACGATTTCTTTCGCGGCGAGGGGACCCGACTGCTTTCCGCCGACGTTGAGGTACCACTCCAGGTCGGTGCTCATTCTATCTTCCAAGTTTAGGGGAAATGGAATGCGTCGTCAAAATATGTCGCGCCGGATAGACATTCCCTGGAGGGTCGCCGGCGACCTGTCAAAAAGCAGACAGCCCGGAAGGATCTCCTTCCGGGCTGTCTTAGATTCTCAGGAGCGGTTCGCTCCGCGTTTCAGACTTAGAGGATCGAGATGTTCAGGTTGGCGCCCATCTGCATCGCTTCGATGTTGGGGGTAGCCGTGAACATATCGACGTACGGGTTGAGATTCACGCGCTTGTGGAGATCCCACGAGGCGCCGAGTTCGACGTACTGACCAAAGATCGGTCCGCGGATCTGATCACTCGGAGCGAATTCACCCGTGTTGTGCACGCGGCTGTATTCTTTGTTGAACGAAAGCGAGAGTCCGAACGTATCGCCCACCTGGTAGTTGATCGCAGGTCCGAGGGTGATCCGCAGGTCGATCTTGTTGTTCGCGCCCGCAGCGTCCGCGTCGTATACCGCCGAAGTACGGTGGTAATAGCGGATAGTGTTGTAGGCGGCCAGGCTCAGCGTCGGGCTGAGCGTGTAGAAGAAGTTCTGACCGGTACGGAGGTAGACCGGCACGCCTTCTCCTTCGATTCCGAGTCCCGGATAGAGACGGAAGTCTCCGTTCCACTTGAAGTTGTTCACTTCGGCGAATTTACCCACCGAAACCTGGAAGAAAGACTGCGCAGGTTTGAACGCGAAAGCTTCGGCGTCGCCGGACTTGATTCCGGAAGCGGCGTCGTAGTTGCTTCCGTGGTTCAGAAAGTATCCGTTCAGGTTGAACGCGATATTCGGCGTGATTTTATAACCGAGGGTGGCGCGGGTATAGAGTTCGACCGCGGTATTTCCCTGGCTGAAACCGTCTACTTTATCGGTCTGATAGCCCGACAGAGGCTCGGTGATCGAGGCGCCGTAGTATTCGAAAAGAACGGCGGCGCGGAGATTATCCGTGAACTTCGGACGACGTGCGACTTTCGCGGCTTGGGTCGTCGAAGCGCCGGCGGTGAGGCCCGGCGAAACCGTAGCGGCCGAAGTGGCCGAAGAAGAAGAGGAAGAGATCCGGTCAGCCGGAACGCCCGCTTTCACGGCCGCTTTCGCTTTCCGCTTGGCGACGCGTTTCTTCGCCGCCTTCTCGTTTTTCTTGGTTGCGCGAACGGCAGTCTGTTCACGCTGGATCGGTGCATTCTGTGTCGGCTCGTCAACCGCGAATGCTCCGCCGGCTACCAAGCTCGCCATCACGATGGCGAAACTTTTGTGCAAATTCTTCATAACGTTCCTCTCCCTATATCCTCTCGGTTATACGAAAACTTAAGGTACCCACTCCTGAGTAGCCGTTTGATTCACGGAGGATATAGCAAGGGGTCTGCCAGGTTGGAAGAGCCAACTTGTGCGTTGCATAACCGAAGTCAGTTAAAATAAGCCTTTTATTTCAATCGGTTATTAAATGCATAATTCTTCATCCTGGTGCGATTCGGCTTCCGTGGGAGCAGTTCGCACCGTGCGGACCGGCACCGGTCGACAGGTGACTAAGTTTCAGACAGTTCGGGTCTCCCGGAAAACCGCGAAAAAATCTGAGAGATCGATGACTTTTCGACCGGATCACCCGCGCTAAAATGCGGAAGGCCGAAGCTGCAGAGCAGTTTCGGCCTTCCATCTTCAAGCTGTTTTAAACCGGAAAGTCGCTCAGCGAGGAACTACTCTCGAGGAGTCGGACGTCCGCCGCCGGACGGTCCGCCGCCTGGGCCGCGTCCACCCCGATCGCCGCCGCCGCGAGGTCCGCGGTCTCCGCCGCCTTCGCGGCGAGGGCCACGATCACCGCCGCCGCTCGGAGCCGCACCGCCCGCGGGCGGAGGAAGCAGGACTTTCCGCGAGAGACGCACTTTGCCCATGCGGTCGACTTCGAGGACCTTTACTTCCACTTCGTCGCCTTCCTTCAGGAAGTCTTCGACCCGGTTCACGCGCTCGTGCGCGATTTCCGAAACGTGGAGAAGTCCGTCCTGGTTCGGCATGATGCCGATGAAGGCTCCGAACTCGACGATCTTCTTCACTTTGCCTTTGTAGATGGCGCCGACTTCCGGGGTCGCGATGATGTTGTTGATCATCTCGAGCGCCTTATCGCGGGCGGCCATGTCCGAAGTCGCGATGTTGATCACGCCGTCGTCGTTGATATCCACTTTCGCGCCGGACTTCGCGACGATGTCTTTAATGACTTTGCCGCCGGTGCCGATAACTTCACGGATCTTATCGACCGGAATTTTCAGCGTCGTGATGCGCGGAGCGAATTTCGACATTTCCGGACGCGTCTCGGTGATCGCTTTCGCCATTTCTCCGAGAATATGGATACGGCCTTCGCGGGCCTGGGCCAGCGCGGTTTTCATGATTTCGGGCGTGACGCCTTCGATCTTGATGTCCATCTGGATTCCGGTGATTCCGTCTTTGGTTCCGGCCACCTTAAAGTCCATGTCGCCCAGGTGATCTTCATCTCCGAGGATATCGGAGAGCACCGCGAGGCGATCGCCTTCCTTAATCAGACCCATCGCGATTCCGGCGACTGGCTTCGGATACGGGATCCCTGCGTCCATGATCGCCATCGAAGCGGAACAAACCGATCCCATGGACGAAGAGCCGTTCGACTCCAGAGTCTCGCAGACGATCCGTACGGTGTACGGGAAGTCTTCGTGCTTCGGGAAGGTCGCTTTGATCGAACGCTCGGCGAGCGCGCCGTGCCCGATTTCGCGGCGGGAAGTGAAGCCCATCCGGCCGGCTTCGCCGACGGAGTAAGGAGGGAAGTTATAGTGGAGGGTGAACTTCCGGTACGACTTCTGGAACATCGTATCGACGATGCCCTCGTCTTCGGACGTGCCCAGCGTGATCGTCGCCAGAACCTGCGTTTCGCCGCGGGTGAAGAGCGCCGAGCCGTGAGTGCGGGGAAGAAGACCGGTTTCCACCTCGATCGGGCGAACCGTCGTCAGGTTGCGGCCGTCGATCCGGGACTTGTCGGCCAGGATCATTTCGCGCATCAGGTTGTACTGGAGAAGTTCGAAAGCGGTTTTCACGTCCTTCTCGAGCTTCTTGGCGCCGTCCGGGTTCGTCTTCTTCATGTCCTCGGAAACGAGCGCCGTGAGCGTGGCTTTCTTCGTTTCGTCGACCATGCTGTACCGCTCGCCCTTGTTCTTCGTGCGCAGAGCCGTATTCAGCCCCTTCATCGCGATCTCTTCGACCTTTTTCGTCAGCGACGTATCGATCGGGGCCGGAACGAAAGCGCGTTTCGGCTTGCCGGCGATCTTCGTAAGTTCTTCGATCGCGCCGATGATTTTCTTGATCTCGGTGTGGGCGTGGACGATCGCGCCGAGGACGATATCCTCAGGGACTTCGCGCGCTCCGCCCTCGACCATCATGATCGCGTTCTTCGTCGCGGTGACGAAGATTTCGAGTTCGGTCTCGCCGTTCTCGACTTGGGACCAGGATGGGTTGATGACGTACTGGCCGTTCATGCGTCCGACGCGAACGCCAGCCGTCGGGCCCGCGAACGGAATATCGGAAATCGAGAGTGCGGCGGAAACGCCGATCGCGGCCGCGGAGTCCAGATCCGCTTCTTGGTCCACGGAAAGGATCGTCGCGATCACCTGGGTTTCATTGCGATAGCCTTCCGGAAAGAGGGGGCGGATCGGGCGATCGATCAGGCGCGCGGAAAGGGTCGACTCGGAAGTCGGCTTCGCTTCGCGGCGATGGAAAGAGCCCGGGATTTTTCCGGCGGCGTAATATTTTTCGGAGAACTCGACGGTCAGTGGGAAGAAGTCGAGGCCTTCCTTAGGGTTTTTCGACGAACACGCGGTCACGAGGATGCGGGTATCGCCGTAGGAGACGAGAACGGAACCGTCGGCTTGCTTCGCGAGTTTACCGGTTTCGATCGTCAGCTTTTTCCCACCGACTTCGGTGGTGACGGACTTTGGATTGAAGAGAGACATGATTTGCATTTCCTTTCGGTCGGCCGAGGCGGTCTCGAAACTCCGACAATCAAAGCAGCATTTGCGGAACTGCTGGACGAGCCGCAGCGGCCGCCAGCGTTATCAGCGCGAAAAGACAAAAGGCTCTGTAGTGGTCCTGCGGGCGCCGTTAAGGCGGGCAGTTAACACGACAGAGCCTTTCGAAAATTCTTGCTGATGACGGAAGAAATTACTTCCGAAGCTCAAGGGAGGTGATGAGCGCACTGTAGCGGCTCGCATCTTTCGACTTGAGGTAGGTCAGAAGCTTGCGGCGCTGACTTACGAGTTTGATCAGGCCACGGCGACCGTGGTGATCTTTTTTATTCGCCTTGAAGTGCTCCGTCAGTTCGACGATGCGGCTCGTGAGGAGAGCGACTTGGACTTCCGGAGATCCGGTGTCCTTCGCGCCCTTCGCGAACTTCGAGACGATTTCTGCTTTTTTTGCTTTGATTGCGGTTTTTCCAGCCATTTTATTACTCTGCCTTACGGGATCAAGGAGCTGATGAAACCCCCGGAACCTCGATCTATTGGTTGTTGTACTTACTGTTGAGTACGGTGGGTTTAGCACGCGGCCCAGGCGGTCACAAGGGGCGGTTACGCGTGAAAAGTGGAGATTTAAGACGCAGCGCACCATTTGCGGATGGAGGCCGTAAACTATCGAACCGAGGTGCGAAGGAAGTCGCGGAGCTTCTGGATGACTGCGGATTCGATTTGGCGGGCCCGTTCCCGGGTCAGCCCGTAGTGATCGGCCACTTCTTGGAGGGTTTTCGGCTCCTCGGAAAGGATTCGATCCTTCAGTAGGCGACGCTCACGTTCCACGAGGGTCTTTTCGAAAGCCGGGAGCCGGTCGCGGATCATGGCCAGTAATTGCTCCCGGGCGAGGGTATCGTCCGGGGCTTCGCCTCGGTCTTCGAGGAGATCGATGAACGTTCCTTTCCCTTCGCCGTCGTTCGACATCGGCGCGTCGAGCGAAACTTCGCTGCCGGAGGAGCCCAGCCGTTTCTCCATCTCCACGACGTCTTTTTCCCGGACATGGAGTTTCTCGGCGAGGAGCTTTGGCCCCGCGAAAACGCCCTGTGCTTCCAAGCGTTCCTTTTCGCGCATGAGATGGAAGAAGAGCTTCTTCTGCGCGGCCGTGGTCCCGACGCGGACGAGGCGAAAGTTATCGAGCAGATATTTCAGGATGTAGCTGCGAATCCACCAGGACGAGTAGTAGCCGACTTTCGCGCCCTTGCTCGGATCGTATTTGGAGACGGCTTTCATCAAGCCGATATTTCCTTCCTGGATCAGGTCCATCACGTTCGCGTAAACGCTTTTGTACTCGAACGCGATCTTCACGACGAGACGGAGGTTCGCCTGGACCAGCCGCTTCGCGGCCTCGAGGTCCCCGGTTTCGTGGAGCCGCGTGGCGAGGGAGATTTCTTCCTCGGGCGAGAGAAGGGGATAGCGTCGGACTTCGTCGAGGTAGCGGCGAAGCGGGTCGGTCGGGCTGATCGCCCGGCCGGCGACCGAGAGCGCGGTGTCGATATTCTGGGGAGCGAGCTCGCGAGACGATTCGTCGGAGCTCGAAACTTCGGCTTCGACTTCTTCTTCGTCTCGCTCGCCGGAATCTTCGGCCTCGTCCGCTTCGGATTCCTCGGCTTCCAGAAGTTCATCGTATTCGATGACCTCCCGTTTGGGCCGAGTTCCCGCAGGCGTCAGTTTTTTGGTGGTGAGCCCCTTCGCCGTCTTTTTTGTTTCGGCCGGAAGGACCTCCGGCTCCGTGCTCGCGGATACGCGCGCGCGCCGGCGTTTCGGGCTTTCGCCGACGCTAGCTTTCGGTTTTCCTTTTGTTTTTTTCGGGGGCATGGGGTGGCTCTGTCCTATAATAAGAGAATGGGTACCGTGAAGAGAAGCCGCAAAGAATCGGTAGGCCCTTCGGGAGGTCGCAAGAACTCGCGAACGATGGCGACTCGCGTAAATCGGGCGGCGAAGAAGAAGCGGAAGAAGCCCGCTTGTCCACCCTCGAAAGTGAAGCGCACCGTTTTAAAAAACGGTTTAACCGTCCTCACCGAACGGCTACCCGGATTTAAAACGCTCTCCATCGGAATCTGGGTTCGCGTCGGCACCCGGCACGAGCACCCGCGCGAAGCCGGCATCTCCCATTTTCTGGAGCATATGGTTTTTAAGGGGACGACGATGCGTACCGCCGCGCAGATCACCCGGGAAGTGGAACGCGTGGGGGGCGAGTTCAACGCCTTCACGACCCGCGAAGCGACGTGTTTCCACATCACGCTGCTGAATCGGGATCTCGAGCTCGGGATGGAGATTCTATCCGACATTCTGATGGGTTCGACTTTCGACGCGTCCGAACTCGAGCGCGAACGCAAGGTCATCCTCCAGGAAATCTCCATGGTCGAGGAATCTCCCGAAGAGATGGCGCAGGATCTCTATTACGAAATGCTTTACGGAAAACATGGTCTCGGCCGCTCGATTCTCGGCAGCGAGAACAGCGTGCGAAAAATGCGGAGAAGCGATGTCCTGCGTTTTTTTCGAAAACATTATCGCCCCGACAACATGATCGTCTCGATCGCGGGGGACGTTACCCCTGCGCGCGTGGCCAAATGTCTGAAGGCGCTTTCGAAGCGAAACTGGCCGGACCGGCCGACGCGGCCACTGTCGAAGCGCGAAGAGGGCTTCGAACTCGCGCCGAAAATCCGCGAGGGACTCTGGTGGATTAAGCGACCCACGGAGCAAGCCCATATCGTCTGGGGAGTCGAAGCGCCTCGTTACTCTTCACGCGATCACGCGGCCCTCATATTGATCGCCTCGTACCTCGGAGGAGGGATGAGTTCGCTGCTTTTCCAGGAGATCCGGGAGAAGGCCGGCCTCGCCTATACGATTTATTCGAGTTTGAGCACGTTCTTCGATAGCGGGAATTTGCATGTCTACGTCGGCGCCCCGGTCGGGCAGGTCGCGACTTGCCTGCGGATCATCGAGGCGGCGGCCTTAAAACTCTGTACCCAGCGGATCAGCGAGGAAGAGCTGACCGAGGTGAAGGAGAGCCTGAAGGGTTCGATGCTCCTTTCCGCGGACAGCGCGGAGAGTACGATGCAGTCGAACGCGATCGACGAAATTTATTTCGGCGAATGCCACTCGATCGAGGAGACGTGCCGCGAGCTCGACCTCGTTACGGCCGCGGAAATTCGGCGCGTGGCGAAGAAGGTCTTCGGCAATGGCAAACGCGCGATCCTCGTCTATGGGCCGCGTCCGAGCACGACCGTGCGCCGTAAGCTGAAACCCCATTTTCCGCGGAAGTATCAGTAGAGTTCGCGCGCTTCGGGGTTAAAGTTTGCGACGGATTTTCGGCCACACGCTGCGAAGACCGCGGAGTTCCTGTGCGCACTTCATTCCGAGCACGAGGTGGCCCTGGGGAAAACCCGCTGCTTCGTCCGCCAGAGTGATCGCCGGGATCGATTCCGAATTTTCGGCGAGATTCGCGGTCAGGACCATTCCTCGGTCGTCACGCGTGCCCGAAAAGAAGTTGTTGTCCACGACTTCGACCGCGGGATTCACGGGCGCCAAGGAAATTTCGATGAGCCCCGGCTGCGCCGCGCGAGCCGTGAGCGAAACGACGACGGACGCGAAGGGAGAGTTCGGTAACGGGTCCGGCCGCGCGGTCCAGACTTGGTTTCCGTCCTGGCGCGAAGGTTGCGCGGAGAAGTCGAGTTTGCGCCACTCCGTGGGTTCGAGTTCCTTGTCGAATCCGTAGTGGTACTGACAGAGGATTTCGCCGGGCTCGAGGGTGGCTTCCGCGAATGCAGGTGAAGCCAGGGTGAGCATCGAGAGGAGCGAAATCCGATAAAACGTCCTGGAATAAAACTTCATGGAGGCCCTTTCCGTAGAGGGACTAGTTATAGCGCGTCAGGGTCGAACGCAAGGCGGAGGCCGTCCATAGCAGCGCGTCGAGACTCATTAAAACCGGACTTGTCGCGGGCGGCTCGGATGGGTAGGTTCGCGCCCGGGTCCCCACCCCTGTCCGCGCCACTTTCGGAGATACCATGAAAACCCTCCTTTCGTTCGTCACCGTCCTTCTCGGATTGAACACCACGCTCGTCCACGCGGACGAAACCCTCGAGCTGACCCAGCGTCGACTCGAAGTGCAGACCCACGAAACGATCCTGGTGCGCACGCCGGAGTCGCCCGCGACCGTGAAAATAACTTACCCGAGCTTTAAGCCGCGCAAGGTTTGCGTCGAGACGGATATCGGCCAGGAGACTTCCCAGCACCCCTCCTGCGGCACGGAGACTGTCGTCACTCGTCACTGCGAAAACGAAGCGAGCTGTACCGAGACGTATTCCTATCCCGCGGCGGTCTGCTCGCATCCGGTCTCTTACTGCGTTCGGGAAGAAACCCGCTACGCGGCGAAGAAATCGACCCTGACGATTCAGTTCCGGAAGCCGCGTAAAATTCGCGGCCAGAAGGAATTTTACGTTCTTCGCACGCCGACCCACGGAGGAGACTCGACGCCGATCCGGCTCGAGCGGATGAATACCGTACAGGCGGAAACTTTTACGGCGAATCAGCGCCGGAAGATCCGCGTGCTCGGCGGCGAAACCCCGCGCGGCGCCGTGGAACGCTAGGAGACGCGCTTAGCGCTTCTTTTTCTTGATGATGATGAATGCGATCGCCGCCGCGGCGATGACGCCGTAAAGGAAGAGATCGCCGGAATCGCCACCGCCTGCGCGGCCCTGGCCCTGCGGCTGATCGACTCCGCCTTGCGGGCTCACGCCCGGGAAGACGGTTCCGTCGGAGACCGTGGTCGGAATGTTCGGCTGGAGAATGTTCGTATTCGCCGGCGCGACGTTGATGCCGCCTTCTTTGCGGAACACCTTCAGCGTATTCACCATATTGTCGAAGTCTTTCAGGTAGTCCTGGAACTTCGCCTTCGTGACCGAATAGGTGACGAGAATGCCGATGTCTTCCTTTACGGTCGCAAGGTAGCGCGTATAGAAGCCCGGAATCTCTGACTCAAGGTGGAGCGAGCTCACCCAGGGGTGACCATTCAGGTTGATGGTCTTGGTGTCCTTCGGCTCGGACTTCATCGGCTTGCCGGTGACGCTCGTGAACGTCTTCGTCGCTTTGAGATAGGTGAGGTATTGGTCGAGGGAGTCCTGGTCGCCCTTCAGTTTCGCAGCGAGTACGATGATGGCCTCCTTGCGTTTGGCCGGATCGGCGTTCTGGCAGACCCATTCGGCGCCTTCGAGGTTGCAGTTCCAGCCTGGCGGCAACTCGAATTCCGAGAACTGATTCGCGAATTTCGCGGCATGGGAGGAAGTCGCGAAGCCAAGCGCCAGCAGAATCGAAGTGACCGAGAGACCGAAGACCGAACGTACCTTTTTCATCGCATTGCCTTTACCTAGGGTTAGCTTCAGGGAGTTTTCTTGATCCGGCGGGCGACGAAGCCCGACTGGACCCACACTTCTTTTTTGTACTGTCGAAGATTGACGACGGCTTCGCTTGCGCTCACGCTCGTGACCACGCCGCGCGCGACGAGATCTCCGGCGCGCCCATCATTGCGTGGGCGATAGATATCGAAAACCTGACCCTTGGCGACGCCGTCCACTTCGCCGCGATCGATTTTAATCAGATTCAGTCGATCGTTAGCTTGCTTCACGCGCCCTTCGAGATCGTAAGAAAGGCGAGGCTTGCCCGTGGTCGCCGCACCTGAGGAAACGGTCGACGCTTTCGGGGTGCCGAAGCGGAGCTGGGCGCCGAGAATGATGCCGTTGATCGCCGCCGTAGAGGTCCCGGAAAGCGGGCGGACCGCGGTGAGATAAATCTGATCGCCCTGGCCCCACTGATAACCGAGGGTGCCCCGAAGGGTGAGATAAGACGAGTTCAACGCATCGACGATCAAGCTGCGACCCGCGTCCTGCGGATCGACGACTCCCGTGGAGATCTGTCCCTGGGGCGAAAGCGCCGTGATGGCGTTCGGATCCGAGGCCAGGGATTTAAATCCGTGGAAACCGAACCGGTAGGTGAAGCCGCTCTGTTCCGGAATTCCGACGAGCTGGAGCTGGTACGGAACCGCCTTCGAATAATTATTCGTGCGCATGACCAGACCAAGTCCACCGATGGCATAGAGGCGCGTCCCCGCACCCTGGTTGAGGGGAAACGTTCCGAAGGCCGCGCCGGTCACGTCGAGCGAGCCGTCGCCTAAAATCGGCTGCCGAGGCGTCGCTGAGCGCGCTGAAACGTTGTCGTAAATCGGAATGTCGACGGAGAACTGCGCGTCGATCGTTTTGGCACGCCCGCCGCCGGCTCCGTTCCAGAGCCGGTAGTTCAGTCCGAGGCCTTGTTCGGTCAGGCCTGAGCCGGCTCCGTTAAAGGTGGATTTAAACGAAACCGAAGCGAAGCTGAGTCGAGCGAAGACGGAAAGGTCCGGGCTCCAGCCGTAAACCGCGGTCAGGTCGAACTGGCTTTTCTTGTACGAGGTGAGACCCGAAGGCTTCGCCTTCGTCCCCGTGGCGTCGTAGTTTTCCGTCGTCGAGAGACTCCAGTATTCCGGGAGGAGCCGGAGCATCCCCGGGTTTTCGCGTCGGTTCTCGAACCGAAAGAGAGAAGTCGCGGACGCATCGAAAACGACTCCGATCGACGCGAGGCTGGCGGCCGCGAGCGTCCATAGGAGGAGACGAGACGAACTACTCCGGGTACTGCGCCTGCCCGTTTTGCGTTGCATTCTGTTTAAGTGTGCCACAAGGCAAAAGTTTGGGGCAACTCCTCGATTCGAACTGCTTTTTCTAATGTGGTCGCAGTGCGGCATATGTCACTTTCGGGGTCTATGTCCCTCTACAAAGATTCGCTCGAATACCACTCCCGCGGCCGGAAGGGGAAAATCGAAGTCGTTCCTTCGAAGTCCGTCGCCACCGCCCACGATCTGAGTCTCGCGTACAGTCCCGGAGTGGCCGAACCTTGCCGCATGATCGCGGAGCGTGAGGACCAAGTTTACGAGTACACTGCAAAGGGCAATCTCGTCGCCGTGGTCTCGAACGGCACGGCGGTCCTGGGGTTGGGGGATATCGGACCTTACGCCGCGAAACCGGTCATGGAAGGCAAGGGCGTCCTTTTCAAGAAATTTGCCGACATCGATGTCTTCGACATCGAGCTGAACGCGAAGGATCCGCAAGACGTGATCCGCGCCTGCGAAATGCTCGAGCCGACCTTCGGCGGCATCAACCTCGAGGACATCAAGGCCCCCGAGTGTTTCCTCATCGAGGAGACGCTGAAACAGAGATTGAAAATACCGGTTTTCCACGACGACCAGCACGGCACGGCCGTGATTTCGGGCGCCGCGTTCCTAAACGCGCTCGAACTCGTGGGCAAGAAGATTTCCGAAGTGAAAGTCGTCTTCTCCGGAGGCGGCGCGGCCGCGATCGCGTGCGCGAACCTCTATGTGAACTTGGGAGTGAGACTCGAAAACATCATCATGACCGATTCGAAAGGGGTGATCTACAAGGGCCGCAAGGATGGGATGAACCCCTACAAGGAGCGGTATGCAACCGATGCGAAAGCGCGAACGCTGAAAGAAGCGCTCGACGGCGCCGATGCATTCGTCGGCTGCTCGGTTGCGGGCGCGGTCACGCAGGACATGATCGTGAAGATGACGAAGGATCCAATTATATTCGCCATGGCGAATCCCGATCCGGAAATTCTTCCCGAAGATGTCCTGAAGGTCCGACCGGACGCGATCATGGCGACGGGGCGTTCGGACTATCCGAACCAAGTAAATAACGTGCTCGGTTTCCCGTTCATCTTCCGCGGCGCGCTCGATACGCGCGCAATGTCGATTAATGAAGAAATGAAAATGGCGGCCGTGAAGGCGCTGGCTTCGCTCGCCAAACAGGACGTTCCGGAAAGCGTTTCGCGCGCCTATTCGGGACTTAAATTCCGTTTCGGGAGAGAGTATCTCATTCCGAAACCGTTCGATCGCCGCGTGCTTCTCTGGGTCGCGCCCGCCGTCGCGCAAGCAGCGATGGATAGCGGCGTCGCCCGGATTAAACTCGATATGCCGAAATACCGGGAAAGACTCGAGGAGCATCTCGGTTCGATCTATACGGTGATGCGCGGGATCAAGCGCCGCGTCCAGGCCTCGGGCCAGACGGCGATCAAGGAAGGAAAATCGCTTCCCCGCATCGCCCTGCCCGAAGGCGAGAACATCAAGATCATCAAAGCCGCCGCGATCATGCGCGAAGAGGGAATCTGTGAGCCGATCCTGCTCGGCGAAGAGACGACGGTTCGCTCGCGAATCGCGGAGCAGGATCTCGAAGGCATCCTGAAAGACGTCCGAATCATCCGCCCTTCTTCTTCCGAGCTTCGAGACGGTTACGCCAAGAAGTTTTTCGAGAAGCGCGCGCGGAAAGGAATCACCCCGATTTCCGCTCGACAGCTCGTGCGCCAGCCCAACTATTTCGGAGCCATGATGGTCGAGGAAGGGCATGCCGAAGGTCTCCTGAACGGAATCTCGCAGTCCTACCCGTCTACCCTGAAACCCGCTATCCAGGTCATCGGCGCGAAACCAAACCAGCGTCTGGCCGGAATCTATATGTTCATCTTCAAGAAGCGCGTCCTATGGCTCGCGGATACGACGGTGAATATCGATCCGACCGCCGAAGAACTCGCCGATATCGCGATCGAAACCGCGCGGCTCGCGAAACGATTCATGGTGCAGGAGCCGAAGGTCGCGATGCTCGCGTTCTCGAATTTCGGCTCGAATCCGCATCCGGTCGGCCAGAAGGTTTCGCGCGCGACGGAGATCGTTCGGCACCGCGCTCCCGACATCGTCATCGACGGGGAAATGCAGGCCGATACGGCGCTCAACCCCGACATCTCGAAGGAGAGCTTCCCGTTCAATCGCGTGGCCGGCGATGCGAATATCCTGATCTTCCCGGATCTCACGAGCGCGAACATCGCCTATAAACTTCTCGCCCGCATGACGAGCGCAGAAGCGATCGGTCCGATCCTGATCGGCATGAACAAGCCGGTCATGGTTCTCCAGCAGAATTCGGACGTCAATGATGTCGTGAACATGGCCGCGATCACCGCCATGGAATACCAGATGAAAGTGAACGATCAGAAAGAACGAGTTTAAGGAGACACTATGCAAAAGGAAGTCGTATTGACGAAATCGGCCCCGGCTCCCATCGGACCTTACTCTCAGGCGATCAAGGCCGGCGGGTTCCTTTTTTGTTCCGGACAGATTCCGCTCGACCCGGCCTCCGGACAGATCGTCGGGGGAAGCGACGTGAAGGCCCAGACGAAACAAGTCATGCAGAACATTGCGGCCGTTCTCGAAGCCGCCGACGCCTCCTTCGCGCACGTCGTGAAAACGACGATCTTCCTGAAGTCGATGGGTGATTTCCCGTCGGTGAACGAAGTTTACGGCGGCTATTTCACGGGGATCGCCCCGGCTCGGTCCACGGTCGAAGTCGCGCGCCTCCCGAAAGACGTGCTCGTCGAAATCGAAGTGCTCGCGCACCTGGGATAGGGACGGAAAGCGACCGGATGAAAAAGAGGGGCGGGAGCTTCCAGATTCTCGCAAGCCTGGCGTTTTTCGCGCTCGGTCTTTTTTCCGGCATGATGCTCTTCACGTTCATCAAAGCGGGTACGCTCTACGATTACACCGATACCCTGGACGGCGCGCAGCTGCCGCCGACGGATGCCATCGTGGTCCTCGCGGGAGGACGCGGAAGGATCGCCGCCGCCGGGGATTTCTGGTTTCGTTACTACGAGCGCGAGGAAGCGGGCGAAATCGAAGCCGCGCCGATGCTCTACATTTCAGGGATGGGGCCGAATTCGAACTGGACGACCTTCGCGAAAAGCATTCGCCCCGGCGTTTCGAAAGCGATGAAGCCATCGAACGTCGTGCTCGAGACCGAGAGCCGAAATACCGAAGAGAACGCGCTCTGGGTCGTGAAGAATGCCCGCCTCCGCGGTTGGCGCCGAATCGTACTGATGACTTCGCCGTACCATATGCAGAGGTCGCGTTTCATCTTCGCGAAGGTTCTCGCGAAGACGGATCTGAGTCTGGCGGTCGACTCGCTCACGATCTTTCAGGAAGAATACTCGTCGGAAGAGTGGCGCGATAGCCTGAACGGAATTCGCGTGACGATGATCGAATACCTGAAGTGGCTTTACTACACCACGTTCTGGGAACCGGGCGAAGTTCCGACTTAGTTTTCGAGTCTCCGGAAAACGAAACGGCCGACGGAAAGGTTCCGTCGACCGCAACGCTTCTCGATTCGATGAGTGGATCTATTTCGCCTTTGTCGCCGGGACGGCCCGCACGACGCCGATCCATTGGAGCCTCATCATATCCCCATAATTTTCGATGTATTCCGCGTCGGCTTCGATCTGGAGGGTGCACCGTTTGCCACGGGCCACGAATGTCGAGCCGTCCTGGGAAACAGTCATGCATTCCGCGCCTTCGAGTTCGACGTCAGCAATAAAGGGAACCGGGATTTCATTGCCGGCCTCGTCTTTCTTAACGCACTGAACGCCGATGCTATTCATCACCGTATCGTCGTCGCTGAGTGCTTCCTTGTTCCGCTGTCCGAACTCCGAAATGCCAGTCACGGAGGGAAGATTCAGAGGGGTTGTATAACTGACCAGTTCTTTCAGAGGACGATAGCCGGTATCGCCGTTGTGATCGGTTTCCTGCGGAAAAATTTGGCCGATGGTGCAGCGGTACATTTTTTCGCCCTGTTCCCCTTTGATCGAATCCGAAGAAATTCCCTCGATCTGGTACATCCGAACGATGCTCGCTTTTGTCTTCATCGGATCGGCGACCGCCAGGATGGGATTCATCATCCCGCTTTCTGCGGGTCGGTGTGCACCGATCAGATAATTAAACAGCATACGGACGGCATTCGGGACCGGGGACTCCGACATCAGATGTCCGGTCAGCGTCCGCGCGCGCTGGGAGTTCGTCGCATTGTTTCGAAGTCGATCCACGAGATAGATCGCTTCGTGGACGAAAAGAGCGGCCCGATCGGAATTCGTAAAGGTCGGATGGTCGTAGATCTCGGAAAAGATCCGGAGTCCGCTCGTACCCATTTCCGTCAGGACGGGTTCGAAGCGAGCGACCTGCTCATAACGGCAGCCGGGCATCGGTTCGTAGGGTGGGAAGGCGTCTTCCGTCATGGAAAGGGGCCGATTGGTCTTTACGACGGCGGTCTTCAGAAGGTCGTAGCGAAACCCGACGACTCGGTAGGCGTTCGGCGCGAACTCGAGGAGCTTCGCCAGGGCCAGCTCGACTTGTTCGTGGACCGGAGCATCGCTCGCATGGGGACGCAGCGATTCGGCTTCCCAGAGATCGAGGAGGCTCGCAGAAGTGATGTTTCCCGAGTCATCGCGACAGACATGCGCGAAACCTCCGTTACCGACTCGGTCGCTCAGCAGCGCCGCCTTTTCGGCAGGTGATAAAACGAAGGCCTGGGCATCGCTCGCAAAGAGGAATGCCGGCATCATGCCGAGGACGGTTAGAATGGAAGAAACGGTTTTCATTGGGAACTCCTTGGGTTTTTGTGGGTCAGTGGAAATAAATAAGAGGTCAGGCGATAGACCTCCGTCGCGGGCGAGTCCGCCGCGAGTTCGGCGATTTCGTCCTGCGCGCGACGGATGATTTCCTTCGCGCGTGGAAGAAGTTCCGGAGTCGTGGCGATGGTGAGCGAGGTAAAGTCGCGACGGTCCACCGGATCCCGGAGGAGTGATTCGCGTGCAAGATCCATATCGGCCAGATGGGATTTTTGGATGGAGACATTCAGAACGTCGTCCGGAGTGTTGATCCGGGCGTAGGTCCGAATCCACTTTCCGGAGCCATCTTTCTTCATCAGTTCCAGGCGCTCGAGTCGGGTCATCGCGGTACGAACACGGGTTTCCGTAAGCCCGAGACGATCCGCCATCCATTTCGCATCTTCTTGCGCATCGACGGTTTTGATGAGGTTTAAGATGGCGAAGTGGACCCAGTCCGAAAGGACTTCGAACTGGTCGCTCGTCAGGCGGAGAACTTCGGTTGGGCGGGTAGGGTTCTTGATTCGGCCAGTTTTCGCGACAAATTTGCCGAGAAACTCGGCGCGCTCCGTTGGATCGAGCTGAAGCGCGACTGCGAGTCGCTCCGCCATGCGGGAAGAAACGCGACGTTGTCCCTTCAGAATTTCATTCGTCGCCGATGGTCGCAGCCCGAGTCGAGCGGCAAACGCCCGGACGGAAAACGCGGGATTCCGGGTTTGGAGTTCCGCGAGCTTTCGGCGGAGCAGGTTTTGGACGGCAATCTGATCTTTCACTCGGGAGGGTGTAAAAGATCCGATCCGATGTAGCTAGCATTTTTGGTAAAAAGTGTACCAAAATATTGGTACGGAAACGTCAAGCCGGTCGGCTCTTAAGGCTTCGCGATCTGGATTCCGTGGCGAGCGACTTCGCCCATCAGGGCCTCGACCGCGCGCGCGCGGTGGGAAATCGCGTTCTTTTCCGTCTCGCTCATCTCGGCGAGGGTACGCGACTCGCCAGTCGGGACGAAGATCGGATCGTAGCCGAAGCCGTTCTTCCCGCGAGGCGCCTCGGTCAGCGTGCCCGTGAGCTCGCCGCTCGCGACGAGCAAAGTACCTTCGATACAGAGCGCGACGTAGGAAACGAACCGAGCTTCGCGGTTCGTCTGCCCCTTCATGGCCGTAAGCAACGTCTCGGGCGTGAAGTCGCGGGCCGAGCGCACTCCGGGGCGGCCGTCGAGGGCGAAGACTTCGAGTCCGGAATCATCCGCCAGCGCCGGATAGTGGCACCCGTGATTCACGAGTCGCGCTTTCGCCGCCGCGTTTTCGGCGTACGTCGAAAACGTCTCCACGGCTCCGATCTTTTCCGCGTTTCGGAGAAGGCCGACCGGAGAGATGAGCTCGATTCCCGGGACCTTCGCGAGAAGGGCCTTCATTTCCTGGAGCTTATTCAGATTCGTGGAGGCGAAAACGATTTTCGAGGAGGCGCGCATGTCCGGAAAGTAGCAGAAAAAAAGGGGGGGCGCTAATCGAAGATCTTCATCCGAATACGGTTTCCGGAGAACGTGCGAAAGGAGTAGGTGCTCCAGACTTCAAGCTCGCCGCGCGCGGAAAGGTAACCACCCGCGGCGCCCGAAAAGTTGCATTTCGCTCCGCAACGATAGCGACGCGTACCCAGCGGGCGGATTTCGGGCTGGCCCTCGTTCCACCAAAACTCGGTTAGACTCGCCCGATTCGCGCCGTTCATCAGAAGGGGCGGTACCGGACCGGTATTCCGGAATGCGAGGAGGTAAATCGCGCCGTCGCACTGGGGGACGAATCCTAAATTGGTTCCGTCCAGTTCGGGCACGCCTCGCCAATCCTGGCGAATCCGCGAGGCTCCGTCGAAGCCATCTGCGATGCGGGAGCTGCGAGAACGGTAGAAGTCCACGATGCCGTTGTCGTAGACGAGGAGCAGAAAGTGCCCGTCGGAAAGGCGGCCCAGCGCGACGGCGCCGGCGGAATCGTGAGGTCGCTCGATGGTGAACGGAAGGGGGCGGAGGGACCGTGGATCGGAAACATCGTAAAAGACGATGCGACTTCGGCGCGATATTTTATAGGCCTCCAGGGGGATGGCCAGAACGTCTCCGGACCGCGCGATCCCGCCGGCATGCCAGAGCGCACGGTCGCCGAGATCCATTTTCCCGATCACTTCCGCATCCGTCTTCTCGTCGCCGCCACGCGCGACGAAGAGGGACGCCTTCCGCCGGAGAAAATCGCCTCCGGTGAAAACCCAGTATCGCGAGTCCGCCAGGGGCTGGAGCCCCTGGAAGTGATTGTCCAGACCGAGCCGATTCCGCGCATTCTGCATATAGGTTTGGCCCGGAAAAAAGCCGCGCGTGCGCATCGAGACCGCGCGGCCCCGGTTGGCGCGAATTCTACGGAATGATCCTTGGACGTCGGAAAGGCAGCTCGGAGATCCGCCATCCGCGAAAGAGGGACTCCCTCCCAGTGCGATCAGCAGAGAGAACGCGAGGAAACGGTACGGCGCGATGGTCGTGACGATCCGACGCATGAATTCCTTTTTATTCTACGGGGACCGCGCGAAATGGCCAGTGCCATTCCGCGGGTCGAGTTGTCAGACTCGAACGAGGAGGTTAGGCTGGAAGCGTACCCATCGTTGCTGTTTGCGTCGGCCTCTCGAAATCGCTTCCCGAAAGGAATCGTCATGATCCGCTCCCGCACTTCCCGGCTGCTTCTCTGGATTCTACCAGTCGGCCTTTTCGCCGCGTCCGCCTCGGCGAATGTCATCGCGACGCCTTCATTTTTCGATTTCGGATCCGTCACCCGGGGTCACGCGCGGATGACGTCGATCACTTTCCAGAATCTTTCCCCGCAGCCGATCTCGTTTTTTAACGTGAACTGCTCGGGAGACTACTCCGCGTTCCAGTGCTTCTCGATGTGCTCGAACCTTCCAGCTTATGGAAGTTGCTCGGTCCAGGTGCAGTTCTTCGCCCGGAATGGCGACGGAATGCGGAAGATGCTCTGGCTACACGGAAACAGCAGCCAAGGTTCCGCGAGTGCCACGGTTTACGGGACCGACGCGAAAACCCGTGATTGATACGGGTTACTCGTATTTTCCGCGGTAGGTGACCGATCGGAAATCCACGATCTCATTGCCCGTCATGATTCCGGTCGCGACGAACGGGTCGAACACGCTGTGGACGAAGTCCGAGCTGAAAATGCTGTTCGGATCCGAGCTGCAGTTCGTGCCGAGAACGTAACAGTCATGCATGTCGTTGCGAATCGCCTGGCAGTCGGATTCGAGTCCGTGCAGGGAGTAGGTTAGCTGGTAGTCGAGCGCGATCTTCCCTCGTGCCGTGACGCCGGCGATTTCTTGGGTCGTCGCGAGCTGGGAGAAGGATCCGCTGTTCACGATCTCTTCCCGGAATTCGCAGTCGGCCAGTACGGCCTTGCCTGAAGTGGAGGCGCCGAAGGTGCCGGCCTTGTCGTTCACCAGCGTGAGGAAGTAGGCATTCGGGTTTTCGCGCGACTGGATCGCGGCGACGCCTTTCACCGGATTCACATAATTCAGGGCGGTCGGATTCCTCATCACGACTTTGAGGAAGTCCGGCATCTCCGCCACCGTTCCGTTGCGTGTTCTCTCGGGTGCGGTCCCGATGGCCGCGCGGAACTCGATCGACTGGGGCAGACTCGCGTAATAGCCCGAGATCAGATCGTATCCGCTCTGTTCGATTTTCACTTTGTTCCCAAATTCGCATGCGCTGAGCGACGCGAGCATGGAGAAAGCGGCGATGGTGTGGATTCGGACTGGATGCATAAAGTTCCCTGCCTCTAGGAAGCGGATCGGTCGAATGGAGCGGGCGGACGAGAGGCAAAATTCGCCGGGTTTCGGTTTCCTCGAAAGCCGAGCGGGCCCTTGTAATCCTTCGTTAAAAACAGAGAAACCAGGTTTTATGCCGCCCCAAGTAAATCCTTCCTTGTCCGGGTCGGGGTCAGGCGATAATCACGCACCGAATCATAATTAAAGCTTTCACTCTCAACCTCTCTTCAAAGGAAGAACTTATGTCTATTTCGCCTCGTTTCGCGGTCGTGCTGGCCACCGGACTCTTTTCCACGCTCACGTTCGCCGCTCCGGCCCCGAATATGTCCTGCACCGTTTCGGCGCCGTGCCAGTATGCCGACGCCTCGGACCTCGGTTACTGCCTGAAAGAATCCTTCTCGGTGCGCGAAGAAATGAATGCCGAAGGGCAGATGGAAACCATGGCCGTCGTCGGCGCGCAGAACGACGACCCGACGAGCGAAGTCTTCCGGATCGCGGCGATGATCCCGGTCTCCTGGCAGGGAACCGGCGGCTCGCGCACCATGGTTTCGGGGAGCACCGACGAAGGTGATACCTGGCTCCAGGTGAGCGCCAATAGCCGCTATGAGAACTTCAAAGGAACGCTCACGATGGAGCAAGACTTCGGTTTCGAAGTCGAATGCGCCGTCACGGAGTGATTTCAGTACAGTCGATGCGGATCGGATGCGGCGGCGCGCGCGTAGAGCAGCGTGCCGCCCACCACCGCCAGCGGAAACGCGAAGGCCGAGAGAATCGGAATCGCGAATAGAAATCCCACCGCCGAGCCGAAACCGAGCGAGGCGAAGAAGTGCCGCATGAGAAAGCGCACGGATACCCGGAACGATTCCCCCCGCCGCGTTTGCGGGTAACTCACGAACTGAAACGTCATCAGCCAGAGCGCGATGGCGAAGGGAATCATGTTCAGTCCCGGGAGCCAGAAGGCGAGTACGCCGATAAAGACGAGCCCGATCTGGATGGCCGTCACTACCGCCGTTTTCACGATGTCGATCCAAACGGCCCGGATTTTCCACGCCACGCTCGTCTGTTCCGAACGGAGCGCGGGGAGTGCGGGTTTCGCGTAGGGTTCCGCGGTCTCCGCGAGAAAGTCGTTGAAGGGTGAAGCGACGACGCCGGCCAGGAACGAAAAACTCACCGCGGCGACGACGAAAAGGACGATCTGGAGCAGGATCATTGCCGCTTGCACGGCGAACGAATCGGGCGCGTATCCTTGGGCGGCGAGCCAGGTCGCTCCCATCGCGACGAGTTTCGCTTTTACCCAGGCGACTCCCCAGACCGAGAGCGCGAGGGTGAGCGCGATGGGCAGCGCCGCCCAGAGAAGGAGTTTTGGCTTGGCGAGGATCAGCTTCCCGGCCGTGAAGGGAAGGGTGAACCCGTACCAGAGGGAAGCGATGCGATGGCGGATCGAGAAAGGCGTGAGCGGCATATTTCCTTTTTCCCTAATTCGCGCGAAAAATCACGGGGAGTTTCACCCGCTGTTCCCGCTCCCATGGATCGAATGGCTGGGCCTTCTGCACCGCCTGGATGGCGCGCCGGTCGAGCGCCGCATCGCCGCTCGACTCGAGGACCTCGATCCGCGCCACGCTTCCATTCTTCTGGATGGAAATCTGGAGGGTGGCCCGCGCCTCGTGGGCCAGAAAGCCGGGAGATTCCATCGCGGCCTGGATCTTCCGCTGGATCTTCTGGAGGTAGAGACCGTAGGCGTTCGAGCGGTTCGAGTTGCCGATCCGGTCCGCGGGCCGATCGGAGGATCCGCCCTGGCCGAGGCGGCCAGGCGCCGCGCCGACGGTCGAGCCTTCGGAGCGCGTTTCGGTTTCGCTCGGCGGCGGAAGATCGACTTCTCGAGTCTCGGGATTTTTCACTTCTCCCGGAAGTTCCGTGGCGAGGTGAGGTATTTCGAGTCCTTCGTCGGCCTTCGGTACTACGACGCGCGACCGCGGCGCGGGTCGCGACTGGATGGGGGCGAGCGTGACGTCGTAACTCGCGACGGTTGCGCCCGAAAGTCCGGCGCCTCCCGCGACCTGGGGCGGATCATTCGCCAGAAAAAGAGCCATCGCTCCGGCGAGCGCCGCGTGCGTGCCGAGACTCGCGAAAAGGCCGGTCATTCGGCGGAGTTCCACCCTAGGCCTCCCGCGCTTCGCGGCAGCGCTTCAGCACGAACTGCTTGAACGCCTGGTTCTTTCTCGGCATCCATTCCGTCTGGGGATGCACGAGATAGATGGCGGCGTCGAACTCGTAGTTCGGAATCTGCCGTACGCGTCCCGCCTCGACGAACGGTCGCGCGGAAAGCACGGGGAGCACGGCGTAACAGCCCAGAGCCGTCACCGCATCGAGCATCGAACGATGGGAGTTCACGATGGAAACCAGGCGCGGTTTCTTTCGCTTCGAAATCAGTTTCGACCAGAGTTCCCCGAGGAGCACGTCCGTTTTCTCGTAGGCGGCGAACGGTGCGTTTTCGATTTCCTCTTTCGTGGGTTTCGGCCCTCCGGGAGGTCCGAAGAGGGCGATCTTCTGTTTCAACACCGGAAACGCGGCGAGTCCCTCGATGATCGGCGGGTTCGCGACGATGCCGAACTCAATCTCGCTCTTCGTCAGCATCTGCAGGATCGCGCTTTCATTTTCGTAAGCCATCTCGACGACGACCGCGGGGTGCGCGCGCTGGAACTCGAGAAAGAGCGGCATGAAGAAGTTCTTTCCGACCTCGGAGAAGCAGCCGATCTTGATTTCCCCGGCTTCCTCCTGCTGGCGGTTTGAAAATCGTTCGAGTTTTTCCCGGAGTTCCTGGGTGAGGGGAAGGATCTCCTGGCGAAATCGCTGGCCCTCGGGCGTCAGCGATACGCCTTGGCGCGTGCGGTGGAAGAGCCGGACGCCGAGGGATTCTTCGAGGAGTTTTATCTGCCGGGACACGTTCGACTGCGCGAGCCGCAGGCGTTCGGAGGCCGTGGAAAAGGAGAGGGTCTCGGCCAGAATCTCGAAACATCGGATGAAGTTCAGATTCGTTTCCGGCGTCATACCGCGAGCTGCGCTCCCAGTTCGAGGACCTGCTCCGCGGGGAGGTTGAAGTAGTCGGAGGCGGAAGAGTTGTTCCGGCTCATCGCCGAAAAAATCGTCTGGCGCACGCGACCGACCGGGCTTTCGGCGTCGATGATGAAAGTTTCGCGGCCCAGGAGATAGGTCGCGGTGTCGCTCGGAAAGCTTTTCATATGCGAAAAGTGACAGCGGGAGAGGACTTCGGGCACGTCCATCGACTCCATGAATCCGTACTTTATGACGACTCGGGAGACGTTGTGGACGAGGTCGGTCACTCGGGCGCGTTCGTCGATTTTCACATACGGCTCGTCCTCGGTCACGACGGTGACCAGGACGACGTGCTCATGGATGACGTGCATGGAGTCCACGAGCCGCGCGAGCACCGGCGGGACCTTGTTTTCGTTCGACGCGAGCACGACGAGACAGCCGGGTATGCGTCGCGTCTGCTTGTTCTCGATTTCCTCGAAGAAGTTGTCCATGGTCTTCGAGCGCTCGCGGTAGAACTTCGAAAGCTGCGCGCGTCCGTACTGCCAGATCACCATCGAGTAGAAGAAGAAGAAGCCGATGATGAGCGGCAGATATCCGCCGTCGGGGATCTTCAGCACGTTCGCGTAAAGAAAAGCGATGTCGAGAAGGGCCATCACCGTCACCAGGGGGGCCACGCGCCAGATCGACCACTTCCAGCGGTAAAGCGCGACGAAGAAAAAAACGAGCGTCGTCATGAACATCGTGCCCATCGCCGCCAGACCGTACGCGGCCGCGAGATTGCTCGATTTCTGGAAAACGAGCACGGTGACGAGGCAAGCGATCGCCAGCGTCCAGTTGATGAACGGAATGTAGACGCGGCCCTCGAGGTCTTCCGAAGTGTGGATCACCTTCAGGCGCGGGAAGAGACCCATGCGAATCGCCTGGTGAGTGATCGAATACGCGCCCGTGATCATCGCCTGCGAAGCGATGATCGTCGCCATCATGGCCAGACCGACGAGGCCGTAATAGAGAACGCCGCGGTCTTCGATCAGATGGTAGAACGGCCGCGAGGCCGTCTCCGGATGCTGGAGGATGAGCGCGGCCTGCCCAAGGTAATTCAGCATCAGCGCCGGCAGAACGATCCAGTGCCAGGCGAAACGGATCGGTCGGCGACCGAAGTGTCCCATGTCGGCATAGAGCGCTTCGCCGCCCGTAACGGCGAGGACGACGGATCCGAGGACTTTGATGCCTCCGAATCCCTCATGGGTAAAGAAGTGGGTCGCGTAGCGGGGGTTGAACGCCTTCAGCACGATCGGATAATCGATGATCTGGCGGAGCCCGAGCCAGGCGGCGACGGTGAACCAGACGAGCACGATCGCTCCGAAGTACTTTCCGATGCGCGCGGTGCCGGATTTCTGGATGGCGAAGAGCGCGAAGATGACCGTGATCGTTCCCGGCATGATGTACTTCGTCAGTTCGGCATCCGCGAGTTCCAGACCCTCCATCGCGGAGAGAACGGAGATGGCCGGAGTGATGATTCCGTCTCCGAAAAGGAGCGCCGCGCCCGCGACGGCGAGGATGGACGCGATGGCGAGCGTGCCCTTCCCGTTGTAACGAAACGGAAGCGGAACGAGCGAGAGGAGCGAAAAGATACCGCCTTCGCCCTTGTTTTCGGCGTTCATCATGATCCAGACGTATTTCACCGTTACGACGAGAATGAGAGACCAGATGATCAGCGAGGTGATCCCCATCACGTTGTCGTAGTCGATCTTAACGGCATGGGCGCCATGGAAACATTCCTGGAAGGTGTAAAGGATGGACGTTCCGATGTCGCCGAAAACCACGCCCACGGCCGCGATCGCAAGCGCCAGGGTTGCCTTGAGACTTTTATCCTCGGTATGGCCCATACAGGAATCGTTCGCTTTCTGAGTTAGGGCAGGTTCATGAGCTCATCGACGCTCTGGCAGAGGAGCGGCGGGCTGGTTTTTTTCTCGGTGCCGAGATAGCTCGCCGTCTCGGGTGCGTAGTGATGCCCGGGGAGGACGACGAGATCGTCGGGGAGGCTTTTCAGCTTCTGGAGAGTCGCAAACATTTCGGCGTTGTCTCCCGTCTCGAGATCCGTCCGGCCGCAGTCCCGGATGAAAAGGGTGTCGCCCGTGAGCAGGTATTTTCCGTCGACCAGGTAACAGAGTTCGCCGGCGCTGTGGCCGGGGGAATGGATCGCTCGGCATTCGATCTTGCCGATGCGCAGGACTTCTCCGTCGGCGACCGGGCGGAGGCGCGAAGCCGGGATTTTTTTCAGTCGATGAGCATCGTCGGGATGGACGTAGACCGGAAGATTCGGAAAACGTTCCACGAGTTCGGGAACTCCCGCGACATGGTCGTGGTGGGAATGAGTGAGGAGGACCGAGGTCAGCCGATATCCCCGGGATTCGAGGTCGGAAACAGGGAGGAGATCCCGCTGCGGGTCGACGATCGCCGCTTCCTGCGCCTCATGATCGAGGATGAGGTAGACGAAGTTCCGCATCGTCCCGAGTTCATACTGGGCGAGGGTCTCTCCAGCGACGAAACCTTGTGCCTCGTGCGTGCGGAAATGGATGGGCAATGCGGCAAGCGGTTCGTTGGACGTAGGCAGCTCCCGGGGTCAGTTCGTTTCATTTAGGGATATGCATAGCTTGCGCTGAAGGCTAGCAGGATTCGAGCGAAGAATGAGGATGACCTAGTGCATTAGATGCGATGCAAAAAGGTGGAAGAGTCGCGTGTACAGACGCGTGGCCCTCGGGATGGAGCTAGGCTATAGCTAGACCATGCCGTCATCGAACGAAGGACAGTCGGGTTTCGCCTCGGGTTTTGGTTGGTCGCAGGGGAAAGTGGCCGCCCAGCCGCATGTTAAAATTCCCGAGGGGACTTACGAAGAAGAACATGGTCGCCGGGGTTTTTTCGGGCGGACGAGTCACCTCTATCACCGCCACCCGCCGACCGGCTGGAATCGCATCGAAGGGGACCTCAAGCCACGCGCTTACTACGCGAACAAGTCCGAGGGCGGAAGCGCGGGCCGGGCGGACTGGATGCTCGAGAACGCGGACGTAAAGATCGGTATCGCGAAGCTCGTCGAAGAAATGAAAGTCTACGCCCGGAACGGCGACGGCGACGAAGTGCGTTTTATCCACGAAGGAACTGGCGTACTGGAAACGGATTACGGTGATCTCGAATACCGCGCGGGCGACTACTTGGTCCTTCCCCGCGGAACGACCTATCGTTTCGTCGCAACCTCGCCGAACACTCACCTGGTGATCGAATCGGCCGGGGAAATCGAGCTGCCCGAGCGCGGGATGCTCGGGCGTCACGCGCAGTTCGACCCGATGGTCATGCGGACGCCGAAACTTCCTGCCGCCGAAAAGAAAACGGGGCAGGACTCCGCGGGGGAATGGGAGCTCCAGATTAAGCGCGAGGAAGCCTGGACGAGCGTGTTCTATCCCTTCAATCCGCTGAACGTCGCCGGGTGGAAAGGCGATCTTGCTCCGTGGGCCATCCATGTTGACGACATCCGTCCGATCGTATCGCCGCGCTACCATCTCCCGCCGTCGGTCCACACGACCTTCGTGGCGCGGAATTTCGTGATCTGTTCGTTCCTTCCGCGTCCGCTGGAAGACGAAGAAGGCGCGATGAAAGTCCCGTTTTACCACCGCAACATCGACTTCGACGAAGTCCTGTTCTACCACGCCGGGAACTTCTTCTCGCGCGAAGGCATCGCCGCCGGCGCGATCACCTGGCATCCGTACGGGATCCACCACGGACCGCATCCGAACGCGGAGAAGAATGCGGCCGATAAGGATTTCACGCACGAAATCGCCGTCATGATCGACACTCGCAATCCTTTGCGCGCGACTCGTTCCGCCGAAGGCGTCGAGTACGTCGACTATCATATGAGCTGGCGCGCGGATCAGAAACGGTAGCCAACCGTCCGCGACCTCTTTACACTGAAGGGGAGTGGACCTGAAGAAACAGTCTCCCCGCATCGCGCTCGGCCTTCTCGGAGCGGTCGTCGCCTTTCTCGGCACGATCCTCGTATTGCGCACGTTGTCCCGCGGGGACGATTTCCAGGTTTTCCACGGCGTCGCCCAGCGGTTCTGGGACGGTGTTCGGCCGTACGACACCGTGACGTTCGGGAACATGGTATTCAAGTACCCGCCTTGGATTCTGCCTTTTTTCCTGCCGTTCGGTTTTCTCGATCTCGAAACCGCGAAAATTTTCTGGGGTCTGGTCGAAGTCGCTTCGCTGGTGGCGATCGTCGTGCGCATCCATGGCGGCGTGCGCGGAACGTCCGGCGGATTACCTGGAGTGCGCCCGTGGATCCAGTCGCTTTTTCTTCTGATCCTTTTTGGATTATTCGGCAGTCACGGGATGACCGGCCAGATCACGCTTCTCGTCCTCGCGCTCGCGGTATGGGCCGATCCGGTGCGCAGCTCCTTCCGTCGCTTCTTTTTTCTAGTCGTGGCCTTAAGCGCGAAGATGACTTCTCTGTTTCCGCTCGTCTATGCCTGGCGCCGGAAAAAACTCGCGGCGAGCGTCGCCGGGGTCGTCGCCATCTGCGTTCTCCTCTCGCTCCCAATTTATTTCCGATCCTATGATCGAAAGTACGGGGCGATGAGGCAGGAATGGGTGCAGGCCATGTTTTCGGGCACGCAGGACGTGAATTCCGTGCGCATCGGCTTCACCACGCGTGAAGTCCAGGGACTGCCGTCGCTCATCCTGCGCAAGGGAAAGCTCGACGAAAACGAACCTCGGCATGTCCTGCTCGCGATCGCCTTTTCGGTCCTGCTGATCGGCGGGGGATGGATCTTTGCCTCGCGTCGTCTCCCTCCCGAAGCGCAGTGGTTCGGCTGGATAGCGCTCTTGCCCACGGTCCAACCCCTCGCCTGGTTCCATGTTTTTCTGTTCGCTTATCCCGTCCTGGCGATCGGGGCCGAGCGGGCGATTCGGCGGAGACGCACGCTCGATTTCTGGCTCTACTTCGCTTGCGTCGTCGCCGTCGGCGGCATTACGGCGAAGACCCTGGGCCCGACGGGTCTGGCGCTCGAGCACTGGTCGATTAAACTCTGGGGGACGCTGGGCGCGGTCGCGCTCTTTGCGCGAAGTTTCGCCATTCCCGAGGAGATTTCCGGCGAAGCCGGAGTCCGCAAGAAGCCCGCGGCGAAATCCCCGCGTAAATCGTCGAAGAAACGTTAACCGGCCGCGCGAATCTCGTTCTCGCCCACTTCGAAGACCAGGGGAGGCGGATAGTTCTGCGGCAAGTACTGGTGATCTCCCGGCATCGGTCGGAACGTGGGATAAACCAGGATTTCGATACGATCGGTTTCCACCCGAACCATGATTGGACTCACGATGGCCGCGTCGATCTCGGTGACGGTCGCAAACATCGAATGCACCTCCAGATTCGCCTTCGGGTATTTTTTGCGCAAACCCGCGTTGATTCTTTCCTGGATCGCTGGATATCCGTCCTCGATCGAGAAGTGAGAAGGGATCACGTCCACATCGGAGGTCGCCAGGTTGGCTCGGCCGGTCGGAAAACTTCCCGCCATGACCAAGGAGTGCGGAACCTTGCCTGGCGGCAGCTTTCGCAGTTCGATCTGGGCATCGCGAGCAGCGGCGAGAATATCGTCCACGGAGTAGCCTCCCGTATCGCCGCGCGCGAAGTATTTCGAACGCAGGAGGGCGATATACTCGCCATAAACCGCCGAGGCCGTCTTACCTTCGCGGATCCCCGCCTGGAAGAACGGGGCCGGAGGGTCGAGCTGCCGAATCGCGATATCGACGGCGCGCTTGGGTCCGAGTTCGAGGTATTTCTTTCGGAACGTCCAGGTGCGGACCCATTTTTCCTTCTTCAGCGTCGGATAGTCTCGGCGGATGGACGAGGCGAGTTTCTTTTTCAGATCGGCGGGCATGTTCGCGAAAATCGGAGTGAACGCGTCGAAAAGCGCGCGGTCCGCCTGGGGGGCCGTGGAAAACTCCGCGTAGTACTCGGCCCACGCGGATTCTTTGTACAGCGCGAGTTCGGTCACGCGGCGCAGGTGGGGATCCTTGGGGGGATTTCGTTCGATCTTCGCGAGCAAGTTCCGGCGCTCCGCTTCGGAAACGCTCAGGAGGGCGTCGACCCAGCGTTGGATCGCCGGACGCTCGGCGGGATTCGCAAGCCAGGTGCCTGCGTCCTTCAGCCCCGCGTAGTCCATGTCGATCGTGCGCGAGGTTTCCTTCGTCGCCGTCGGCAAATCGATTTTGGTCGATATGATCGGCAGCGCGGGAGTCCGGAACCCCGGCCAACCTTCGCGTACGGGTCGGCTGGAAATCGCATTCAGGACGTAGGATTCGGGCTCCGCGTAGTTGAAGGGAAGCCGCCGGGTGTCTCCGTACAGAACTTTTTCAGGACCGTAGACCAGAAGCTCGACTTTCTCGATGCCCACGCGGATCTGCATCGGGTTGATGTCGGCGGCGAAGTTCGGAGTGGTCGTGAGCCGCATCGTGTGGAACTCGAGTTTCGCTTCGGGATGCTGCTTGCGGAGGACGGCGTTCACCGCTTCGTCGAACTTTTCGAGGAGCGGTTTCATCTCTGGATCCGACAGGATGCAATCGACGTCGCTCGACGCGAGTTTCGCGCGGCCGTTCGGAAAGCTTCCCGTCATCAGCACCTCGCCCTGGGGAAAGATCTTCTGGTTTTTTCGCAGGACTTCCTGGACGGCCAGCCCGGCGGCCAGCACTTCGTTCGCGTCGTACTCGCTGACTTTGCGGGTCGTCGCGAAGATGCGGGTCCGCAGTTCGCGGATGAATTTCGAGTAAGCCGCGAGGGGGTGCAGCCCGGACTTGACTCCCTCGCTCAGGGTTTCGTCGGCACGAATCGTATTGCGAATGAAGGCGTCGACGGCGCGCTTAGGTGCCAGGCGGAGCTCGGTTCTTACCGTCATCCCGACTCGGCGAGCGTTCAGTTTGCTAAGGTTATCGTAGACGGGCGCGATGCGGTCGTAGAGAGACTGCAGCAGATCCTCCGGCATCTTCCGCAGGACGGGCATGAGGGAGTTAATCAGAGCCTCGTCGAGCTGGGCGACCTGGCTGAAGTTCGTGAAATAGGCGTGCCACGTATCCCAGTCGTAGAGGGAGAGCATGGCGATTTTATGCAGTTTCGGATCGGCGATCGGCCGGGAGTGGATCGCCTTCCGGAGCAGCCTCCGTTCGGAGTCGTCGAGGAGGAGCAGAAGCTCGACCCATTCCTGGGTGCGCGGGTCGCGAGCCGGGTACGAAAGCCAGGGCGTCCGCTCGGGAAACCCCGGGAAACCGGTCGCGTAGATCCGATGGGCACGGAGAAACGCGGGCGACTTCCCGGCGAAGTCGACGTCGACGGCCTTTCGCGGAGCGCCCGGGATACCCACGAACGGCCTTAACCAGTTCGGACAGTAGCGGCGAAGGTCGAAATCGGCACGGGCCGGCGCGGCCCATCCCGCGCTCGCAGCGAAAAGAAGGGCGATCAGTCCTAGGTGCCGGCGAAGTTCGGGGGAGTTCATCCAATTTCCGTATCGGAATCCGTACGGTAGAATTGAATCAATGATTTGACGCCGTTATTTCGACCATTCGAGCATTCGTTCGAGGGGGATCAGCGCTTTCAATCGCAGGCTTTCGTCCATCACCAGCTCCGGCGTTTCGTCCCGTAGGCAGAGATAGATCTTTTCCAGCGTGTTCAGCTTCATGAACGGGCACTCGTTGCAGGCGCAGTTCTGGTTCGGTGGTCCCGGAATGAGGAGCTTGCCCGGCGCCCGCTTCCGCATCTGGTGGAGGATGCCCTCTTCGGTGGCGACGATGAACTCTCGCTTCGGACTCTCGGCGACGTGATTCAGAAGCGCGCTCGTCGATCCGATGAAGTCGGCCTTCGCGAGGAGCGAAGCTTCGCATTCCGGATGCGCGATGAGCTCGGCATCCGGATGTTCGAGCTTGAGCGCGGCGATCTTCCGCTCGGAGAAAGTTTCGTGGACCATGCAGGTCCCCTGCCAGAGGAGCATCTCCCGTCCGGTTTGTTGGGCGACGTACGCGCCGAGATTTCGGTCGGGCGCGAAAATGATCTTTCGATCCGCCGGAATTTTTTCCACGATCTTTACCGCGTTCGAACTCGTCACGATGACGTCGGACTGGGCCTTGATCGCCGCGGAACAGTTAATGTAGGAAACGACGAAATGGTCGGGGTGTTTGGCGCGAAAACGGGCGAACGCGTCGGGCGGGCAGGAGTCCGAAAGCGAGCAGCCGGCTCGCAGGTCGGGGAGGATTCAGGATCTTCGCGCCTTCGGCCATGAAGTGGACGCCGGCGAACACGATGATGTCGGCCGATGATTCCTTCGCCTTCCGCGCGAGTTCAAGGGAGTCCCCGATAAAGTCAGCGACGTCCTGGATGTCTTCTTCCTGGTAATAGTGGGCGAGGAGGACCGCGTTTTTCTCTTTCTTCAGTCGGGCAATCTCGGAAACGAGATCGATCCCGGGGGGGATTCCGGGTCGGGGGGAGGAAGCGAGGGTAGGATTTGCTGCGCTGCTCATAAATGGGTTCTCTGGGTATAACGTGGAAGCTCCAGGCAATCACGCGGATTTCTCCCAGCGCCCACCCATTAGACTCGACGCGTTACGGTCGTCTGCGATTCCATTTAAACTAAGGTTGATGCGGCTGGGCATATTCGATAGGGTCCCGCCACTCATGTGGAAACGGCTGCTCGGCCTTAAAGATAAAGACAGTCGGAAGTCCTCTCTGAACCCGCTCGACGGCGTCCGGATTCTCAAACACGCGCAGGCGATGCGGGTCGTATTCTTCTATCCGGGCGAAGAAGGAACCTACGTCGACAACTGCATGGTCACCCTTTTCGAAAATGGCGTCGTCCATCTCCGCGCGAAGAGTGAAGAGACGACGACCCACCTCCATCACTGCGAAATCTTGTGGCGGTACGAAAACCCGGTCGATAAGCCGAAGGGCGAAACGAACGGGAAAGTTCGGCTGCTCAAGTTTAAGAATCGGGAAGGGGGACGCGATCCCGAGCCGCCGAAGACGCCTCCGCCACCGCCCTCTCCTTCGCCGAGTCCGTAAGTTGCGCGGATTCCGAGCCTCGATACTCCGTTGTTCCTGCCTGGCCCTCGCGCTCGCCGCCGCGCCGATTTCCGGCGCGAGCGCGGCCGACCTCGTCGTCTATACCTACGACTCGCTCGCCGCTAAGGGCGCTCTGGGTCCGGTCGTCGCGGCGGCCTTCAAGAAGAAAACGGGCGTGGATGTGAAATACGTCGTGCTCGGCGATGCGGGCCAGATCCTGTCGCGCGTCCAGCTCGATGCCGAGAGAAAGAAAAAAGTCGCCCACGTCGTTTTCGGGATCGATCAGAATCTCCTTCCGCGAATGAAAGACCATCTCGAGCCTCTCGACCGGACACGGGAGGGTGCGTTTATGAAATTCGTCGATCGGGAGTGGTGGCTCGCCGACGCGTTCGTGCCATTCGACTTCGGCGTGCTCGCCTTTGTCGCCGATACGAAACTGCTCGCGGTCGACGACTTTCCGAAGCGCTGGACGGATCTCGATAAACGCCGTTTTAGGAAAAAGCTCCTGCTCCAGGACCCTCGGACGTCCTCGCCTGGTTTCGGATTCGTGTGGGGAAGCCTGCACTGGGCGGCGGCGGAGACCGGCGAAAAGTTTCCACCCGTATCGACGGCCGAAAAAACCCCGATCGGGAAGAAAACCCAAAAAGAATTCTCGGAATTCTGGGACGATCTGAAAACTCAGTGGCTCACGCTCGCTCCGGGATGGTCGTCGGCTTACGGCATGTTCCTTCGGGGAGAGGCTCCGCTGGTCTGGAGTTATGTGACCAGCGAAGCCTATCATCGGACGAATGCGAAGGCCGGCGAAGAATCCCGCTACCGCGCGGTCGTCTTCGAAGAAGGCCATCCCGTCCAGGTCGAAGGGGCGGCGCTGCTGAAGGAAGCGCCCGGCGGCGCGACCATGCGAAAGCATGCGCTCGCGTTTCTCGAACTGCTGACCTCGGAAGAGATCCAGAAGCAGGTTCCGGAAACCCAGTGGATGATGCCGGTGCGGATCGGCGTGAAGCTCCCGGCCGCGTTCCAGGTCCTTCCCGTCACGAAGAAGCGATTTTCCATCGAAGCTCCCGTGGAAACCCTCGACGAGGCGCTCGGCCTCTGGCGGACGGCGATTCAGTAGTCTCGAGATCCCTTATTTTGCCGGTTTGAAATACTGTTGGTAGGGGTCCGAATCTTCGTCGGTATCGAGGTCTTTGCGGCTTGGTTTCTTTTTCTTCGCCGGCCGGGACGGGGCCTTTTCGGAAAGACTCGCTACGGATTTCGAATTCAGTTCGTCGACGGAACCGGCTCCCGCGGCTGGGAGTCTCGCCAAAAGTTCCGGCTGATATTTTCGGATATCTTCCGTAGTTGCTTCCAGGGCTTTCTTTTCCAGCAGCGCCACTTTCTGCGCGACCGGCGCTTCGATGTTCGCCGAAGTTCGAGAGGATTCGGTGGATGTAATCGAAATCTTTTCGATCGCGCCGAACTCCTCGCGGGAAGTTTCGAGCAAGGCAATCGTCGGTTTCTCCGACGGCTGGACCGTGGCCGAAAACCCCATCTTCACTTCCACCGGCTGCGCGCTCGCCGCCGTCTTCATTTCCACGGCTCCGCGGATGACGGAGAGCAGAGTTTCCCCCGAAGGGCTTTCGCTGAGGAAAAAATCCGTTCCGCGCACACCGAGGGTCGCGACTTTCGTCCGGAGCGAGAACTTTCCGCGAGGGCCTTGCTTGGAGACGACGCCGCGAATTTTTCCGTACATGAGCGAAAGCTTCGGATCGGTCTCGGTTTTAGGTTCCCAGTGAATGCGGTAAGCCGTTCCGGGGGCGACCAGGATCTGGTCTCCGTTGTCGTAAACCAGGCGCGCGCGCGAAGCGACTTTCGTGCGGAGAATATTTCCCTGCTCGAGGGTGTCGCCGACCTTCGCTTCCCGCACGAGGAAATATTCCCCTTCGAACAGAGCCATGCTTCCGTCCGCGGTATCCTTCTTCGGATGGGGAGTGCGGGAGGGGTGCGTGAATATTTGCACGCTGCCCATCAGCTTCGTGATCGAAGCATTCTGGGCGCCCGCGTGGGCGTTGGCGCCGACGAAAAAAAGGACGATCCATATCCCGGCTCGCATAGCGTCTCCTTGCAACTGTTAGAGAATCATCTCATGATCAGGATGAAAATGAACCTCTCCAATCTTAAGAAATGCGTTCTCTCGTTGTGTCTGGTCTCGTCTCTCGTCCAGTCGGCGGTGGCGGAAACCACTTTGGAGTATCCGGAGCTTTCCGTAGTCCCGCGCGCGAGCGAAAGGCTGGGCAGCGAAGCCAAGGCGGAGTCGGGACGAACGTGGCAGAATCATATCCCGCTCCTCGTCCCGGCGACGATGAACTTCGCGGCGGGCGCGGTTCTGCAGTTCTCGGGGACGGAGGACGAGATTGATCCCTCTAACTCGGGCGCGAAGTATGCGCCTTGGGTTGGGATGGGGGTAGGCGCGCTCTGGTGGGGAGTGACGCTCGGACTTCTGGATCGCGCGAAACCCTATGCGACCGCTTCGCGCGAGGTTTCGGCGATGCCGGTGAAAACCCAGCGCGAGCAGCTGCTTCGCGAGCGGAAGGCCGAAGAAGAAATTCGCGCGGCGGGCCGTCTCGCCCGACGATTGAAATATATTTCCGCGCTTTCGAATTTCGTGACGGGTCTTTACCTCGCGGACTCCGCCCAGAACGGCGAATTCTCGAAGTCATTGGCCATCGCGGCGGCGCTTTCTTCGGTCACTCCGTTTCTCTTCACGCATCGCTGGGAAACGATCGACGAGACCCAGCGGGACTATAAAAAGAGGATCTACGGTCCAGTCGTCGGCGCGGCTTTTTTTCCGGTCTCCACCGGCCTGGTCCCCGGCGTCGTCGCGTCGCTCCGGTTCTGATCGTTTTTCGGCGGTCGAATCGCGAGTTTCTCGGCGAAGCGGACCGCATCTTTCTGGGGTAGGGAAAGTCCGGCCGACGACGATGCGTAACGGAAGGCTTGGATGAAGTTCTCCGGCGCGCGCGGGCCCGAGGTCACGATGGCGTCCGCGGTCCGAAATGCGTCGGCCGTGGTCAGGGCGGCGCCGTCTTCGGCGAGAAGGAAATCGTAGACCCTCAGGAAAGGTTTCGATATTCCGCCCGACCAGGGCATTCCTTTCTTCGCGAGCCCGGCCGCGAACTCCCCGCACTGGATATGAGGAAGCGGGAATCCCTTCGTCCCCGAAGAGCAGAAGTCGACGAGGCGTTCGAAATCCTGGCGGACCCGCTTGAGATCGCCATCGAATTCCAAGGAAACGGCCGCGGCGATCCGGAGCGCGGTGCCGATGTCGAGGTCGAGAAACTCTTCGAGGTATGCGCGCTTGAAGGCGCTGATGAAGGCTTCGGTGCGGGCGTCGCGATCGATCGCAAATTTCAGAGACCATTCGGTAGCGTCGCGTCGGTTCAGCCCGGATTTTAGGAGCAGGTTGGCCACGCGGATGAAGCGGCTCGCCGAGCCGGTACAGCCATCGGAAATCTTCAGCGCGAGTTCGGTCGCTTCCGGCTCGCGCAAACGGAAATCCTCATTCGAACGGATGTACTCGAGCGCGGTGATGAACTCGCGGGTCGTGAGACAGTCTTCCGGCGCGGCCGGCGCGGTCGTAAGATCCGCGGAAGCGGGAGAAGCGGCGTAGAGGAGGGATCCGGCGACGAGGAAAAGGAAGCGCATGAGAAAAGAATGGCCTAGGGCGGTTAAGGGGACCAGCGAATTCCAAATCGGAGGGATCGCGCGATCCCAAGCCGCTTCCGCTCCCGTCGCCTTTTCGGTAAGGTCCCTCTCACCATGCGACTCCTGCGCGCCGCCGCGCTTCTGATTTTTGCCGTGTTTCTCGGCTATCCGCTCGCGAAGGTGGGATTGCGGTCGGGCTCGCCGATCGCCCCGGAATTTCTTTCGGTCGTCAAGGCGGCCGGATGGCAGGCCGTCCTGAGTACGCTAGCGACCCTCGTGGTCGGGCTTCCCCTTGGGATTCTCTTCGCGAAATACTGGAGTCGCTGGTCCGCGGCGTTTGCCGCCGTGACGTTTTCACTCCCGAGTATCTTCATCGTCGCGTTCATCCAGGGCGTGCTTTCCGGAAGCGAATTTCGCGTCGGACTGCCGGCGGTGATCGCGGCCCACGTTTTTCTGAACGCGCCCTGGATCGCCCTCGCGGTCGGGGAAGGGATTCGTTCGGTTCCGAAGGAGTGGATCCACGCGGCCCGAACGCTCGGGGCGACACCTCGGCGAACCTTTCGCGCACTCGTCTTGCCGACGGCCGCGCGGCGGATGGGCATCGCGGCGGCGCAGGTCTTCAGTCTCTGTCTGGGGAGTTTCGCGATCGTCCTGATCCTCGGTGGAGGCCCGCCGGTCACGAGCTTAGAGACCGAAATTTACGCCTCGGTCCGTGGCGGTTCGCTCGCCTTAGGTTCGGCCGCGCACTATGCGATGGCCCAACTCGTCCTCGGCGCCCTTCCGATCTGGTGGATCCTCGCGCGACGAGGCGGGGAAGCGTACCGAGATAGTCTTTCGCTGCGTTCCGCCGCTGAGCCTACCGCCTCCTTCGCGGCGCGTGCGCTCGCCCTCGGCATGGGAATTTGGGTGGTCCTTCCGGCGATTTATTTCGCCCGCAGCCTCGACTTCGGTTCGATGGCTTTGCCCGGGACCGCGGAGCTCGCGCCGGCCGCGGCCGTTTCTCTTCGCATCGCCGGTTGGGCCGTCCTCTTCGTCCTCGCGTTCGGCGCGTTGGTCGCGTGGACGGCGCGAACCTCCGTCGCCGTCCGATTTCTCGCCGCGATTCCGCTCGGCCTGAGCCCCCTCGTTCTTTCGCTCGGTTTTTTTCTCGCCTACTCCGAATGGGTCGATCCGTTCGAAGGAAGCGAACTGGCGATGGTCATCGTGCAGGGACTCCTCTTTCTTCCTTTCTCCCTGCGAATTTTTCTTCCGCTGGTCGACGGAGCGCGGTCGGGAGCGCGAAGGGACCTCCAGCGAGTCGCGCGATCTTTGGGGGCAACTCGGTCGCAGGCTTGGAAAATGCTCGAGTGGCCGCGGTGGCGCACGGCCAGCGCGCGCGTCGGAGGCCTCGTTTTCGTTTGGTCCCTATCCGAGGTGGCGGCCGCGAGTTTTTTCGGTTCGGAGCGCTTGGTGACGCTCGGGCGGCTGCTGATGATCTGGTACGGCCAATATCGATTCGCGGAGGCGGGGATCGTGTTACTGGGAATGTATCTCGCGTCGATTGCCGTTCTTTTCTGGGCCGAGCGTCCGCGAGGAGAGAGAGTCGATGGATAGCTTACGCGTGGTCGATTTCGAAACGGCGTTTCCCATTTCATCGGGATCCCTCCGAATTCGCGCGAGCTTCGAAATTCAGCCGGGCGAACGGGTCGCTCTCTATTCGCCGAGCGGTTCGGGTAAGTCGACCCTCCTTCGCTGGATCGCGGGGGTCGCGGACCATCCCGCAACCGGCCGGATCTTCGCCCGGGATCGGGAGCTCACCGAACTCCCGCCCGAGAAGCGTGACGTTGGCTTCGTATTCCAGGATTTCGCACTCTTTCCGCGCCTGACGGCCCTGGAAAATGTCGCATTCGGTCTTGAAATGCGCGGCGCATCCTTAGCGGATCGAAAGGCTCGAGCATTAGCCTGGATGGCGAAGCTCGGAATCGCCGACCGCGCCGCTCTCCATGCGGGGCAGTTGTCGGGTGGAGAGAAACAGCGCGTTGCACTCGCTCGGGCCCTCATCTGGGGGCCGAAAATCCTCCTCCTCGATGAACCTTTCGCCGCTCTGGATCTGGCCCATCGAAAAACGGCTCGGGAAATCGTCAAACAAGTGATTGAAGCCGCGAAAATTCCCACGCTTTTCGTCACTCATGATTCCGAAGATCTCGCCCAGCTCGCGACGCGAACGCTCGAATATTCCGCCTCCGACGATGGGTTGACCCACGACTTTGGACCCTGATCTTTTCCGGGATTTCTTATTTGATTCTTGCGGTGAGTCGCCTCTAAAGTCGCAGCATCCCTTAAGAATTTAAGTTTCGCGCCTGCGAACGAAAGAAAGCTCCGGAGAAACCATGTTCAAAAATCTTACCGCCCCGAAAACCGGCGAACGCATCACGATTAGCAACGGCAAACTGAATGTGCCGAATAACCCGATCATCCCTTTCATCGAAGGGGACGGCACTGGGCCGGATATCTGGAAATCGTCTCAAGCCGTATTCGACGCCGCGGTCGAGAAGGCCTACGGCGGCAAGCGCAAGATCGAATGGTTCGAAGTTTACGCCGGCGAGAAGTCGTTCACGAAGTTCAACGACTGGCTGCCGGAAGATACGCTGACGGCGCTGAAGCATTACCTCGTGTCCATTAAGGGACCGCTGACGACGCCGATCGGAGGCGGGATTCGCTCGCTGAACGTAGCGCTTCGCCAGATGCTCGACCTTTACGTCTGCCTGCGCCCGGTTCGCTGGTTCAAGGGCGTCCCTTCGCCGGTGAAACATCCGGAAAAAGTCGAGATGACCATCTTCCGCGAGAATTGCGAAGACATCTATGCGGGGATCGAATTCGAAGCGGGCTCCGACGCCCAGAAGAAAGTCCTCGGATTCCTGCGTGAAAATTTTCCGAAGGACTACGCGAAAATCCGTTTCCCGGAGACCTCCGGCATCGGCGTGAAACCGGTATCGCAAGAGGGGACGGCTCGCCTCGTGCGCGCGGCGCTCGAGTACGCGTTCCGCGAGAAGCGCAAGTCGCTCACGATCGTGCACAAGGGCAACATCATGAAGTTCACCGAAGGTGGGTTCCGCAAATGGGCTTACGAGCTCGCGGAAAAGGAATTCGGCGCGAAGACCTATACCTGGGACCAGTGGGAACGCACGAAGAAGGATAAGGGCGAAGACGCCGCGAACTCCGAGATGAAGGCCGCGCAAGCCGCGGGCAAGCTGATCGTGAAGGACGCGATCGCCGACATCGCGCTCCAGCAGGTGCTCACGCGTCCGGAAGAGTTCGACGTCATCGCGACGCTGAACCTGAACGGGGATTACCTCTCCGACGCGCTTGCCGCGCAAGTCGGCGGAATCGGCATCGCTCCGGGCGGGAACATCAACTACCTGACCGGTCATGCGATTTTCGAAGCGACGCACGGAACGGCTCCGAAGTACGCGAACCTCGACAAAGTGAATCCGGGCTCCGTGATTCTGTCGGGCGAGATGATGCTCCGGTTTATGGGCTGGAACGAAGCGGCCGACCTGATCATCAAGGGTATGGACGGAGCGATCGCCTCGAAACGCGTGACGTACGACTTCGCCCGCCTGATGAAACAAGAAGGCGCCTCGGACGCGCAAGAAATCAAGTGCTCCGAATTCGGCCAGAATATCATCAAACACATGTCTTAAGTCAGGCGCACCGCGGGTGCGCATTCGGGCGGCGGTCCTTCGTCAGGCCGCCGCTCCCATTCTCCAGAAAAGGACCACACCATGGCACAGAAAAAACGCGTAAAAGTCACCGTCACGGGCGCCGCCGGCCAAATCGGCTACGCCATCCTCCCTCGTATCGCCTCCGGACAGATGTTCGGCATGGATACGGAAGTCGAACTCCAGCTGCTCGAACTCGAACCGGCTCTGAACGCCCTGAACGGCGTGGCGATGGAGCTCGACGACTGCGCTTTTCCGCTCCTCCGAAACATCGTCTGCACGTCGGACGTGAACACCGCGTTTAAAGGCGCGAACTGGACGGTTCTCGTCGGCGCCGTGCCTCGGAAGCCGGGCATGGAACGCGCGGATCTCCTGAAGGTGAACGGCGGGATTTTCTCCGTGCAGGGCAAAGCGATCAACGACCACGCGGCCGAAGACGTCCGTACGCTCGTCGTCGGAAACCCTTGCAATACGAACGCGCTCATCGCCATGTCGCACGCTCCCCGCGTGTCGAAGTCGAACTTCTTCGCGATGACGATGCTCGACGAGACCCGCGCGCGGAACCAGCTCGCGAAGAAGGCGGGCGTCGGCGTCGATCAGGTCACGGGCCTGGCGATCTGGGGGAATCATTCCCCGACGATGTATCCGGATTTCTACAATGCGAAAATCGGAGGCAAGCCGGTCACCGACGTGATCACGGACACCGCCTGGCTCCAGGGCGATTTCATCACGACCGTCCAGCAGCGTGGCGCCGCGGTCCTGAAAGCGCGTGGAGTCTCCTCCGCCGCTTCGGCCGCATCGGCCGCGATCGAGTCCGTATTTAAAACCGTGCACGACACCCCGGCCGGCGAAGTCGTCTCGCTCGCGCTCTGCTCGCAAGGGCAGTACGGTGTCGACGAAGGCCTGCTCTTCTCCTTCCCATGCCGTATCGAAGGCGGAAAAGTGAAAGTGCAGGAAGGCTGGAAGCATAACGACTTCGGCAAAGAGAAATTCGCGAAAACCCTCGAAGAACTTCGCGGCGAGCGAGATGCGGTTAAGTCCCTGGGTCTGATTTAAGTGAAATCCGAATCGCCCAAACGCTTCGATGGCGAGGAGGCCCGGCCAGGGCGACCCAGCCAGCGAGGAAATTTCGGCGATTCCCATGTAGGAACCTAAAACCAATGAATGTTCATGAGTATCAAGCTAAACAGCTGCTTTCGAAGTTCGGCGTCCGCGTATCGGCGGGTCGCCTGATCGAAGCCGGCGGCAACGTCGAAGACCACGCCGAAACGGCGGCGAAGGAACTCCAGCGCGAAGGCGCGGGGATTCTGGTCGTCAAAGCGCAGATTCACGCGGGTGGCCGCGGCAAAGCGGGTGGAGTGAAAGTATGTAAGGACATCGCGGCCGTGCGTGCGGCGGCGAAGGACATCATGGGCAAAACCCTGGTCACTCCGCAGACGGGCGCGGAAGGCAAGAAGGTCCACAAGCTCTGGATCGAAGCCGGTTCGGACATTGAAAAGGAATTCTATCTCGGGATCGTAACTGATCGGTCGGTGAATTCGGTCGTGATGATGGCGTCGACCGAAGGCGGCATGGAAATCGAGGAAGTCGCGCATAAGAATCCGGAAAAGATCATCATGGTCGCGGTCGATCCGACGACGGGCTACCAGCCGTTCCACGGACGCAAGATCGCGAAGGCGCTCGGCCTCTCCCCGGAGCAGACGAAAGATGCCGTAAAGACGATCGGGCAGCTCTATAAAGCGTATATGGATCTCGACTGCTCGCAGCTCGAGATCAATCCGCTCATTCTGACGAAGAAGGGCGAGCTCCATGTCCTCGACGCCAAGATGAACTTCGACAGCAACGCC
>CAZIAL010000009.1:0-93067 GCA_964536965.1 uncultured Bacteriovoracaceae bacterium
CGAATCGATGCGAGGCAATGCAGGACACGGTTCCGCGCCAGTGGCGCCGGCCGCGCTGCTATGCTCGCTGGTTCTTTTATTCGTCGGAGTTCCCAGTGCCGAAGCGCATTGGAAAACGGAAGTCCGCCGTGAATTCACTCGACTGGAAGCCGCCGTCGATCGCATCCAGAACGACGAGGTGGGGGGGATTCGGGGCTCCGTCGCCGTTTCGATCGGAGGACTCTTCAGATCCCTTCACTTTCGAAAATGGAATTACTGGAGTGAAGCGCATTTCGAAAGCGACGGCGAACCGCTTCCTGTCGCCGTGTCGCGCACCGGCCGAAAAGTTTCTCCACTCGTCGTCTTTTTCCCGGGAGTCTTCGGTGACAGTCGGAGCGGCGGAGCGCTGATGGTCGGCCGACAGGCTCGGCGGGCGAGAAACCACGTCATCATTCTTCCTAATCCGTGGGGAGCGGATTTCCAGGATGCGCATCCGCGATTCATGCCGGGCGATTTCGAACGCGAAGCGCGAACCATGGTGGATATGGTCGCCGACGCGATTCGCCGCATAGGCCCGGAGAGGATTTCGAGCATTCATTTCGTGGGCGAAAGTTACGGCGGCTTTCTGGCACCCGCCACCGCCGTGTACGCGCACGAGAGTCGGCGATTCTCGGTCGAATCCGTGCTTTCGATTTCCGTCCCTTTTCACATCGGAAACGCCATCGGCTCCCTCGACGGAATGGCGGATGACCATGAACGAGCCTATTTCTCAGGCGGATGCGGAACCTTCATGCAGGGTTTTGTCCGTACCATCGGGTTCGTATTCGAGATCTTCTCCAACCCGCGGGCGCGGGAACTTTATAGCAAAAGCCGTACGGAATGCTCGAAAGCGGTCTTCGCCTATCTCGGCTTCCAGCAACCGCTCTTCCAGCTCGGCCAAAAGATCCAGTCCCGCCTTCCCTCGCGAGAGTGGGAGAGCCAGTCCCTGGAGCACTGGCGCCGGAAACTTCGCTTCCGAGATTTCGGTCGTATCTTCTTCGGGCAGGACGTCGAGAAAATTGTTTCCCAGGATTCGGCCACGCTCCATCACTGGGTCGCCCGCCTTCGGGTAGGTGGGGTGAAGACCCTCGGCCTCATCGCCCGCAACGATCCACTCAACCCTCCGCCCGAGGTAGGCAGTAGGAAGGTCATCGATGCTTATCCGGCGGAGGACGTCCTCGTGCTCGAACGCGGCGGGCACCTCGGCTTTCGCGGCGAAAAAGCCTATCGGCAACTTCTTCGAGCACAGCTGAAGAATCCAACCGCGTCCTTCGCGATGAGCGCGAATGAGGAGGAGGAGGAGGAGGAGGAGGAGGAGGAGGAGGAGGAGGAGGAAGAGGAAGGGCCGCTTTACGACGAGGATCTGGATAACGACGTCACGTCGGCCGACGACGGTATCGAAGACGAAGGGTGATCCCTTCGGAGCGATCTCTAGTCGCCAAACTTCGAGTCGAAAGAATAAATATGCTTCACGTCGATGTGGTTGAAGCGCAGATGGCGGAGCTTCATTGCCGAAAGCTGGAGAATCAGCTTGGTCTGGCGTGATTTGTCCTGGTAGCGGACCTTCTTTATTTCGCCCATGATGAAAGATTTCATCTCGACGGGATGGAAACAAAAACCCTTCGAAAACTCGTACTTTCCTTTGAATGGCACGAGTCGCGCCTCGAAAATATCGCCGCGCGCGAAGCCCTGATGAATATCCGTTTCGAGGACGAGATACCGCTTCTTCGAGAAAAGGTCTTCGACCTTCAGACCTTCGGCGAACCATGCGCGGCCGCGAAGTCGAAAGATGGAATGCACGGTGGAACAAAAGTCACGGTAGATCGTGAGTTCTTCCGTCCCGAAGTTTTCCTTATTCTTGCGAAAGAAGAGCTTAATCGGCGAAAGGTCGACGCCCGGAAGATCTCGCTCGAAGATATACCAATCCATGAAAATGGACATGCGCTGTTCGTACTCTGGATCGTCCTCGTAAACGATCCCCGCCTTGTCGAAGAACTCCTGCTTCGCCGCGAAGACCTCGCGATAGTATTCGCCGGTGGTGAACTCCTCGACGACCGGGTCGAGGTATCGCTGAATTTGCGGGCTCGGGAGGGCGACGGCGCTCATGATCGTTTTTCCATCATCGCCAAGAAACGGTCGAAGAGGATTCGCGAGTCATGCGGGCCCGGACAGGATTCCGGGTGATACTGGACGGAGAAAGCGTCGGCGCCGGTGACTTCGACGCCCGCGACCGTCTGGTCGTTTAGGTGGACGTGCGTGACCTTCATGTCCGAGGGCAGTGACTTTTCATCGACCGCATAACCGTGGTTCTGCGAAGTGATCTCGATTCGTCCGGAAGCTTTGTCCATCACGGGCTGATTTCCACCGCGATGACCGAACTTGAGCTTGTAGGTCTTCGCCCCCTTCGCGAGGGAAAGAATCTGGTGCCCCATGCAAACGCCGAAAACAGGAACCTTGCCGACGATTTCGCGGACCGTGTTCGCGGCGTAAGGCGCGGCCGCCGGATCGCCTGGACCATTCGTGAGGAAAACCCCGTCGGGTTTGCGCGCGAGGATGTCTTTCGAAGTCGAATTCGCCGGAAGGACTTCGAGATCGCAGCCGAGCGCATTCAGCGACCGCAGGAGATTCCACTTCGTGCCGAAATCGAGGACGACGACTTTATGCCGCTTCTTCCCGCTCTTTCCGGCGTCGAAAGTCGGGACTTCCTGTTCGCCGATCGTCGTCGTTTTCTGGTCGGCGGCTTTCGGGTGCGGCCAGCGGTACGCTTCCTTCGTCGTCACTTCGCCGATCAGATCGCGACCTTCGAACTGCGGGAGTTTCGCGAGAAGTTCTTTCGCCTTCGCGCGCTCGGTGGCCGGAAGGATCACGCCGCGAGTCGCTCCGCGCGTCCGCAGGTGGCGGGTGAGGGAACGGGTATCGAGACCGTACATTCCCGGGATGCCGTTGTCCTTCAGGTATTTGTCGAGCTCCCCCATGGAACGCCAGCTCGAAGCCGTGTCGGAAACTTCGTGGACGACGAAACCCGCGCACCAAGGATGGGCGCTTTCCGGGTCGTCCTTGTTCACGCCGGTATTTCCGATATGGGGAACCGTCATGCAGATGATCTGACCGTAATAAGAAGGATCGGTGAGGATTTCTTGGTAGCCGGTGAGCGAAGTGTTGAACACGACTTCGCCGTAGGCGCGGTCGCGAGTGATCCCGCCCGACTTCTGGGCCGCGAGGATCGTCTCCACGCTCGCCTCCGCGCCGAAGAGAAAACCTTCGAAAGCGAGGCCATCGGGATGGGCGGAGTCTTCGAGAACGAGGACGCCTGGCTTGGAATTCATCGACTTCATATTTTCCATTTACCGACTTCCTTGGAGCGAAGCATCCATAAATTTCGCGATTCCGTCCACCAGCGTGAGCAGGACCTTTCCCTGGAGGTTCCATCCGAAGAACGGCGAGTTCTGGGACTTCGAATGATTCGCTTCGGGAGTGAATTGCCAGATTTGCCCGGGGTCGTAAAGCGTCAGATCCGCGGCCGCCCCGACTTTCAGGGTCCCGTACGGAAGTTTCAGCAGCTTCGCAGGCGCCACCGTGAACGACTCGACCCAGCGGTCGAGCGAGACGATCCCGTCGTGGACGAGCTGGTAGGTGACCGGGACCGCCGTCTGGAGACCGATGATTCCGTTCGCGGCTTCGGAAAACTCGACCGCCTTGTCGATCACGCCGTGCGGAGCATGGTCCGTCGCGATCGCATCGATCAGCCCGGTTTTTACCCCATCGCGGAGCGCTTCCACGTCTTTTTCGGTCCGGAGCGGCGGCGACATTTTAAAGGAGGTATCGTAAGAACGAACGCATTCCTCGGTCAGCATGAGATGGTGCGGGCTCGCTTCGGCGGTGACGGGGAGCCCATCATCCTTCGCGCGGCGGACGTGCTCGAGTCCGATCGCGGTGGAAATATGCTGAATATGCACGGGACACTTTGTCAGCCGGGCGAGCGCGATCTCGCGGGCTACGAGAATTTCTTCGGCCGCCGCCGGGATTCCGCGTAGTCCGAGTTCGTTCGAAAGTGCGCTTTCGTTCATCACGCCCTTCCCAACGAGGTTCGAATCTTCGGCATGGGAGATGATCGGCACGCCGAAAGCTTTCGCGTAATCCATCGCCTTCCGCATTAGGTAGGAGTTCATGACGGGCATTCCGTCATCACTGAGCGCGACCGCGCCTTCCTGGACCATGCCGCCGATTTCAGCGAGCTCTTCGCCCTTCAGTCCACGGGTGACCGCCCCGACGATATGGACGCGGCAGGCGGCGACGGCTTTGGCTTTTTCGCGAATATAGGCGGTGACGTAAGGAGTATCGTTCACTGGCGAAGTGTTCGCCATGCAGGCGACGCTCGAAAAACCGCCGGCCGCGGCGGCAAGCGTACCCGTTTCGATGGACTCTTTGTATTCGAGACCCGGCTCACGCAGGTGGACGTGCAGGTCGATCAGACCCGGCATCACGATCTTGCCTTTGGCGTCGATCACGCGCATTCCAGGTTTCGCCGGGATCTGTCCGGGCTTCTCGATCGCGCGCACGCGGCCGTCGGAAATCCAGATGTCTCCTTCCGAGTTCATGCGCTGGGAAGGGTCGACGATACGGGCGTTCTTAATCAGGAGTTCCGTGGAAACCATATGGCTCAAGCCCCCTTCATCCAGTTCTCTAGTTTCGGTCGATCGATCAGCGTCGCGAGCACCGCCATGCGGATGAGGACACCGTTAAAAACTTGGTCGAGAATCACGGAGCGGGGTCCATCCGCGACTTCGGTATCGAGTTCGACGCCGCGATTCACCGGACCCGGATGCAAGATGATGCAACCCGGCTTTAGGAGCTTCGCGCGTTCTCGCGAGAGGCCCCAGAAGGCGGAGTATTCCTGGAGCGAGGGGAGTTGCATCCGGTTCTGGCGCTCGAGTTGGATCCGGAGCGCCATCACAACGTCCGCTTCCCCGAGCAACTCTTCCGGTCGATAAGCGTAGTCGACCCCGAGGGTCTCCGGCGCGGGCGGAAGGAGAGTGGGCGGTGCGCACACCGCGACCGATGCGCCCATCTTCCGCAGTAAGTGGATGTTCGAGCGAGCGACGCGAGAATGGGCGATGTCGCCCAGGATCACGACGCGCTTTCCTTTTACGGAGCCGAGTTTCTCTTCGATCGTATAGAGGTCGAGTAGGCCCTGGGTCGGATGTTCATGGAATCCGTCGCCCGCGTTCACGACCGGTACGGAAACATGCTTCGCGAGGTAGTGCGGGGAGCCGGCCGAGGAATGCCTGACCACGATCAATTGGGGGCCCATCGCCTCGATGTTTTTCGCGGTGTCGATGAGCGTTTCGCCCTTCGCGACCGAGGAACTCGCGGCGGCGAAATTCATGGCGCTGGCCCCGAGTTTTCGGATCGCGAGCTCGAAGCTCATGCGCGTGCGGGTCGAGTTTTCGAAAAAGAGGTTCACCACCGTTTTCCCCTGGAGCAGGGGATTCATCTCGGGCCCCGTGGAAAGTTTCTTCGCGGCATCGAGAAGGAATCGGATTTCCGAAACGTCGAGGTCCGCGGCGGCGAGTAGATTTCGCATCGGACCCTTCGGAGAATCGGTCGATCGGGAATTGAGATGAGCCATCATTTCTTTCATCGGATCCTCTTAAAAAGTCGTTCGAATCGAATTCTGGAAAACCAATCCCCACCGCCGGCGGTCGGCGGCTGGATGGAGAGCCAGACGAACTGGGCGCGTCCGCGAAGTCCCGCGAAGGGGACGAGTCCGTGGGTTTTCAGCCGGCGAAGTTCGGGTGGGACCGTGCGGAGATCCCCGGCGACGAAAACCTGCCCGGGCGGAACCACCAGTTCCTTCTCCGTCGAGACGAGCGGCGGTTCGAGGCATACCTGGTAGGCGGCGCCTTCGCCGGGTAGCCGTTCATTTCCGCAGATCGCGTTCGGTTCGAAGGGCTCCGTCGCGATTTTTCCGTTGAGATGGAGAGTGCCGTTTACGAGGCGTACTTTATCGCCCGGGAGCGCGACGATTCGCTTGATGTATTCCCGGCCGGGCTCGTCGGGAAATTCCAGCACGGCGACGTCGCCGTAACGAGGCGGGGATTCCGAGATTCGCGAGTCCGCGCCAGGGATGCGGAAACCGTAGGCGAATTTCGATACGAAGAGCGTATCGCCGGGTTCCACCGCGGGCTGCATCGCGCGCGAAGGCATGCGGTAAGCCTCGAGGAGAAAGAAACGGATGAAAAGGGCGACGAGGATCGAACCACCGATCGCCAAGCCGTAATCCCGGAGGATTTTTCGGGCTTCTTTTTCCGCCTTTTTCTTCGACAACCGCGGGCTCCTTCTTTCGTCCTTCCGTTAGTCGACCTTCAAGACGGCGAGGAACGCCTCTTGCGGAATCTCGACCGATCCAACCTGCTTCATCCGCTTCTTCCCCTCTTTTTGTTTCTCGAGGAGTTTGCGCTTACGCGAGATGTCTCCGCCGTAACATTTGGCGGTCACGTTCTTGCGAAGCGCGGAGATCGACTCGCGCGCGACGATCTTCGATCCGATCGCGGCCTGGATCGCGATTTCGAACATCTGGCGGTCGATGAGTTCCTTCATCTTCTTCACGAGATCGCGTCCGCGAATGGCGGCCTTCTCGCGGTGGATGATGAGCGAAAGCGCGTCGACGGGTTCGCCGTTGATCAGGACGTCGAGCTTCACGAGATCCGCCGGGCGGTAGTCCGAAAGCTCGTAATCCATCGAGGCGTAACCTTTGGTCGAGGACTTCAGTTTGTCGAAGAAATCGAAAACCATCTCGTTCAGCGGCAGATCGTAAAGGAGCGAGACGCGATCTTTGGTCACATAGTCCATTTTAATCTGCTGGCCGCGGCGGTCGTTCAGAATGCCCATGACGGCGCCGACGTATTCGGCCGGCATGTGGACGGTGATCTTGATGTACGGCTCTTCGATGAGCTCGATCAGCGTCTGATCGGGAAGACGCGCCGGATTGTCGACCATCAGCTCTTCGCCGTTCGTCTTCTTCACCTTGTAGATCACCGACGGAGCCGTGGTGATCAGGTTGAGGCCATATTCGCGTTCGAGACGTTCCTGGACGACGTCCATGTGGAGGAGGCCGAGGAAGCCGCATCGGAAACCGAAACCGAGCGCGGTCGACGTTTCCGGTTCGAATGTGATCGCGGAGTCGTTCAGGCGCAGTTTTTCCAGGGACTCTTTTAGATCCCCGTACTGGTCGGCGTCGATGGGATAGACGCCGCAGAAAACCATCGGCTTCGCTTCTTTAAACCCGCCGAGCGGTTCTTTCGCGGGATTGCCCGCCTCCATAATGGTGTCGCCGACTTTCATGTCGCGCACGTCGCGAATTCCGCAGACGATCGCGACGACTTCTCCGGAGGCGATCTCGTTCACGTCTTTGAACTTCGGCGTGAAGATTCCGAGGCGCTGGACTTCGAATTCCTTGCCCGCGTGCGCGAGGTAGATTTTCGTACCCTTCTTGATTTTACCTTCGAAGACGCGCGCAAGGCAGATCACGCCTTGGTAGGTATCGTACCAGCTATCGAAGATCAGCGCGCGCAGCGGTTCGTCATCCGCGTCTTTCGGAGCCGGGAAATATTTCACGCAGGCTTCGAGGATATCGTCGATTCCGATTCCGGATTTCGCCGAACACAGGACCGAGCGCGAAGTGTCGACGAGTCCGATGACTTCGTCGATCTCCGCTTTCACGCGTTCCGCGTCGGCCGAGGGCAGGTCGATCTTGTTGATCGCGGGAAAAACCTCGAGATTGTTTTCAAGCGCCATGAAGACGTTCGCCAGCGTCTGCGCTTCGACGCCCTGGGAAGCGTCAACGACGAGGATCGCGCCTTCACAGGCGGCGAGCGATCGCGAAACTTCGTAGGTGAAGTCGACGTGACCGGGAGTATCGATCAGATTCAGGATGTAGGTTTGACCATCCTTGGCTTTGTAATTCAGCCGCGCGGACTGGGCTTTGATGGTAATCCCGCGCTCGCGTTCGATATCCATCGAATCGAGAAGCTGCGCCTCCATTTGGCGAGCCGTGACGGTACCCGTGCGCTCGAGGAGTCGATCCGCTAACGTCGACTTACCGTGGTCGATGTGCGCGATAATGCAGAAATTTCTGATGTTTTTAGACATGGTGGGACTGGTTAGTCAGTTATCAAAACCAGTCCGGAATTGATACGCTTAGCGATAGGCCATTTTCAGGTAGTAGAGGACGACGAGCGGAAAAATGATGAGGAGGGTGAGTCCGCCTTCCATCGTGACCATTTCCCAGAGTACGGGTGGTTTATACGCGGGCTTCGTCGGCGCCTCGACGGGTTTAACTCCGTTGGCTTCGGCGAGGGCTTGGAGGGCGTCGGGCTTGGTTGACTCTTTCATTCCAGTTTTCTCTCGGATCGGTCTAATGTAGGAATACCCCATTATGGACGCCTTCCCCCAATCGGGCGAGAACGAAAAAATCTTAAAGGGACTCGTGGTCCAGGATCTAGCGCGGGGCGGCAATGGAGTCGCACGGCTCGATGGCAGAGTCCTATTCGTTCCGCTCACGATGCCCGGGGACGTCATCTCGGCGCGGATCGTCTCCGTCGACAAACGGTTTGCGACCGCCGAACTCGTCGAAATCGAAGCGCCCTCGCCCTCGCGCGCGGAGCCCCCGTGCCCGGTTTTCGGTATTTGCGGAGGATGCACCTGGCAGCATGTTCCCTACGAAAAGCAGTGGGCCACGAAACGCGACGGCGCGCTCCACGCGCTTTCGCGAACCGGCATCGTCTTCGAAGGCCGAGTCGAAGAATTCCCCGCGCTCGATGCGTGGCACTACCGAAATCGGATCCAACTTCGCGCCCGGCCCGCGGTCACCGGATCCGGCGTGGATCTCGGTTTTTTCGCGCGCCGGTCGAAGGATCTGGTTTCGGTCGAACACTGTTACATCGCACGACCAGAGTTGAACGCGAAGCTGCCCGAAATTCGCGCGCAGGCCGAGACCGCGATCGCCGCGAGGCTGGCGAAGGGAGAACCGCGGCCGGAATCTAAAATCGAAGTCGAAGTCCTTCCGGACGGCACGACTCGCGAAATGTGGAACGCTCCGCACGGCGCGATGGGGTTTCGCCAGGTGAATGACGCGCAGAACGACCGGATGTGCGAGTATGTGCGCGGAAATCTTTCCGCTGGTGCGCATCTCCTCGACCTTTACGGTGGCGCCGGAAATTTCTCTTACGACGACGCGGCGAAATACGCCTTCGTCGAATGCGTCGACGTCGGTTCTCCCGAAGGCGGATTCTCCGGTCAGCCCGAGAACTATCGATTCTTTAAGACTGACGTCGCCCGCTGGCTCGACCGCCGCGCGAAGGAATTCGGAAAAGGCGTTTTCAAGCCGAAAGGTTCGGTGGAAGTCGTACTCGATCCGCCCCGCGAGGGACTCGCGGATCAGTCGAACAAGATCGCGGGTGCGCTCGCCGAACTCGGTGCCCGGAAGATCATCGCGATCGGCTGCGATGCGGACGCTTGGGCTCGAGACCTGTCCAGGCTCGCGAAACATGGCTGGAAAATCGAGAAAATCGCGATCTTCGACCTATTCCCGCAGACTCCGCATGTGGAGTCGATCGCGGTCCTAGTTCGAACCGGCTGACTTGGCCGCGACGAACTCCGCGAGTTTCCCGCAGTCCGGGAGGCCCTTCGCAAAAGCTTCGATCGCCGGCAGCAAGTTTCCTTCGGTGAACGCCGCCGGAAATTCCCGTTTCTTCCCGCCGTGGGCGAAGATGTACGTGAGCTTCCCCGCGCCTTCCTTCTTCTTATCTTCGGCGATGCGATAATCGAGCGTCGCCGCATCCTTCGTTTCGGCGTAAGCCAGGCGATAACCGAGATCGAAGAACGCCCGCATCACGAGCGGATGGATGTCGGGCTTTAGGAACCGAACCGAACATTTCGGATCGAGGATCGTCGCGATCAGCATCTGGTTCGACGAATCGGCGGGAAACTCTTGCCCGTCGGATTCTTTTTTCACTTTGCCCTGCGTGACCGAGAGGAGAACGAACTCGTTCCGGCCCGTCTCGGGATTGAAACGCAATCCTCCGCTGGTATTCGCGGTCCCCGTCAGCGTCGTACCTTCTTTTGCGTCGAATTTCTTGATCTTCACTTCCGGTACCGAAAACGTGTATTCTTCCGGAGCGTCGCTCGTCTGCTTGATCGACATTTTTCCGTTCGACTCGAACTTGGCGAACGAGCTCACGACCGGGTTGCCCTGGAACTCCCATTCTTTCACTCCGGGGGGACGTCCCGCGAGAAACGCGCGCTGGAAGCCCATGCCCGAGGCGATCAGGTTCGCGAGCATGTCGTCGTTCTTCAGGTAGTCGGCGAGTTTCGCTTTCGTCTTGTCCGCCTGCGCCTCGTTCCAGAGCGCTTTTGAAAAGGCGTCAAGACCTTCGGTGATGACAGCCTTATCCGCGACGATCTGGACGGTGAGCGGAATTCCCGCTCCCGCGGCGGTTCCGACGGATTCCCCCGGCGCAGACTGCCCGGACTTCGGACGCACGAGGCTGGCCGCCTGGTGAAAGAACGGAACGCGGACGACGTACTTGCCCGCTTCGATTCTCTTCTCGATTTCGATCGAGTAGAAAATATCCACGCGCGATTTCATGTCGAGCGATGGCATCTCGGTACTCATCGAAAGCAGATTCATCCGGGGATGCACGGATTCGTCGAAGTACGGAACGGTCGATGGCCCGGTCGCGGGAGTGACGACGACCGGCTTCTTCGTACAGGAGGCGGCCCAGAGGCACGAGAAGATCAGAGCCCACATGGATACGCGGGCGTTTCGAAGAGAGGTGCGGACGTTCATCGATTATTCCGCTTTTCCGAGAAACTGCTTTTGGAGACGCTCCATGCCCGAGTCGGCCGGCTTGCCGAACCACATGAGCATCACCTTTTTACGCGTGCCGGCGGCGAAATCGGCGGATTGCACTTCGCCTTTGCTGTTCTCGAAGCGGATCGCCTCGGCGCCGTCTTTTTTCTGCTCGAAGACGATGGTGGTCGTGGATTTTTCCTTCACGTCCCCGCCTTTGGCGACCATATCGAGAAGCGGTTTCACGGTCGGATCCGCTGGATCGATATCATTTTTCTGGAGCGAATCTTCGAAGCCCGAGATGAGCTTCTTGGTGTCGACGTCGCGCACGAAAGTCAGGGTGACCGCTACGACCGGCTGGTCTGCCAGCGTCTGGGCCCCTTCAGCGACCGTCGCCGGGGGCGTTTTCAGCCCCGGGGTCGAAAAAATTTGCGCGACGTAAACATTTGCCCAAAAAAGGGCGACCTTCTTCTTTCGGATGCCGGCGGCGTACGGCTTGAGAGTCGTGGTTTTCCCATCGACTTGCACGGTCGCTTCCTCGGCCAATTTCACCTCGTGGACGACCTTCGTTCCGACTTTCGTGTCGAGAATCGCGGGGAATGCGAGAGAAGGGGCGAGGAGGAGAGCAATCATCGAGAATCGGCGCATGGAATCCTTCTTTTTTCGTCGGTCTGATGAAGACCATTGTTTGACACTCTGAGCGGTAAGGCCTTAATCTTATAAGAAATGTTTCTCGCACCCTACCTAAAAGCAAGTCTGATTCCTGCGCTGCTGTCGGTCCTTCTGGCCGTGGGTTGTGGCTCCGCGTCCAAATCGCGCGAAGATGGCCAAACGAAGACGCCGCGAGAACGCGCGCAACTTCTGATCGAGGCGGCGAACGGATCGATGATGGAAGGCGACCCGATCGGCGCGCTGCAGTTTCTTTCTCGCGCCGAAGCGCTCGACCCAAAATACGCGCCCATCTATCACGCGAAGGCGCTGGCGTTCTCCGTGCGCAAGGATTTTAGTCAGGCCCTCTCCGAGATGAAGAAGTCCGTCGATCTCGATCCCGAGAATCCGTTCGCGCTGAACACGTACGGAAAATTTCTCCTGGATGCCGGGCGGCTCGACGAGGCCGAAGGTCCGCTCGCAAAAGCCGCCGCAAATCCGCTCTTTCGCGAATCGTATAAGGCCAATACGAACCTCGGAATTCTTTACTACCGGAAGAACGATTTGGAGCGCGCGGACCAGCGCTTTCAGCGTGCGATCAACGACGATGCTGCGAATTCATGCATCGCTTATTATTACCGGGGCCATTTATTCGTACGGAAGAATAATCTCGCCGAGGCCGAAAAGCTCTATCAGCGCGCGACCCAGAAACAGTGCGCGGCCTTCGCGGACGCCCACCTGGCCGTGGGGATGATGTACGAGCGCCAGGCGAAGAACGAAGAAGCGCGGAAGAAGTATCTCGAGCTGAAGCAGAACTTTCCTGACTCGAAAGCCACGGAAACCGCGATGGAGCGCTTGAAAAAACTTCCATGACCGAAGACCGCAAACCCAGTCTCGGGGAGTATCTTCGATCAGAGCGTGAAAAACGCGGGCTGACGATCGAACAGACTTCATCCGCAACGAAGATCGGGTTGAAGATCCTGCGGCAGCTGGAAGCGGATAAATATTCGGAGCTCCCCGCGCTTCCGTTCGTGCGCGGTTTCGTGCGCAATTATGGAAAGTTTCTCGGCCTTGATGGAGAAAAACTGCTGCGCGACTACGCGGGGTTCCTCGAAGAGCATTCGGGAGAGCGACCGAAGCGGGATGCCGGTCATAGCGGCTATGCTTTCGAGCGCCCCGAGGGAGAACAGAGTCGTAAGGTACTCTGGGGCGTGATGGCCGGGATGCTGATCTTCGGGGGCGCGGTCGTATTTCTGTTCAAGCCCTCGCTGAAACGAAAACATCATGGTGCAGTCGAAAAATTAAAAGCAGTCCCGAGCGCGATTCCGAGCGCCCTGCCTTCAGGCGTGCCGAGTCCGGTCATCTCGGGGTCGCCGACGCCGTCCGGGACGCCGGTGGCGACTCCTTCCGCACTTCCGACTCCGGCCCCATCGGCGACCGCGGGTGGGGCCCCGTTCGTGCCACCTAAATCGCCGCTCGTCCTTGTCCCCAGTCCGCTTCCGGTGGCGAGCCCGAAAGGGACACCCTCTCCGGTCGTGACTCCGTCTCCGGTTACGGCCGCTCCGTCTCCGGTCGTGACTCCGTCTCCGACGGTGGCACCTACCGTAATTCCGACACCCGCAGCGAGTCTGACGCCGGCCGAAGATTTAAAACAAGATCCTCTTCAATCCGGGACGAATTACCCTCCGAAAGAAGTGCGTTATCGGATGATTTTCCGCGCTAAGGCGGATGTTTGGGTTCGGTACCGCTGCGACACCAAACAAGTGATGAAGTTCGTCCTTAAGCAGGGAAAGATCCTCGTCCTGCGCGGAAAGCAGCGCGTCCACTTCCAAACTTCTAATTCCGAGTCGATTACTATGCAGATCAACGGCGGGCCGGAAAAATTCATTTCAAACAGTCCGGCAACATTCGAATATGGTGGCAATTCCACGGTGATCTGGCCGTTGCAAGCTCGTGAAACTGCGGGAGAAAACTTTCCTGCCGGAGAACCGCTTCCGTTTACCCCAGGTCCTGAACTCGTTAATTAAACTGAACTCATTCAGATGAGCTCAAGTTATCCCCACGAGTTTCGAAAGTTATCCCCACGAGCTAACTTATTGATATTGCACCTTTTATAGCCTTAGATCGGACCTTTTACACAATGAATAGAAAAGTTATCCACAAAACACGCGTTTTTCTCGGGTTTTTCTGGATTTTCCGTCAATAAATAAACGTCTTTTCATCTGATCCGCCGCAAATTCCGGACTTTTGCCAAAAATTTGACGAAATCCTAAAGAAGGGTTGTTGAAAGAAGACGGCTCTCTACCAGGTGGTTTTCCGGTAGCCGCGAACACCGATGATCAGCAGCATGAGATTCGGGATGAGCATCGCGAGGAACGGCGGAAGTTTACCCGTATACGCCCAGTTTTCGCAGGCGGTCTGGAGGATATAGAAGGGGATGATGACCATGATCGCCGTCATGGCCGCCCCGGATCGTACTGCGCGACCCCGCACGGTTCCGTAGCCGATTCCAATGAGCACGAAGAGGAGGGGCGCGAGCGCGGTCATCCACCGTTTATAAATCTCCGTTCGAAATTCCCGGCGGCGCCGCGCGTCCGTTTCGGACTTCTGGAGTCTCTTCAGGGTGCTGTACGGCTGGTTCGTCGGTTTTCCGATCGCGGTGTTCGTACCTGCGTCCACGCGTAAGTAGACCTGGTACTCCCGGAAGTTCATTTTCTGGTAGGTCCCCTCGCGGATATCGTTCGAGTGGATGTTCCCATCGTAAAGTCGTAGAGCGATCGAAGCTCCGAGGTCAGATTCGACTTTCACCGGGACGATCTCGCCCGCGCGCGCGACGATGGCGAGCGGATTCTTCGGGTCCCGCTCGTCGTAGATGAAGACTTTCTCCAGTTCATTGGTCTTCTGATCGACCTTCTCGGCATAAACCAGGAGATCGAAGAAGCCCGACGTAAACGTACCTTCCTTGATCGTCGCGATGGGCTTGGTGTTCGTGAGCTGGAGAAGCGTGCCTTTCAGTTCGAATTTAGCGATCGGAACCCAATTCAGGTTCAGTCCGAGCGAGGTCGCGGCGACCACGGAGCTGAGCAGGAGCGCCGGCAACGCCAGCCGGTGGATGCTCATTCCGTTCGCTTTCATCGCCACGAGTTCGGAATCGGCCGACAACCGCCCGAAAGCGACGAGAACGCTGATGAGGAAAGCGAGGGGTAAGGCGAGGGGGAGGAAGGATACGATCATCAGGGCGACCATCTTGAAAAGGATGGGGGCCGGGACGGAATGTTCGATCAAGGCTTCAGCGAGCCGGAGCGTTTGGAACATCAGGAAGATGAACGAGAAGAAGACCAGCCCGCCAAGGAAAGGACCCGCGACCTCGCTTACGATATAGGCATCGAGTCTCAGCGGAATCAGGGCCTTTAGGCCGGATTTCCGCGGGGTACGCGGTTCGGGCTTCTTAGTAGGCATTCTTGTTTACGAAGCCTTTCCATAGGGTCATCCAGAGAATCTTCAGATCGAGCGCGTAAGACCAGTTTCGGATGTAGAAGAGGTCGCATTCGATTCGCGCTTCGAGCGAAGTGTCGCCCCGCCAGCCGTTCACCTGGGCCCACCCCGTGATCCCGGCTTTTACTTTATGGCGAAGCATATAATGGGGAATTTCGTCGCGGAATTTGTCGACGAAGACCGGTTGCTCCGGACGCGGTCCGACGAGCGACATCTCTCCTCGCAGGACATTCCAGAGCTGCGGGAGTTCGTCGATCGAGGTCGCACGGAGAAATGCACCGATGGGCGTTCGTCGGTCGTCGTTCGGGACGGTCCACCCGGAGCCCGACCGATCGGCGCCGACGCGCATGGAGCGGAACTTCCACATCTTGAACGATCGACCGTCCAGGCCGCAGCGTTCCTGGGAATAAAAAACGGGTCCGCGCGAGGTCAGTTTTACGAGGAGACCAACGAGGAGAAGGAGAGGGGAAAGGATCAGCAGGCCGAGCGTCGCCAGAGCGAAATCGGTCAGGCGTTTCGAGATGGCACCGATTCCGTCGAGCGGAGACTCGTTCAGCTTCACGATCGGCATTCCATCGAAATCCTCGATCGCGCATCCGAGGGTTACATAGTCGTGGATGTCGGGTACGAGCTGGATATCGATCGCTTCGTCCTTAAGGGAGCTGAGAATCTCATCCAGGCGGTCCGCCAACTTCCTGGGAAGCGAGATCAATACCTGGTCCGGGCGGTGTTTCTCCATGGCCACGGGGAGATCTTCGAAGTTCCCGACCACGGGTACGTCCTGCACCGATTTCGTCGCCGATCCAGGAGGAACGAGGACGCCCGCCACGGAGATGCCGATCTCCGGAAACCGCTTCAGCTTCCAGATCAGGGTCTCGACCGCCGGACCCTCGCCCACGATGAGCGCGTGGCGGAGGTTGTATCCCTTTCGTCGCATCGACCGCAGAAGATTTCGGACCGCGAGGCGGAGGAAAAGGAGAGTGGATCCGCCCAGCACGCCGAAGTAGAGCATGACCCCGCGCGAGTACTTGTATTCGGCGAAAAGATAGGTCATCGCGATGAAAAGAAGCATCGCAAACGAATGCGCTCGGAGGACGAGGAAGGCCTCGTGGGTTCTGCGTAACATTCGCTGCGATCGATAAAGTTTGGCGGATGCGAAAACGGTCTGCCAGAGAATCACGATGAGTGGCGTCAAAGAAGCGTATCGGGAAAACTCGGGAAAGCCCTTCGTCACTTCGATCAGCGGCAGATTAAAACGAAGCCAATACGCCGCGAGCCAGGCCAGCGCGATGACGCATGCGTCTACAGCGCGGTAAGTAAGGCCTACGGTTTGGTGGTAACGCTTCAACATGATTTTGCTCAGTCGGATTTTGATCTATGTTAGTTGAATCGTTCGATTTCAGAAACAGAAACGGAGTCTCTCGCCCATGATTCAGCTCCCTCGATTCGAGGCAAAAACCGCAACCCAAAAATCCGATGTCGATGTCGTCTTCGTCGTCCAGGATACGGGTAAAAAGCCGATCCCTCCCCGGGGCTCGTATGCGGGGTGGGTCGAAAAGTTTCGAAAAGGCGAGTCGTTCACGGGCCGTCCGGGCCAAGTCGCCGTGGTTCCGTTCGGCGGCAAAGGGGGGGCGGCAAACGTCGCGTTCGTGGGTTTGGGGCCCGTTTCCGAAATTACGGTCGAAAAGATCCGCCAGTCGGGTGCCTACACGCTTTCCCGGCTGAGCGCGGACAAGTTTGAATCGGCGCAGATCCTCATCGACACCCTGCTTGAAATCAAAGGAATTGAAAAGGACGGGGTGACCGCCGAAAAGCTGATCCACGCTTTCGCCGAAGGCTTCGCGATGTCGTCTTACAAATTCGATAAATATCGAAAAAATTCGAAGGACGAAATCGTGGGCCCGAAAAAAGTCCTGTTTTTCTCGAAAAACAAGGAAGTGAAATCCGTGCTCGCTTCCGCGATCGCGGATGCCCTCGTCGTCGCCGAATGCATGAGCGTGACCCGGGACTGGTCCAACGAACCGTCGAATTACGGAACGCCGGAATATTACGCGAAGGAATCGCAGCGGATCGCGAAGGCCTATGGCATCGGCTGCAAGGTTCTGACCGAAGCCGAAGCCCGCCGCGAAAAAATGGGTCTCTTCCTCTCCGTGAGCGAAGGTTCCGATCGCGAAGCGCGCATGGTGGTGCTGGATTACCATCCGAAAGGCTCGAGCAAAACGGTCGCGCTCGTCGGAAAAGGCGTCACTTTCGACAGCGGCGGTATCTCGATCAAGCCGTCCCTAAAGATGGAGGATATGAAGCACGATATGACGGGTGCGGCGACGATGATGGGAGCGATTCTGCTCGCCGCGCGCCGAAAGGTGAAGAACCGCGTGATCGCGATCCTCGCGTTCACCGAGAACATGCCAAGCGGAAACGCCACCCAGCCGGGGAACGTTATCTACGGGCGCGCCGGAAAATCCGTCGAAATCATCAACACGGACGCGGAAGGACGATTGGTCCTGGCGGACGCGCTCGATTACGCGCATGACTTCAAGCCGGACGTGATCGTCGACGCCGCCACGCTCACCGGCGCGTGCGGAGTGGCGCTGGGAAAACATTGCGCGGCCTTGCTCTCGAACGACGAAGCGCTCGCGACGCAGATCCACGGCATCGCGATGGAGAACTTCGAACGGGTCTGGGAACTTCCGATGTACGACGAATACTTCGAAGATCTGAAATCGGACGTCGCGGACATGAAAAACTCGGCGAATGATCCGCTCGGCGGAACGATTCGGGGAGGGATCTTCCTGAAGCAGTTTATCCGAAAAGATATGCCATGGGCCCATCTCGATATCGCATATACGGCGAACAATATGGGGCAACTCCCGTACTTTCCGAAGCGCGGGGCGAGTGGGATGCATGTGCGGACGCTCGCCCAGTTCGCCGCTGACTACTAGAATGGCCTTTCCTTGTGCCGACGGGAGATCGTATGAGTTTTGACCGCTTCTTCATCGAAAACGCCGATAAATTCGTGGATAAGACCGTCACGCTGAAGGGCTGGGTCTACAACAAACGAAGCTCAGGAAAGATCAAGTTCCTAATGATGCGCGATGGTACCGGCATCCTCCAATGCGTGCTCTTCAAGGGCGAATGCGAAGAGGCTGCGTTCGAGGACTTCGAGAAGCTCACGCAGGAATCCTCCGTGGAAGTGACCGGAACGATCCGCGCCGGCCGCCAGCCGGGGAGCTTCGAGATGGGCGCGCAGTCGCTGAAAATCGTCAGCATCGCCGAGCCTTATCCGATCACTCCGAAAGAACACGGCGTCGAATTCCTGATGAATCATCGCCATCTTTGGATTCGTTCCCAGCGCCAGTGGGCCGCGCTTCGCGTTCGCGCCGAAATTATCCGCTCTATCCAAGAATATTTCGACCATCTTGGATTTGTCCGTTTCGATGCCCCGATCCTGACGCCGAATTCCTGCGAAGGGACTTCGACGCTCTTCTCGACGGAGTACTTCGAGGAAGAGGCTTTCTTAACCCAGTCGGGTCAACTCTACGGAGAAACGGGGGCGATGGCGTTCGGGAAGGTCTATACGTTCGGACCGACCTTCCGGGCGGAGAAATCGGCGACGCGAAAACACCTGACCGAGTTCTGGATGATCGAACCGGAGGTCGCTTACATGGACCTCGAACAGAATATGCAGCTCGGCGAAGGCCTGATCGCGCATATCGCGAACGGCGTACTTACCCGCCGCGCGCGTGAGCTGACCATCCTCGAACGTGACGTGGCAAAACTCGAAATATTGAAAGGTTCCTTCCCGCGCATCAGCTACGACGAGGCCTTGAAGATTCTCGAGAAACGTGGAGTCGCGATCCCCTGGGGAGAAGACTTCGGCGCGCCCCACGAAGCCGCGCTCGGCGAGGAGTTCGGAAAGCCGGTATGGGTTCATCACATGCCATCCCAAATCAAGGCGTTCTATTTCAAGCAGTCCGACACCCATTTCGGCGAGGCCGCGAAAGGGACCGGAAAATACGCCTTCGGCTGTGATCTGATCGCTCCGGACGGCTACGGGGAAATCATCGGGGGTGGAAGCCGCGAAGAAAACTTCGAGGTTCTCCAGCGGCGTATCCAGGAACACGAACTCAACGAAGCGGACTACCAGTGGTATCTAGATCTGCGCCGATACGGCTCCGTTCCGCATTCCGGTTTCGGTCTCGGGCTCGAGCGGACGGTCGCCTGGATGACGGGCGTTCCCCATGTTCGCGAAACCGTTCCTTATCCGCGCATGATGAACACGCTTCGTCCTTAAGGAGTGCGAGTGAGTTTCGGATTCCACGTCGTGCTCGTCGAGCCGGAAATTCCCCAGAATACGGGGTCGGTCGGCCGTCTCTGTCTCGCGACCGGATGTACCTTGCATCTGGTGGAACCGCTCGGTTTCGACGTATCCGAATCCGCGGTCCGACGTGCGGGGCTCGACTACTGGGAACATCTGAAAGTGGTGCGACACCCTTCGATCGAAGCTTTTCTGACCTCGATGCCACCCGATGCGCCGAAAGTCTTCCTTTCTAAAAAGGCGGGACGGACGCTCTACGAAACCAAGATCGCGCCGGGGACTTATTTTTTCTTCGGTAAAGAGACGATGGGATTGCCTGACTGGATATTAAATCGTTACGCCGCGGACACGGTCCGGATCCCGATGTTCGACGCAAGAGTGCGCTCGATCAATCTCGCGACCGCGGTAGGAATCGCCGTTTACGAAGGGGTGCGCCAGCTCGGGACTTCCGAGGAAGTCCTTTAGTGAAGAGCGGCGGAAAAACTATTGCCGGCCGCTCCGCCGGCCCCGCGGCCCGCGTCGCGTTCTTCGCCGTCGTGATGGCCATCGCGGTGGGTTGGTCGTTCGCTTCCGATGATTTTAAGTATTTCTTCAGCGGCTGGATCGATATCGTGCGCAGCCGAGGAATGCGGTCATGGAATCCGATTCCGTACGCGAATTACACCCCGCTGAACATCGTCGTCCTATGGGTTTCCGAACGCCTCTATGCGCTCGCGTCGATCAAGGCGTCGAACCTCGATGTTCTGAAACTTTCGGCTCTTTTCGCGCAGATGACTCTGACGGCGCTCACCTACCGATATTTTCGCGCACACGCTCTGCCGCGTGACCGCGCTTGGCTGGGAGCGCTGACGACGCTTCTCCTACCCACGCTCTACCTGAACGGGAGCGTATGGGGGCAGTTCGATCTCTGGTACGTCGCTTTTCTCGTCGGATCGATGACCGCGATACGGCGATCCGATCTGAGCGACGCGATCTTCTATTATGTGCTCGCGTTGATGTGGAAGGCGCAGGCCCTGTTTTTTCTCCCGATCTTTTCGGCGATTTTTCTCGTTCTGTACTTCCGCCGGAAGCGTTACGGGCGGGATCTTTTCGGGGTCGTGATGGCGATTCTTTCGCCGCTCACCCTCGGAAGCGTGGCCGGCTGGATGAATGGGATGCCCCTTCTCGGAGTTCCGAAAATATACTTTGGGCAGAAGGACGTCTTCGCCCAGCTCTCAATGAACGCGCCGAATCTCTGGGCCTTCTTCCCGAGTCTGGACTATTCGCAGTGGGTGGAACGCGGAATCGGGCTCGGACTTTCCGTGTCCGGCGCGGTCTTTGCGGGATATTTAGTGACCCATTTCGGCGACCGTCGCCCGGCGCCGGGAGATTCTCCGCGTACGCTCGACTGGACGCTCGCCGCCGCGATTCTCGTCCCGTTCGCGCTGCCGAAAATGCACGAGCGATACTTCATTTTCGCCGAGATGGTCGCCTTCGCGCGTTTCATTATAATGCCAGGTATGAGGACCGCATGGCCGGTAGTCGTCCTCCAGGCGGTATCGCTTCGAACTTACGGAACCTACCTCTTCGGATGGGGACCGGCTCCGTTTACCATCTTGGTTCCGCTTCTGGGGGTCACGGGTCTGATCGAAACCGCTCTCGCGATGCGTGGTGAGAAACGATTTAATCCTCGGTCATCTTGAGGATTTTGGCGGTCTCGGAATCGTCGTCTTCGGCATCCACCGTATCTTCTTCTTTGCGGCGTTGGATCTGGTTTTCGCCGACCCGTTCTTTCAGTTCGCGAATGACTTCGTCGGCATCGCGCAGGCGTGAAGCGAGCCCGATCATGATTTTCTTCAGATAATCGGGTGCCGGATCGAACATCGGCCGCAAGGCATCGTAGGGAATTTCCACGACCTCACAGTAGGTGAGGGCGACGGCATCCGCGCTTCTCGGGCGGGCGTCGAAAAAACCGATCTCACCGATGATCTGGTTAGGGCCAACTTGGGCGATTTCGATGAACCCATCGTCAACCGCCTTACGGATCGATACGCGTCCCACTTTCACGAGATAGAGCGATTTTGCGTCGCTTCCTTCGTTAAATAAGGCTTCTCCGGCACGAAAGGTCGAGGATTGGGCTGACATGCAATTGAGGGTGACACGTTCGACTTCGATTTGGCAAGATAGGGGTATGACGCAAAAACTCGCCTCTAAGTTCGCCGAGTATCGGGAGTACCATACGACCCGCGGGAATCGGATCACGCACTCTATCGGGGTGCCGCTGATCGCGACTTCCGCCTTCGGCCTTCTCGCGATGGTCACTTTCGGAAACGATTCTTTTAAGGATTCGATGCTTCGGCCGGATCTGGGATGGGCCGTCTGGATCATCGCCGCGGGCTTCTATCTCTACTGGGACTGGAAGATCGCGCTTCCATTCGCCCTCGTCATGACCGGGATGTACTTCATCGGACGTTCATTGCCGCTCGAAATCCTGATCGGAATGCAAGTCGTCGGCTGGATCGTCCAGTACGTCGGTCACCTACACTACGAAAAGAAAAGTCCGGCTTTCTATAAAAATCTGGCCCATCTGCTTATCGGTCCCCTCTGGGTCTTCGCCAAGGCAATCCGATACGGAGGGGTCGCTTAGGCTTCCACTGCTTCTTTTTCCAGTAGTCCCAGCCGAGAATCGCGAGGCCGATCCCTTCCGTCAGGAGCAAAAGGGGTCGGCCAACGCTTTTTAAATGATCGAAGAGGGTGGGGAACGGCTGCACCCCGAACCGAGCTTCGTAAAAAGGAAACAGGGCCGCTAGCCGGAGCGACGATTCGCCCTCGATATGCATCCGCTCATGGATCCAATAATCTTGGAAACCGTCTAGGACTAGGTGGCTGGCGACACCGAGTCCGATCGCGGCCAGCAGAGGAGAGCGTTTTAGCCACGCGATCGCCGTAAGGCCGACGACGAAGATCCCCGTATGCCCGAAGGTTCGAGTACAGGAGATCAACCCGAGTTCGGCGCCGTACTTCCCCGTGGCAAGCGACAGACCGTAGTAAAGAGGCTTATCGACGAGGTCGGGAAGGATCGTTCCGAGCAATATCGCGCGATAAGGAAGTCTTCGGCCGAGCGGAGCCGCGATCTTCGAACCGATACCGAGATGTCCGAAAATCCACATTCGCGACCTAGCGGACGAGAACGGCTTTGCCGAAAAGTTTTCGCTCTTCGATTAAGGTGAGAGCCTCTCCGAGCTGGTCCATCGGAAAAGTACGATCGATCACCGGTCGAAGTTTTCCTTCGGCGACGAGGGCGACCAGTCTGATCAGATCGGCTTTCGATCCCATGGTGGTTCCGAGGAGTGACAGATTCTTAAAGAAAAGGGCTTTCAAATCGATCGTCACGTCGCCTCCGCTGGTCGCGCCGCAAGTGGCGAGCCGCCCACCCCAGGCCAGGCTTTTCATCGACTCGTTGAAGGTGTCCGCGCCGACATGATCGATCGCGACTTCGACTCCGCGCTTACCGAGCGGTTTCAGAATTTTCTTCAGCTCTTCGCGGAAGTTCTGTCTCCGATACTGGATGACGTGGTCGGCACCGATCGCCCGCGCCTTTTCGATCTTCGAATCGTCTCCCACCGTCGTGATCACGTTCGCGCCGAAGAGTTTGCAAATCTGAATCGCCGCCATGGATACGCCGCTGCCGCCGGCTTGAATGAGAACCCATTCTCCGGCTTGGACTCGAGCTTTGCGAACGACCATGGTCCACGCCGTCAGGAACGGAATTCCGATGGCGGCGGCCGTTTCGAAAGAAAGGGAGTCGGGGATGGCGACGATGTTCGCGATGGAAACCACGACAGAGTCCGAACAGCCGCCGTCCATGGTTTCGCCGCGGATTCCGTACTTCGAGCAGAGCGGGTCGTTCCCTCCGAGGCAGGCCTCGCAGCGTCCGCACGACACACCCGGCGAAATGAGGACGCGGGAGCCGAGCTTGAAACTCGCCCCTAATGCATTTTCGGCACCCGGACCGAACTCGGCGATCGTCCCGACGGCGTCGGTTCCGGGGACGAGGGGTAGCGGAAATTTATGTCCGGGAACTCCCTTCCGAACCCAGAGGTCCAGATGGTTCAGACCTACCGCGCGTATTTCCACGCGCACTTCGAGCGGTCCCGGCGCGGGGGTTGCGAGATCAAGCCTCTTCAGGACCTCGTTGCCGCCGTGAGCATCGATCCGCCAAGCCTTCATTTCTTCAGACTTTCGGCGATTTTTTTTCCGGAAATTCCATGCTGATCGTAAAGTTCGTCGGGTTCTCCAGATTCTCCGAAGAGATCCTGAACGCCGTATTTCACGAGTTTTGGATGGTGATCGAGTTTCGCCAGCGTCTCGGCCACGCAGGAACCGAGACCACCGATAACGGAATGGTCTTCGACCGAAATGACAAGATCCGCTCCCGCGACCGCCTGGATGACGCCCGCTTCGTCGAACGGCTTGAGAGAGTGCACGTTATAGACTGCGAGCGAACGGCCCGAACCTTCGAGGATGTCGGCGGCCTTAATCGCTTCCGCGGTACCGGCTCCGGAAGCAAAGGCCACTACTTTTTTGGCGCCCGTCGAGGCGTCGCGAAGTTTCGTGATCTTCGTGGCTTCCCATTTCGCGCCCGTCTTCTGGGTCAGAATCGAAAGATCCGGAAGGTTTTGGCGGGTCAGGCGGATATAAGCCGGGCCTTTCCATTTCTCGACGAGGAAATCCATCAGGAGTTCGGTCTCTTTCGCGTCCATGGGCTGGAATACGCCCATGGTCGGGAGCGCACGCATGAGGGAAATGTCTTCGAGGCCCATCTGCGAGTGACCATCGTCGCCGATGCCGACTCCCGCGTGAGTACCGATCAATCGGACGTTCGCACCCGAGTAGGCGACCGAGAGTCGGATCGTATCGTAACGGCCGGTCAGGAAGCATCCGAAGCTGCAGAGAAAAGGGAGCTTTCCCGTGAACGCGAGGCCGGCGGCGGCGCCGATCATATTCATCTCGGAGATGCCCATCTCGAAGAAGCGCTCCGGATACTTTTTCGCAAATATTTCCGACTTCGTCGACTTCGCGAGATCGGCGTCCAGAACGACGATGTCTTTGTTTTTTTCGCCCCAGGCGGCGAGTGATTCACCGAAAGCTTGTCTCGTGGATTTCGACATCTTAGGCGCCTTTCATTTGGGAGAGTTTTGCTTTGATTTCGGAGATCGCGCGGTCGCGCTCTTCGGGCTTCGGACAGACGCCATGCCAGCCGATATTATTTTCCATGAAGGAAACGCCTTTGCCCTTCACCGTGCGGGCGAGGATGAAAAACGGTTTTTTCGATCCGGATTCGGCGGCTTTCGAAAACTTCGCATAAGCCGACGTGATCTGGTCCATATCGTGGCCGTCGATCTCGACGACCTCCCAGCCGAAGCTTTCCCACTTCGCGCGAAGCGGCTCGAGCGGCATGACTTCGGAAACCGGGCCGTCGATCTGGCCGTTGTTCGCGTCGAGAATCGCGCAGAGATTCGAGAGGCCGAACTTCGGTGCCGAGAGCGCGGACTCCCAGACCTGGCCCTCTTGGATCTCTCCGTCGCCGAGCAGACAGAAGACGCGGCCTTTTTTGCCGTCGAGTCGGTTCCCCATCGCGATCCCTTGCGCGACGGAAAGTCCTTGGCCGAGCGAGCCCGTGGAAGCTTCGACAATGGGCATTCGCACGCGATCGGGGTGGCCCTGAAGACGGCTACCCGTCTTTCGCAGAGTCATGAGTTCTTTTTCTTCGATGAATCCCTTTTTGGCGAGGATCGCGTAGAGCGCGGGGACCCCGTGCCCCTTGGATAAGATGAAACGGTCGCGGTCGGCTGCGAGCGTTTTCGCCGAGTCGACCCCTTTCATTTCGCTAAACCAGAGCGCGGTCAGCAGGTCGATCGCCGAAAGGCTGCCGCCCGGGTGTCCGGACTTCGCTTCGGTGAGCATTTCGATGATCTGAATGCGAAATTCCTGGGCCAAAAGGGCGAGTTCTCGTGAAGATTGCATGAATCAGTCATCGCATGGCCAAGGTCGGAGAGTCGAGATGAATGCAATGCGAAACGAGTGAGGTTTTTTGCGAGATCCCCCCGAATTCGGCTACGAATCGGATCGAGAGCGGCTTCTCCGTTTGACCCGGTTTGACGCTTTGCTAGACTGCCCTCTATGTCCAAAAAAGGGTGGGTGCTCGGCACGGTCGCGTGCGGCACCTTCATGGCTACACTCGATTCGAGTATCGTGAATATCGCGCTGCCCACCCTAACCAAGGCGCTGAATACGGACCTGCGTTCCATTAAATGGGTCATCGTCATCTATCTCCTGACGATCACCTGCTCGCTCCTCCCATTCGGCCGACTGTCGGATCTCTACGGACGGAAAAAGGTTTTTCAATGGGGATTCATCGTTTTCACCCTGGGCTCGCTGCTCTGCGGATTCGCGGTGAATCTCCAGCATCTGATCCTTGCGCGCATTTTGCAGGGTCTCGGTGCCTCGATGCTCATGGCGAACGGTCCCGCGATCGTCACGCAGAACTTCAGTCACGGTAGCCGCGGCAAGGCGCTCGGCATCCTCTCCATGGTCGTCAGCATCGGCCTCGTCTCCGGTCCGAGCATCGGGGGATTTCTGATTTCGACCCTCGGTTGGCGGTCGATCTTTCTCGTGAACGTGCCGATCGGTCTTCTCGGATTTCTTTTCGCCGGCCAGCATCTGGATCCGATGGAAAGACGAAAGAATGCGGGCCCATTCGACTGGGGCGGAGCTTTTCTCCAGATGCTCGTGCTCCTCCTCTTTATCCTGTTCGTCGACCCGCCGGCCTTCACCGTGGCGGACAGCAAACCGATCGTCGTTTCTCGATGGCTGCTCGGCGGAGGTCTCGTCCTCACGAGCTGGATTTTCTATGTGATCCAGAAGCAGGTACCCGAACCGATTCTGGACTTTTCCCTGTTTAAGATCCGAACGTTTTGGGCCGCGAATCTCGCGAACTTCCTGAATTTCGTCGCGTATTCTTCGCTCCTCGTGCTGATGCCGTTCTATCTCGAAGAAGTCCTCACCTTCAATCCCGAGCACGCGGGTTACCTGATGAGCGCGATTCCGCTGACGGTGTTCGTCGTAGCGCCGATCTCGGGCCACCTTTCGGATCGAATGGGCACTCGTTATCTCTGCGCCTTCGGGGCGCTGGTATCGACGCTCGCACTTCTTTTCATGGCCGGGATCGGCGGACGCGGACTGCACGAAGCGAGTTCCCAAATCTGGGTCATCGTCGCGCTTCTTTCCGTCGGACTTTCATCGGGTCTTTTTCAGGCTCCGAATAACGTGGCCTTGATGAGCTCGATCCAGACGGATAAGTTGGGCGTCGCCTCCGCGATCATGGCCACGATTCGCAACCTCGGGCTGGTCACGGGTACCGGCGTGGCGGCGAAAGTCTTCTCGTGGCGCCACGGCGAGACTGGCGACTTCGTCGATGCTTTTCATATCTCGCTCTATATCGCTGGTTTCCTCGCGTTCGGGGCCGTCATCGCTTCGCTCGCAAAGAAGGACGAGATCGCCGTGCCGGAGCCGGAAGAAACGCAGGCGACATGAGTAAAAAGCGGGAACGGGAATACACGCCTGAAGAAGCGATCGCGCTAACGCTGAACGAGGTGACGCCCCACTGGTACCGCTCCCACCCGCTCCTCGTCGGCGTGGACTTGCAAGACCGTAGCTATCCCCAGCCCCTGGACCCGGCCATCCAGTCAGGGATCTGGGTCTTTTTTTTCTGCTCGTCGACGAGTCCCGTTTTTGTTCAGGTCCTCGCGCGCTACCGCGCCTGGGTGAAACGCTTTCGTAGTCTCGGCGTCCAATTCATCTTCGGTTTTCGCGGCCATTACGCCTACTTCTCGGAGCGAAAGGCGATCGAAGCCTGGCTGAAAGAAACCGATCTTTCCACGATCGCGGTTTGCGACCGGAATGGCGCGCTCGCGAAAGCCTTTGGCGCCGGGGGTGAGCCGGGGGTGGCGATTCTCCATGACGGAAAAATCCATTTCAGCGCGGCAGGACCGGATTGGATGATCGGCGCAGAAGCGAGTCTGCATGCGCTGCTTCGGGAAAGTTCGCCCGGGCTTCCGTTATGGCCGCCGTTCGTGCCGATTCCGGATCAGCTCCAGACGACGGATCGATGGTTTCTGCGTGCCGACGCCAAGGCCATCGAGAATCGGTCAGTCGAGCTTCACGGACAATGGTCGATCGACGAAGACCGGATCTTCACCCGCGATCCGTCGGCGGAGCTCCATTTTCAGGCCCCGGCCTCGAGCGTGAGTATCGTCGCGCGGAGTCTGAGCGAAGAAGGAGATCCCACGCGGATTCGTTTCGACTCCGATGGCGCGTCCTTTTCAGACGCTTTCGGAGGGGTGGATTTTTCAGTCGATGACGAGGGAAATTCGTGCACCCTGCTCGGCGGACCTCGCGCTTACGCCGTCCTAAGGAATCTTCCACCGCGACTCCGGAAACTTCGTTTCCGGTTTCCGTTCGCGAAAATCAGCGCGGTCGGAATTTACGGGCTCGAATTCGCCGACGTCACGACTCCGACGTCGGTTTCGCCCTGAGGGAGTTTTGTTTCGCCTGCGCGAGGTTTCTCGCCATTTCGGGAAACTTAATTCGTTTTAGGGCCGAATCGGAGATGCGGTCCTGGTACTCCGTCTCCGTTTCGCTTTCGAGTCGGCCCCAGTCGGTGATGAGCGCGGAATCACGGACATCGGTCGGCCAGGTTTCGTCGAGGCGAACCGGCTTTCGATTGTATGGACAGACTTCCTGACAGATGTCACATCCCGCGATCCAGGTTCCCATCTTCATCGGTAGCGTCGGATCCGGAGGAGTCCAGGGACCGCGCTTCTCGAGCGTGAGGTAGGCGATGCATTTTCGAGCGTCGAGCAGACCGGGCGAGATCAGGGCGGAAGTCGGACAACCCTCGAGGCAAGCCGAGCAATTTCCGCAGTAGTTTTTCAGCGGCGCGGGTTTTCGCCCGGTTTTTCGGTCCAGCAAGACGACGCCGAGAAAAAGGTAACTCCCGAGCTGCGGATGGATAAGGAGGGAGTTTTTACCGATCCAGCCGAGTCCGCAGAGCGCGGCCCAGGAACGTTCGAGTACCGCGCTGGTATCGACGCAGATTTTCCACTTCGGGGCATCCGGGCCGCCGGGGAATCGTTTTCCGGACCAGCTCGCGAGCGCCGTTTCCATCCGCTCGGGAAGCACGCGGTGATAGTCCGGTCCCTCGAGGTATCGCGCGTATCGTGGACCGATGGTGGTTTCCGTGCTTGGATGCCGGCGGTAGGGAATCGCTACGGCCCAGACGGACTCGGTCGGCGGGAAAACGATCCGTGGATCGAGACGGCGATCGAGTCCGCGCTCGAGATATCCCATTTCCCCGTGGAAGCCGGCGGCGATCCATTCGCAGTAGCGCGCTCCATGAGGGGCGAATTCATCGCGAGCGAGGTCCAGGTCCACGGCACCCGCAAGGGGGAATCCGACGCTCCGGAGTTCTTCGAGAAGCCCTTCGGTCTCTTCGAAACCTAGCTCAGGCAGTCTCGCGGTAGGCACTGAGTCCTCCCTCGAGTGAACGCAGTTTCGTGAAGCCTAGACTGCGCAAGCCCATCAGGGCGTGCATCGAACGAACTCCGTGCGCGCAGTAAATGACGATATCCGCCTGTGGGTCGAGCTCGCGCGCTCGCGACGAAAGTTCGCCCAGCGGGATGAGTTTACTGCCTTCGAGGTGATCCTCGGCGAATTCCTCGGGTTCTCGCACATCGAGGAGAAGGATCGATTTCGGTCGTTCGGCCAAGATCGAGCGCAGTTCCGTGGAATCGATGATCATGTCGTTCATAGAGAAGAGGCGTCCAATGCGTTTTCGGCCAACGTTTCCGGACGGCGTTCCGCAGGGACCGAGGTCTTCAGGCCCGCAACGGCGGATTCCTGGATCGACATGCCCCGCGAAAGGATGCGCAATGCTTTTCCCACGAGGTCATGGGGCATGGCCTCCACGATCTCGACTTCGACGAAGTCGCCCGGGCGGAGTGTTTCCGCCTCGAACCCGAGGTAGCTCAGGTCGTTGATCAGCACGCGTCCGTCGATTTCGGCCGCCTGGGTCGGCATGCGGCCCTGGAGAAGCAGCTCCGTCTCGTCCGAAGTGCCTTCGAGAAGAATCGATATCTTCTGGCCGATGTACTTTTCATTCCGCGCCGCGGCCTGCTTCTGGAGCATGGCCGTCAGTAGTTTCGAGCGCCGCCGCTTGGTGGCCGCGTGGATCTGCCCGTCCATCGTGCCGGCTTTCGTACCTTCTTCTTTCGAGAAGCGGAAGACGCCGACATGATCGAGGTTCAGTCGTTCGAGATCCTGGTAGAGCTCCTCGAACTCGGCCTCGGTTTCGCCTGGGAACCCGACGATCATCGAAGTTCGAAAGACGATCCCGGGAATCCGCTCGCGCAATTTCTCGATCAGCGAAAAGAGTTTCGCCTTCGTCAGTCGCCGATTCATCGAGCGGAGGACGCGGTCATTCGTGTGCTGGATCGGCATATCCAGGTATTTCACGATTTTCGGCTCGCGCGCGATGACTTCGATCAACTCATCGGAGAATTGATCGGGATAGACGTAATGCAGGCGAATCCATTCGATTCCGTCGATCCGGCAAAGCTCGGGGAGGAGGGTCTCGAGGCGATCCTGGTACTTTCCGTCGATTCCGTAATGGGTCAGATCCTGGGCGACGAGATTCAGTTCGCGGACGCCCTGGGAAGCGAGGCGCTTCGCCTCGATGACGAGGGATTCGGTCGTGCGCGAACGAACGTCGCCCCGAAGGGTCGGGATGATGCAAAAGGCGCAGCGGCGATTGCAACCCTCGGAAAGCTTCAAGAATGCCGAGTAGATCGGCCCCGTGTGCATCCGTGGATCGGTGTCCGAATGGATGAATGCCGGTTGGTCGATGTAGGATCGCTTCGGCAGCGGCGCGCCGAGTTCGCGCGCCTTGCCATGGGCATCGAGAAGTTCCGTTACCCGGTGATACTGGCCGGTACCGATGAACAGATCGACTTCGGGCATCTCCGCTTCGAGCTGTTTATGGTAGCGCTGCGGGAGGCAGCCGGAAGCGACGAGCACTTTGCATTTGGCCGTCTCTTTCAGATCCGACATTTCGAGAATCGTTTCGATCGACTCCTCTTTCGAGGCTTCGATGAAGGAGCAGGTATTTACGATGATCACTTCCGCGTCTTCCGGCGTCTGGGTGATCGAGTAGCGGTCTTTCGTCAGCATGCCGAGCATGACCTGCGAATCGACGAGGTTCTTAGGGCACCCGAGCGAAACGAAATAGACCGGCGACTTCGCGGTAACTGTGGAAACGGATTCAGAATTCATCATTAATCCCGGAAGTTTCCGAAGTTCATCGCGACCTTGAGCTGATCTTGATTCGCTTTCAGATGCGCGATCGCCGACTGGAGATCATCGCGGTTTTTGCCGGTGACCCGGACCTGTTCGTCTTGGATCTGGGCCTGGACTTTCAGTTTCGACTCCTTGATGGAGGCGACGATTTCTTTCCCTTTTTCTTTCGGAATACCGGCCATCACCACCACGAGCTGACGGACGCTGCCACCGAACGCAGGCTCGGCGTCCTTGTATTCGAAAGCCATGAGCGAGATTCCGCGTTTCACGAGCTTGGACTTGAAAATGTCCTTCATCGCGTCGAGCTTCGCCTCTTCGCTGACCCAGAGCGTGAGCGTTTTAGCCTTCGGGTCGACCTTCAGTTCGGTTTTCACGCCCTTGAAGTCGTAACGAGACAGCAGTTCCTTGTTCGTCTGGTTGACGGCGTTATCGAGTTCTTGCCAGTCCATTTCGGACGAAACGTCAAACGAAGGCATCGGTCGGATTCCTTGGATTAGGTGTTGTAGTCGATATCGAACGTCAGGAGGTAGCCGTCCGTCAGGTAGAGGCGCACGCGGACATAGCTGCAGTACTCGGATTCCGTGCAACGTTCCGGGTGCGGAGCGATGGCCATCATGCCGTTGAATTTACGGGATTCGCCGAGCGCCTGGATTTCACGCAGCACTTCCCACTGTCCGTCGTGTTCGACGGCGAACGCGCTTTCGATCGCATCGTAAATGTCGCCTCGGTTGAAGAGTGGAAGCTGATCGTCGCCGATGTCCGAGAGAAATTCGCGGACCGCGCGATTATACTGATAGCTGCCGACGTTATACTTTTCGACATAGCAGCCCCCGTTGCCGGCGACCTCGCTACAAGCATCGATAAAACGATCGTAGGGAGTCGATGCGAGCGCGGAACCGGAAACGAAGAGACCCATCACGAGCACGGAACGAAGGATGGAACGCATAAATACCCCTTAAAGTGGAAAGACCCCGGCTTGAAGTCCGCCATATATAGGAGAAACAGCGCGACATGTCAATTTATGCGGAACCGGTCGCGTCCTCGGAATTAGTGAAGTGATTTCAAGCCATTAGGGTGGGCGCGGGTCCGCTTGCGATTCTATTCGCGGACGACGTCGGTCCCGGGCGGGGTGACGAATTTAAAGAAAGCGTCGCTCATTTTGCCGGCCAGTTTCACTTTCGTGAGCGAGATCTCGGTTTTGTTTCCCCCACTATGTTCGAGTTTGAGCCGTTCGATGGTTTTCTCGGTGGGGTTAATTTCGATTTCGGCGTGTTTCACGCTGCCCGCGATACCCGATTGCGGAATCATCTCGAATCGAACGGGAGAGATTTTCTTGATTTGGACGCCGCGGATTTTCGAAAAGGCCCCGGCGAGGAGGTGGTTCGCGAGTTCGGACTGGACCTCGGTCGTCTTCCGCTCGATGACTTGGCCGCGTTCTCCCGCTTCGAAGGGCGGCGTATAGAACCAAAAGCGACGACCATCGGAGACGAGAAGGTTTTTGTCCGGCGAAAGGGTTTCCCATCGAAACTGGTTCGGATGCCGAATCATCAGAACGCCTTTCGATTGTTTCTTTGCTCCCGTCAGTTTTACTTCGTCCTTCTGCGCGAACTCCGCTTCGAGCGTTTTCGCCGCGAGATACTTTTTCTCGATCGCGAGCAGTTCGGCAGGAACTGAAACCTTCGCCGCGGGTTCGGCGGCTGGATATGTTTTCGCCTTTGGCTTCGCCTTGGGTTTCGCCGCGAAGGCGGAGACGGAGCCGATACACAGAAAAATCGCAAGGACGCGGAGGGCGGTACTCATGTCCCTATTCTAGCCGATGCGCGGGCATCGGCCTAGACCTTCGATTTTAATGCAGTTCGATCGAAACCATCTTAGAAACGCCGGGCTCTTCCATCGTCACGCCGTAGAGCGTGTCGTTCAGCTCCATGGTCTTTTTATTGTGCGTGATGATGATGAACTGGGATTTCGAAGACATTTCGCGGAGAAGCGCGTTGAATTTCCCGATATTCGCGTCGTCAAGCGGAGCGTCGACTTCGTCGAGAATACAGAACGGGGAAGGCTTCACCATGAAGATCGCGAAAATGAGCGAGACGGCCGTCAAAGCCTTTTCGCCCCCGGAGAGGAGTCCGATATTCACGACCTTTTTTCCCGGAGGCTGCGCGAGGATGTCGATCCCAGCTTCGAGGATGTCGTTCGAGCCTTCCGGATAGACGAGCGAGAGCTTCGACTGTCCGCCGCCGAAAATGATCGGGAAGAGGCGCTCGAAACGATCGGCGATCGCGTCGTACGCTTTCCGAAAACGTTCTTCGGAGGTTTTGTTGATGTGTTCGATCGCCTCGTTCAGATCGTCGATCGACTTCAGAAGGTCGGTCTTCTCCGTCATCAGGTAATCGAAGCGTTTTTTCTTCTCTTCGTATTCCTCGACCGCGGTCGGGTTCACGTCGCCGAGTCGGCGGATTTTCTCTCGCAGACGCTCGACTTCCTCGGACAAAATCTGCTCTTCTTCGGAGCTCATCTCGATCGTGACGACCGGATCGTCCATTTCGTCCTGGATCGGGGAAACGGCCGGGGCCTCAAGGCATCCGGGTCCGTACTTCTCTTCCAGATTCTGGATCAGGTGGGAGAGGTCGCCGGTCATGCGTTCGATATCGATCGAGTGCTGGTTCACCGCCGAAGTCTTCGCATCGCCTTCGGAATGGAGTTCCTTAATCCGGTCGAGCGCGCCGTTCACTTTCGCGGAAACGATTTCCAGGCGATCTTTCAGTCCCGAAAGTTCTTCGCGCTTTCCGGCCAGGGCGAGGGTCAGTTCTTCGATGCGAACGACGAACTCCTCGTCTCCACCGCTGTGTTCTTCGTTCTCGTTCGTCGCGCGATCGAGCTGGCGAGTCACGTCTCCGAGTCGGCGTTCGCGGTCGCGGATCAGGCCGAGTCCTGCCTCGAGTTCGCGTTTCACCGAATTCGCGCGCTCACGCAATCCGGCCTCTTGGATCTTCAGGACGGAGAGCGCCTCTTCGGATTCACGAAGTTTCGCTTCGAGCGTCTCGAGCGTCCTTTCGCCCATCTCGATTCGGGCTTCGAGAGAAGAGCGTGCGTCGAGAATGGATTTCATCTCGCTCGCGGAAGCCTCTTTCTCATAAACGGCTTCGGAAGCTTCGTTCCGCATCTCTTCGAGTTCGTACGCGACGAGTTCCTGGTTCGCGGTCACGTCCGCGAGCTGACGGCTCGAAGTCTGGACATCGCGTTCGAGCGTGGCGGCCTCGATTTCAGCCGCTTGGAGCGCTTCGCGGGCCGCCGCGAGCGCAGACCGGGAGGATTCGAGCTCGATCGTCAGTGTTTCCACCGCGGTTTCGTAACCGCCGAACGCCACTTCGAGAGTGGCAACTTCCGCGATCAGCGCTTCGATACTTTTCTTCCGACCCAGGAGCGAGGCCGAACGATCGTTCTGGACCGCGCCGCCGCGAAGGACGCCATCCCCGTCGAAGGCGCTTCCGTCGCGGGCGACGATCGAGAAACCGGAGAGAGACGATGCGGAATTCGCCGAAAGAAAGTCCGCCAGCGGATCCATCGAATCGACGACGAGCGTATGTTCGAGCATACGAATCGCCGCCTGGGCCGTCGACCCTTCAAGCTTCGAATTCGGTTTCACGAAATGGGAAAGGATTCCCGCGACCGAGAATCCGGCGTTCTCCAGCAGGCTCTGGACGGAGCCCGTAGCGGCCGGCGACACGCGAGCGCCTTCGCCCGCGATCAGAATTCCGGCGCGACCCTGGGAGCCGCTGGCGAGCGCGCGAAGCGCCTCGATCGCGGATGCAGCGTCGTGGGTCACGAGGGTTTCGAGTTTGCCTTCGAGGTAACCCTCGACGGCGGACTCAAAACCGGCCTGGATGTCCAGTCCTTCGGCGAGTGCGCGAAGAGTGGAGTCCTTACCATTTTCTTTCGCCCAGTCGAGAATCGAGCGCGGTCCATCGCCATAACCTTCGAGCGCGGCCGAAAGTTCTTCGAGAGACTGGAGTTTCGAACGTTGTTTCATGAGCGCGCGATTCGCTTCTTCATGATCGCGGCGCGCGGTTTTCAGGGCCGCTTCCTTTTCGTTCACATCCGAAAGCGCGGCCTGCACCGCAGCCTGTCGCAAGGATTTCGTTTCGCGCGCGGAAACGACGGCCGTCTGGCTACGTTCGGCTTCTTCGCGCGCGGCTTCGACGCGTGCTTCGAGCGCGGTGGCCTGGACGCCGAGGCGTTCGATCTGCGCGTTCGCGGAAAGGGCTTTCGACTCGAGCGCGGCGATCCGTGCGGCGAGATCGGAGGATTTCGCGATCCCGGTCATGAGTTCGCGTTTGGTGGCGTCGAGGCTGCGGCGCGCGTCTTCGGTCTGCGCGCGTTCGGTCCGAACGGACTCTTCGCGCTCGGAAACGCGTTCGGCGGCCGCGGAGAATTCCGCGGCGGCGTTCTCATTCTCCGATTCCAGTCCGGAGATTTTTTCCTTTTCGGTCGCGATCGCGACTTCGAGGTCCGCTTTTTCGGCGGTGAGTGACTCAAGCTGGGTCGAGAGGTCGGACTGACGGCGGCGGGAAAGATCGAGCGACGATTGCGCGCGAGTGAGCTCAGCGGATTTTTCCGAGATCTCGGATTGAAGCGATTCGGCCGCTTTAGAAAGGGTCAGCTGCTCGATCCGGTCGGATTCGATCGACGTCTCGGCGGAGGCGAGTCCCGCTTTCAGTCCGGCGAGTTCCTGCTCGAGGGATTCGCGTTTCGCCTTCAGTTCCTCGAGACGGCCGCGAAGAACGCGATTCTTCCGGCGTCCCCAGGTCATTTCCTTTTCGAGGAGTTCGTCTTTGTGTTTCTTGTACTGCGAAGCTTTCTGGGCCTGGCGCTCGAGCGAGTTCAGCGTGCGCTCAATCTCGGAGATGACGTCGTTCAGTCGCGAAAGGTTGGCTTGCGCCGATTCCATCTTCCGAAGTGATTCTTTTTTGCGGGCCTTGTATTTCGCGATCCCGGCGGCTTCTTCGATCAGCACGCGGCGGTCTTCGGGTTTCGCATTCACGATCTTCTGGATCTCGCCCTGGGCGATGATCGAGTAACCTTTGGCGCCGACCCCGGTATCCATGAAAAGTTCATGGATATCTTTCAGGCGCGCCTGGACGCCGTTGATGAGGTATTCGCCTTCGCCTCCGCGATAGACGCGACGAGTGACCGCGATCTCTTTCGTGCGTAGATGGAGCGGGAGGTCTTTCATGGAGGCGCCCGATGGGGCGCTTCCGGTGTCGACGAAGTCGGTTTCGAGGACGAGGGTCGCCTCGGCAATTCCGGAGGCCGCGTATTTCGAGGAGCCATTAAAAATCAGGTCTTCCGAGCCGCCCGCGCGGATATGTTTATGGGACTGCTCACCCATGACCCAGAAGAAGGCGTCGACGATGTTGGATTTACCGCAGCCGTTGGGTCCGACAATACCGGTGATATTATGGTCGAAATGGACCACGGTCTTGTCCTTAAAGGACTTAAATCCCTGAACTTCCAATCGCTTAACGCGCATCTCGGTATTCCCCCACAGTCGCAGTCAGTTATTCGTTGTTCACCGTACCAAAGGAAGGTGGATTTGCAAGGTGAGGGGGGTCGAAAAGTTGACGGGCAAGAGTCTGATGCAACGCGTATTTAAATCGCCCGTTTCGCGCGTCCGCGAAGTAAAACCAGGTTCGTCGTCGACTGACCCATCTTTTTTCCGTCCGCGATGAATTCGTCCAAGGCAAGATGCATTTGTCCCTCGACCTTCGAGAAGTGGACCCGGAGAAACGCTTCGAAATCGAAAGGAACGATGGACTTGACGATTCGAAGCGCCGTGCGAATTCCGAATGGAGTTGCGGCGATTTTTCCGAAGAGGCCGGCGCCCGAGTCAGCCACTTTTTTTCGTTTCGCCTGAATCGCGGTCATTTCCCGCATCGCGCCCGCGGCGAGCTGGATGTTCTCGCCATTCGTGAAACGATCGAAAGACCATTCGCACCGCTCGAGTCCTGCGACGACGCTCCGGAGGAGGGCCTCGGGCACCGCGCTTTCGACGAAATCGGCCGGAGCCGTTTTCGAGGGAAGCCCGGCCGCGTGATAAAAGTCGCAGGCTTCGCGCGCGGCCTCCGGGTCGAGCGAAGTCCAGATCGCGGGCGAGACCTTCGGAATATAAAATGCGTAGCCTGGCTCGGCGAACGGTTCTCCCGGAAGTGGAGCCAGATAGCTCATGATGGGAATCCGGCCGGTCACGGCCCGCATTTCCGCGCCCGGCCCGAAATGGGCGATCAGTTTGTTGCGGAGCAGTTCCGGATCCCCGGCGTTCGGTTGGAGGCTCCAGACCTTCGCATTTCCGGACGACTCGACGAGACCTTCCAGCCAACCCGATTCGCGAAACTTATCCGAGGGGAGGGTGATCAGTATCGCGTCGTATTTCTTTTCCTTCATTTCGGAAAAGGAGGAAATCAGGCTGAAATCACGGAAGATTATAGGTTCCGCGTCTTTTCCGCGCCAGTGATAGAGCCGGATTCCCGCCTCGAGATCTTTCTGGTGTTTCGGCTTGACGAGGTAGGTGATGCGCGCGCTCCCGGCGGGGGAGCGTTGCGAAGAGAGGTAACCATAAACCGCTCCAACCGCTCCCGCCCCGACAATGAGTAGTTCCATTTTTTTGACTCTCCTCGAATTTCAGAGACACTTCAATTCTCGAGTCATGGAGGGCTCACCGAATGCGAAGTTTTATTGGATGGGGACTTTTCGCGTTTTTTATTTCGATCGTTCCGGGGGGAGCGAACGAAGGCCGAACTTCGCCCGAAGTGACCTCGGCATGCGATAGCCTGGTCGACCTACGCGCCGCGGGGCAACCTCTCGAAGGGCTGGTGCCCATCTCCCAAGGTTACGAGGATACGAACCTTTGTGGATTTTTCACTTTTTCCGCTTATCTCGACGCTTACCGAGTCAGTCGCCGCGGTGAACGAGGCGCAGACCTCGCACGGTCGAGTGCGGTCGCGATCGGCGTCGATAACGCCATTCGGAAGAATTTTCCTTTCTGGTTTCCGGTCCAGAATTCCACCGACCCGCTCGCTCTCCGTGTCGGACGTTGGGGGTCTACGTTTTGTTCGCTCGCCCGCGCCGTCCAGGAAGTCGGCTACTGCGCCGATGCGGGATTGCCGACTCAGACTCTCGACGAGACGGCGAAATTCGCCGATATCACGACCCTGCTCTATGGACATCTCCTCGAACTCGCCGAGACGCGAGCTGCGGTACGGCCAAAAAAACTCGCCGCGATCATGCCGGTCATTTACGGTAAATACCTCGGTTGGAACGCGACGGTGCGCAATCGAAACGGCGAGATTCCGCCCGCCATGGGTCAGGACGCGATGCGCGCAGTTATCGAGAAGCATGTCGAACGTCCTTACGAATCGATTCGAAAGATTTTTCTTTCGAAATGCTCGCAGCCCATGAACCGGAACAATGATCTGCGGTTCAGGTCCTGCGAAGGCGAACTTTACGTCGGGCTCGACGTCACCGGAATTCCAACCCGCGATCAGGATCCTTTACGTTCGGAGCGCGCTTCGGTTCGCGTCCAGGAACTACTCTCCCGTCCGAATGCGATGCCCGTGCCCTTCGCCTATTGCTCGCAGGTGTTGATCCAGGGCAAACGATACGACGGAGCCGCTCCCATCGGAAAGTGCGGCATTCACTGGTCGCTCATCGCCGGGAGAAAGAAGATCGGCGGCGAATGTCATCTCCTCGTACGCAACAGCTGGAACCCGGAAGACGAGGCCGACTATTCCAAGGACTGGATCATCGACGGTGGAGACATCTGGGTCCGCGAGAAGGAACTGACGCGTTCCATGCTCGTGGTCCAGTGGCTGGAAGAGTAGCGCACGACTCGCGCACAGAGAAACGACGTGGGGCCCGGAGAGCTGATCAGCTCTCCGGGCCCCAAATTCGTACTCGGGTTTCCCCGAAGACTGGCCGACTCTCAGAAGGTCGTCCTATTATTTCATCCGTCGCAGATACGAAGTAGGCTTTGATACCCTCTCCGCTTTCAGACCGGCTCACGCCGGGAACTGATCCACGCTCGGCTTCGAATATTTAATTTTTTAGGCAGGGGGGTTCGAACCTGATCAAAGGTTCGTTCCGTATTTAGCTAGCGCAGTCCTCCGTCGCGAACAGAAGATTCGATAGCTCACGAGCTCCGCAAGGTCCTTGTAACGATCGGACTTGCCCGTGCTATTTCAACTTCGGCGGCCCGTGCTCGGGCACTCGAAGTTCCAAAAGCTTTGCGTAGACTTTGAAGCGATTCGCTTCTTTCATCACTTACGTCCTCCGTCGCAGTCGTTTCTGTCTGCTGCGATCTACTTAAAAATAGATTACCAAAACGGTCGGAAAAGGCAAGTTTAAAACTGAATATTTTTTCACAATTCTCACTGTCGTAAAAGCTGACAGAAGTGTCGGCTTCGACACCACAGAAGAATCAGCGGAAAAAGGCTGTGGCGGCGATGATTAGAAACGAACGAGAAAACGAGCGCCGACGGCCATGTAACTCGTCGATAACGTGGATTCGAATGCGCCGGCGGTCGGTGCGCTCGTCGTCCCGGTCACCTTGATGTCGCCCGGTTTAAAGTAGCGAAAGTAAAGTCCGAGATCGAACTGCTCGCTGAGACGATAGTCTCCGCCGAGCACGCCACCGATGAGGAGGCTCGTCGCCGTTTGTTGCTTCACGGAAACGGTATTTCCTTCGAGAGTCACGTTGCTCTGGGCGTTTTGGGAAAGAAAATAAAAGCCGAGCGTCGGTCCGAGATAGAGCGTGATTTTCTCGCCCGCCGGAATCAGGAGCTGGGGCACGACGTCGAAGTAAGAGATTTCGTTCCCCGTCTGGCTGTCTTCCTGGAGCTGGGAGAGCGCGATTTCCGCGGCAACGCGAAGATAAGGCGCCACCCGGTAGCTCGCTTCGCCCATGAACAGGATCGAACTTTTAAACTTCTTTTTCTCCGGCGTCGAAGCGGTCCCCGCGAACGTTCGGGTGACCGTACCCGAAGGCGAGAGATTCATGCCGAGCGAAAACGCCGCCGCCCAAGGGCTCGCGCTTTCATCGACACGCTCCTCAGGTTTCGCCGCGCTCTTTCGTTTTCCTGTCGGACGGGGTTTCGACGCTCTCGGAGCCGGCTCGCCTTCGGCGGCGATCACGCACTTCTGGTTCACGCCGAAGACGCCTTGGGGCGTGCGAAAGACCGTGAATTTCTCATCGCGAAGGATTTGCGATTTTTTCAGGGTCACTCCCTCGAAAGCGGAAGCATCGGTCGCCGCCCATTTCTTATTCGCCAACTTATAGACTTTGCATCCAGTCGAAAGATCGATCGTGCGATCGGCGGCGCTCGCCGGCGTTGCGAAAAGAATGGCGAAAAATGGGAGTAAAAGAATCATCCGGATACTTTCCTCTTTCGTTGGGGTTCCCGGATCGCGGCCTGTGCGGCGGCCAACTTGGCGATCGGCACGCGGTAAGGCGAACAGCTTACGTAATCCAGTCCGTAGTGATGACAGAGTACCACACTTGTAGGATCGCCACCGTGTTCTCCGCAGATTCCGAGCTTGAGGCCCGGTCTTTCCGCTCGGCCCTCTTCGATCGCGATTCGGATGAGGCGGCCCACTCCATGGGGATCGAGGGTCGCGAAGGGGTCCTTTTCGTAGATTTTAGCCTCGAGGTAATCCTTCAGGAACAGTCCAGAATCGTCGCGAGATAGCCCGTAGGTGGTCTGAGTGAGGTCGTTCGTCCCGAAACTGAAGAACTCGGCATATTTTGCTATATCGCCGGCAGTGAGCGCCGCGCGGGGAAGCTCGATCATCGTCCCGATCAGATAGTCAATTTCCCGACCCTTGCGGAAAGGTTTGCCGCTCTTGGCGGTAAACTCCGCAAGGATCTTGGTCGCTTCCTCTTCGCAGTACTCGCGGACGAACCGAAGTTCGCGCCAGTCGCCGACGAGCGGAATCATGATCTCGGGAATGATGCGAAAACCTTCTTCGAGGACGAGTTCGCAGGCCGCCTCGAGAATCGCGCGAATCTGGGTCAGGTAGATTTCCGGATAGCTGATTCCGAGGCGCACGCCGCGGTGACCGAGCATCGGATTGAACTCGTGCAAGGTTTCCTGTTTCCGCTTCAGTCGCTCGAACGAAACGTCGATCTTCTTCGCGAGGGACTGCAATTCCTCGTCCGAATGCGGGATAAACTCGTGCAGCGGCGGATCCAGGAGGCGGATCGTGACCGGAAGGCCCTTCATCTCGCGAAAGATTCCCTTAAAGTCGCTCTTCTGCATCGGAAGGATTTTTTCGAGGGCCCGATTTCTCGCATCCAGCGTATCGGCGAGGATCATCTCGCGAACCGCGTCGATACGATCGGATTCGAAGAACATATGCTCCGTTCGGCAGAGGCCGATACCTTCGGCGCCAAACCCGCGTGCAACCTTGGAATCCTGCGGCGTATCCGCATTCGTGCGAACGGAAAGGGTACGCACGGAATCGACCCAGCCCATCAGAATTTTAAAGTTCTCGTCCAGCGAGGGAAGAATGGTCGGTACGCGTCCCTTGATTACTTCCCCGGTCGATCCTTCGAGAGTGATCCATTCGCCTTCGAGGATCGTGGTCGAACCGGCTTGGAATTTCTTCGTTTCGTAGGAAATTTTCGCGGATGCACAGCCGGCCACGCAGCATTTTCCCATGCCGCGCGCGACGACCGCCGCATGGGAGGTCATCCCGCCGCGTGCGGTGAGGATTCCTTCCGCGACGGACATCCCGTGGATGTCCTCGGGCGAAGTTTCGATGCGCACCAGGATGACTTTGCGTCCGAGCTCCTTCACCCATTTTTCGGCGGTGTCGGGGTCGAAGACGACTTGGCCGCAGGCCGCGCCCGGAGAGGCGGGTAAGCCTTTCGCGATGACCTCTTTGCGCGCCTTCGGATCGAGTCTCGGATGGAGCAACTGGTCGAGTTGTTCCGGAGCGACGCGAAGAATGGCTTCTTCTTTCGTGATCAGTTTTTCGGCGACCATGTCGACCGCGATTTTAATCGCTGCCGGAGCGGTCCGTTTCCCGTTCCGCGTCTGGAGCATGTAGAGCTTGCCGTTTTCGATCGTGAACTCGATATCCTGCATGTCGCGATAATGCTTCTCGAGACGTTGGTAGACTTTCACGAGATCGGCGTATGCCTTCGGCATCACCTTTTCGAGCGTGACCGCGTTCTGGGTTTCACCGGTCCGGGAGCCTTCGTTGATCGGCTGCGGAGTACGAATTCCGGAAACCACGTCCTCGCCTTGCGCATTCACGAGAAACTCGCCGTAAAATTTTCTTTCACCTGTCGAGGGGTCGCGAGTGAACGCGACGCCCGTGGCGCAGTTATCCCCCATATTCCCGAAGACCATCGCCTGGACGTTCACCGCCGTGCCCCAGGATTCGGGGATGTCGTTCAGTTTGCGGTAGGTATTCGCCCGCGGATTCATCCATGACGAAAAAACCGCGCCGATGGCGCCGCGGAGTTGCTCCCAGGGATCTTCCGGAAAGGTCTTTCCGTTCGAACGCACGATCTGCTTGTACTTCTGTACCAGTCGCTTCAGATCTTCGCCGGTCAGCTCGGTATCGTGCTCGACGCCGCGTTCATGTTTCATGTCCTCGAGCGCGATTTCGAAATGGTTCGAGTGGATGTCGAGAACCACGTCCGAGTACATCGCGATGAAGCGGCGGTAGGAGTCGTAGCTGAATCGAGGATCTTTCGAGTTTTCGACCAGACCCTGGATAGTGAGATCGTTCAACCCCAGGTTCAGGATCGTATCCATCATCCCGGGCATCGAGGCGCGCGCCCCCGAGCGGACCGAGACGAGGAGGGGGTTGTCGGCATCCCCAAATTTCTTGCCGATCTGCTTTTCCATCTTCGCGACCGCGGCGCGCAGTTCGGCTTCGAGGGAAGGCGGGTACGTCCGATTTTCGGCGTAATAATAAGTGCAGACTTCCGTGGTGAGGGTGAAGCCTGGAGGAACGGGCAGACCGAGCCGGGTCATGCCGTGGAGATTCGCGCCCTTGCCGCCGAGCAGGTCCTTTCGGGTTTCGACGCCGTCGGCTTTTCCGCCTCCGAACGAATAGATGTATCGGGTAGCGGACCTCTTCGCGACGGTCTTTTCCCGCACCATCTTAAGGGATTTCGCGCCGAGTTTCAGAATCGGCTTCTTCGGTCTACTTGCCCCAGTTTTCGATTTGATCACGGATGACATGAATGACTTTCTCGGCGGGGACCCGGGTTTGTTCCATGCTGTCGCGGTGGCGCAGAGTCACGGTATGGTCGTTAATCGTATCGAAATCGATCGTGATTCCGAACGGCGTGCCGATTTCGTCCTGACGGCGATACCGTTTTCCAATCGACCCCGCTTCGTCGGTGGTACAGCGGAAATGTTTCTTCATATCGCCATAGAGTTTGTCCGCGTATTCCGAGAGTCCACCTTTTTTCATGAGCGGGAAGATCGCGACTTTGTACGGCGAGAGCGCCGGGTGCATCTGGAGCCAGGTCCGGTCACCGTCGAAGCGATAGGCGTCGCAGAGCGCGGCGAGGACGGCCCGATCGCAGCCTACGGAGGTTTCGACGATGTACGGAAGGTATTTCTCCTTCGAGACTTCGTCGAAATAGAGGAGGTTCTTGCCGCTGAATTCCTGGTGGCGGCCGAGGTCGAAGTCACCCCGGTTGTGGATTCCCTCGAGCTCGCTCCAGCCGATCGGAAATTCGTATTCGATATCGAACGCCGCGCGCGCGTAGTGGGCGAGTTCGGCGCCGGCGTGCTGATGGAAACGAAGCTTCTCTTTGCGGATGCCGTTGTCGTAGTGCCACTGAATGCGTTTGGCTTTCCACTTCTCGAACCATTCCATGTCCGTGCCCGGCTTGACGAAGTACTGCATTTCCATCTGCTCGAACTCGCGAGTGCGGAAAATGAAGTTGCCTGGAGTGATTTCGTTTCGAAATGCCTTGCCGATCTGCGCGATGCCGAACGGGATCTTCTGGCGCGCGGACTGTTGGACGTTCAGGAAGTTCACATAAATTCCCTGCGCCGTCTCCGGACGAAGGTAGACGATCGCGGACGAGTCCTCGAGCGCGCCCATATGGGTCTTGAACATCAGGTTGAAGTTGCGCGGCTCCGTGAGTGTGCCTTTTTTTCCGCAGTTCGGACAGACGTTCGCTTTCAGTTTTTCCGGATCGATTTTATCCGCGCGGAAGCGCGCTTTGCAGTCTTTGCAGTCGACCAGCGGATCGACGAATCCGGCGACGTGTCCCGAGGCTTCCCAGACTTTCGGATGCATCAGGATCGCGGCGTCGAGGCCTTCGATATCATCCTCGTCGCACATCGATTTCCACCAGCGCTCCTTCATATTGCGCTTCAGCTCGACGCCGAGGGGGCCGTAATCCCAGCAAGCGTTGATGCCGCCGTAGACCTCGGAAGAGGGGAATACGAAGCCCCGCTGCTTACACAGCGAAACCAGGATATTCATGTCTTTCAGGTCTTGGGCCGGGCCCGCCGCTTTCGTCGAAACTTCGCTCTCGCTCATATTCCTCAGAAGTAACAAACCGGGGGGGCGAGTTCAATGAAGGCGAGGCGCGTTAATACGAAAGCCTCTTCTCTGGCGGACCTCGATCCATAACCGGATCGGAGAGATTCGCGATCTGTAGTGGTGATGGCTTTGCCGCGGCGATTCGTTCTGCGTTGGAACCTGCTTTTTCAGCGCCACATCCGCAAACTGGCCGCCATATGCGCGAGCTGGTTAAACAGGGCTGCATAATTGCCCTCAAAGTTCAGATGCGCCAGCTGTCCTTCTAGGTTCTCAAGCTTTGCGAGAGTTTCTGATCGGCGAGGAAGTAGCGTTCGGTGTATACGCTTCGAACCAAGGCATCTCGGCGAACTCTGCCGAGCCAGATTTTAGAAACGGAAGAACTCAAGGTCCCGCAGGTCTACACCGCCGAGGCTTCTCGTTTGCTTTGTGAATCGACGCGTTTTCTTTATTCGAAAGGATTGCATTAGAACTCATTTTGAGACCTTTGCCCTTTCACTGGAAATCGTTCGCTTTTGTGTGTTTTTAGAAAGCGCTCTAAGCATTCGCGTGCACTCGTCAGATATCTGACAGCCATGCGATAGTCTTAGCAATCGCTCAACTGACTCGGGATGATTGCGCAACTCGTTCAAGTCTCCTAATCTTAGAAAGTGTCGACACAGGATGGTCGGTTTACACCCTTCAGGAAGAAATCTTTATTAGCACTCACGCTCCTCGCGGTGAGTCTCGCTACGTTTGCGGCGCCGCCGGATGATTGGGAAAAAAAGTTCCGCGAAGTTCTCGCATACGACAGATATGCAGCATCTTTGAAGAATGAAGACGGCACCTGGAGAAGACCTAAAAAAGAGGTGATCGCTACTCTCGCCGCTTTAAAAAAAGAAATCCAAGCCGCGGCGGCAAAACTTGGCGTCGATCCACGAGCGATAGCCGGATCCATCCTGGCCGAAAATTCGCTCAATGTGAGCGTTTCAGACAATCTTCAAGATCTACTGGTTAAAACTGGGCTTGCATCCGGCGGCAGTATTTTCGGCAAAGAGTTTTCATTCGGACTTGGACAACTTAATTTTTCTGCCGCGCGAGAAGCGGAGAACCATGTCGCCGCTCTCGAAAAACGCAAACCCATCAGCGATGAAGAGCTGCAAACCGCGCTTATCACTCCGGCTAAGGCCGTTTATCAGGTGGGAGCGGTCATTCGATTCGTTCAAGATACCTACAAAGCCCAGGGATTCGACATTTCGAAAGATCCCGGAGTTTTAGCGACTCTCTATAATCTCGGGGATTCGGAACAAAAAGCGGCAGCCCTAAGAGCTAAAGGGGGCACACCGCGCGTGAACTATTTCGGGCTTTTCAACCAGAAATATATGTCTCAGATTGAGACGGCAGTAGGATGGTCTCCGCCTCCGCAATCCGTAACCACAAAGCTCGCGGCTTCCCCTCCAACCGAATCGGGAACAAAGGTCTCCGGTTCACTAAGTTCCGGCAACACAAACAGCACTGCCTCCGCCAAGTCCGCAAACAACACGAAAGTAACACAGGCGAATGTGTCGGCCAACACTGCAGGATCTCCGACTAAAAAAACCTCCACTACAAAAGCCGCCACTTCGAACTCAGACGATGGCCCGCCACTCCAGCTGAAAACGGTGGCGACGAAAGACCTCGTCCTCTATCAATCTCCCCCTAAATGCGATCACAACCGGGGTAATAGTCAGAGAGAAGTCGAAGAGAAATACCGAAATTTTAAAAATTTCGCTTCCACCGGCGTGTTGCAGTCGGGGATGAGTTTTAAAGAAATAAGCCCGGATCTCGACTGTGAAATGAATCCGTGGATGTTAGTGAAAGACGTAAACGGTCTAGCCGGCTGGGTAAAGAAAAGCGAACTAGAAGCTTCCAAGGAGGAACGTTTGATCCCTCCGGTGGAATGTGATCACAAGCTGAATGAGGCATGTGCTAAGGCAGTACAAGCGGCAACTTCGGAATATGCATTGCCGCCCGCGGCGCCGACTCAAAACGGTGCCGAGGAAAAATTACCGACGACTTTCGTCATGCTGAAACCGATCTCTCGAGACAGTGGACGCGTCTCTTTCAAAAAAGTGGATTCGACCTGCGGCTATGGGGAAGAAAATAGCCCAAGGATATCGAAAGCGCGAAGCAAGGGAATGAAAGGAGGAGGCGCCAATCCGACACCGATACGTCAAGGATACTCAGTAGCAGAGGTTGCACAATCAGCGATTCGCACCGTCCAGCCCAATCCGAGAAACGACTTATCCGATCTGAAGAAATTCTTGATTCAGGTGGAAAAGAAGTTTGGCAAGGTGGATTCATTCGCCGCGAACGTAGTGACCAACCCTTACGAACTGTCTCAATCTCTTTCAGTCTTTCAGAGGGCCCTAAGAGATTGCTTGGCTGACCAGGCTTCTGGAAACGCAAATTGCGACATTGAACTCGAAAAGTTTAAATCCGTGGTAGAAAAAATAAAAATCGAACGCAAACCCTCGATGGCCTCGCTCGATGAACTCGATTTTCGCCTTCAGCCTATGATCAGCAGTCTCTTCGCCCAGGCAGCCCAGAAGAGGTCTTATGGCAGAATCGCGGCGGACTATCGTCCGAGCGCGACCGAGGTCGAATCCCTCACAAAAGCGGAAGTCGCAGACGCGCTGCTGGAATGTTCCGCGCGGGTCGCAACAAAAGAGCCCCCGCACGAAGCTAAAAAGACTCCGAATAAAGCGACCTACAGTCCAATTCCGGGAGGTTTTTCCGGAGGACAAGGCAACCTTCCCGCTAACCAAATGGGTTCTTTTGGTGGTTCAGGATTCCCTTCTGACGGTGGTTCGGGATCTTCTTCTGATGGTTCACGCAATGGCGATTCTTGGATTTCAGGTCGCTTTTTGGAGAACAAAATACGTGAGCGGAGCGAGCTAGCGCGCAGTATGACCGAGGATCAATGGGGAATTTATTCACCTCTTTTTATTCGTCTCGCGCGGGCATGCACCGACGCACTGGTGCTTATTGGAGACAAGAAGCCGATTTCCTCTGCAACCGCAATAGCGTGCGTGCCACGACCCGAATCGGTTTTTTTCAAGAATAGAGAAGTCGCCTTGTCCTTACTGGAAAAATTACTCAAGGGCGACGTAGAGGCCCAACAAGAATACCTATCCATGCAGCTGGACCTAAACTTCGACGACCGGATTTTTCATGACCTTCTGCAGGAAGTTAACCCATCGCCGCAAACTCAAGAAAAGCCAGTTGAATTCATGGCAAGCTACTGTCCAAACAAAACGGCGGAATTCATTGAAGAACTTCTCGAAAAGCATCCATGCATTAATACCGTCTATGTGCCGGACCCGTGGCTGCTGGGTCGTCTCAACGAACTCGGACCAAAAATCATCTACCGGCCATTCTTACAGGATGATCGGTACGCAATCGATATTGCTACGCAGGAGTGCATCTGATGAAAACGGTCCCATTCATGTTATTACTAGTATTCGCGAGTATTGGCCTTTCTGAAGCCGCTCCGGGTAAAGCTAATCCGCTCGGCAAGGGGCGAAAGCCTAGTCAATACTCGGGATACGCCTGCGCAGCGACTCCGTGGCCGCTGCGAGATTATCCCGCGGACAGACGCTCAGCCTATCGAATGTTTCACGGTGTCCATCGACAATCGATTTATGAATATTTTCTTCACGAGATATCGACGCTCGAAAATAAGGACCCCGCGCGACTGTCTTTTGCGCGCTACCTCGGCTCTTACCTTGTCGATTCGGAGCCCTCAAAAATCTACCGGGGATTTGTAGAGCTTCTCATTTTCAGTTCCGATCTAAATACCCCGTCCGCCCATCGACTCGATTTTAACGAAATCTGCGCGTTCATGGCAAAAACGGCTCAGCTCGATCCGAGTCCACGGGAGTAAGAATGAAAGTTTGGATTGTTCTGTTAGGACTCACGGGCCCACTGCAGGCCTATGCCATCGACCCGAAAATAGCCGCGCTCGACAAGGACAAATTCACCGTTTGTACCGCCTCGATCAATTCGACTCTCGAAAGAGAAGTATTTAAGAGTCGGCTGAGCTCTGGCAAAAACCAAGGCGCGTTTCAGTTTGTTGAGTTGACCGAACTTGGAACTCCCGCAGGGCAGACCAGAGGCGTAGTAGCAAATTGGTTCGATCGCGCGTGTAAGTCCGGCGTAAAGTGTGACATTCTCATGATTTCAGCTCATTACAGCTCGCTTGGTTATTTTTCCGACAAGGAGAATGAAAATCCTCTGCGCTATCCGCTGAGTACCGCCGCAACGACGAAACATGCCTGTGAAAAGACCTGTGAAGGCATTCTTGCGAACCCCGCGCAAACATTCCTAATGGTCTGTAATGCGTTAGCATCCAAAAAAGCTGATCACCGGACAAAACCTGTTTACATAGAAGTTCTCAAGAAAGACGGAGCAAGGCGTTCGAGAGCGGAGCGTGCAGCGGAGGATCGTTATGGCGAACTTGGCCCCACCAACCATGAGCAGACTCGTTTTACTTTCGCCGGAGTCAACCGGATCGTTGGATTTAAGTCGACGAGTGCCCTTGCAGAAACTTCCAGTGAATATCTAGAAAAATATTTTGATCGTTTTCCGGATTATTCACAGCAGCTACAAATTGAAGCAACTACTCGGCTCAATTCCGGTCTGCAATCTGTTCAAAAGGTATCCAGCGACGACGTAACACGGTCCATGAACCAAGCATTGACGGCGTCTTTCACGAACAGTTCCGTTTGCCTCTCTTCTGGAAACTTTCCCGAAGGTTCCGAACAGGCCGAGGTTTGGCGAAATATTTGCGCGCTCCGCGATGAATCAACTCCAGTGCCGGAACGGCTTAAACTCATCCGCGGCCTCCTTCAGTCACCTGAGATTGCAAAATACATTCCTGATATCGCTGATTTTGTCTCCTCTCACCTTTCGAAACGTCCGGTTGCTTACCCAATTACCATTGGTGGTCCTATCGTTCCCTCGTCGCCTCCCGGGCAGGACGAATTTGAAAAACTTCTCGCTGAAATTTCTAAGCTCGAGTTTGCCCGAAACTTTGTTGAGCAGCAGATCGAAAAAAAGGAGGACATGCCGACCTTAAAGCTGCAACTCCTCAAGGTCGCGAAAGCTTTCCGATGGATGCCCGGCGAAGTCGCCGCTACGAAAATCCATGAAACACGGCTCCAAATTGAGAACGATCCGGACTGGCCGCGGGAATTCGATCTTTAGACTTTGGCGCGACAGCTAGATCTTCGATCGCGGTACGTTCATATTCTTTCATCACGTTCATGGACCGCCTGTCCTCAGACTCCGAGTGCAAGATCGAAGACGAGCGTCTGAGTCGGCCGGCGGATACAAATCGGTAGCCAGATGAGCATGCGGAGTTCCGGGGAACGGAGGTGCATCGGGTCGACTCGAGCGGAAATTCCTCGGAGTTTAAATTCTCGGTCGAACCTCGAGATCAGTGCCGCCGCAAGCGATGCGATCTCCTTCTCGCTCTGGAGCGCGCCGAGTGCGAGCCCCGAGAATCCTTTTCCCGGGTCCGATGAGTCGAGCGAGATGATCGCCGTCCAGCCCAGATGGGTATGCCCGGGTAAGGCTTCGTAGCGGTCGAAACGTTTCGGGAGCCCGAGCTCGAGTTTTTCGTCGGGAAAGCGCTCGTTTAGCTCATCGATTAGCGCGGAATGCGTCGCCTGGAGCACCTGATTCCAAATACTCATCGGAGCCGCTCCGGGATCACGCGCGGGACTCCGCGATTCGCAGGAACGCGGCGTAGTCGCCGTTTCGGGCGACGAGCTCTCCGTGGGTTCCGTCCTCGACGACCTTTCCTTCCCGCATGACGAGAATGCGGTCGGCGGTTCGAATCGTGGACAATCGGTGGGCGATCATGATCGTCGTCTTGTCGCGCATGAGTTTTTCGAGCGCGGCTTGGACCGCCTTTTCAGAGGTGTTATCGAGCGCCGAGGTCGCTTCGTCGAGAATCAGAATCGGACTGTTGCGCAGGAACGCGCGCGCGATCGACAGTCGCTGACGCTCGCCACCCGAGAGTTTTTGGCCGCGGTCGCCGATATTCGTCATGAAACCTTCGGGGGAGCGCTCGATGAAGTCGGTCGCGAAAGCTTCGCGCGCCGCCTGGCGGACCTCTTCGTCGCTCGCGTCGAGTTTTCCGCAACGGATGTTTTCGGCGATGGAGTCGTTGAAGAGAAAGACGTCCTGGCTGACGACGGAGATCAGCGATCGCAGGTCGGCGATCCGGAGGTCGCGGATGTCGGTGCCGTCGATCGAGATCGATCCGCGGGTAACGTCGAAAATCCGGGGCAGCAGGGAAACGAGCGAGCTCTTGCCGGCGCCGCTCGCGCCGACGAGCGCGATCGAGCGCCCCTTCGGGATGGAAAAAGAGATCCCGCGCAGCACTTCGCGCTCGGGAGCGTCGGGGTAGGCGAAGTGAACGCCGTCGAGTCGAATTTCGGATTGAAAATCGGTTTTATTCTTCGCTTCGGATTTTTCGATCAGCTTGGTTTTCCAGCCGAAGATTTCGAGAATGCGTTCCGCCGCCGCGCCGGCGTTCGCGAACTTGATGTTCATGTCGTTCAGCACGCGAATCGGGTTTTGCATCATCGCGAACGCGCCGAAGAAGGAGAGGAGCTGGCCCTGCGACATCGTTCCGTCGAGGACGGAGCGTCCGCCCATGTAGATGAGGCCCGCGATGGCGAAGGCCATGATGAACTCGACCGCGGGGTGGGACGTTTCCTCGACGATAATGGTCTTCGAGAGATTCTTAAAAAACTGCTCACTCCGCTCGTAGTATTTCTTCCGGATGTACTCTTCGAGCCGGAAGGCTTTGATCACGCGAATTCCGGTAAAACTCTCCTGGAGGGTCGCGAACATCCGCGCCTGGTCCTCCTGGAGTCGATGGATATAACGTTTCAGGGCCTTGCCCGAGTAGGAAAAGACGAGAGCGAGCGGCGGGAAAACGGCCAGCGTAATCAGGGTCAGTTTCCAGTCGAGGTAGAGGGTGTAGCCGATCAGGAAAACGAGCTGCGCGGGCTCGCGTGCGAGCACGTTGATCTGCGCGATGCCCTGATCGATCTGGTTCGGATCGTTCCCGACGCGCGACATGAGGTTTCCGGTGCTGGCGGTAGTGAAATAGTCGGCCGAGAGCCCCATCACATGGTCGTAGAGATCGTTCTTAATCTTCTGGTTCACGCGGGCGACGACGACCCGGATCGCGGAATAGTGGATGAACCGGATCACGAAGTTCAGCGCGAAGATCCCGATCACCATGAGCGGAAAGCTGACGAGTTTGCTCTCGTCCTTGGTCGCGAGCAGGTCGTCGATGAGTTTCTGGATTAAAATGACGGGGCTGAAGCGAATCGCCGCCATTGGAATCGCGAGGAGCAAGCTCACGAGGATCCAAGGCCAGTGAGGCTTGAGATAATCCTTCAGTTTCCACAGAGATTTCATGGACGTAGGGCGATCCTATGCTAACCCTAGAGGCATGGCTAGTGTTCTCGTCGTCGGCGGCGCGGGCTACGTTGGAAGTTCGGTCGCCGCCCACTTACTGGATCGCGGAGATGAGGTTTGGGTCCTGGATGACCTGTCGACCGGTCATCGGGCCCTCGTTCTGGACGAGATTTACCGCGCCGGACGGTTCGTCGAGGCGCGCGCCGGGGACTCCTCGGTCGTCGAAGAATTGCTCCGCAGTCATCCGTTCGAAGCGGTCTTTCACTTCGCCGCGAAATCCCAGGTCGGGGAAAGCGTCCGCTTTCCCGAGGTTTACCTGGAGAACAACGTCGAACAAACCCGACTCCTCCTCGATTCGATGATGAAAGCAGGAGTAAAGAAGTTCGTATTCTCGTCGACGGCGGCCGTTTACGGAGATCCGGGCGACCAAGCGCCGGGGTTCACAATTTCCGAAGATTTTCGCATGCGGCCCGTAAATCCGTACGGCGAGACGAAACTCGCCGTCGAAAGCATGTTGGCAGCGGAAGCGAAGCGGGGCGGACTGCATTCGATCGCGCTTCGTTACTTTAACGCCGCGGGCGCGGAAGACCGACTTCGCGTGGGCGAACACCACGATCCGGAAACGCATCTCGTTCCCAATCTCCTCTCCGCCGCGCTCGAGGGTCGGCCGGTTTCGATTTTTGGCGAGGATTACCCGACCCGCGATGGAACTTGTGTCCGCGACTACGTGCACGTCGAGGATCTCGCGCGGGCACACGCCGCCGCGGCCAAACGTTTGCTCGCGGGCGGAAAAAATTCGAGCGGATACGAAGCTTTCAATCTCGGTTCGGAGTCGGGCTACAGCGTCCGCGAAGTGGTGGACGCGGCCGAGCGAGAGCTCGGAATGAAGCTGATCCGCGAATTCCAGCCCCGCCGCCCCGGCGATGCGGCCACGCTGGTCGCGAATGCGGAACGTGCGCGGAAGATTCTCGGCTTTTCGCCTCGTCCCGATACCCTCGCGTCGATTCTGAAAACGGCGTTCGCCTGGGAACGGAAGAAACGCGAACCCAAGAAAGCGGTATTTCTCGATCGCGACGGAACGATCAACGTCGATCCGGGATATCTGAATGATGCCGAAAAACTCGAACTCCTTCCGGGTGCGATCGAAGGCCTCCAGAAGTTGGCTCGCGCAGGATATCTCCTCGTCGTCGTTTCCAACCAGTCGGGAGTGGCGCGAAAAAAAATCACGATGGAAGAACTTCGTCGCGTGCATCGGCGCATGGACGAGCTCCTCGCTCCGCACGGCGTTCGCATCCATCACTACTCGCTCTGCTATCACCACCCCGACGAGAACTGCGATTGTCGAAAGCCGAAGCCGAAACTCATTCTCGACTCCGCAACTCGATATTCGATCGATCTCGCGAAGTCCTTTATGGTGGGGGACAAGAAGAGCGATGTCGAAAGCGGCCGTCGAGCCGGACTTCGCGAGTCGTTTCTCGTCGGGACCGGCTATGGATCGGAGGATGTGAAGGATTTCGGGGCCTCCACGGAGGGATTCTTTGTGCCTAATCTCGGGGCCGCCGCCGATCGCATACTCAGCTTTCAGACGTGATTTCCGTGAGTTATCCGCGCCGGCCGCGTTCGCGGGAGATTCAGAGAACGCTGGATTGACTCATAGCATCATCAGTCGTACAAGACACCCCCAACGACTGAAACCAAAGGGAGTTTACCCATGTCTGTACGCAACGTCCTTTCCATTTTCGTCCTCGTTTCCCTTTCGTCGAGCGCCTTCGCCGCGGACTCCATCACCTGCACGCTGACTTCGGTCGCGGACGCTAAGCAGACGACGAAACTCGAGCTCGCCCTAAGTTCCGCCGGCGCGGGCGGGGAGGAAAGCGAAGGCAGCGTCGACGTCGGCGATAGCAACTACAACTTCTCCATGGACCTGGAAGCGAATGGATCAAAATTCGATCTGACCGCGATCTTCTACGAAAACAACCATGTCGTGGACGAGGTCGGTTCGATGTCCTGCGAGTTCGACCCAAGCGTGACGGAAGGTGAATTCTGCCAAGAGCCGATGGAAGACGATAACGGCGAACACATCATGGATTTCGCTTGCCGCGCTAACTGATCCAGAGACAATGCCCGGGATGAACTTTCTGAAAAGGTTTCTCGACGTGGCTCTGATTCTGAATCTGGTCGGGGACTTTCTCTATTCGCCCTACATGGCGCTCGTCGTGATGCGCCCGCCGAACGGTCGCATCGGGCCGCTGCATACGCTGGCGGCCGAAGTTCCTTACGATCTCATCCTCGTGCGCCGCCTGTACGTCATCGAGATGTGGGTCGCCTTTATCGCGCTGGTCATTTACCTGCGGTTCCGTAAGGAACTTTGGAAGTTTCAGGAAAAAGCCGTCTAGCCGAACGTGCCGTGAATTTCGGGAATGAAGCGGAGACCTTTCAGAGGGGTTCGGTCGAAGCCCGGAACATGATAGATCATCAGCGATTCCATAAGGGAAAAAAGCAGTTTCTGGTCGGCCAGCGTTCCTTGCGCGAGTTCGGGCATCTTCCGGATCGGAGTCGACAGGCCGATATAGAAATCACCGACCGCCGCTTGGGTCGCTTCGAAGAACTGATGCTGAAACCCGGGCGCATAGTCTGCGGCCGTATCGGGTTTCGCCGATCGGCAGTCGGGGCACGTCCAGCAGGCGACCGAGATATGGCAGCGGAGTCGGGTGTCGGCCGAGAAATCGAGCAGGCTTCGTTGGCAGCCAAGGCAACGCAGAAGTTGGGGTTGAGTTCCATTCCATTGCAGGAGTTTGGCGAGATAAGCGTTGAGAAGCGCGAGAATCGTGCGTGCGTCGGCAGGGGCGTCGGAAAGGTCCGATCCCGGATCGCGTAGGGCATATTCCTCGAGGAGCGCGAGCGCGTTCGAATGGAGCTTGAACAAGTCGGGTGCATTCTCACGATCCGGGGCCAGACGCAGCATCAGTTCATTAAAGACCGAGGCGAGGGAGAGGATCTCGAAGTTTTTTCGGAGGCCCTCGAACGACTTCCGAATCGTCGCTTCTTCGACATGGTAAAGCTCCGCGCCCGGCTTAATCGAGAGTCTCCAGGTCGCGGCGACGAAAGGTTCGAGCGTGCCGCCGAATCGGCGCGACTGGACCGAGTTTCGCGCGATCGCCGAAATTTTTCCGTGCGACTCGGTGAGGGCGGTCACGATTCGATGGCGTTCTTCATACGCCACCGAGCGCAAGACGATCGCGGTCACTTCGAAAACTTCGGCCATAGGGCGAGACTATAACGAGAGAGCGGGACGATAACTAGCGCGCCGGTTTGCGAACGGGCTTTTTTCCCGAGCTATGGCGGCGATAGGCGGGAACTTCGGTCCGGCTGCAGCCACCGACCTCGAGCGACCTTGCGATCTCTTCGCCGGGGAGGGTGGCGTACTGGATCACGCGGGCGATGTGCCGCTGGACGACGCAGCTCTTAAACCAAGTTTGCGAGGCGGGAGTTCCGTAGACGCTCCGGTATTCGATTTTGTCGGTCGCGGAGCGATACTTTCCACCCCAGTGGAGACCCTCGATGAGATCCAGTGGGGTCATTCGCTTCCACACGGTCCCTGCTTCATGGGTCTCGCGGTTCATCCGAAAATAGTACTGGAGGAGGGAGATCTCCCGCGAACCGGCGTTATAGATGGCGTCGGCGAGGAGCCAGCCGGTATGCAGGGGAAACTTCGGGCTTCGGTAGGGACGTAGGCATGGGCGGGAAAAGGTCTTCCCGGGTGCATAGGTCTGCGCAGCTTTCATGGCGGGCGGCACATAAACATCGAAGAGGCGGCGCAGCTCACGCCCCTTGGCGGCGATTCCCAGCGAGAGATCCGAACAATTTTTCACGAAGGACGTAACGGACCGGAACCGGACCGTCTGGAGAAGGGTGTCGCCCGCGGGAAAGTCCGCGATCACGTCGGCAGGCTCGATGTTCTCGAAATCGCGCGGCGTGAGTTCGTAGTCCGGGCGCCCGGCGATCCGTGCGAGCGCGATTTTATGGAAAGGCCGGACGAGATCGGTAGGCAACGTCCCGACCGAACACGAGATGCCGACGGGCCACCCGAGTCGTCGCTGTTCGTCCTCGGTCCGTGTCCGCATAAAATGGCACCATTCGATCAGGTTAATCTGGCCGATGCCGCACGAAAAATTTCCTCCGTCGTCGGAGATGCCGAGATCCGAAAGCAATGATTCCTGTTTGAGGGCCCCGAAAAGAATCTGGGGCGGCATCTCCGCGAGTTCGGCGGCGTCGTACAGGGCGGCGATTTTAAGTTCGAGCCGCTCCGCCTGCTTCGTCCACATCCATGCCCAGGCGATCGCGGACGCGGTTTGGCTTCCAGGATTCGCGCGCTCGCGCCGCTGGATTTCCCGCGCCCGGCAAACACTCAAGTCGGCTTTGTACTCCACCGTCCAGTAACGAATCGCAGCCTCGTCGAGATCAGCGGGGAGGTCCGCCTGGGGGTTGGTCACGGTGGATAGATCGAGGCAGGGGACGAGCTTCGGGACCAGGTCTTCCACGCAGGCGACCGGAGGATTCTCCCAGTCGAACTGGGTCGGGGTGAACGCATCCGCCGGAGAGGGGGAACTCAGAAGCAGAAAAATGCCGACGGCCCCGAACCCGATTCGCGCTCTCCATGCACCCATACCTTTAGGCTAGCATGCGCTCCAGGGGCTGTCCTATTCTGGAGCGGAATGGAGATTTTCACCGACCTCGCGCAGCGCCTGATTCCGCTCTACCTTGTGGTCGGTGCCGGAATCTTCGCGGGACGTGTGCTCGCGATCGATCGCGATTCGCTGGCGAAACTCGTGATTTATCTGATCTCGCCGATCGTCGTTTTCACGAACGTCAGCCAGGTCGCGCTCCGTCCCGAGTTTCTTGCGGTTCCTATCGGATTCGCGATCCTCTGCTCGATCATCGCCGTCGGATTCTTGGCGATCTCTCGCGCCGCCGGACGATCGATCGGGGTGGAAGGAGCGGCGGGAAACCTGCTCGCATTTTCCGCGGGTAACGCGAATACGGGTTATTTCGGATTGCCGGTGGCGATCATGCTCTTCGGGCCGGAATCAGTCGGCGTATATCTGCTCTTCATCCTCGGGTTTCTCCTCTACGAAAACTCCGTGGGATTCTACATCCTCGCGCGCGGAAAGGCGACGGCGCGGGAAGCGTTTCGCCGGCTGTTCCGCTTGCCGGCGATCTACGCGTTCGGCGGCGCGATTCTCGCGAATCGCCTGGGTCTGCGGATCGAGGGTGTATACGCCGATTTTTCCGGGTTTTTTCGCGGAGCTTATTCGGTCCTCGGCGTGATGCTGATCGGACTCGGCGTCGCCCAGCTCCGCACCTTCCGCTTCGACTGGAAATTCACACTCGCCACTTTCGTGGGTAAATTTCTCGTGTGGCCGCTGCTCGTCGGTCTCTTTATCGAGTTCGACCGGACCTCGTTTCACCTGTACGACGAGCAGGCCCACCGGATGATGTTGCTGATCGCCTGCTGTCCGCTCGCCGCGAACACGGTGGCCTTCGCCACTCTGCTCGACACGGAGCCCGAAAAAGCGGGGGTGTCGGTCCTGCTTTCGACGATTTTCGCCCTCTTTATGATCCCCGCGCTCGTGGCGCTCTTCTTCTAGGACGTTCGCGAGGTCCCGAAATGCCCGGAAAAACTGTTAACTTCTTGGCCGATCGGGCGCACCCTCGCTATAGAAAAGACTAACAATTTCGAATAGTTGATTTAAGTGTCCGGAAACCCGCCAGTTTCGCTCAACTTTTAGTCAGTCTTGTTCGAAAAGCTCTTTGGAAGAGTTCAACCGTTAGGCGGGTCACCCCTATGTTGGTCATTATTGGCGGAATTTTTGTCTGCGTCTGCGTGTTCGGCGCCTTTGCCGCGCACGGAGGAAATCTCGCGGTGCTTTGGCAGCCGGTCGAGGTCGTCATCATCGTCGGCGCCGGTATCGGGGCTACGATCATCTCGTCCAGTCCAGCCGTTCTCAAAGAGATCATGCACCAGATTCTCCTGACCTTTAAAGGCAAGCCGCCGACCAAAGCGGAGTACACCGAGCTACTGCTCCTCATGTACGAAATCATCAAGACCGCGAAAGGCAACCCGCTCTCGCTAGAAGCCCACGTCGAAAAGCCGGAAGCCTCCGAAATTTTCAAACGATATCCTTCCGTAATCTCCAACCATCACGTTCTGCACTTCCTCTGCGATACGCTGAAAGTCCAGATCTCGGCCCCGATGTCGCCCTACGATCTCGAAGACCTCATGGACAAGGACATCGACTCGATTCACGCGGGCGAAATGAAAGCGGCGGTTCAGGTCGGTAAGTTCGGGGACGCGATGCCGGGTCTCGGGATCGTCGCCGCCGTTCTCGGGATCGTGCAGACCATGGGTAAACTCACCATGGGTAAAGAAGTCATCGGTCACTCGGTCGCCGCCGCACTCGTCGGTACCTTCCTCGGGATTCTCGTATCCTACGGATTCGTCGGTCCGCTCGCGGCCCGCATCGAGCTCGGGATCAACGACAGCGGCGGAGTATTCAACGCCGTGAAAGTCGCGCTTCTCGCTTACGCGAAGGACTGCTCGCCTAAAGTCTGCGTCGAGTTCGCTCGTCGCTCCATTCCACCGGAAGTTCGCCCGAGCTTCGAAGAAGTCGATAAGGCTACTTCCAACGCCGGTAAAGGTGGCGGCGCCGCCGCCGCCGCGTAAGGCGAGGAATCCCCGTGGCAGAAGCAAAACAGCCGATCATCATCAAGCGGAAAAAAGCGGGGCACGGCGGAGCCCACGGCGGAGCGTGGAAAGTCGCCTTCGCCGACTTCATGACCGCAATGATGGCCTTCTTCCTCGTCATGTGGCTCATGGGCTCCGACGAGGAAACCAAGGCCTCGATCGCCAACTATTTCAACAACCCGACCTCCGCGCTGCGGATCGATCTCTCGAGCCAGCAAGCGGTTCCGCTCGGTGATCGGACCGGCGCCGGCGAAAGCGTTCTGCAGGGAGCGGACGGCCAGGTGCCGGAGGATCTCGTACAGAAACCGTCGAAGCCGCTGCTCGAGGGAAATACTCAGGCCGAAGACGCCGCGGACGCGGCGGCGAAACTCGCGAGCTCAGGTGACCGCGTCTTCGTCGAGGTCATGCGATTCTCGGTTCTCGAGGACGACCTATTCCAGCCCGGCAGCGCCGATCAGTGGAAACCGGGCGTCGAGAAAATCTTCGCCAAAATCGGCAAGCTCGCGAAGAACCAGGAACGCGGAAAACTCACGATCCGTGGTTCATGGGGCAACGAGGAATCCGGAAGTTACGACTTCCAGGTCGCCCGTACCGTCGCGATCGCTCGCTTTCTCGTGGACCACCGACTCGTCGAAGACGAGCGCGTGAACACGACCATGCGCCGGAAGAAATCCGGAACGGGCGACGACGAAACTCGCGGCCCGGCCGCGAGCGGCCCGCGCATCGAATTCATTTTCCAGTGATTCGTCCGCTTTCCGATTTACGGATGACAGTAGTGCATGAGCATGCCACTGGAGAACATGCGCTGGCGAACGTCGTCCTCGACATCGAAGAGCCGTGGCTCGGTCCAGTTCGAATCCAGGATGAGAAACTGCTCGCGGCCGTTCGGAGGCATGAAGTAGCCGACAATGAGCGCGCCGTGACCGCTGTAGGCGCGTTCGCCCGTCGCCCTCGGAAGCCAGAGGCGTCCGTCGGATCTCGTGGGCCGATCGACATCGACCACGCGAATCGGCTTATTTTTCATCTCCGGGCCGATGAAGTATTCCACCGCCACGGGATAACCCTGGTCCAGCACGGACTTGATTTTCGAAATGTACTGCGCGGATTTGGCTTCCCGTAGCTCCTTGGTCGGTGGTTTCTTCATCTCGACCGTCGTGCAGTCGAGATCGAATTCACGGGCTTTCTTCCGCATGACCAGTCCAAAGTTCGAATTGTTTTTCGGCGTCGCGTAGTACGCATTCGAAAGGGATCCGAAAAGAAGGGTGCGCTTTTCCTCGTCGGCGAGCTGCTTCGCCAGTTTTTCGGACCACTCGCTGGAGTGGCCGTTCAGGTGGAGCTGGTGGAAGAGATGTTCTCCGACATGCCCCATGCAAATCTCGTCGGCTTGTTCCACCGGGTCGAGGATGGGCTGAAAGGCGGAGTGGCGGAGTTTACGTCCTTCGGAGTCGACGAGTTTCAAGTTCTCCAGATTCAGCAGGTAAATTCGCTTCTCGGAAGGGTGATAGAACATGAGGTCCTGGGAGATGCCGTTCTTCTTCACGAGCCGACCGAGAAACTGTCCTTCGAAAGGCTTTCCCTTTCCCACGCCGACTTGCATGGACGATCCGATACCGACTTGGAATCTCCCGACGCGAACCGGATCGGCGACCTTCGCCGGTATCGTCGCTTCGGGGATCGTAAAAAGCACCGGGCAAGAATATCGGCGGTCGATGCGTTCCGCGTGGAGCCGGTCCGCCGCCGATGCGGGCAGGAAGGTCGACGAAAAGAGCGCGATCGATAGGAGTGCGGCCAAATGCCGGGCGTTCCGGGCGGTCGCGTCGGTTCTCCGATTAGCGCCCTTCACGGATTTCCCCCATGACTTTGCGGACGATCTCACGAAGATCCGTTTGGTTCCGTTTCAGGAGGAGCACATCCCTCACGGTAGGGGATTTCAGGCGTCCCTCCTTTAGCATCTTCGCGTATAGGTTCACTTCGCGCGAGACCGCGCGATTCAGCTCGAGCGTCCAGTCGATCTGCGCGAAGAGCTGTTCGAGTTTCCGCGGGGTGATCGACCGGGAGGTCGCCCCCTGCTGCGTAAATCGAAATCGGACGCTCCCGCCCATTTCTTGGCGCCGCCAAGTTCCGTCACTTCTCAGCACGTCGATCGGAATCTTCACTTCGATGAGATAACCCTTCTTTCCGAGGAATACGTCATCGCGGATCGAAATGGGTCCGCCTTCGACCGGGTGCAGCCCCTTTCGGCGGGCGAGCTTCGCTTCTTCGACGAGCCGGGTGACGACTTTGCGCGCATCCGAGACCGCGGTCTGGATGTTGTCGTTCAGGATGTCTATCCAGTTCATGTAGTCGCCGAGTCCCCGGGTCATCACCCCGATGCCGGTGCGACCCAAGTCGGACGGATCCTGGTCCAGAAACTGATCGAGCGCTTTCCGGGCGGCGCTCGAGTATTCGTCCCATTCGACTGCATTCGCGCCCATTCGTCGGTATTCCGAGTAGAGATCTTCGACTTCGCTGCGAAGCTTCTCTCCGCGCACGGATGAAGCGAGAAACTCGGAGAATTCACGCTGAAGGACTTTGTTGATTCGAGCGTCCAGGTAGGCCGCTTCGACGATATGGGCGGGAATTTCGTCCACATAGAGATCGCCCGCGCGGTAAAAGTCTCCGGCACTGAGGGGGTCGTCGCGAAACTGGTACAGATTGTCGCGCTGTCGCCTGCCGATCGCGCCGAATTTCTTAAACCGCGGATCGAGCTTGACCCAGACATGGTACGGGCTTGGGCGACCCTGGGCCGCGAGGGTCTGCACGATCATGTGCACGGACTCATGCGCTTCGATCGCGAGAAATTTGTCCTTCAGCAATCCTTCCATCGATGGATTGAAAATGGCCGGACCTTTTTCGCTCTCGAGGAACGCTTCCCATTCATTTTTTCCAAGCAATCCGACATCCATGCTGAATTCACCGATTTTCAGTTTTTCGGCGAAGGATTTGGCGAGGTGGTTGTAGACGGTCTCGCCCATGGTGTCGAAGATCAGTTTCGTGCGCCAGGTTCGAAATGAGAGGTCGACGATCATCCGAATCTTCGCCGCCGGAAGATCGGCGAGGCCCGCGTTGCGGAGGGAGCTGCGAAGAGCCTTCAGCGTGGGCACCCTCCGCGACTCGAACGCCGGTCGCAGCACCTCGGTCAATTTCGCGCGCTCGAACGCCGGGAGGGCGTCGATGATCTTTAAGGAATCAAGACCGTCTTCGACGAAGCGTTCGACGTTGAAGTTTTTCAGCTGCGTGCCGAGCTTCTGGAGGTAGGCCTCGACCTTCGCTTGGAGGACTCTCGCCCGCGCGGGAGTGTAGGTCGTCCGGTCTTGGAGATTCCGGAACTGAGAGAGAATCTTACCCGATTCGATTTCGAGGGTTGCGGCGCAGACCGGATCGATCGGAGTCTTCGCGGCGGACGCGGAATCCGCCGACAAGAGCGCCCACGCGAACGCGAGCACGACGGTTCTGGGGGTCACGGCCATCCAGGCTTGCACGGAAATCCCTCTCCACTCTCGGGCCCCCGTCCTGGGGACCACCCATCCAGCTTTGATTGTGACATCCGGAGTGCGATCCGGCGAAAAAAACTCAGCGTCAATCTTCCGGCGGCGCTGGAGAGCGTGGTCCGGAGGCGCGGCGAAAAATATTCATCAATATCAGTAGTTTAAACGAGTATTAGCGTTCGATTGGGGCATTGACTGGGTCGGGGGCATTGGATAGTCCCTGCCCATGATTTTTAAGAGATTCGGCGCCTTTTCGACCCTTTTGGTTCTGACCACGTCTCTCTCGGCATGTCGCGACGTCGCGCAGGATCCGAGCTGTACGAAGGCGCCGATGCAGATCTCCGAATCGGAAGCGCTCATTTCGATTCTCGGCACGAACGACATGCACGGATCCATCCAGCCGAAGTCGATGAAGACCGCGGATGGAAAAACCGAACTCGTCGGCGGGATGGCTTTCTGGGCGGGTGCCGCGAAGGCGGTTCGCGAAGGGGTCGAGAAGAGTTACGGCAAGCGGGGGGGCGTTCTCGTGCTCGATGGAGGGGACCAGTTCCAGGGAACGCTTCTTTCGAACTATTCCGAGGGCGAACTCTTCTTCTCCCTCATGAACGATGTCGGGTACGATGCGGTCGTTCCGGGTAACCATGACTATGATTTCGGCCCGGCCGGGTGGCTCATCGACCAGGTGACTTCGGATTCGGCCGATCAGGACCCTCGCGGCGTAATCAAGAAACTCGCCGCATCGGCCAAGTTTCCGCTTCTATCGGCGAATACCTATCTTCGCCCGTCGCTGAAGACGATCGAGGGCAAGACCGCCGAGACTGCGTCTTTCGGATGCGCATCGAACGATCTCATCGACTGGTCGCGTGCCGAACGCCCGGAATTTCTGAAGCCCTACCTCATTAAAGAAGTCGCGGGAGTGCGCGTCGCGATCATCGGCTTGGACAATCCCGCTACCGCCGCCTCGACGACGGCCGCGAACGTGACCGATCTTTGCTTTCGGGAGAGCGCGGAAGAATACAAGGCCATTCGCGAGGAACTCGAGGGAAAGGCCGATCTTTTCGTGATCACGATCCACGACGGGGACATCAACCAGGATAAAAATCTCTCCGAGCTTCTCGATAAACTTCTCGCCTGGCGTTCGGACGCGGTGGACGCCATTGTCGGCGGTCATACGCATTCGATCAACCAGGTCCAGAAGGATGGTGTCTACGGGATCCAGTCCGGAGCGAACGGAGAACGTTTCGGCCGGATCGATCTCGTCGTCGATCTGAAGACCAGGAAAGTAAAACGCGAGAAGACGCGCGTCGCGGCCGGGGCCCGTCTTCTCCAGAACGCCTGCGATCCGAAGATCGATGCGTTTTGCGATCACGCACTCGGCGCGCCGGCCGAAGCGCGTCCGACTTACGACTGTAAGCCAATCGTCGACTCGACGGACGTCCTCGCCAAGATCGATCAGGCCCAACAGGCGATCGCTCCCATGGCGAAACTTTCGCTTGGTTTCGCCGATGCGCCGATAAAACGGCATCGCGATAACGAGAGCCCGCTTCTGAATTTCCTTACCGACGCTTTTCGCCGCGGATCCGGAGCGGACATCGCCATGGTGAATACCGGCGGAATCCGTACGGACATCGACGCGGGGGAGTTTCGGTATGAAAACCTCTACCAGATTTCGCCTTTCAACAACCGCGCGGTCATCCTTTCGCCGATGACCGTACCGACGCTTCTTAAAATTTTCGAACGTTCCGCGCGTTCCTGCGGAAAGTATGGCGCGGTACTCGGTTCGGGAGTGCGCGTGGTCTATCGTCGCGGTGACTGCAAAAGCGCCGTCGACGGAATGGATCCGAACGCGGAGGTCGTCACGATGGAGCTGCTCGACGGCACCCTGCTTTACGATGCGCGCGATCCCGCGAATATCAAGATCTCCGATCGGACGATTCGAATGGCGACGCTCGACTTCCTCGAAGCGGGCGGGTCCGGTTACACCGCTTTTAAGGAAGCGCCGCGGGAAGCGGATCTCGGCATTTTTCGCGAGCTGATCGTGAAGGAGCTGACGAAAAATCCGGGTAAGATTTCCGCCGAAATCGACGGGCGCTTTCGGAACGAGCTCGCCCCCGCGGTGAAATAGCCCGCGAGCGGGCCGAATTTTGTGAACTTCACTTCTGCAACGGTCGAGTTTTTTGCGGCAGGTAAATCGACCGGCACGGTCGACTTCGTCGAGCCGAACCTTAATCTTTTAGCGCATGCTCAGACCATAGAGCTTGAAATCGGTTCGCGCTGCGGCGGACATGGAAAGTGCGGTGGCGATCGCGTCCGCATCCTTCCACCGGAGAATGGTTCCGCGCCGCCGGCGCTTTCCCCCGTGACGGAAGAAGAACGCCGTCATCTATCCGCGGAAGAAATCAGATCGGGACTTCGCCTCGCATGTCAGTGTTTTCCGAATGACGCGAAGATTTCCGTTCGCCTTCAGATCGGTGAGTAAAAACTGAATCGCGATGCCGGACGCTCTGGATGTTTCCGGCGTTCTCCGTTAGCCCTAAAGGCTATGCCTACCCCATCTTGGATTCTCTTCGTCGGATTCGCCACGAAAGTCGTGCTGGTTCTTCTCGTCCTCCTCTCGGTTTGGTCCGTCGCGATTCTTGTTGATCGCCGAAAGAAACTTCGTGCTCTCGGATCGGAGGGAGAGATCGAAAAGGGTCGGGACCTGATTCGACGGCTCGATGGAGACGGGCTGAAGACCTGGGCGGCGAAAGGAGAATCCTTTCCAGCGCTCGCGATGCGCGAAGTGCTCGAGGCTCCCCAAAACGCCGAAGCGATCGCCTACGCGCAGAAAGCTTACCTTTCGGAAAGACGGACGGAATTTTCCAAAGGACTTTCGATATTGGCGACCCTGGGATCGAATGCTCCATTCATCGGACTTTTCGGAACGGTTCTCGGAATCATTCAGTCGTTCGGCGCACTGGCGACATCGAGCGCAGCCATGAACCAGGTGATTTTTTCTCTCGCGGAAGCGCTTATCGCGACCGCCGTCGGGTTGTTCGTCGCCATTCCCGCCGTCGTCGCTTATAACGTCTTCTCCCAGAAGATCCGCAATGCCGTCGCCGAAAGCGAGTCGCTGCGGGATCTCTATCTCTCCCGATTCATCCTGCGCGGAGCGAAGTGATGGCCGTGAATCTTCCGAGTGCCCAGGAAGAAGAGGGCCTGATCTCCGAGATCAATGTCACTCCGTTTGTGGACGTGGTGCTCGTCCTTCTCGTGATCTTCATCGTCACCGCACCGGCCATGGTGAAGGAGACCCTAGGCATCAAGCTCCCGAAGGCGGCTTCCGCCGATGGCTCGGCGCTGGAAACCCTCGGGGTCGCCGTAACGCGACAGGGACAGATACTCCTGAACGGGACGATCGCGACTGAAGCGGCGCTGACCGAAGCGGTACGCGCGGCGGTCGCGAAGAATCCGGAATCGCAAGCGATCATCGCCGCCGACGCCGAAGCTCGACATGCGGATGTCGTGCGCGCGATCGATCTGGTTAAGCGCGCGGGACTGAATCGATTCGCGCTCCAGATCGAATCCTCGTCGGAAAACGCCCGCGAGACGAGCGAGTAGTCCAGACGCTATGACGATGCTCGCGGCGTTTCCCCGATCCCCCGAATCCTTTTGGAAAACCCCTTGGGGTATTTCCGTCGCGATCCACCTGGGGTGTGCGGCCCTCGGCGCGCTGACTCTCGTCGACTGGAAGCGGTCTTCCTCGGTCGATTTCGAAGTCTACGAGAATCCGAAAACTGCGACGCAGAATCCGATCACGCTCGCCAAACCTATCCCGGAAAAAAAGGCGGCCGAAAAGCGCGCGGTCTTCGGGGCGTCGCGGAAAGCGCTAACCGATGCGGTCGATCCGAACGCCGCGGAAGTGAAAGCGGGAAATACGGTGGCGAAAGCCCCGGACGACGAGAAATTGCGCGACGACGATGCAGACTCCATCCCGATTCCCGTCGAGGAATATCTCGTGACGGCGATGCCCATCCTCGAGAACGAGTTTCGTATCCCGTACCCACCCGAAGCGCGGAAGGCGGGAATCCAGGGCCGAGTGGTGATGGATCTCCTGATCGACGGTAAAGGCACGGTTCGTCAGGCGACTCTCGTCGGCGGGCCCGGTTATGGTCTGAACGAAGCGGCTCTCGAAGCCATTAAGAATTTCCGGTTCCGGCCCGCGCGGGTCCAGGACCAAGCCGTAGCGGTACGCATTCGCTACGCCTACCAGTTCGTTTTGGAAAGGTAAGTCGCCATGTTTCTTTGTCTTCTCGCCTTATTTGCGGTTTCACAGGCAGCGATTGCCGAGGAAAATGTTCCGTCGGGTGCCGCTGTCGTCGTGATCGAGGGTGAGCTGCTCGAAAAAGGAACGAAGCGCCCCATTTCCGACGCGAACGTATTCATTTTACCCGCGAAAGTGAAAGCGACGACGGACGCCGCCGGAAGATTCCGTGCGGAAGGCGTACCTGCGGGAGAGTTTCGATTCGTCGTGAATGTCGCGGAATACGAACGTTTCGAACAACTCGACTCCCAGACTTCGGAGAGCGTCTCGATGCCACGAAGACTCTATCTCGAGCGCGTTTCCTACCAAGTGTATGAAACCACGGTTTACGGGAAGGAGCTGAAGCGCGATGACTCGACTCGGAGTCTGAAAGCTTCCGTCGCGACGAAACTTCCAGGTTCGAACGGCGATCCGGTGAAGGCGGTACAGAATCTTCCGGGGGTTTCGCGCGCCGCGGGTTTCAGCTCCCAGGTGATTATCCAGGGCTCGGCGCCGGAAGACACGCGTTATACGGTGGATGGACACGAAGTACCGAACATCTTCCACTTCGGCGGTTTTTCTTCGGTCATGCTTCCGGAATCGTTGGAACGGATCGACTACCTTTCCGCTGGTTATGGCGTGGAATTCGGTCGGGCGATGGGGGGACTCGTCGGGGTCTGGTCGAAGAAGCCTGACCGCGAAAGACTGAAAGGATTTGTCTACGCGGATCTGATCAATGCCGGCGCCGCGATCGAAACTCCGGTGGGTGAAAGAGGATCGCTGATTATGGGTGTTCGCCGGAGTTATATCGGGAACGTCCTAAAAGCGGTGATGAAAGAAGAAGAGGACGATGCCGTCAACCTGACCGCCGCGCCGGCCTTCCAGGATTTTACGCTGGTCTATGACCGCCCGATCACGGGGAAGGACGACTTTCGATTCGTATTCCTCGGCTCCCAGGACACGCTGAAGTTCGTTTTTACCGAACCACCCGAGAACGATCCCGAAATTCGCGGAGACTTCGAGACGAAGATCGCGTTCATTTCGATGATCCCGCAGTGGACACGTCGCCACAGCCAGCGGACGACGAGCCGATGGTCGCTTGGAGTCGGACAGGACTGGACGAAGTTTATCCTCGACGACCAATTTTTTCGGATCAAGGTTTCCAGCTTTACCCAACGGTTCGAAGTCGAAAGATCATGGTCAGACTCCTGGACGAGTTTTTTCGGCCTCGATAATCGCCTGGCATGGGCGCATGTTTCGCTGAACCTTCCCGACTTTTACAATCCGGGCGGCGTCGCGAACCCGGTTTCCACAGGGAAGCAGCAGCGCGTGGACGTACGCGCGACTTCCCATAACCTGGGTGGCTACTGGAATAACGACGTACGGTTGGATGACCGATGGTCGCTCAAGGCGGGACTTCGCTACGATTACTTCGCCTCGATCCGCGAAGGTAATGCCGGGCCGCGCGCGGCGCTCAAGCGGAATTTTTCGCCGTACCGTTCGCTCCGAGTCGCGAGCGGAATCTACTATCAGCCTCCGAGCGAACAGCAGACGTCCGAAGAGGTGGGAAATCCCGATCTCCGAGCTCCGCGCGCGTTGCACCTCGCGATGACCTTCGAGGAGGATTTCCGTCGCGGCGCCTCGAACGGATGGATCGTGCAGGGCGGTCCATTCGCGCGGCGATTCGATCATCTCGTCATTCCATCGAGCGCGATCGTGACCCGCGGGGGGGTCGCCTCGCCTGAATATTTCAATAACGAAGGTGATGGGCGGGCTTATGGCTTCGAGATGCTGGTTCGTTACGAAGCTGCGCCATGGAACGCCTGGCTTTCCTACACGGTTTCTCGCAGTACGCGAAAGCAACCGGGTCAGCCTTGGTATCCGGCGGAGTTCGATCAGACCCAGAACGTGAACCTCATCGTCGGCCGGGATCTACCGCGAAACTGGCGTGTTTCGGGCCGTTTCCGCTTCGTCACGGGGAATCCACTCACTCCGGTGGTCGGGGCCGTTTTCGATGCGGATAACGACGCCTACGTTCCCGTCCGCGGTCCGTTCTTCAGCGAACGGGTGAAATCGTTCTATCAGCTCGACCTTCGCGCCGATAAAAAATGGATCTATGAGCGGATGATTCTAACCGCATATCTCGACATCCAGAACGCGACCAATCGGCAGAACGTCGAGAGCGTGAGTTACGCCTACGATTACTCGACTCGCACGGACGTGACCGGGCTTCCCATCATTCCTTCTATCGGCTTGAAAGGAGAATTCTAATGATTTCCCTTCGCAAAACTTTCGTCATGCTTTCGCTGCTCGGACTCTCCGGTTGTGGCGACGATGATCTGCCCGACTATTTTCTTCTCGATCGCCTTCGGGTGTTGGCGGCCCAGACTTCGGGGGCGGCCGCGGAATTCGCGCCCGGCGATTCGCCGACGGTGGTTTTCCACGTCTCCGATCCGAAGGGTGCGGGTCGGACACTGACTTATTCGATGGAAGCTTGCGTGGATCCCGGCGTTAGCCAGGGTGCGACTCCGTCCTGTACTGGGAATGCGACTTTGGTCACGCTGGTCGCCAGTTCCACTTTCGTTCCGGGAAGCGCCGCCACGAATTATTACGGCACGCTTTCCTCGCCTGCAGTCAGCATCCCGGGCGCGGGAGTGATTTTTCTCGATCCGCGAACGGGTTCCGCCCGGCCGACCTCCGACCAGGCGAACGGGGTGGCCTACCTGGTGACCTTGCGGATCACGGCATCCGCCACCGAGACGGCGACCGCATTCAAGCGTCTGGTCGTTTCGACTAAAACGACGAAAAACCAAAATCCGTCGTGGAGTGCGACGCCGATTCTATTCGACGGAGTGGCCCCCGGATCTTACACGTTAACCACCGCGCGTTTTCCGGTCCGCGCCCAGGTTGCGGCGGCGAGTGCGGAATCATATGTCGTCACGAACGTCGATCTCAGTACCCGTCCGGCTGAGGAAGATCTGACGATTACTTGGTTTGTCTCGAGCGGGGAGATGCGGTTCTCCCGGACCGAACCTTCCCAAGAAAATCGGTTCACGCCCGCCCAGCCACTTCCGGCGGTGACGAGCTTTATCGCAGTGCTTCGCGATGATCGGGGCGGAACGGCCGTCGTCGATTTTCACCAGTAATTCTGTAAGTTTTCTCCGGACCAAGCCGTCAATATCATGGCGTGATGCGGCTTGACGAAAGTGCCCCCGTGATTTCTCATCAGTCATTGTTTTAGATCGCGACATGAAAGTCGCTTCCGGGGGAAATCCATGAATAAGCTCGCACTCAGTCTTTTACTCGCCTTATCGCCGGCGTACGTCTCGGCCGCCACGATCGCCATCATCGACTCGGGCACCGACTACCAGCACAAGGACTTGGTCGATCAGTACGCGCTGAACGATCAGGAAACCCCGGGTAAGAGTGACCGCGACGGGAACGGATACAAGGGCGACCACGCGGGCTGGAACTTTACCACGGGTGAGGGCGACGGCCAGGTCATCGATTATCAGTACGTCGAGCGCCTCGCTCCGCTGATGCCAGAGATCAAGAAACTCTTCGAAGTGCAGGTTCGGTCCCTCGAGAAAACCGCGACTCCGGAAGATATCGAATGGATGAAAGCGAAGCGCGCCGACGAGAAATTCATGAAGGAACTCCAGGTCTTCGGGAACTTCGCCCACGGGACGCACGTCGCCGGGATCACCGCTGGCCATTCGACGAAAGTCGAACCGGAGAACCGTCCTTTCGCCGTGAAAATCATTCCGACCGAAGTGAAGCTTCCCTTCTCCAAACTCTTTGCGGAAAGCGGAACGTTCCGCACGATGGTGCGCGCCGGAAACGCCGCGCTCCCGACGAGTCTTCGCGAAATGCTGCTCAGCCTGGCCCTCCATTACCTGGCGAAACAGCAGTCGAAAATCTTCACCAATATCGGACATTATGTGAACGTCCGTGGCGCCGACGTGGCGAACGGATCTTTCGGAACGGGCTATGCTCAAGCGAAAATGATCGTCACCACGCTCTATAACGTGGTGATCAAGGCCGAGAACCGGAATCCGGCTAAAATCGAAGAGCTGACCCGGGAATTTCTCCAGCAGGTGCTGATCGGTTCGCGAGCGATGATTGAAACGGCTCCGAATACCCTTTTCGTCTTCGCGGCGGGTAACGACGGCTCGGATAACGACAAGTTTCCCGTCAGTCCGGCGAACCTGCGCGGCGAAAATACGATCACCGTCGCGGCGACGCTGCGTAATCGCGAACTCGCTTCTTTCTCAAACTACGGAAAGATGGTGGATGTCGCTGCCCCGGGGGTCGGCATTTATTCGCTCTATCCCGGCGATGAACATGGATTGATGTCGGGAACGTCCCAGGCCGCGCCCTATGTGGCCGGCGTCGCGGCGACGATCAAGAATCAGAATACGAGCCTTCGTCCCGACGAAGTGAAGGAAATCCTGATCGGAACCGTGGATTCGAAATCCTGGCTCGAAGGCAAAGTCGCTTCGGCCGGAGTCGTGAATCCGGCGCGCGCGCTGGAAGCGGCGAAGCTGACGAATGAGATGTCCGTGGGCGACGCGATCCAATACTCCCGCGCACGAGTCGCGGATGCGGAAGTGGAAGCGGCGCCGATTCCGAAGTCGGATGGCGTGGTCGGATCTCTGATCTTCCTCCCGCTCGTTTCGCCGATCCACTGATCGGGACCGTCCGCGGACGGACACCCCAAAGTTGAAAAGTTCTGGCCCTCCCCCCGATTTCCGGGCGGAGGGCCAGAACTTTGACGCGCAGACCCGTCTTCGCTCGGAGTCCAAGTCCGGAGGGGGAGGCGATTCCCTCTATATATAGGTCATTCCCAAACTGCCTCCGCTCGGCGGAAACCCGGTTAAAAACATATAATTTCAATCAGTTAAATCCGGCGCTAAAACAGAAGGCATGAAAACCCCGGCTTCGACTTCCGAACAGGCACTTCGCGATATCCAACATTTCGGCGAGGAAGGGGGCGTGGTTCCCGTGATCGACGTCGCCGCGACTTCGACCTTCCTCGATCCCTCGGATATGGAGCGGACTTTCCAGGGCGAACTCCAGGGCTGCTATCTTTACAGCCGTCACTCGAATCCGACGGTGAATATTTTCGGAAAAAAACTCGCCGCCATGGAAGGTGCGGAGGCGGCCCTCGGGGTTGCCAGCGGCATGTCGGCGATCGCCTGTACGATCGACCAGATTTTCCGCGGTGGAAAGTCGGCGAAGGGCCATATGGTGACCGCGCGCACGGTCTATGGCGGGACCTATGCTCTGTTTAAGAATATTCTGCCGGCGCGGGGGATCGATGTTTCATTCGTTGAAATCACGGATCTTGCCGCGGTGGAAAAGGCGATTCGTCCCGACACCCGAGTGATCTATGCCGAGACCCTCAGTAATCCTTTGTTGGCGGTCACCGATATCACGGCGCTTTCGAGGATCTGCCGGAAGCGCGGGATCCAGCTGGTCGTCGACAATACGTTCGCGCCGATGATGGTGCGCCCGCTTGCCCTCGGGGCGGACGTCGTCATCCACTCCTGCACGAAGTACATCTCGGGTTCGAGCGATTTCATCGCCGGCGCGATTGCGGGCTCGTCGGAGTTCATCGCGAGTCTCATCGACGTGAACCACGGAGCCGTGATGCTGACGGGGCCGGTGATGGATCCGCGCGTCGCGCACGAACTCTACCTTCGTTTGGACCATCTTCCGATCCGGATGCAGGCGCACTCCCGGATGGCGGAATTCCTGGCGAAGCGCATGGTGGCGGCGAAGATTCCGGTCGTTTATCCCGGCCTGGAAAGCCATCCCCAAGCGTCGCTTTTCGCGACCATGCGCGACCCGAATTTCGGCGCGGGTGGAATTCTTTCGATCGAATGTGAAAACGCCGAGAAAGCTCGGGTACTGGCGACCTGCCTTCAGGACGCGAAGTTCGGTCTTTACGCCGTTTCCCTCGGTTTTTCGCGAACGCTGATGAGCTGCTCGGCGAAGAGCACTTCGAGCGAAATTCCGGAGTCGGAGCGCAAGGAGATCGGCTTGTCGGAGGGACTGCTCCGCCTCAGCATCGGCTATACAGGAGACGCCGAAATCATGTGGAAACGATTCGAGCAGTGCTGGAATGACCTGAAGTAGGCGACCGCCCTTAGAGTTGACCCGCCAAATCCGAGATTTTAGCGCGAAGCGGAGTGACTCTTTCCAGGTCGTGGACGAGGAGCGCGGACACGGAATCTTTCGGGATGAGGGTCTTTTCTTCGGCGGCGAGCTGGATGCGAAGCGCTTCCGCTTCTTTTTCGACCCTTTTGATCTGTGCTCCCAGCTTCTTCGGCACTCCGTAAATCTTCGCGTCGACCAGCCCACTCATCCACTGGATGGCCAAAATTTGGGTCAGCATTCCGGTCGGATAACGGGTCTCGTTCTTCGCGATCCTCGCCACGAAAGCTCGGATTTCCTTCCGCTCGCTTTCCGTAAAGTTCAGCGTTCTGCTTTCACGAATCAGTCCCTTCAGCAGATTGCCGAAGCGGACGATCGCACAAAGTTCGTTTTCTTTCGGGCGCGAAGCATCGAACCAGGCCGCTTTCGAGACCGTCTCTTTTTCTTCAAGGGTCAGGGTATGATGTTCTTCCACCGAACTTGGCGTATCCGGGATTTTTTCAAGTTCTCGAAATAACCGAAGTGCGGCGGCTTTCTCTTTCGGTGCCGGGCAGTCGCCGGTCTCACAAGCCAGGGCCAGATTCAGGCTCCGTTCGTAGGCATCGCAGGTTTGGCGGAAGGCCACCGTCTTCTGCGAAAGTTCGTGGAACCGGGCTTCGAGCGTGTCGGCTCCTGCTCCCGCGACGAGTCCAAGGAATGCCCATGAATAGATGAGGCCCTTCATTCGTTTACCCCACCACGAAGTTCAGAATTTTTCCGGGAACGAAGATGACCTTCTTTACGGTCTTCCCTTCGAGCTGGGCGGTCACCTGCGGGATCTCGCGAGCCGCTTTTTCGACGGCGGCTTGGTCGGAGCCAACCGGCACTTCGACCGTTCCGCGGGTCTTTCCGAGGACCTGGATCGCGATCGTGACCGCGTCTTCCTTCACGAAGGCCGGATCGAAGTCGGGCCACTTCGCGTAAGCGAGGCTTTCGGTTTCGCCGAGTTTCTCCCAGAGTTCCTCCGCGATATGCGGAGCGAACGGGCAAAGGAGCTGGACGAACGGTTTCAAGCAGACGCGCGGTTTCCTTGGCTCCTTGGTGAAGTGATTCACGAACATCATCATCTGGGAAATGGCCGTGTTAAATCGAAGGTTCTCGATGTCCTCGGTGACTTTTTGGATCGTCTTGTGGGTGATCCGGAGGTCTTCCTCGGTCGGCTTTTCGTCGCTGACGATACAGAGATCCGTCTCGCCGTCGTCCATGAAAATTCGCCAAGCCCGCTGGAGAAATCGGTAGGAACCGGTGATGGCGGTCGTCGACCACGGTTTATCCTGATCGAGGGGGCCCATGAACATCTCGTAGATCCGGAGCGTGTCCGCGCCGTACTGGTTCACGACGTCGTCCGGGTTGATGACGTTGCCGCGGGATTTCGACATTTTCTCGCCATCTTCGCCCAGAATCATTCCCTGGTGGACGAGACGTTTAAACGGTTCCGAATGGGTGACGAGACCGGCGTCGAAAAGGACTTTAGTCCAGAAGCGCGCGTAGAGCAGGTGCCCCACGGCATGCTCCGGTCCGCCGAGATAGAGGTCGACGGGCATCCAATATTTTTCGGCCTCGGGGGACCAGGGGGCGGAGTCGTTTTTCGGGTCGCAATAGCGAAGGAAGTACCAACTCGACCCGGCGGAGCCGGGCATCGTATCCGTTTCACGGCGAAGCTTTCTCCCGGTTTTCTGATCGGTGGTGTGGAGCCATTCCGTGATCGCGGAAAGCGGGCTCTCGCCGGTCCCCGTGGGCTCGTAGGATTTCACTTCGGGGAGCGAGACCGGGAGCGCATCGTCTTCCACGGTGGTTTTCGTCCCGTCGTCGAAATGAACGATGGGAAACGGTTCGCCCCAGTAGCGCTGGCGCGAAAAGAGCCAGTCGCGCAGCTTGTAATTCACGGTGCGCTTTCCGAATTTTTTAAACTCGGCTTCGTCGATGATCTTTTGCTTCGCCTCTTTCGTCGGAAGTCCCGTGATGAAGCCCGAGTTGATCGAAACACCTTCTCCGGAAAAACATCCCTCGGCTTTTTCTCCGTTCGCCGGCGCGACGACTTCCCGAATCGGCAGATCGAATGCGACGGCGAATTCGTGATCGCGCTCGTCGTGCGCCGGGACGGCCATGATCGCGCCCGTTCCGTAGCCCATCATCACGTAATCGGCGACCCAGACCGGAATCTTTTCGTTGTTATAAGGGTTGAACGCATACGCACCCGTGAAAACGCCGGTCTTTTCTTTTGTTTGTTCCTGGCGCGCGACTTCGGACTTCCGGGAGGCGGCTTCCGCATAAGCTTGAACCTTCGTCTTTTCGCCTTCATGAGTGATCTGCGCGACGAGCGGGTGTTCGGGCGCGAGGACGAGGTAGGTCGCGCCGAAAATCGTATCCGGCCGCGTGGTGAAGATTTCGATCTCATGCACGCTGTTGTCGATGGTGAAGGTCATTTGGAGACCCTCGCTCCGGCCGATCCAGTTCCGCTGGAGTTCCTTCGTTCCTTCGGGCCAATCGACGCCATCGAGATCCTTCAGCAGCCGCTCGGCGTAGTCGGTGATCTTTAGCATCCACTGCTTCATCGGGACGCGATGGACCGGATGGCCGCCTCGTTCGGATTTTCCGTCGACGACTTCTTCGTTCGCGAGCACGGTCTTCAGCGCCGGGCACCAGTTCACGGGCACTTCCTTCTGGTAAGCGAGGCCACGATCGTAGAGGCGTTTAAAGATCCACTGGGTCCATTTGTAATAAGACGGCTCGCAGGTCGAAATCTCGCGACTCCAGTCGTAGGAAAAGCCGAGCGTCTTCAGCTGGCGCGTAAAGGTCGTGATCGCATTTCGAGTCGTGATCGCGGGGTGAGTGCCGGTCTGGATCGCATGCTGTTCGGCGGGAAGACCGAACGCATCCCATCCCATCGGATGAAGAACGTTAAACCCGCGGGTGCGTTTGTAGCGCGCGAGAATATCCGTCGCCGTATACCCTTCGGGATGTCCGACGTGGAGACCGGAACCGGACGGGTAGGGAAACATATCGAGGACGTAATATTTAGGCTTGCTTGGATCGAGGACGGATTTGAAGGTCTGCTTTTGGTCCCAAGTTTTTTGCCACTTGGGTTCGATCCGCTTGTGAGAATAGGCCATAGAGACCAATATAGGAGACGGAGATTCGGAATGGAACCGTTTCAGCTCGAAGATTTACCAGGCCTCCAGGAGAAATTCGCGCCGGCGAGCGCTTGCTTTGGATGCGGCCCGGCGAACCCGAAGGGACTTCGGATTCGGAGTATTCCCGTGGAGACGGAGTCAGGGCTTGAGGTGCGGGCGATATGGGTTCCCGAGCCCCATCACGAGGCTTTTCCCGGGATGCTGAACGGCGGAATCATCGGCGCGCTGTTGGACTGCCATTCGAACTGGACGGCGGCGTATCATCTCATGCGCGAGTCGGGAGCAGACCATCCGCCATGCACTGTGACGTCGGATTTCCATGTCACGCTGAAGCGCCCGACGCCCTCTTCTGGACCCGTCTATCTCCGGGCGCGCGTGGTAAACCCCACGCGCGAGGCAAAGTCGGACCGGGCGCTGATCGAGGCGACGCTCGAGGCTGGGGGTAAAATTTGCGCGACCTGCACCGGAACCTTTGTCGCGGTGAAGCCCGGACATCCCGCTTACCATCGCTGGTAGAGCCACGAGCCCATCAGAGCGAATGATAGGTTGACCGACCGGGGGTCTCCGGTTGTGATGGGGCCATATCCAACCTGGAGGTCCCTATGAAAAAAGTTCTTTCGCTCGTCAGTTTGCTCGCTCTATTCGCATCCACAACGGTATTCGCCAACAGCCTCTATCCCCAGGGACGAGCTCCGACCGTCGAAATCGAGCTCGCCGAAGGGGACTTCGACGCCGAAACGGCGATGGCGGCATTCGCCGAAGGGCGCCATGGCAATGAAGCGGAATTAACCGGAAGCTGGATGCTCGTCGGATCGGCGAAAGTCATCCCGGAGGACCTGGGTGGCGCGCTGTATCCGTATACTCCGGAAGGAGTGAAGAACTCAGACGGGACTTACTTCAACGAGTTCGAAATCTCCATCGTCACGGACTTCTACGGAAACCGCGTTTTCTCGGCGAAGGTGATGAATCTTGGCGCGGATTCCAACGACCAGGGTCCGTTCCCAGTCGTGCTGGGCGATTCCGAATCCATGGGCGGATCGGGTAAACACCGAGGCATTCCCCAGAATATATACGGCCCGGGTCAGGCGCAGCTTGAAAACCAGTGCCGCCTCGTGAAAGGGTTCTCCGACCGGATGATCTGTACGGGAATTTACCGCGATCGGAATAGCCGAGATACGAATCTGGGCAAGTACGACGGCCAGCGGATCGTCGTTCGCGGCTTCATGAAGCGCGCGCTCTAGGACCGCGCCGCGGGATGTTCGAGGGGAGATCTTCCTATGGGAAGGTCTCCCTTTTTGCGTTTTTCTGGTCACTAAGCTAGTTTCAAGCCTAACGAATGACCCCGAAGTACCGTGGCGACGACGACGATTATCTCGATTCCGAAAAAGAGCGGGGCAGCCACGGCTCAGGTCGAATCGCGAAAAAAAAGAAGCCTCTGACGGCCTACCTGCCGGTCAGCGAGGCCAACGGCACGGTGGTCGAAGTTTTTCCAAATCAGTGTAAGGTACTCGCCGACGACGGATCGCTCACCCCTCGCGAGTTCGCCTGCACCTACCGCAAAGCGAAACTTCCCACTCCAGAGAGGCGCGAACGCGCACCGGTCGCCGTCGGGGACCGCGTGCGCTTCGAGAAGGTCGGCGCGCGGGACGGCGTGATCGACGGAGTATGTGAGCGGAGGAATTCGCTCGGCCGCCCGGCGCCCGAAAGCACGATGCGACACACGCTCGTGGCAAATATCGACATGCTCGTCATCGTCGCCGCCTGCCGCGAACCGGACTTCGCTCCCGGCCTGGTCGATCGGTTTCTCGTCGCGGCCCAGGTCCAAGGGATCGAGCCGATTCTTTGCGTGACGAAGCTTGATCTTTACGTCGAGGGCGAGCCCCGGCCATGGGAACTTTACCGTGAAATCGGATTCCAAGTCTTCGAGACGAGCGGTCTGGAAGGAAAGGGCCTCGCGGACCTGCGCGCCGCGCTCGCCGGAAAGCTGGCGACCTTCTGCGGTCACTCAGGGGTGGGAAAAACATCCATCCTCACCGCGCTGAATGGCTATGTGGTCGGAAAAACCGCCGAGGTCAGTACCTCCACGGGTAAGGGAATGCATACGACGACGGGTGCATACCTGATTCCCGGGACGAAGATGATCGACACTCCCGGCATCCGCGAATTCGGATTGCTCGACGTCCCGGCGGAAAAGCTACGCGATTACTTCCCGGAATTCCAAGGCCTGGCGTGCGCCGAATCCGACTGCTGGCACCGCGACGAAGCGGGCTGCAAGGCGATAGATCTACCCAGGTACGGAAGTTATCGCCGCATGGTCGAATCCCTCATGGCGGGAGAAAACTGAGGAGTCATGGAGCGCGAGAAAAACCGTCCCGGGTTCCGAGCCGAAAACCTGCTAAAAGCCCAAGCCCGAGGATGGGAAGGGCTGCGCCAGCTTCAGTCAGCCATCCGCGTCGGCATGACCGAAGAGGAGGCTCGACGCGAGGGTGAGCGAATCCTTCGGGAGCTCGGCGCGAAGAAGTACTGGCACCGCGTCCTCGTTCGCTTCGGAGCGAATACGTTGAAAAAATTCAACGAGCAGTCCGATCCGGCCGAACCGCTTCGTGAGGGAGATATTTATTTCCTCGACTTGGGACCCGTTTTCGAAATCGACGGCATCGAATACGAAGCCGATATTGGCGAGACTTTCGTCATGGAGAGCGTCACTTCACGACCGACGGACCATCAGGTCGCGAAGCTCGAACTCGTCGAGGCTGCGCGCACGATTTTTCGCCGCGTGGCGGGCATCTGGCGTGACGAATCGCTTTCGGGCGTCGCGCTCTATGCGCGCGCCAAGGAAGAAACGGAAAAACTGGGTTACGTCCTAAATCCGGAAGTCGATGGCCATCGGGTCGGGGACTTTCCCCACCAGGTCTTCTTTCGGGGAGGAATGGGCGAGATCGATTACAAGCCGAGTGCCGGAGTCTGGATTTTAGAAATCCAGATCCGGCACCCGCACCTGCCTTTCGGGGCATTTTTCGAAGATCTGCTGGTCTAGTCGAAGACCCAGAGTCGGGAGGAGCACCCGAGCGAACGTGGGTGCTCCTCCTCCCTTCGATTAGAAGTTCGTTCTCGGCTCCTTTCTTTCAACGAACTCCGGACGCTGGCCCGGCCCGACTTCCCTCTGCAGGGAATGACGGACCGAGAAGATCTGGAGGAACCCGACGAACCGGCGCCACCACGACGAGCGGGACTATGGATGATGGGAAGGTTTCATGTTCTTCTCGCTTCGCCCGGGGGGCGGTACATATCGTTTCTGCATCTGCAGGATGATTTCGACGGAGTTCACTTTCGACGGACGGTTTACATTTTCAGGACGAATCAGTTCATTTTTCAGGACGTTCATAAATTCCTCTTGGAGTTTAGGTTTCAGGACACGGGGACACGATCCGAAGCAGTCGTGCGCCTCTCCGGAGAAAGACGGACGACTGCCTCGGCTTTCTCGAAGGCGTTCGAACCGCGATGGCTACGAATGACGTACGAGAGAAAGCGTTTCATGCCGAAGTCGGCACGATTCAGGAATGAAGGTGAGAGGAGTGCCTCGGGGGGAGAGCGGGATCGCTAGCCGAGTCGTGCGACGGAGCACGGGAGTTCGGAGGCGATTCCGGTATCGAGGGCCATTCCAATTTGTGCGTATTGATTGAAATCCATTTTCGCCTCCTTTCAAGTGAGGTTTTTAAACAATAAGTAAAAATGCGGGAATACGCAAGCGTATCCACATGATTTGATTTTCTAACCCTTCAGTAGAGCCGTTAATCGAGCAGGGACTATCGATCGAAGATCTCGCCGACTATCGATCGAAGATCTCTTTCGCGAGAATGAGTCGCTGGATCTGCGAAGTCCCTTCGTAGATCTGATAGATCTTCGCGTCGCGCATGAGTTTCTCGACTGGATATTCTTCCGAGTATCCGTAGCCACCGAAAACCTGGACCGCGTCGGTCGTCACTTTCATCGCCATATCCGCCGCGAAAGCTTTCGCCATCGCCGCATACTTCGTATTGCGGCGGCCGGAGTCGATTTCATAGCCGGCCTTCCAGACGAGCATCCGAGCGGCTTCGATATTCATCGCCATGTCGGCGATCATGAAGCTTACCGCCTGGTAGGTCGCGATCGGTTGCCCGAAGGTTTTCCGCGTCGTGGAGTATGCGATCGCTTCGTCCATGGCGCGACGAGCGATTCCGACGGCTCCCGCCGCGACCGTCGGTCGCGTATGATCGAAAGCCGACATCGCGATCTTGAAACCTTCGCCTTCTTTTCCGAGTCGGTATCGGGACGGGACGCGAACGTTTTCGAAGGTGATGCCGCGGGTATCGCTCGCCCGCTGGCCCATGTTCCATTCCTTCTTTCCGACCGTGATGCCTTTCGCATCCGCCGGGACGATGAAACCGGTCATGCCCTTGTGTTTTGCGGCGACGTCCGTATAGGCGAGCACGAAATACCAGGAAGCGACCGAGGCGTTGGTGATCCACATTTTCGCGCCGTTGATCACGTAGTCATCGCCGTCTTGCTTCGCGGTCGTTCGAATGCCCGAGACGTCGGATCCGGCGCCAGGTTCCGTGACGCAATAAGCGGCAAATTTCGGCTCGGCGGTCAGCATGCCGAGGAATTCTTTCTTCTGCTCGTCGTTGCCGGCGACCATGACCGGGGCGGCGGCCAGCGTATTGGCCTCCATGGCGGTACAGATCCCGGTGCATCCATAGGCGAGTTCCTCGGTAATGATGCACCCGTCGAGGACGCCCAGGCCCAGTCCACCGTTCTCAGGCGAAATGTGGGTGTTCATGAGCCCCAGTTCCCAGGCCTTCTCCGCGATTTCGCGCGGAAACTTCCCTTCCTTATCATGCAGGGCCGCCTGCGGGATGATCTCATCCTTGCAAAACTTGCGGGCGAGTTCTTGGAGCTGCTTTTGGTCGTCGGTCAGGGTAAAGTCGATCATAGATTCCAGTGTAAATGCCGTTTTCGGGGACTTCAATGAATCGCACTAAAACTCGCCGTCTCCGCGCCAAGAAAAAACAAACCGAGATCAAGCGGGAGCGCGTCGTTCGGGACCGCGAGGATCGGGAAAAGTCGGCGCGTCAGCTCGTACGCCAAACCGCTGTCGATCCATTCGGAAAGTTCTGGCGCGACTGGATCGAATCCCGTCGCCACCTCGATGCGCTCCTCGCGGATCTGCCGCGGAACAAAAAGGCGGCCTGGGCCCCGCGAATCCAGGCGCTGCTGCGTATTCCATCCGCTTTAGCGGCCGAGGTCGGCGTGGGAGTGCTCTCGGGTGAGCCCTGGTCGCTGACTCGCGAGGAATTGCTGGACTGGGCTCCGGCAAGTCAGGTTTTTAAAGCACTCGAAGCGAAACCAGAGGTCGCGCGCGCGCTCGCGCTCGATACGACGACGAGCCCTGAAATTGTCGCAGATAGCCAGATTGTGGGAAATGAAGACGATTTCCCTCCCGAGATGATCGAGGCGTGGCGAAAGGACTGGGGCAAGGAAACGGCCGCTGCGCTTGCCCGACAGTTATCCATCCAACCCGGCGTCGCGCTACGCGTGCGAATCGGCGAAGACCGTGAAGCGATCCGTAAAGAGCTCGAAGCGCGCAAAGACTGTTTCTCGAAGATCTCTCCGGTCGGAATTCGGTTCGAAGGTTATAAGGCCGTCATGGCCGTCGAATCCTTCGACCGTGGAGCGTTCGAAATCCAGGACGAGGGGTCGCAGCTCCTTTCGTTGGCCGTGCTTGAACCGAAACTCGTCCTACCCCTGCTCTCGGATCGGCCGGGCGAGGAAACCCCACCCTTCGTCGGGACGATACCCAAGAAGGGCTTCCCTCCCATGACCGTGATCGACGCATGCGCCGGGGCCGGCGGTAAGACGCTCGCCATGGCCGATATGATGGGGGGGCGCGGCCGTCTCTTCGCCTATGACATCTTTAGCTCGAAGATTACGGCCCTGAAGCGCCGGATCGGCAAAGCCCAGATGACGAACGCGAAAGCGATTCTTCTCGACGCGGGGAACGAAGAGGCCGCGCTGGCGGACTTCACGGAAAAGGCGGACGCGGTCCTGGTGGACGCACCCTGCTCGGGTTGGGGGGTCCTCCGTCGCAACCCCGATGCGAAGTGGAAGGAAAACTTTGCCGAGATCGAGAAGCTCCCGGAACTCCAGTTCCGCCTGCTTTCGCTTTACGCCAAGCTCGTGAAACCTGGCGGACGGTTGGTTTACTCGCTCTGTACCTTTAGAAAGTCGGAGACCGAAGAAGTCGTCACCCGTTTCCAAACCGCGTATCCCGAATTCCTTCCGATCGGAGGGGGATATCTCGGACCGTGCCAAACCGACGGATTTTTTCTCCAGGTCTGGGAGAAGCGAGGAAAGGCGTGAGACCCACGCTCTGGGGGTTTCTCCGGAAGCTCGTCTTCCGCTTCGATGCGGAAGCGGTTCACCATTTTTTCACCGCGATTCTCGCCTTTCTAGGATCGACGACGGCCGGGAGAACGCTTCTGCGATCCATCTCCGGAATGGCCGGGCATGGGGAAGGCCCGGCGGTCCAGGTGGGCGGAATTCGTTTCCGAAACCCGATCGGATTGGCGGCGGGTTTTGATAAAGAAGGGAAGTTGTTGGCCGCGCTCCCCCATCTGGGCTTTGGATTCGCGGAAGTGGGCACCGTCACGCCACGACCCCAACCCGGGAACCAACGTCCCCGCCTTTTCCGCGATCCCGAGCGCTTCTCGCTCTTCAACCGGATGGGATTCAACAGTCCGGGCGCAGAAATCGTCGCTCACCACGTCGCGAAGGCGCGCCAGAAGGGTTCGCTGCCTCCGGATTTCAGAATCGGGGTGAATCTTGGAAAGAATAAAGACACCTCGGCAGAGCTTGCCCACCAAGACTATCGCGACGCCGTGAGGCCGTTCGCGGAACTCGCCGATTATCTCGTGATCAACGTCAGTTCACCGAACACCCCCGGACTGCGAGCGTTGCAGACCGTTGAATCAATTACGAAAATCGTCGGAGCCATCCGTGAAGAGTGCGCGCACTGGAAGTCGAAGCCACCGATCTTTCTGAAACTTGCGCCGGAGCTCTCGGGCGAGGCGCTTGAAGACGTCGTTCGCGCCGAGAGTTCGATGGGTCTCGACGGGTGGGTCCTGACCAACACCCTCGGTGGATATTGGCACGGGGGACGGGGGGGGTGGAGCGGCGGAGCGTTAGGAATTCTCTCTCGTGAGGTACTCGAGCGAGTCCGTTCGCGCAGTCGGCTTCCCATTCTTTCCGTGGGCGGCATTCTCACCGGCCGCGAAGTCGAAGAGCGACTTTCGCGCGGAGCGGATCTGGTCCAAGTCTACACAGGGTGGGTTTACTTCGGGCCGCGCTGGATCCCGCATCTTCTCCGCACGCTTCCGTCCGGCGAACGCGCGGCGCTTCGGAAGGTCCGTACTTAAAAAAATTTCGGCATTTCTTCGGGGAATTGGGCATTTTTCCGCGCTTCTCCGCAAGGCACGGTGAAAAAGCAAAGGCCCCGAGTCGTTTCCGATTCGGGGCCCTTACTCAATAGAATTAGAAGAGAGTTACTTCTTCTTTTTCTTAGCGGTCTTCTTCTTTGCTACTTTTTTCTTCGCAGCTTTCTTCTTCGTTGCCATCGCTATTTCCTCCGTTAAAGACATTGCACCAAAGCAATGTCTATCTTGGTTTAATGTTACCTCGATCTTTCTTGAGTGCAAGCGTCGAAATCAAAAAAAATGAATATTTTCGTTTTTTTTCTTGCCACGCGATTTGCGGAAATTTGGTCACGCGAACAGTGATGTGCGAAGACTGAATTACGGAAACTAAAGTACGAGTGAATAAATTCCGATGAGGTTCGAATCCGGAAATGGTTAACGAAGTTCGAGAGATCCCGCCGCTCGATCCCAAAGAACGGCTGAAACGCAAACGCGAGCGCATCGCTATCCTCGCGCTTCTCTTTCTCTTTCTGACTCTGATGGTGGTGGAGTTCCGGATCAGCCGGGTATCGAGCACGTTGCCCTTCGTGAACTCGATCTTCTTCTTCGGACTGGTGAATCTGAACATCATCATCCTGATTCTCCTCCTTTGGCTGGTACTGAGGAACGTCGGGAAGCTGTTCATCGAGCGCCGCCGAAACGTTCTGGGTTCGCGATTGAAAACGAAGCTCGTGGTTTCGTTCCTTTCCTTTTCCATCATTCCTACGCTGATGCTTTTCGCGATTTCCGCGCTCTATATCAACACCACCTTCGACAAGTGGTTTTCCATCAAGATCCAAAACACCCTGGAAACGGCGCTGGAAATCACGCGAATCTATTACCGCGGCGCCGATCAGACCGCTTCCCACTTCGCCAATCACATCGCGAAAGGGACCGCCGTCCGCCTCGCCTCGGGTCGCATCCAGAAGGATAAGCTGACGGCTTACCTAGAGTCGCAGCGCGAGCTTCTGGCGCTCGACGTCGTCGAGTTCTACGCGGCCCCGCTCGAAGAACGAGTGATGACCGTCCGTGAGAGCGAAGATTGGGACCTCCCGGCCCCCCGGGTCTCGCTCGACCTGCTCGACGGCGGCTTCGGCGGTAAACCGGGCAGCGTGATCCACCACGCAGGGAACGGCGACTGGGTGCGTGCGCTGGCCCCGGTCCGTCTTGCCGGATCCGAGTCCGTGCTGGGGGTGATCGTCGTCAGCAGGTATGTCCCGGTAACCCTCGTGAACAAGGTCGACGAGGTCTCAAGCGTCATCCAGGATTATAAAGACATCAACCCGCTGAAGTACCCGGTGAAGACGGCCTACTTCCTCATTCTGATCCTCATCACCCTCGTCATCATCTTCGTCGCGATCTGGATCGGCCTTTTCATGGCCCGCGAGCTGACGGTGCCAGTGGAGCGCCTGGTGAAGGGCGCCCAGATGGTCGGTGCCGGTAATCTCGATATCGTCATCCAGAGCTCCGGCCACGATGAGATCGCGACCCTCGTCGAGTCCTTTAACAAGATGACGGCGGATCTAAAGGAGAACCGGGAGCGCCTGACCGAGGCGACGCGCGACCTCGAGCGTCGAAAAATCCAGCTCGAGGCGATCCTCGCTAACGTCGGCACGGGCGTGATCTCGCTCGATCAGGACGGGCGAATCACGACGTTCAACCGCGCCGTCTCGCAGCTGCTCGAGGTTCCGCCGGATCGGGCCTTGGGACGCCATTATCGCGATGCCTTGGTCGGAGAGGCGGCGGCGCTACTGGGCGTGTTCGAAAAGGCGATGAACTCCTCGGCTCCCATGCGAAGCCCGGAAGTGCTCCAGCTGAACCTGAAAATCGGCGGGACGACGAAGTCCGTAGCCGCGATCGCGACCTCGCTTCCGACCGGGGCCGTCATCGTCATCGACGACATGACATCGCTCGTGAAAGGGCAGCGCGAAATGGCCTGGCGCGAAGTCGCGCGAAGGATCGCGCACGAGATCAAGAATCCCCTGACCCCCATCAAGCTCTCGGCCCAGCGAATGCAGCGCAAGCTCGGCGATCTCACCGGGAAGGAGGGGCAGCTCGTCCGCGAATGCACCGAAACCATCATCCAGCATACCGACGAACTGAAGCAGATGGTGAACGAGTTTTCGGATTTTGCGCGGATGCCGGAAGTGGAGCTGATGCGGGACTCGCTCGACGAGACGATTCGTGAAACGCTTTCGCTTTACGAGCAGGCCCATGTCGATGTCCGGTTTGTCTATCGTCCGGATGCGACGCTTCCGGACTTCGAATTTGATCGTGACCAGATTAAACGCGTTCTCATCAACTTCTTCGACAACGCGGTATCGGCGGTAAAAGATTCGAAGCTCGAGGCGAAAAAAGAGAAACGAATCGAAATCACGACCCAGTACCACGCGTCGCTCCAGATCGCGGTTCTCGATTTCCGGGATAACGGCCCCGGAATGTCGGACGAGGTCAGATCGCGTGTGTTCGAACCCTATTTCTCCACGAAGTCGGACGGAACGGGCCTCGGGCTGGCTATTGCCAAACGCATCGTGGCCGACCATCATGGCTTCATCCGGGTGCAGTCCGCTCCCGGCGAAGGAACCCAGTTCACGGTCGAACTACCCACCGTTTCCAAACTGAAGGTCTAAATGTCCAGGTCCGTGCTGATCATCGACGATGAAGCCTCGATCCGGAGTTCGCTCGAAGGCGCGCTGCGTGACGAAGGTTATCGAGTGCGCTCCGCTGGCTCGGGCAAAGAAGGCATCGAGCTCCTTCGCCAGGACGGCGTAGACGTGGTCATCCTCGACATCTGGATGCCCGAAATGGATGGACTCGAAGCCTTGAGGATCATCAAGGCCGAGTGGCCGGACCTTGCCGTCATCATGATGTCGGGCCACGGAACGATCGACACCGCGGTTCGGGCCACGAAGCTCGGCGCCTTCGACTTCCTCGAAAAACCCCCTTCGCTCGAACGGCTGCTGGTCCTTCTCCAGAACGCGACCTCGGTCCGCGATCTGGCTCGGGAGAACCAGGCCCTTCGCAAGCAAATCACCCGCTCGCGCCAGCTGATCGGTAAAAGCGCGGCGCTGACCCAGATCCAGGCGCTCGTACGCCAGGTCGCGCCGACCACGGGATCGGTGCTGATCACGGGCGAGAACGGAACGGGTAAAGAACTCGTCGCCCATAGCGTCCACGCCTTATCTTCGCGTTACAACCGCCCCTTCGTCGAAGTGAACTGCGCCGCGATTCCCGAAGAGCTGATCGAGAGCGAACTCTTCGGCCACGAGAAGGGCGCTTTCACCGGGGCCACGGCGCTCCGCCGCGGAAAATTCGATTTGGCCCACGAGGGGACGCTCTTTCTCGACGAAATCGGCGACATGTCGATGAAGACGCAGGCGAAAATCCTCCGCATTCTCCAGGAGCAGAAGTTCGAACGAGTCGGCGGAACACAGACGATTTCGGTCGACGTCCGAATCGTCGCCGCGACCAATAAAGACCTTCGGCTCGAAATTTCCCGCGGAAATTTCCGGGAAGACCTTTTCTATCGATTGAACGTCATCCCTTTCCATGTGCCGCCCCTGCGGGAACGTAAAGAAGACATTCCACTTCTGGCGGAGCACTTCCTGAAAGAGTTCTCCGTGACCCACGGAAAGCGGCTGCGAACCATTACGGCGGAAGGGATCGAGCTTCTCAAGTCCTATCCATGGCCCGGAAACGTCCGAGAGCTGAAGAACCTGATCGAGCGTCTGATGATTCTGACCCTCGAGAACGAAGATGGAACGCCGATCACCGCGAACCATCTCCTGACGCATCTCCAGAGCGACGCGCTTTCCGCCCAGATGGCGAATCGTTCCGAGGGAACCGACACCGGCCGCGAGCGAGGGGGATCGACCGGATCCTCCTCTTCGGCGAAGAATCTGCGCGACGCGCGTTCGGGCTTCGAGAAGGATTTCATCCTGAAGACGCTGAAGGAAAATGAATGGAACGTCTCGAAGGCGGCCGCCGTGCTCGGGATCGAACGCTCGCACCTCCACAAGAAGATGAAATCCTACGGGATCGAGAGCGAAGACTGAGGCGGCGCGGATGCTCGAAATGAAAAAGGCCGCCTTCGGCAAGGAAGGACGGCCTCTTTTTCAGTCGGTGGACGGGAGTCGCCTTGGCGGCGATTACGGAGTGAGCGAGATATAGTAGTAACAGTAGTTCAGGGTACGACCGTCGAAGTCGTTGATCTGCTCGATGAGGTAGTCTCCGCCCATGCGAAGAGTCGAGTAAACGGAGCCCATTTTGGTGCGGAGCCCGTTTCGAGTCAGGTGACTGTGGCGCCAGGTACCCTCCGAAACAACCTGCGGAATTTTCTGGTGGTCGTAATGGTCCAGGTCGTCGGACCAGACACTGACGGCGTCGTACCCGAAATGGCGGGGATCGATCGGACCGTTGTCCGATTGGGAGACGGAGATCACATAGCCCGCGCCCTTGACGGCGCTTTCGCGGTGCCGGGTAAAGCAACGGCCGGCATAGCCGTACTGTCCGCAAGCGGTGAACTCAGGAGTCGTTCCGGTCTGGAACAATCCCTGAAGCCGTTCGAAGATCGAATGTTGGGGTTGGGACGCGGAGTGAGACGGAAAATGAGGGGCGCCCGAAGGGCCATCTCCACCCGGATGGGAAGGGTAGCCGGAGCCAGGCGGATGTACCTGGGCGGAGGATTCTTTTTCTCCGCCTCCGTCGTTCGCATCGGCGGCGAATGCGGAAATGGGGAGTGCGAGGGCGAGGGCGAAAAGACAGGCTAGGCTTGAACGCATGGGACTTTCCTTTCTGAAAGGATCGTCGCGAGGCTTCGATGGGGACGGGCGCCGCGATGATCCGGTTAAACAAACGGCTGAAGTAAAAACGGTCACATGCTCTCCGCTTCACCGTCAAATTAAGCCTACCTAATCCTCGCTTCCGGCTATGCTTTGTGTCATTCTGGGGCCGCTATGGCAGAGAAAATTACGCCGCGTTCCCAGGATTTTTCCCAATGGTATCAAGACATCGTTCTGCAGGCGAAGCTCGCCGACTATAGCCCGGTGAAGGGCTGCATGGTCATTCGTGCGAACGGTTACGCGATATGGGAGCGCATCCAGCAAGACCTCGATCGCCGCATCAAAAAATCGGGCGCGCAGAATTATTACTTCCCGTTTCTGATCCCGGAGTCGTTCCTGAAGAAAGAAGCCGAGCATGTCGAAGGCTTCGCGCCCGAGCTCGCGGTCGTCACCCACGCGGGCGGAAAGAAACTCGAGGAGCCGCTCGTCGCGCGGCCGACTTCCGAGACGATCATCAACTCGATGTTCGCGAAATGGATCCAGTCCTACCGCGATCTCCCGCTCATGGTGAACCAGTGGGCGAACGTCATTCGCTGGGAGATGCGTACGCGTCTTTTCCTGCGCACGACCGAGTTTCTCTGGCAAGAGGGGCACACCTGTCACGCGACCGCCGAAGAAGCGGAAACCGAAACACGGACCATGCTCGGCGTATACCGCGATTTCGCCGAAGAAATTCTCGCGATGCCGGTTTATTACGGCCTGAAAAGCGATAACGAGCGGTTCGCAGGCGCGCTCCGCACCTACTGCATCGAAGGCATGATGCAGGATAAAAAGGCGCTTCAAGCCGGGACCTCGCATAACCTCTCGACGAATTTCGCCAAGGCCTTCGAGACCAAGTTCCTCGATAAGGACGGCACCCAGAAGCTCGTGCACCAGACTTCGTGGGGAGTCTCCACGCGCCTGATCGGCGGGATGATCATGACCCATTCCGACGACAAGGGGCTCGTCCTCCCTCCGCGGCTGGCGCATACCCATGTCGTGATCGTTCCGATCATGCCGAAACCGGATACGAAAGCCGCCGTCATCGAAGCCGCGCGAAAACTGCGCCAGTCGATCCTGGCCGACGTCGCCGTCGCGAAACTCCCCTACGATATCGGAGTTCTCGTCGACGACGACGACCAGAAGCAGGCCGGATGGAAGTTCCACGAGCACGAACTCGTCGGAACGCCGATCCGCATCGAAATCGGCCCTCGCGATCTCGAGAAGGGGACCGCGGTCATGACCCGCCGGGACCTATCGCAGAAGGAGTTCATACCGCTTGCCGATATTCCGGCGAAAGTGGCCCGAGACCTCGCATCGATGCAAAAGGAACTGCTCGAGAAGGCCCGTGCCTTTCGCGACGCGAACACCTTCGAGATCGATACTTACGACGAGCTGAAGGCGAAGATCGAAGACGGCGGTTTCTTTGTCGCCGCCTGGTGCGGAAATTCCGAGCTCGAAAAGAAGATTAAAGAAGAGACCAAGGCGACCATCCGCTGTCTGAAGCTCGATGCGAACTACGAGCCGATCCGCGCGACGAAGCCCTGCTTTTTCACCGGTGAAAAGTCGGAGAAGAACGTCGTGGCGATTTTCGCGCGTTCCTACTAGGGGCCGAGGGATCGAATGTCGAAGCGAAAGCCGAAAACCGAACCCAAGAAGACCGAACTGATCGTCGCGCTCGATTTTTCGAGAGGGCAAGCGGCGGTGAAGCTCATGAAAGAGTGCGCCGACCTGCCCGTGATCTGGAAGGTCGGATCCGAACTTTTTCTATCCGAGGGTCCGGAGTGGGTACGCGCCCGCGTGAAGGAAGGCTTCCGAATCTTTCTCGACCTGAAATTTCACGACATTCCGAACACGGTCACGAAGGCCGCGATCCAAGCCGTGGAGATGGGCGTCGAGATGTTCACGCTCCACCTCGCGGGGGGGGCGACGATGATTCGCTCGGTTCGCGACGAACTCGAGAAGCGCTTCTCCGCCAAAAAAACGGATAAAAGGCCGCTGATTTTAGGCGTTTCGGTGCTGACCTCGTTCGACCAGCCGACTTGGGACGACGTGAGCTTCGCCGTGGGCGGCGCGGAGTCGAAAGTCGGGGAGAGCGTGAAGCGGCTCGTGGCGCAGGCCCGCTACTGGGGAGTGGACGGGGTCGTCTGCAGCCCGCTCGAAATCAAGACCGTACGCGCCGCGGATCCCGTTCTCTTCACCGTCGTGCCCGGGATCCGGCCGAAGGGCTCGAAGAGCGGAGACCAGGCCCGCGTGATGGCGCCGAAGCAGGCCGCCACGCTCGGCGCGGGCGCGATCGTCGTCGGTCGTCCCATCACCGAGTCGAAAACGCCGCGGGCGATGATCGAGAAAGTTCTGAAGGAATTGGACACGCCGATCGGCATGCCCGTGAAGGAGTAAAGCGATGTCGAGCCTGATCTCCGTCCGAAATCCCCACAGCGTGCTGGCCGCGCTCCGGAATCGCCCGGAAGACGTCGTCTCGATCCACGCGTCGATCGGCGCCGGAGCCGACGACGCCTGGAAGGCGGTCGGTGACCTCGCCCGCCGACACCGCATCCCTACCCAGGGAGGTTCCGGGGCGGATCGAGGCAGCCGGAACGCGCCGAAAGAGAGCGGACGCGCGGGAGGAAACGAAGCCAGAATCAAGCCCAAAGCGGCGGTCTCCGCGCCGGAACTTTTCGCCGACGCGAAGGAACGCGCCGACGGAAAAGGGATCTGGATCGCGCTCGATTCCCTGACCGATCCGCATAACGTCGGCGCGATTTTTCGTATCGCCGGGTTCTTCGGCATCGAAGGAATTCTGATGACTTCGGAACGGTCGGCGCCGCTGACGAGTACCGTCTACGACGTCTCCTGCGGGGGAGTGGAAACGGTGCCCCATTGCGAACAGATCAACCTCCAGCGCGCGCTCGAAGAAGCGAAGGAAGCCGGCCTCTGGGTCCTCGGAACGAGCGAACACGCGAAAGAAAGTTATCTCGCGCTGGAACGCGATCGGCCCTGGCTAGTCGTGATCGGAAACGAAGAAAAAGGGATGCGCCGACTTACGGCCGAAACTTGCGATGTGACGACGACCATTCCGGCGCTCGGCGGGGTCACCAGTTTGAACGCTTCGGTCGCGGCGGGAGTTCTGATTTCGCGGCTCGCTTCGCTGAAATAAACGGGCGTTACTCCATGAGCTTTTCGGCGGATCGCATTTCGGCGGCGATTCGCTGCCTGCGATCCGTTCGATCCGCATGCGTCTCTTTGCGGAGATAGTAGCGCCCGGTCCAGAGCAGGCCGAGCAGGCCGAGGACGAAGACTCCGACGAACGCGAAACGGCAGGGTGCCGATTTTTTCTGACTCATAAAAACCCCATCCGGCTTCATTCCGGTTGCATTCGTTTACGGAGGCGAAAGTCGCAGGCGATAGATCATCCCCGTGTGGTTGCTGATCAGGAGGGTTTCGTTATCCAGCCAGGCGAACTGGTTTGCGCCGGCCGTGATCGATCCCAGCAGGGCGTCGGGGCCGAGATTCGTTTCGTCGCACGTTCCGGTCGAGCCGAGTTTCTTGCAGTAGATCCGACCGTTATTCAAGTAATAGACCTCGGAGCGGTCGGGACGGAAGGTAAAGTTAGTAGCCGAGCGTGCCAGCGAAATGGACTGGAGAAAGCTTGTCGCCGGAGTCAGCGGATCCTGGACGTAACGGATGGCTGCCGTGCCCTCCGTAAAATAGAGGCGGTCGGTGGTGGAATCGTACCAGTTATAGCAGGCCGGCGAACCGTAATCGCAGTTAATAGGTAGGTTCTGTGCCGCGCCGGGGGCCGAGTCGTTGGAAATCGCGCGCGGCTGGTCGCCGATCACTTTGCGAACGAGGGAGTTCACCAGATCGAAGTGCCGGATCGAAGGGTGGAGTACCCATCCCACGGCGTTATGAGCGCGTCCGGCGACGAAAAGACCCGTCGGACTTAACGTCACGTTGTCTCGTAGACCCGTGACAAAGAGCGCATAGGCTCCGGGGTTAGTGGCGCCGTCGGCGGCGATGTTCCAAGCATTCGCCGCGCCGGATCCCCCTCCAAGTCGATGGGTAATCGTGTGGTCGGAACCGATGGAGACGGCGTGGTGGGAGGAAGAGCGGACCCAGAGATCGTTGTTCGAATCGAAAGCAAGTCCGTGCATCGTCCCGCTGCTGTAGGGGCCGCCAAGGCTTACCGACTTCGACCAGAGCGCGCCGTCGGAGTTCGCGGCACCTGCTGCTTCCATGGTCTGGTTTCCGAAGAGGACTTCGGTTCGGTCGGTCGTGGTATCGATGCGGCCCACCACCATGGCGGTTTTATCCGTGAAGTAGAGGCCCGCCGGAAATCCCGCCGTGCTCGTCGCTTTGTAAGCAATCCCCGAAAAGCTACCGCGGGTGAGCGTACGGTCGAGTCCGTCGCCGTAAAAAGGTAAGGTCCCCAGCGCCGTTCGGACCTGTCCACTTTCGGGATCCAGGAAGCGGACGCGGTAAGTTCCCGACGAGTTCTCCCGTCCACCGTCAGAGATATAGAGCGTGTTTCCCGGCCCGAGATCGATGCTGGCGACGCGCGGGCAAGCCTCCGCGGCGAGCAGCCCATCGTCTCCGCAAGCATCGATGGGCGTAGCTCCCACGAGCTGGGTACCGACTTCGCCGTTTTCGCCGGAATTCGGAATCGTGTACGCCCAGACCCGGTCGCCCGTATTCGCGAGAAGCTTGCGGTCGGAAAATCGCACCCTGAACGACGTGTTGGAGCTTATCGGGACCGCGCAGGCATAGTTCACTCCCGAGACGATTTTTCGGCAATGATTCGCGTTGTAATATCCGTAGTAATAGATCGTGGCGCCGCGGTCGAGGACGGCGAGCGCGAAGAGCCGCTGGGTCGGGAGTTCCCAATCCCCGTTCGCCGAGTTGAACTTACTTCCGAGACCCACGGTGAGCGCATCGGCTCCGCCAGATGCCGGGGGCTGGGTGGTCGTGCAGTCTCCGGCGACGATCGAAACCGTTCCCGCGGTTCCGACGGAGTTCTGGGTAGCTTTCATGATTCGGACCGCTTTATTGCCGGTGGAAGGCTGACAGTTCGCTAAGAAATAAAGAGTGTCGTCCTCGTCGAACGCCATCGCTC
>CAZIAL010000010.1:0-10864 GCA_964536965.1 uncultured Bacteriovoracaceae bacterium
ACCCGGGTTACTCCCGTGAAAGGGGAGTGTCCTAGGCCTCTAGACGATGGGAACAACCACGCCAAATGACTTGGACGACTATTACCTAACCTAGTCTCTCGGTTTCGGCCAAGCGCATTTTCGTAGAAATTTAACGTTGCGGCGCAGCACTGCACTATTCCCGGAGAATCTGGCCATTTCCGAGATCGACGGAAACTGGAATCACGTCCTTGCCGGCGGCCGAGGTCACGAATCCTTCCGAGATCGTTCCGACCTTCACCTTCAGATCGTACTTGTACTTCCCTTCGTCGGTGGTGTTCAGCGAGACCTGGCCGTTCGAAAGTTTCACGACCGTCGTCGCGCTCGGACGTTCGATCTCTACGGCTCCATTGGTTCCCTGGATGTCGATCGCCATCCCTTTCGGAAGCTCCACTTCGCAGTCCACGCCGGCCGCCTTTTCCGCGAGCAGCCCGAAGTGTGGGCCCTTTTCGGAAACGACCATCGAGTCCTGTTCGCCGAAGTACTCACATTCCCAGCGCAGGGTTTCATCGACCGAACGCTTCACTTCGGCTTTGCCATTCGTGAACCGGAGTTGAAATCCGATCTTTCCCGGATTCGGAATCGGCTTCGATCCCTTGATTTGGCGCGCACCCTTCCCGATCGCATTCGCCGCCATGCGGGTCGTGCCGACCGCGAGGGTCCCCTCTTTGCCGTCGATTTCGATCGTCCCCCCCAAGATGGAGACCCGGTCCTCGGAGATCGACAGAATCGGCGAGAATTTCCAGAGGAGAACCAACAGCGCGAGCACGGAAATCCCGAAGGTCCCGAGGAATCCGACGGTCAGCCACTTCACGATCGGAGATCGCGAAGGCTTGCCCGGCTTCAGGCCACGTTCGAGCAGGTACTTGTTCGCGACGGCTTCCGGCTCGCCGATGCTCTCGAGGACATTCGTGATGTTCCGGGTCGGCTCGCGGTCGAGCGCCTCGAGCACATGGCTCTTCATCTCGGTGACGATCTCGGCGCGTTCACTCGTTGGAAAGGCCGACAGGGCGCGATCGAGAGCGTTTAAATAGCTTTCCAGTTTCGGATCCAGTTTCCCCATTTCGTCATTCCTTCTGTTTGGAGGCCCGCCCGAGGGCGGCAACCATGCGTTTAAATTCGGCGTCCATCGTCTCGAGCAGCCGAGTGCCCGTAGCGGTGAGGCTGTAAAATTTACGAGGATGGCCGCGATTTCCCTCGGTCTCCCAGGCGGCCGAAAGAAGGCCATCCGTGGTCATGCGGCTCAACATCGGGTAAAGAGTCCCCTCTTTCACGTCGATCTCGAGTTCACCCAGACGGTCGAGAAGGTCGAAGCCATACAACCGGCCGTGCCGCTTCAGCAGGACCAGGAGACAGAGCTCCAGGTACCCCTTCCGAATCTGCGTCTTCCAGTTATCGAGTTCGCTCATGCCGTCGCCTGCCCCATACATCATACCTAGCCATACAAGGTATCATGTCGCAAGCAAAAAAGGGACAGCGCCCAGGCGATCGGGGAAGGCTAGCCGCGCAGACTGGCGAGCTGGTCCTTCTTGTCGAGGGCGTCCAGATCGCTAAACCCGCCGATCAGTCTTTCGCCGTGAAGAATCTGCGGCATCGTCTTCATGCCGGTCTTTTTCTCGAGGGCTTCCCACTGGGAATCATCGTCCATCGGAACGCGAATTTCTTCGTAAGGCACGCCTCGCTGTTTCAGCAGGCTTTTCGCGCGCTCGCAGAAAGGGCAGTGGTCCATCGTGTAAACGGTAACTTTTCCGGCCATAGATTCTCCAGTCGTGTGCAGTCGAGCCGCGACCCCCGAAAAATGAGGGCGAAATTCAGAACGTCAACTCAAGCCCCGTCGCTTCACGCAGAAACTTCCGCAGGAACGCGATCGGCTCGATCCCTTCGCCGCGATCGTCGCGCCACTCGCCGAGTTCGTGATCGTAGTCGAAATGGTACGCGATTCCTTTCGATGCAAGCGCCATCCAGAGCTGTTCGACCGAAGGCTGCGCGCTCAGAATACACTTCTGCCCCCCGGGAAAAACGATGGTCAACGCGCCGAACTGAACGCTGCACTCGGCGACGTCCGGATCCACCTCGTCGAACGCCTTTTCGACACGATCCAGTGTCTTTTTAATGACGCTACGATACTGCGCTTCATCACGAAACTTCATGCTCCAGCTTTCCCACGAATCCTCTTTCGCGAAAACCTCTTTCGAGGGTCGTCTCGGCCCTATAGACTAATCCCCTAACCCCGGCTTCTATCTAGCCCTTTCTCGGAGAAATGATGGCCCATTCCACGATCACCGCGACCCAGAACTGCCCTTGCACCTCGGGCAAAACCTTCGAAAAATGTTGCCAGCCGATTCTGAAGGGTTCGCTGAAGGCCAAGACCGCCGAGGAGCTGCTGCGCGCGCGCTACTCCGCTTTCGTCGTGGGGGAAATCGACTTCATCCTCGCGTCCCACCATTCGGAGACGCGCTCCGAGGTCGACCGGAAGGAAATCGAAGAGTGGTCCCGCACCGCGACCTGGAAAGGACTCGAAGTTCTCCAGAAAGAAGCCGGCGGGGAGAAAGACACGACCGGCGTACTGATCTTCCACGCAAAGTATGCGACGGACGGTGAAGACCAGAATCATTACGAGCGCAGTGTCTTCGAAAAAGAAAACGGCGAATGGAAGTTCCACGACGCCCAGCCTCTTCGTACCGGCCCGTACGTCCGCGAAGAGCCCAAAGTCGGACGCAACGACCCGTGCACTTGCGGGAGCGGAAAAAAATATAAAAAATGCCACGGCGTCGACGCTTGAAGTGATCCGCCGCACGACGCGGCCGACTCCCTAAACCGACGAAAGGTCGGCGACTGAATGGAAAAGTTTTTCGAACGCATGAAGAATTACGCAGACAGGTGGTGGTACCTGCCACTGGTCTGTCTGCTCGCGATCGTCGACCTTTTCGTCCTCTTCATTCCGACCGAGGGCATGATCGTCACGACTTCGATGATGCGCCCAAGGCGCTGGGTTCGGACCGCCTTCTTCGTCACCCTCGCCTCGACCGTGGGAGCTTCGATTCTCGCGTTTCTCACCTACACCTACGGAGAACCTTTCGTCACCTGGATCGCGGGCGAGAACTTCTTCGCCTCCGCGACCTGGATAAAGATGGACGGCTGGATCAAGAATTACGGCTTCTGGGGCCTCTGGTTCATCGCGATCGGCCCCCTACCGCAACAGCCGGCGATTCTGCTCTGCGCGCTCGCACAGATGCCGATTCCGGAAATCGCGCTCGGCGTCTGGCTCGGCCGCGCGCCGAAGTATTTCGTCTTCTCCTATATCGCGACGAAGGGCCCCGACTGGCTGAAGAAGAACTTCGGTCCGGAGATCGAGAACCTGAAAATGAACTGGCCGGGGAAGAAGAAAAACGATTCACCGCAGACAAAGAAGAATGCTGCGGTTTCGGAAGATACGCCGACGCCCTGACCGACGCCCGACCGGACGGGAAGATCGGATCGAAGCCGAAACTCGAAGGTCAGCTAGATTCCCTGATCGGACTTCATCTCGCGAGTCGGGCTAAAATTACGGGGGTCCAGACCCCGATCGCGAATCGCTTCTTCAAGTTTTACGAGTCCTTGATTCGAAACATCGCTTGGGTCGACTCGATCATTTTGTCCGATCGCACCTGGACACGCGTCCAGGCCGTCCCGATATTTCTGGGCCTTGGCCTCACACCGGTCCATCATTCCCGGGAGTTCTTTATTCCATTCGCGAACGAAGCTCTTCGCGCTGCAGTCATAGCAGTTAAAATAAGAGCGCTCTTCGCTACGAATGATCTCGCGTCTTCCGTTCTCTTTATAAACCAGCGTAAACCGCACTCCGTCCGGATTCGAGTTCAGAATTTCGAACTCGCTTTCGGAACCGACTCCCCCGTGCTGGTGGGCGACCTTTTCGCAGCGAACGCTGACCAAACAGATCGAAACGGGAATCGCTTCCTTCTTCGCGGCCACGGGTCTCGGCTTCTGGGCCAGACAAGTCATCTGAACATTCAGATCCTGCGAAACTTTCGCGCAAGCGGCGATCGCCGCCGCGCTCAGCCGACTCTTAAAACAGGATTTCAGAAACGCATTGTTCTGGCTCGCGGCCCCGCAAGCGCTGATCTGGGTCACAGAGTAAGCGTGCTCCAGGCAAGCGTTCACGACGCTTGAAACCTTACTCACCTTGCCACAGGCACGAATGATTTCCGTACTGGGATCGGCGTGCGCGACGGTCGCGCCCAAAGAAAGCAGGATCACCAGCAATAGACTTTTCGGCATGGAACGGATTCTCCCGAAGAACTCGTCGGTTCCATATTCGATAAACTAAAGCGGGGCGGGCCGTCGAATACTTGGCGATTTGGATCGTGCGGAAAGCCCCCAGCCCTAGAGCGAGACGATCTTGATCTTCTTCCCGTCGACCGACAGCGCGCGTCGCCCCTGAAGGAGCGCGAGCAGCTCGCCCCCGATCAGCCGCGCGGATTCCGCGGAAAGCAGCTTCTTCGCGACCCATTCGTCAGGATGCGAGACCTTTTCCCGCAGCAGCGGGAGGAGCTGACCCGCAGTCAGAAGGTGCTTCATCGCGATCCGTTCGCGATCCGCCAGAATTCCGAGGTAAGTTTTCATCAGATCGAGCGTCTGGCTCTCTTCCCCGGAGGCATGCTCCATCCGCGCCGTTTCGGCCGGGCGCTTGGTATCTTTCGAATCCGCGCCGTTTCGGATCGCTTCGAGGATCTTTTCGCCGCTGACCTTCATTTCGCCCTTGTTTAGGCCGCGAAACGCCGCGAGATGGTCGAGATCTTTCGGTTTCACGTTCGCCAGATCGAGCAGAACCTGATCATCGGCGATCCAGCGGCGCGGCAGGTTCAGCGAACGAACGCGATCCTCGCGCCATTTCATCAGTTCGACCAGCGTGGCGAAGGTCTTCTGGTCCATGCGCCCGCTCTTGGCGAGCTTCTGCGCGAGTCCGACTGGATCCGGCTGATAAAGCGCCACATCTTCCCATTTCGCCGAAAGCTCGAGCGCCCATTCCTTACGACCCACGGTCTCGAGCCGCGAGATCAGATTCTCGGCGGCCGTGACCAGGAATTCGACGTCCGCATGGGCGTACTCGATCAGCTGCGCGGGCAGCGGGCGCGCGGCCCAGTTGGTGCGGGCATGTCCCTTCTTTAAATTGACGTCGAGAACCGCCTTCAGCAGATTTCCGAGCCCGATCCCGTCTCCAAACCCGCAGAGGGCTGCCCCGACCGCGGTGTCGAACGAAGGTTTCGCAACCACTTCGTAGCTCGTATAAAGACATTCCTGATCACCCTGCGCGGCGTGCAGGATTTTCAGGATCTTCGGGTTCTCGAAAACATCCAGCAGCGGTCTCAACCCGGGGGCGTTCTTGCCTCGAAACGCCTGGGCATCGACGAGCCACGACTGCTCGCGCGTCGCGACCTGGATGAGTTCGACCGAGGGATAGAATGTATTCTCGCGGATGAACTCGGTATCGAAAGCGATGATCGAATGCTTCGAAAGTTCAGCCGCCAGTTCCGTGATTTCGGCCGGTGTTTTCAACGGCTCAGAGAGGGTCTTCTTCATGAATCCCTAACTTAATGCCACGTTCCGCGACAGAACGAAAGCCGCCAACCACCGATTCCGACTCAGAATTCGCCGTTACGCTCGCGGCATTCTTCCAGGCTGCGGCAAGGGCGCCAGCGGGTGATCCGATCGTCTTCCAGGCGGGAACGGTTCGAACCGTTCCTGTTCACCTTGCGACCGTGCCGGCCGCTTCCGCCGCCGCCCTCGATTTCGCCTTCCCAAGCACCTGGTGCGGCGTCGTCGAATCCAGCCAGGTGGCCGTCAAACATCAGAAAGCCATGTTCATGGTCGGGATCGCGATCGCCTGGATTGTAGTGAACCCAGTGGACGATCGCGCCGTCCGGCGAAGCTTTGTAACCGCCGCCGTCTTTAAAGGAGTTGATGAATTCTCCGCAAACGACGATTTCATCGCCGATGCGAACCGGGGGGAGGTCACCGAATTCCGGGCTGACATTGTAAACCATCTCGAGGGTATCGGTGGTATTCGATCCGATCAGGATCGAGAAGCGCTCGTGGCCACCCACCCGTTTAGGCACGGTGATGACTTTACCCGAAACGAAGGCACGCGCCTTGAACTGATTCGGTTTTTCTTCCTTCATGCGAAGGACTCGTTCGTTATCGATTTCGAGGGACTCACTGCGGTCGAAGCAGAGCGGCGTCTTTGCGTTCGAGAGGTAGGCGTGGGCGGAAGGAATAAAACCAACTACAGACGAAAAGACGATCGAGACGAGAACCGACAGCATCGTTACCCCCGGGGGACTGAGTTGTAGGAGACCCAATCGAGGTACCGTGCGATTGCTAAACTCGGCAATCTGAAAGCCATTTTCGGATGGTCAGGATTTGATTAGGAGCGAATGCGTTATGGACAAACGCAAATCACGCTTGGCGTTACATCGCACCCGTTCGAGCACTAAGCAGCGGAGACGCTGGAGCCGGGAGCGAGCCGGATTTTGAAGATGCGAATGCGCACCTGAACTCCGGGGCCGGAGAGAATGAAGTCTTCCAGATGCGGATCTTCGCGGAATTTCGCGAGTGCGAAATTCGCGATGACTTCGGCGGCTTCTTTTTCCTGCTGCCGAAACTGCTCGATTTTCATTTTCGAACGGAGCCATGCCACGCCATGGGATTGAACTTCCGGGCGCACGGCTTTCTGACAAAGCAGATCTTCGACATAGTCGCCGAATTCCGTGTCTTCCCTCTCCGAACGAGCACGAAACTCATAGACGGACTGCAGCGGAAATGGGTTTCCGGATTGGATCGCCTGCTCAAGCGCCGTGATCTCGCGTTCATCGGAGAAGGTTTCCACCCACTGGACCACCGTTTCTCCATCGGTCAGAACGCGCGCGGATTTCGCGCTCACCGCCAACGACTCGACCCGACGCTCTTCCTCGGAAGCGAGGACCACGGCGACGGTTCCAATTTTGAGAGCGGTGGGAGGGTTTTCCATAAGAGTGATCTGTGTACCTTCTGCTGCCTTCTGGATACTTATCGGAACTCGCTAATACTCGACCAATTTGCTTAACAATATAAACCCCCTCAGGACGCGCCGTGTAAGCCTTTCTTTTCCCAAGGGTTTTTGAGACACCGCCCCGTCAGAGGAACGCGACATGTCGGAAACTACCCCCTGTATCCTGCTCGATTTCGAGACCACCGGCCTCGATCCGGAAACGAGCGAGATCATCGAGATCGGCGCGATCCGAATCGAGGGACTTCGCGAAGTCGCGCGCTACCATACGCTGATTAAGCCAAGACAGCCGATCCCCGCGATGATCGCGGAACTTACGGGGATCACCGACGCGATGGTCGCGGAGGCGCCGTCGATTGAATCGGTGGCTTCCGATTTCGCGGCCTTCTTAGGCGACCTTCCGATCGTCGCCCATAACTCGAAAATCGAGCAAGGCTTCCTCGATACGCGAGTTTCACCCCTCGTCGGCGGTCAGGCGTTCACGGTCCATAACTCCATCGACCCGCTCGCCCTCCTCCTGCCCGAATCCCATTCGCACTCGATGGAGACCCTTCGGAACTGGGCGGGGGTCGACCTGGAGGACGCCCACCGCGCGGATAAGGACTGCCAGGATCTTCTGAAGATCCTCGTCTATGCGCACGCGTGGATGCGGAAAGAACGCCCGTGGATGGGCGCGATCGTCGACCATTTCCTGAAGAATTGGTGGTGGGCCTGGTACTTCGAAGACGCTTTCCAATCTCTCGATACGAAACCGTCGCTGCTGGAACTCCTCGAACGACCTGGCTTCGGGGACTTGCGCGAGTTCGAAAAAAAGGACGTGGAGCGGGCCACCCCGGACAAAATCGAGATCGCTTCCGCCGAAGTCGCGCAGGCATTGCATGGGACGGTGGAACAATCCCAGTTCGCGTTTCGCGAAAGCCAGTTCCAGATGTCCGAACGCGTCCGCGATGCGCTTTCGAAGGGCGAACGAGTCGCGATCGAAGCTCCGACCGGAACGGGAAAGTCCGTGGCCTACCTCGTACCCGGGGTCCTGGCCGCGAAAAAGACCGAGAGCCCGCTCGTCGTATCGACCCATTCGAAAGCCCTCCAAGACCAGCTTCTCGAAAAGGATCTCCCGCTCGTCGGAAAACTCCTCGGCCGGCCGATTCGCGCCGCCACGGTAAAAGGACAGGAAAATTACCTCTGCCTGCGAAAGCTCCATCAGGAGTGCACGTTCCTACCCGAGGAAGACGGTTCGCCCGAAAGCCCCGCGACCCATGAACGTTACTGCGCGGCCTTCGTCGTGGCGCTCGCGAAAACGGCGATCCAGACCGGCCCGCGCGTCGCCGAGCTCGATCGTGTCTCGACCTACCTGCGCATTCGATTCGGCGCGATGGCGAGTTTCCTCGAGCGCGTGAAGGCCCACTATACGACAACCAAGGGGCCGCCGTGCGCTTTCTATAAGAGCTGCCATTATTTCGACTCCGCACGGATCGCGCACCAGAGCGACGTCGTCATCGCGAATCATGCGCTGGTTTTCCACTGGCCCGAACACCTCCCGAAGATCCGCAACATCGTCTTCGACGAGGCCCACCATCTCGAGGACCAGCTGACCGAAGCCTTTTCCATCTCGCTTTCGGAAATGGACATCGCCGACGATCTCGAGCGCCTGACCACCGGTGGACGCGGCCGCAAAGTCAGCGACGGCAGCCGCATCAAACGTCTCATCGCGGGCCTCACCCTCCCGAAAGGGCCGGATGGCGCCGAATCCCTCGACGACTTCCTTAAACCGATCGCTCTCCGCCTTCGCGAAATGACGGTCCTCGTCCCGGGCGCGCTCACGCGAAAAGGCGGACGCGACACGGGCGGGTACGAAGATTTTCTCGACCTCGCGAAATTCGAGCGCGATCCCCTGTATCTCGGACTCCAGAATCTCGCGGAAAGCATTCGAAGCGCTTCGCTCTTTCTCGAAGCGGCCGCGGAAGCCGTACGGACCGGACCTCTGAAGACCGATCCCGCCGCGGATATCCTCATGCTCTACACGAGCTCGTTTGCCGAATACGCGGAAGCGCTCCAGTCCGCGATTTCTGAACCGGCTTCGGTTCCGGCCGAGCGCCGCGCGGAGCCGCGCGCCGGAGCGATGTCCCACCCTCCGCGACCGGCCGCACCCGCGAGTGCATCGAACTTCCTGCGCCTCCTCTACTGGAATCCCCGGGAAAATCTCTGGCGGATTCGCGTTTCCCCGATCGAAGTGAAGGGGCTGTCCGAGGAGTTTTTCTCGGGCACGCGCGCGATCGCACTCACTTCGGCTACGCTTTCGAGCGGCGCGAATCCGACGTTCGTTACCGATCGCATCGGCCTCACGCTTTCGAAGCCTTTCGTATCCCTGCCCTCCCCGTATCCGCTCGCGAAACAGGCGGTGACGTTCATTCCGTCGGACGTCGCCCAGCCGGGCACCCCCCAACATCTGGATGCCATCATCGGTTTCACCGAACAGGCGGCCCGGATTCTCGGCGGACGAACCCTCCTGCTCATGACGGCGAACCATCGGCTGAAACATGCGGCCGAAATTCTTCGGGAACGACTCGAGAAACACGGCATCCAGGTCTTCGACTCGGTCAGCGATCGGCGCGCGATCGACGCGTTCCGCGGGGCCGAGCGCGCGCTCCTGATCGGGAGCGAACGTTACGGCGAGGGCATCGATCTCCCGGGACGCCAGCTCGCCTGCGTCGTCATCGAAAAGATGAACGAGGCGATGACCCGGGGACCGCTCGCCGAGGCGAGAAAGGCGCGGACCCGGTTCGGACTCTTCGATTATGACTTCCCGCTTCGTATGATTTGGCTAAAACAACGCGCCGGGCGACTGATTCGGAGTCATTCCGACCGGGGCGCCATCGTCGTTTTCGACCCGCGATTCCACGGTTGGAGCGCGCCTTCCCAAAAACTCGTGGTGGCGGCGCTCGAACCGATTCCGGTGCGGGGCGGCACTCGCGATGAGATCTTGATGCAAATCGAATCGATGGGTATTTGATCCCCATGAACTCACCCATGAACCCCCGAGAGAATTCGAAGATTTCTTTCAGCCTGGAGTCGTTCGGTCTGTGCAAGATTTGGCTCTTCTTCCTCACCTTTTGCGCCTTGATGGCGCTCACCGCCCGAGCAGAGATGCCCACGGTCGTCACGGCGCCCGTCGAGATCGAACTCAGCGCCCAGCTTTGGTGGCGCCCGGTGGACCTCCGCCGGAATCTCGAGTTTAAACTGATCGGCAGACCGCAGAAAGTCGAAGCCTCCCTCGATCGCAGGACTCCGACGGAAAAAGTCGAGGTCGACGTCGGCGCCGAGGAACTGAAGGCGACCGTGAAATTCTTCCTCGTCTTCCCACGTCCGGATAGCGGCGACGAACCCTACGTCAGCGTCCAGACCCGCGTTTTCCACCCGACCAAAGGCTTCATCGCGGAATGCGCGAATTTCGACCCGATCTCCCGCCCGCGCGGGATCGGCGTCGGCGTCTGTTCCGGCGTCGTCGGCACGCGCCAGTTCGGCGTTTCGCTTTCGAAGGCCCGTTAAGGTTCTGGCCGAACGCACCCTGATCGGCTAAAACCCGAGCAGCATCATGGCCATTCCGAATATCGAAAAAGAAGTCGACCGTCGCCGCACGTTCGCCATCATCTCCCACCCGGACGCGGGGAAGACGACGCTCACCGAGAAGCTTCTGCTTTACGGCGGCGCGATCCATTTGGCCGGCGCCGTGAAGGCGAAAAAAAACCAGAAGAATACGACCTCCGACTGGATGGAGCTCGAAAAACAGCGCGGGATCTCGAT